>NZ_JBJDRH010000001.1:0-535096 GCF_044987465.1 Microbacterium sp. ZW T6_19 | reverse complement strand
GAGTTCACGTGCACTCGCCGACCGCACGGCTTGTTGACGCGAAGAAGCCGTGCAGTCGGCGGCAAGGCGTGCGCTCGGGGACGGACAGTGCTCACGACGCCGGCCGGCGCTCAGGGTGCCGCGATACCGAAGGACGCCAGCCTCGATCCGAGCGCTCGCGCGGTCTGGATGTGCGGCGTCTCCCAGCGTGCGAGGCGCCACTGGGTCGTGCCGCGTATCCAGTCTTCTCGCCGCTTCTCCTCGAGGAGCACCTGCTCCAGCGGCTTCCCGGAGCGCAGAGCGTCATCACGGTACTTCCCTGGCCGTCGAACTCGCCGAACACCCTGATGCACTTCAACCCGAAGTCGACGAAGTACCGCGAGCCGCCAGGTCCGTCGACGGGCACCTGCAGCTCCGGCGACTCGAACCCGAGCCGGAACAGCTGAATCCTGCTGACGCTCTCGCCCGGCAGCTGCGCGCGGCCATCCGCGAAGTCGCTGACCCAGCGAGCCTGCCGGATGCCTCGAGCACCTGGTGCGGCATCGAGACGCTCCTGCATTCCTCCACGCCATGAGGTGACGGCATCCAGATCCCACTCCCATCCGCGCGCGGCCATCTGCCTTTCCGCGGCGTCCGCCACCGCCACGGCTGCCTCCACCGGAACCACGCGGATCAGATCGAACACGGTGCGAGCGAGACTCGTGCATCGGATGCCGTCGATCACGTTCACATCATCCGGGCCCAGCGCCGCCACATGCCGGTGCACATCGGGCGAACTCGAGATGCGATGTGGGGCGTCGGTCGTCATGTGGACCCGGGTCAGCCGCATCCCCCAGAGCGGGAGACGCCACAGCACCGCTGCCGATGAGTGCGACATGACCCCAGGACCGCGGGAGTCGCGCGCCACCGCGATGACGTGCGCGCGGTGCTTCTCCTCTTCCCACAGCGCCTTGCGCTCGTCTGCCGCGATGAACCACCCTCGACGGATCTGATGAAGTGCACCTCCCCGGATGGCATTCGCGATCCTGCGATCCGTCCAGCCGTTCAGGAGGAGGTCCGCCCGTGATCGCACGAGATGTTCGAGTGTCGGAGCCGTCGTTCCGTTCATGCGCCTCATGTTGCGTTCGTCCACGCCCGCACCGTTCGTCACCAGGGCAGAATCACCGAAAGATGTGGAAGATCCGCTGCTCCCCTCGTTTGTGCAGGAGGAGTCCAGGGGTCGGCGCGCTCACCGAGTGCACTGCTTGTCGCCGAACGCACGGGAACCTCGCGTCAGGATTCCGTGCGTTGGGCGAGTGGACGTTATCTCGACGCGTTCCGCGCGGCTGCGGATGCCGCACAGCGGCGTGTACGGGACGGGAGGGTCGGATGCCGGGGTTAGGGTCGAAGGGTGAATCCCGAACTCCAGGCGCGCATCGTGGCGGACTCCCGCGACCGCGTCGCGTGGATGCGTGCGCGCTCGCGCGGGATCACGGCGACCGACGTCGCCGGACTCACCAGCGAGAACTCGATCGCGCGTGCCGCAGACTCCAAACTCGGCGGCGGGCCGCGCTTCGGGGGCAACGCCTACACCGATCACGGGCGTCGCCGTGAGCCCGAGATCGCCGCGTGGGTGGCGGCGACGCATGGGATCCTGCCCTCCTCAGCCCTGTTCCGGGCCGAGGTCGAGCACCGCCACCTGGCCACACCCGATGGAATCGCGGTCGACGCCGACGGGCGCATCCGGCTGGCCGAGATCAAGACGACGAACAAGCCGTTCCGCGGCATCCCTCGCACCTACCTCCGGCAGGTCTGGTGGCAGCAGCACGTGCTCGGCGCCGAGCGCACCCTTTTCGTGTGGGAGGAGCACGTCGACTTCGCTCCCGTGCACGATGAGCCGAAGTGCGTGTGGATCGACCGCGACGACCGTGAGATCGGCAAGCTCGTCGGCCTCGCGACCGCCCTGATCGACGAGCTCTACCGCCGAACCACCGGCCAGGCCGTGCCGACAAGAACGGCGGATGCCGCAACCAGCCGCCGTGAGCAGCTCCGCGAGCGCGACGCGTTCCGGGCCTTGGCGCTCGCGGACTGAGCACGCACCAAACATCAGCTGCACGCTGCGCCGAGGCCCGCCAGGGTCATCGTCAGGGTCTTGGTCTGCGAGGAAGACACCCAGTTCGTCCCCGCCACATTCGTTACCTTGAATGTCGTCGTGCTGCCAAGAAGATTGGTGACCAGACTTTCGAGGAGCGCCTGAGTCAGGGTGACCGAGTGCGTGTACGGGCCCGTTCCTGTCGTCGTGACCCCCGCCACCGTGCTGGTCTTCGTCGAGGAGCTCGCGGTCAAGGTGCTCTTGGGCCCGCTAGCGGGCGCCCACGCAAAGGCGGACACCCATGTGATGGTGACGCTCTGGAACGTCAGGAACAGAGGCGGGGCGTTCGCGACCGTGCACGTCATGTTCGTCGGGCTGGAGAGTGTCGACGCCGTGAACGTCCCGGCCCCGAACTCCGAATCGGCCCACGCGGCGTCCGTCCGCTGCATGCTCGGGGCCGCACCACACCCGATGAGCACCGCGAGAACCGCGAGTGCCGCGATCAGGCGCCGGCGCCTCATGACTCCTCCTCGTCGTGCGGGCGTCGTCGACGCGCGAGGAGGAGCAGGCAGCCGAACAGCAGCAGCACGCTGCCTCCGCCGAGCACCCAGAAGACGACCGGCGGCATCCCTGTCGTCGCGAGCCCCCCGTCCTCGCCGATGACCACCGATTCGCCTGCCCCCGTGGCGTGGACGAGCACATCTGTGCGCCCGCCTTCATCGCCCGCGGCGAGCGCGATCGAGAGCCGGACATGTGCGGTCTCCGTGTCCGCCATCCGGGTGAGCACCACCTCGGCACCGTCGCGCGGCAGACTCCAGTCGGATCTCAGCACGGTCTCACCGCCGGGGCATCCGCTCGCCGCCCAGGGCTGCATGCACAACGACGCGTCGACGACGAGCTCCGCATCTCCTGTCGCGCTCACGCCGATCGTGACCGTGCCGGGATCGGGAGCATCCGCGCTGACGGCGACGTCCCACTGCACGGGCTCGCCCGGAAGCAGCGAGCCCGCGGCATCCCAGTCGGCCACCGACACGAGTCGCAGAATCTGTCCTTGGACGACCTGCGTCGTGGACGCGGCCCATGCCGGCTGCGCCGACAACGCACCGACCGCGACCAGTCCGACCAGCAGGAGCGCGCGCTTCATGGCGCCCCCTTCTCTCGGGGCCAGAACGCCCACACCACCAGTACCGCCGCGGCGATCGTGATGCCGCCCAGCACGAACGGGTTGCCCATGCCGACGATGACCGTGGCGATACCCGCGACCGAGAACAGCACGATCCGCCCGGATGTCACGGTGTACGGCGCGGGATCCTCGACCGCGTTCGCGTCGCCCTTCATCGTGATGACCCGCTCGCCCGGGATCGAGCCGTCGCTGATCGAGGTCACACGGTGCGTGACAGGCAGGTCACCGGCGCGGTCGACGGTGATGACATCGCCGATCTCGATCTCGGAAGCCGGAATCCGCTGCACGACGGCCACGGACCCGGCGGGTATCGTCGGGGACATCGAGCCGGTTTTGAACATGATCAGAGTGATCCCCGCGGTGTAGGCGAGGATCACGAGCACGATGCAGATCACGCCCCCGATAGCCGCGATCCACAGCAGCACGTCGGCGAGAAGCTTCGCGAGCCCGCGACGACGAGGAGCGGATGCCGTCGGCGCCTCCTCGGCGCGCAGTTCCCTCCTCGTCGTCCCGGTCGTCGTCATCGCCTCTGCTCCCGCGCTACGAAGAGGTCGCCACGAACGACCATTTCGCGGTCAGGCTCGTGCCCTGCGCAGCGGTGTTCGCCCCCGTGGGCAGCGTCACCGCGAAGCAGTAGTTGAGCGCCGTGCCGCCGTTGGCAGCGAGAGCGCGAGGCGCAGACGACCCTACGGTCAAAGCGGCGTTCGCCGGCAGGCCGGTGGCATCGCCGCCCGTGAACGTCGTGCTGTCACAGGTCGTCGTGCTGGCCACGGTGCGCACGCCGTACGTGAGGTACTGTCCCAGACCGGCGTTGTTCAGAGGGTCGGCGACGAGCTGCAGCGTGCCAGTGGTGGACGAGGCGATCGTCTTCACACTGAACAGCACGTACACGGTGTCTCCGGGCGTCATCGCCGCAGCGGTCGCGGGCAGCTGGAACGCGAGCGATGCGGGCGCGGCCGCCGTGTTGTGCTCGGCGAACGCACCGCCGTTGACCGACCCGACGATGCCGAAGCGGCTTGCGGTGAACGTGCCCGATCCGAACTCCGAGTCGTTCCATGCAGCGAGGGTCGCCGCCGCCCCCACGCCGAGGACGAGCCCGCCGGCGAGAAGGGCCCGTATCCGCCGGGAGCGCAGCCGCTTCGCGTCTCTCGACTGTCTGCGGGTGTGCATCTCAGCCTCAGTTCGACGTCGCCGCGAACTCCCAGACGCCGGTCGCCGTGCCGCCCTCTGTGAGACCTGCGCCGGCTGTGGCGACGATGCAGATCTTCTGCGCGACGCCGGGGTCGGGATCGACAGGTGCCGCAAGGGTGAACGTGGATCCGGCGGTCGACGCGCTGAGGCTCGTCCCCGAGAGCAGCAGCGTGCCGCCGGTGGCCGAACTGTCGCAGGCCGCGGCCGCGCCGATCGCGTAGATCGCGTACGAGATGTTCGCAGCATTGGCACCTGTGCCGGACTCGAGCGACGTCGTGACGACGGCACCGGTGGTCGTCGCCGCGTCGAGACGCACCCAGAACGGCGCGTACACGACGTCGGTGGGCGAGAGGTTGTCGAAGTCGGTGGAGAAGGTCACATCTGCGGCCGTGCCTGCCGTGTCATGTTCCGCGTACGCGGCGCCGTCGATCGACCCTTCGAGGTTGAACGATCCCGCCGTGAACGTGCCGTTCGCGAACTCCGAGTCGTTCCACACCGCGAGTGTGACCGCCGTACCGATGCCGAGCACGAGCCCGCCCGCGAGAACCGCGAGGACCTTGCGCTGAGTTGCCGTTGTACCCATGTGATTTCCCCCTCAGGAAGTCCGATGATCGAGGCGGAATGCATCTGGGAACGGCCACCCCCTCACGTGACCGGCACCCGCTCTCGTTCCACATCATCACCCACTCGACGTCCACCCACAAGGCCTTGCGCATCACGATTGCATACCCGATATCCCGATATAACTATGACGCGCCTCCCCGTCATCGGCGTCGGTCCTACCGCAGCACCCGCCGCGCCTCGGCGGCGATCTCGGCCGCGACGACGTCGAGCAGGGCCGACCGCAGGTTCCACTGCTGCCAGTACAGCGCGACCTCGAGCGTCGGTCCCCCGAGCGGCACGAGCTCTGCGGAATCCTGCAGCACGGGCACCATCCCCCACCCGAGTCCCAGCTGCACCGCGAGGGCGTAGTCGCGCGAGGCGGGCACGTAGTGCCGCGGAACACCCTGATGCGTCACCCCCATCGACTCGAGCCATTCGTGCTGCAGGGCATCGCGGCGATCGAAGTCGACGAATGGCGCGCGGTGCAGGGCCTCGACGGTGACACCGTCGCGGAACCAGCGATCGACGTAACCCTGCTCCGCCATCGCCCGATACTCGAGCACGCCGAGCGGCGACACCGAGCATCCGGCGACAGGCGTGCCCTCGCTCGTGACCGCCGCCATGACGGCGCCCGATTCCAGCAACCGTGCGGTGAAGTTCTGATCGTCGCGGTGCAGGTCGACGTCGATCGCGTGAGAGGCCGACAGTCGGGCGAGCGGCGCGAGGAACCACGTCGCCATCGAGTCGGCGTTGACCGCGAGCGGGATGCTTGTGCGGGCCCCGTCCGCTTCGAGCCCCAGGCCCGCGAGGGCATCGTGCTCGAGCAGGGCCATCTGCCTGGCGAACCGCACGACGGCCTCTCCCGACTCCGTCAGCTGCGCGGGCTTGGAACGCACGACGAGCACCCGGCCGAGCTGCTCCTCGAGCGCCTTGAGCCGCTGGCTCACCGCGGACGGAGTGATGGCGAGCCGCCTGGACGCCGCATCCAGGGTGCCCTCGTCGGCCACTGCGGCGATGGTCGCGGCGAGTTCTGGATCGATCTTCACATAAGCAATGCTAATGCTGCTGAAGAAATCATCGCTGGTGCTGTTGACTGATCCTTCCTACCGTGGGAGACATGCTCACCGTTCTCGCCGGTCTCGGACTCGGCCTCTCCCTCATCGTCGCGATCGGCGCGCAGAACGTGTTCGTGCTGCGCCAGGGCATCCGCCGAGAGCATGTGCTGGCGGTCGTGACGATCTGCGCCCTGTCTGACGCGGTGCTCATCATCGCCGGCGTCGCCGGTCTCGGCTTCCTCATCTCGGCCGCACCTTGGCTCGTCGTCGTGGCCCGCTGGGCGGGCGCTCTGTTCCTGCTCTCCTACGGCGTCCTCGCCGCTCGCAGAGCGTGGCGAGGCGGAGAGGAGCTCGAGGTGGATGACACGGGCGCCGCGGCATCCGCTCCCGCGGCATCGGCCGCCACCCTCACCCGCACCCGTCTCGCGCCGGTGATCCTGACGACCCTCGCCCTGACCTGGCTGAATCCGCACGTGTACCTCGACACGGTGCTGATGCTCGGATCCATCGCCGCGACGCACGGCTCCGAGAGGTGGCTCTTCGCCGCAGGGGCGGTCGTCGCCAGCATCCTCTGGTTCAGCGCCCTCGGGTTCGGCGCCCGCTACCTCGGCCGCTGGCTGCGCACCGAGCGCTCGTGGCGCATCCTCGACGCGGTCATCGCCGTCGTCATGATCTCCCTCGCTGTGACGCTCGTCGTCCCGGTGCTCGGCGCCTGAACCCCGACCGCCGAAGGCACTCCGATCACCGGAACAAGCGGACGATCTCGTCCATCCGCGCCTCTTCCAGGGCGGGATCGAGACGCTCATGCCGTTCGAGTTCGCTGACGCCGTGAAGCATCGACCACAGCAGTTCCGCACGCACTGTCGCGTCTGCCCCGCCACCGGCACTGCGTCGCATCACCTCGAAGCCGTCCCGCAGCACCTGTGGCGTCTGCTCCGCGGCGAACACGATGCTCGTGAGCGCCGTCGACATCGCCTGGTAGACCGCGGCGTTGCATCGCGCGAACCGAAGGTAGGCGTCGACCACGCGCGGCAGAGCGTCGTCGGATGACGCGGATGACGCCTCCTCGAGATCATCCAGCAATCGCGAGAAGCCGTCGAGCACGACCCGTTCCACCATCTCCTCGCGCCCGCGAGGAAAGTGCTTGTAGAGCACCGGCTGGCTGAATCCGATCACGTCGGCCAGTCGGCGTACGGTCACCGCAGTCCAGCCCTCGTCCTCGGCGATGCGGCGCACCGCCGCGACGATGCGCTCTTCACGTTCGGCGAAATCGGAGGCTTGCGTCCTTCGGCTCATGCAGCTAGGTTAGCAGCGCTAACCATTAGCACTGCTAACTATAGAACGGGACTCATCATGGACATCGTCTTCACCTTCGCAGCCATCCTCGGCATCCTGAGCGTAGCTGTGATCTTCGGCACGGATGTGCTCGCCGCCGCCGTCCTGCGCAGCGCGTACGCCGACGTCGACGACCGCACGCTCGTGCAGTCGGCAGGGCGCGGTCACTACTACGGTGACCGCCGCCTGCCTGCAGCGGGGATCACGGGCGTCGTGATGTCGGTCGCGGCCTGCGTTCTGGCGTTCGCGGGAGGCTCGCCGACGGCGGGCGTCCTCGCCGCCCTCGCCGTCGCCCTGCTGCTGGTCTGGCTCGTGCTCTTCGCCCGCATAGCGAAGCCGATCAACAAGACTCTGACGGACGCCGCCCTGGCGGACGTCGTTCCGGCGAACGCACGAGCGCTGCAGAGACGATGGGAGTCGATCATCGACGTCCGGGCGGTGCTGCAGGGTCTCGCTCTTCTCGCGATGTGCGTGTCGCTCGTGGTCTGATGAGAGCGGGGCTCAGGACCCGTCGAGAGGGCGCAGTATCCGTTTCAGGAACCGTTGCGTCCTCTCTTCGCGCGGAGCCTCGAAGATCCGGTCCGGAGCCCCTTCCTCGACGACGACCCCGCCATCCATGAAGAGCACGTGATCTGCGGCCTCGCGCGCGAAGTTCAGTTCGTGCGTCACGACGACCATGCTCCAGCCCTCGTCCGCGAGTTCCTTGATCACGAGGAGCACTTCGCCGACGAGCTCCGGATCCAGTGCGCTCGTCGGTTCGTCGAACAGCAGCAGATCGGGCTTGAGAGCGAGCGCCCGGACGATGCCCACGCGCTGCTGCTGCCCGCCGGAGAGCTGATGAGGCCGAGCATCCGCCTTGTCGACGAGGCCGACCCGTTCGAGGAGCGCGTGCGCCTCCGCGACCACCTCATCCCTGGGGCGCCGCTGCACCCGCCACGGCCCCTCGATCACGTTCTCGAGCACGGTGAGGTGCGGGAACAGGTTGTGGTGCTGGAACACCATGGCCGAGCGGTCACGCAGGGCGAATCGCTGCTTCTGGGTCACTTTCGCCGAGAAGTCGAGCTCGGGGCCGCCGTCGACGGCGATCACGCCGGCGTCTGGCGTCTCGAGGCCGTTCAGCGAGCGCAGCACGGTGGTCTTGCCCGACCCGCTAGGGCCGATCAGCACGACCACCTCGCCGCGGTGGAGGGTGAGGTCGATCCCTCGCAGCACCTCGTTGCGGTCGAAGCTCTTGTGCAAGGCGGTCGCCGCGAGCAGCGGCGCCGATCCGTCAGTGCGCGACACGGCTGTCGAGCCTCCTCTCGATCAAGCCCTGCCCGGAGGAGAGCACCAGGCAGATGACCCAGTAGACGAGTGCGGCGGTGAGGTACACGACCATCACCTGATATGAGGCGGAGGCGATCTGCTGCGCCACCCGGAACAGCTCGGTCACGAGGATCGTCGAGGCGAGCGAGGTGTCTTTCACGAGCGAGATGAACGTGTTCGACAGGGGCGGCACCGACACCCGTGCGGCCTGCGGAAGGATGATCCGCGTCAACGTGCGGGAACGGTTCATGCCCACCGTGTATGCGGCCTCCCACTGCCCCTTCGGCACCGACAGGATCGATGCGCGCACGATCTCTGCACCGTAGCCGCCGACGTTCAGCGACAGCGCGATGATCGCGCTCGGCCACGGGTCGATCGTGAGACCCACCGCGGGCATGCCGTAGAAGATCACGAACAGCTGCACGAGCAGAGGCGTGCCGCGGATGACGGAGATGTAGAACCTTGCGATTCCCGAGAGCACCGGGTTCACCGAGATCCGCATCAGAGCGATCCCGATCGCGATCACGAGCCCGAGGGCGAAAGAGGCGAGCGTCAGCGGAATAGTGCCCAGCAGCGCCCCCAGAGCGATCGGCCCGAGGGAGTCCAGGAACAGCTGCCAGGCATCCATCCGTCGAATCTACTCGGAGACGTCCTCGCCGAAGTACTTCTCGCTGATCTCGGCGAGCGTGCCGTCGGCCCTGAGCTCCTCGAGAGCGCCGTCGACAGCCTCGACGAGGGCCTTCTTGTCCTTCGTGAACGTGAAGGCCTGCTTGCCCGCGTCGTCGGTCTCGGCAGCGATCTTCAGGCCGGTCGGCCCGTCGGTGGTCTCGTAGTCGAGGAAGGTGAGCTTGTCGTTGATCGTGGCGTCGACGCGGCCCTGGCGGAGCAGCGCAACGGCCTGCGACCATCCTTCGACGGCCTCAACCTTGGCGCCCGACTCGACGGCGAGGTCGTTCCAGTTGCTGGTCAGCGACTGAGCCGAGGTCTTGCCCTCGAGGTCGGCGAATGAGCTGATCGAGTCGTCGTCCTCGTTGACCACGATCACGCCAGGCGAGACCGTGTAGGGCGTGCTGAAGAGGTAGCTCTTCTCGCGCTCGTCGTTGATCGTGACCTGGTTGGCGATCACGTCGAAGCGTCCGGCGTCGAGTCCTGCGAAGATCGCATCCCACTGCGTCTCCTGGAACTCGACCTTCAGGCCCAGCTTGTCACCGACGGCCTGGATGATCTCGACGTCGTAGCCCGTCAGATCGCCGGTCCCGTTGTCGCCGTGGAAGCTGAACGGGCGGTACGTGCCCTCGGTCGCGACGGTGAGCGTGCCGTCTTTCACGAGGCCGAAGTCGGACCCGGACTCGCTCGAAGAGCTGCTCTCGGCGGGGGCGGTGGAGCCGCTGCAGGCGGTGAGCGCCGTTGCGGCGAAGATGAGCGCCGTGACGGCGATGAGACGACGGGACATGTGAACCCTCCTGGGGTGTGGGATGTGCGCGGGTGCTGTGGCGCGCGGAACTCATTCACAGTACGCGGTTCCGGCCATGGGACCGCCCCCGATGACGCCGGGTTTCGCGGATGACGGGGAGAACGTGAAAGGCCCCCGCCGCGGCGGGGGCCTTTCGGTGCGATGCCCTACAGGGTCGCTGGAGTGCCGAAGCGTCAGATGGCGTTGACATCCAGCGGGATGCCGGGGCCGAACGTGGTCGACACGGCGCCCTTCTGGATGTAACGGCCCTTCGAGCTCGACGGCTTGAGGCGGACGATCTCCTCGAGAGCTGCGTCGATGTTCTCGTTCAGCTGCTCGGTGGTGAAGGATGCCTTGCCGACGACGAAGTGCACGTTGGCGTGCTTGTCGACGCGGAACTCGATCTTGCCGCCCTTGATCTCCTCGACGGCCTTGGCCGTGTTGGGGGTCACGGTGCCGGTCTTCGGGTTCGGCATGAGTCCACGCGGACCCAGGACCTTTCCGAGACGACCGACCTGGCCCATGAGCTCCGGGGTGGAGACGGCCGCGTCGAACGCGGTCCAGCCGCCGGCGACCTTCTCGATGAGCTCGGCGCCGCCGACCTCGTCGGCGCCCGCGGCGATCGCAGCCTCGGCCGCGGGGCCGGTGGCGAACACGATGACGCGAGCGGTCTTGCCGGTGCCGTGGGGCAGGATGACGGTGCCGCGCACCATCTGGTCTGCCTTGCGGGGGTCGACGGCGAGCTTCAGCGCGACCTCGACGGTCGAGTCGAACTTCGCCGAGCCGGTCTCCTTCGCCAGGGCGACAGCCTCAGCGGGAGTGTAGAAACGGTCTGCCTCGATCTTCTCGGCGGCAGCCTTGTAAGCCTTGGACTTCGTAGCCATGATTATTCTCCTCAGCCCTCGACCGTGATGCCCATGGAACGGGCGGTGCCGGCGATGATCTTCGAGGCGGCCTCGATGTCGTTCGCGTTCAGGTCGGCCTGCTTGGTCTCGGCGATCTGACGGACCTGGTCCTTGGTGATCTTCGCGACCTTGACGGTGTGCGGGGTCGCGGAGCCCTTGGGGACGCCTGCGGCCTTCTTGATGAGCTCCGCCGCCGGCGGGGTCTTCAGGACGAACGTGAAGCTGCGGTCCTCGTAGACGGTGATCTCGACGGGGATGACGTTGCCGCGCTGCGACTCGGTCGCGGCGTTGTACGCCTTGCAGAACTCCATGATGTTGACGCCGTGCTGACCGAGCGCAGGGCCGATCGGGGGCGCCGGGTTGGCTGCACCGGCGTTGATCTGAAGCTTGATCAGGCCGGTCACCTTCTTCTTGGGTGCCATTTCCTCTTCCTTTCATCGAACAGATGCCGATTGCATCCGCTCTCCCGCGGGCCCGGCTTCTCCGGACCGCGGTCGTCCGCGCACGCCGAGGGCGCGCACAAACCAGACAAGTCTACCTGATCCTGCATCCTTCGCTCGATCTGCCGCCCGCGCGCGACCACTTGCACGATTCGGGCACAGTTGCACGACCGAGCCGGAAGGGTCGTGCAGGTGATCCCGGAGGGCGCGCCGCATACGCGAGGACGGCCGCCCCCGGAGGCGCGGCCGTCCTCGTGAGACGTGATGTCAGATCATCTTGGTGACCTGGTCGAACGACAGCTCGACCGGGGTCTCGCGCTCGAAGAGCGAGACGAGGACCGTGAGCTTGCCGCTCTCGGGCTTGATCTCACTGATCGAGCCGGGAAGGCCTGCGAACGAGCCCTCCTTGATCGTGATGGTCTCGCCGATCTCGAAGTCGACCTCGGCGGGCAGCGGGCGGGCGACGGCGACGCCGCCCTTGGCTGCGATGTTCTTGGCGGTCGGGACGTCCTTGACCTCGACGAGCGCCTTCAGCATGTTGAAGGCCTCTTCGAAACGCAGCGGCGTCGGGTTGTGAGCGTTGCCCACGAAGCCGGTGACACCGGGCGTGTGACGCACGACAGACCAGGTGTCTTCGTTGAGCTCCATGCGCACCAGCACGTAGCCGGGGATGCGCACGCGGTTGACCATCTTGCGCTGGCCGTTCTTGATCTCGACGACGTCCTCCATCGGGACCTCGATCTGGTAGATCTCGTCCTCGACCTCGAGCGTCGACTTGCGCTGCTCGATGTTCGCCTTCACCTTGCGCTCGAAGCCGGCGTACGAGTGGATGACGTACCACTTGCCCGGCAGCATGCGCAGATCGGCGCGGAAGGCCTCGTAGGGATCTTCCTCGGCGTCGTCGTCGGGCTCAGCGGCGTCTGCGGCGTCGACAGAGGCCTCGACCTCGTCGACCACGTCGGCCGCCGCAGCGATCTCCGCGACCTCGGCAGGATCGAGCACGGGCTCGTCCTCGTCGCCGTTCACGTCGGGGCCGTCGTAGGGGGCGACCTGCGAAGCGGCAGCCGCCTCGAAGTCTGCCGCTTCCTCGGCCACAGAATCATTGAGGACTTCAGCGGCAGCCTCAGACTCAGCCGCTTCGTCCAGGTTGAGAGCGTCGTTCACGATCGCGTCCGCCTCCGGGTCGTCGATGTCGATGTCGTCGTCTGCGCCATCCTCGTCGGCATCCTCATCCTCGATGTGGATCGCGACGTGCTCTGCCGAGGTGACCGAGAACTCCTCTGCGGCGAGCACGTTGCCCTCCTGGGCCTCGTCCTCCTCGCTGGACTGCTCTGCAGCGGTCGCCCAGTCGGCGTCGTCGGAATAGCGTTCAGACACGTTTTTCTTCTCCATGTGTGCGGCCGGGGCCGCGGTGGCATCAGGTGCCCGGAACCCCGAACACCACGTGCGTCAGCCACGCGAACAGGGTGTCAAGTCCGTAGACGATGCCCATCACGATCAGGACGAAGACGAGGACCACCGCGGTGAACTTGATCAGCTCCTTGCGGGTCGGAGTGACGACCTTGCGAAGCTCAGCGATGACCTGGCGGAGGAACAGTGCGATGCCTCCGAAGAACCGGGCGAAGAAGTTGCGCTTCTTCTCTCGGGTGGCACCGGTCGCGACGACCTCGCCACGCGGTTCTTCCTGATCCATCCTGAATGTACCTTTCGTGTGCCAGCGATGCGCTGACGCGCAGGGCGGACAGGAATCGAACCTGCAACCTGCGGTTTTGGAGACCGCTGCTCTGCCAATTGAGCTACCGCCCTAGAGGCCAGATGACCTCGGGTTGGTCGTCTGCTCCCGTTCCCCGAACCCGGATCTGTCGAACCGGGGCACAGCGAAAGATTGCAGACAACAACTGCTCCACCAGCATACGGCATCTGCGGGACGCTCTCGAACCAGGGGATCGAAATGCGCAGTTGTTAGGCTCGGGGGCGGGCGAAAGCCGGGAGGGAGCGCACGTGAGCGCTGAGGTGCAGCAGTTCCAGGTCGACCTGCGCGGCGTGGTCGACCTGCTCAGCCGGCACATCTACTCGAGTCCGCGGGTATACCTGCGCGAGCTCCTGCAGAATGCCCGCGACGCCATCACGGCGAGACGCGAGGTCGACGGCGCCGGTGGCCGGATCACGATCACCCCTCTCAGCGACGCCTCAGGCGAGTTCGTGCTGCGCGATGACGGCGTCGGCCTGACCGCCGCAGAGGTCGCCGACCTGCTCGCCACGGTCGGGCGGTCGTCGAAACGAGACATCTTCGACATGCCGCGCAGCGACTACCTCGGACAGTTCGGCATCGGCCTGCTCAGCTGCTTCATGGTCGCCGACACGATCGTCATCCGCTCCCGCAGCGCCCGCGGCGGTGCTGCGGTGGAGTGGACAGGCAGTGCCGACGGCACGTTCCAGGTGGTCGAGCTCGACGAGGAGCTGCCGATCGGCACCAGCGTGCACCTCGTGCCGCGTTTCGATGCCGACGACCTGCTGCGCCCCGCCGCCGTGCGCGAGCTCGCCACGACGTTCGGCGAGTTCCTGCCCGTGAGTGTGACGATCGACGCGCCGGGCGGCGCGGTCGACGTCACTCACCCCGCACCGTTCCTCGGAGCCGACCCCGACGAGGTCGCACAGTACGGACGCGAACTGCTCGGGGCCGGCCCGCTCGATGTGATCGAGCTGTCTGAGCCGGCCACGGGAACACGCGGAGTCGCCTATGTGCTGCCCTTCGCTCCCCCGCCCGGCGCCCGTCAGGCCACGCGCATGTATCTGGGGCGCATGCTGCTCTCGGAGCGCGTCGACGACGTGCTGCCGGAGTGGGCGTTCTTCGTTCGCGCCGTGATCGACTCGACGGGTCTCGCACCGACGGCGAGCCGCGAATCGCTGGTGGAGGACGCAGCGCTCGAGCGCGTCCGCGAGCAGCTGGGAGCCGGCATCCGGCGCTGGGTGCTCGAGCTCGGTCTCACCGAGCCCCACCGGCTCGCGCAGTTCGTCGCGATCCACGAGGTGGGCTTGAAATCGCTCGTTCGGCATGACGAGGAGCTCGCGCGGTTCATCACGCGCTGGCTGACCCTCGAGACCACGCACGGGACGATGCGGGTCGGCGAGCTCGTCGAACGCTATCCGCACGTGCGCTTCGCCGCGACCGTCGACGAGTTCCGTCAGGTCGCCGGCATCTCCCCGGCATCCGAGATCCTGGTCAACGGCGGCTATCTCTACGACGCCGACCTCATCCGCATGCTGCCCGAACTCCATCCCGAGGTGACGGTCGAACAGGTCGACGTCACGGGAGAGCTCGACCGGCTCGATCCCCCGCCGCTCGACGACCGCGACGCCGCGGTGGCGCTCGAATCCCGCGCCGGCGACGTGCTCGCGGCATCGGGCTGCACGGTGGTCGTCCGCTCGATCGATCGCCCCGACCTCGCGGGTCTCTATGTGGCCGATCCCGAAGTGCTGCGCACGATCGACCGGCGCCGTACCCGGGGTGTGACCGGCTCGCTATGGGGCGGCGTGCTCGATCGCATCGACAGCTCCCTGTCCGCAGCGCGAGACGACGATCTCCGTGCGCGGCTCTGCCTGAACTGGTCGAACAGAGTCGTGCGCGCACTCGTGCGCGTCCAGGACGACGCCGTCTTCGCGCGGACGGTGCAGTTGCTCTACATCCAGTCGCTGCTCGCGGGACATCACCCGCTGAGCGACGCCGATCGTGCGCTGATGACCAGCGCGCTCACCGACCTCGTCTCGCTCTCCGCCGGCATCGAAGGGGACGCCGTTCCCTTCGACACACTCTGAAAGGCCCGTGATGGCACGACCGAAGAAGCGCTTCCCGCAGCTGCTCGAAGAGATCGATCGCACCCCGTGGGGCCCCGCGGAGCAGGCGCTCGTCGCCGAGGCCGTCGCCTTGGCGCTCGAGATCGGCGACGAGCAGCTCGAGTACCAGGCGCGCATGCGCCAGACCGCCTCGGCCAACATGGGCGGCGCGACAGACGTGATGCTGAACTCGTTCGCGTGGTGCCTCGCGCATCACGACGCCGACCCGCAGCGCTTTCCCGCCGACCTCGACAACGGCGGCGCCGATCTGATGTGGCAGTTCAAGTGGATGGCCTCGGCCCTGCGCTCCTCTCCCGCGTTCTCGGGTGAGCAGATCTCGGCGGTCCTCGACGATATGGAGTCGCACTACCGGGCGGCGGGGCTCGGACTCAGCGGCGTGCTCACGGCGCGCTTCGAGGACGCCTGGGATGCCGGACGCATCGACGACGCCGAAGCGCTGCGTGTGCAGCTGGAGGCCACCCCTCGCGACGAGCACAGTCACTGCGACGCGTGCGGCCGCAGTCAGTTCGCGGGATTCTTCGCGGACACCGACCGGGATGCCGACGCCATCCGTCTCGTCGAGGAGATGATCGAGGGCGGCTTCTCCTGCGGTGAAGAGCCGGAGCACGCCCTCTCCCGCGTGCTGCTGCCGTATCTGCGGGCCGGACGCTTCGATGAGGCGAAGAGCGCCCACCTGCGCAGCTACCGACTCGCCAAGGACAATCCCGACAATCTGCGCATCGTCGCGAACAACATCGTGTTCACCGCGCTGACCGGCAACGAGGCGCGCGCGCTCGCCCTCATCGAGCGCCACATCTCCTGGCTCGCCCACGACGGTCTCAACGTCGACGCGCATTTCGCGGCGTTGTCCGCTTTCGCGGTCGCCCTCGACCGCGTGACGGCCACTGGGCACGGCAGCACCCCGGTGCGTGGTGCCGATGCCGCCGACCTGGTGTCTCTGTTCGGCGAGCATGACGGGCCGTGGAGCGCCGAGGACCTCGCCGGCGCGTGCTGGGATGCCGCCGAACGCATCGGCGCGGCCTTCGACGAGCGCGACGGGACCTCCGGCCATGCCCGATCGCTCGAGCGCATGCGCGCTCTGGCGTCGGAGCAGTACGACGTGCCGATCCGCTCCGACGCGTTCGTGGCCGCGCCGGCGGCATCCGTGCCGCTCGACGCCGACGGCTGGTTCCAGCGGGCGAGCGATCTGGCGCAGTACGGCGCGGAGAAGGAGACTCTCGCGGCCCTCCCCCGCGCCCTCGAGGTCGACGATCCGGCGAAGCGGGCGCAACTGCAGTCCATGCGCATCGGCATCCTCGTCGCCCTGGACCGTGCCGAGGAGGCTGCGGAGCTGCTGTCGGCTCGCATCGGAGCGCTCCGCGAGGCCGGGCTCGAGGCCCAGGCCGACCTCGAGTCGCGACTGGGTCTGGCCACTTTCGGGCTGAACACACCGGAGGCGGCGGAGATGCTCGAACAGGAGCTCACGGCATCCGACTCCCTGCCCGCGTGGTCTCGCGGCGATCTCGCCCTCAGCCGCGCCTCTCTGCACCTCATGGCCGACGAGCCGGGTGCGGCGCTGGATCTCGTCGAGCACGCCGCTCGGCACTTCACGGAGGCCGCCGACGCGCGCCTCGTGAACACCACGACCCTCGTCGCGCTGTCCTCACTGCTCAGCGCAGGCGACGTCGATGCGGCATCCGCTCTGCTCGACCGCTTCATCGAGCAGGACGACCTCAGCACGGGCCACCGCGCCCGGGCTCTCTCCATGCGCGCACGAGTGCGCGGAGGCGGCGATCGATTCGCCGAAGGTGCGACCGACGCCGACGAAGCCTGCCGCCTGCTAGCCGGGCTCGGCGCCACGTCGGCCCTCGCCTCGACGCATCTGCTCGCCGGTGCGCTCTGGGAGGACGCGGGCGATCCCGAGCAGGCCGTGGCCCGCTACCGCGTGGCCGCGCGGTTCGCGGAGCAGGACGGCGATGACGCCACGGCGGTGAACTTCCGTCTCGCTCGAGGCATGCTGGCTGCAGGCGACGCCGAGGAGGCCGCGGAGCTGTTCGGCACGGTGCTCGATCAGGAGGAGCAGTCGGAGGTACCCGCGGGTTCCCGCGCCATGACCGCCTCGATGCTCGCTCGGGCGCTGACCGCGTCGGGCGAGTTCGGGCAGGCGGTGGGCGCCTACGGCTACGCGGCCGAGCTCTTCGGGGAGGCCGAGCAGCACGCCGATCACGCGCTGGCGCTGCTCGAGCGTGCGAAGATCCTCGCCCGGTTCGACGAGCACGAGGACGCGATCGAGATGCTCGAGTCCGCCGCTGACGCCGTACGCAAGGACCCTGAAGCCGTCGGCACTCTCGCAGACGTGCTGCACAACCTCGGCCAGGCCTATGGCGGGCAGGGCGACGAACGCGCCTTCGCCCTGTTCGACGAGGTCGCCGCTCTCGCCCAGCAGCACGACGCCGGCTGGTTGCTCGCCGACGTCACCGACTCACGCGGACGTGCACTGGGCGCACTCGGTCGTATCGACGAGGCGGTCGCTGCGGCGCTCACCGCGGCCGACGGCTTCTCCGCTCTCGGCGACGAGGGATCCGCGGGGGGTTCCGAGCTGTACGCCGCGAGGCTCCTCAGCGGCAGCGAGCGCGAAGCCGACGCAGTGCCCGTGTACCGCGCGGCGCTCGATCGGGCGGCGCAGTTCCCGCCGCTGCGCGAGGTCGCCGCGCTCGAGCTCGGCACCGTCCTTGAGTCTCTCGGCCGCCACGGCGAAGCGGCAGAGGTGCGCGCCCTGCTCGACTGAGCCAGCATGCCTCGTTACGATCCGGGGGGCGACACGCCAGATCGGGGGACGAAACGTGGAATTCGTCCCCCGATCTGGCGTGTCGGCCCCGGAAGTGGTGTGTCGGGATCGTCCCAGAACAGGAAGGAGGGGACGGATGCCGCGGCATCCGTCCCCTCCTTCCGTACGCGATCAGGCGACGCGGATCAGCTTCTTGTTGACGAACTCGTCTGCGGCCAGCAGCCCCATCTCACGTGAGGTGCCGCTGCGCTTGACACCCCCGAAGGGCAGTTCGGGGCTGTCGGCGAGCACCACGTTGACGTAGACCATGCCCGCGTCGATGTTGTTCGCGACGCGCTCTGCCTGATCGGCGTCGGTCGTGAACACATAGGAGCCGAGACCGAACGAAGTGTCGTTGGCGATCGCCACGGCCTCGTCCTCGCCCTCGGCGCGGTAGACGACCGCCGCGGGGCCGAAGAGCTCCTCGCGGTACACGTCCATGTCTGCCGTGACGTCGGCGAGCACGGTCGGGGCGAAGAACGCCCCCTCCCGAGTGCCACCGGTCAGCAGCGTCGCGCCCTGCGACACCGCGGTGTCGATCTGCTTCTGCAGATTCTCCGCTGCGGCCAGCGAGGAGAGCGGGCCGAGCACCGTGTCCTCCTGCGTCGGGTCGGTCGCCGTCACGGCGGCGAGAGACGCGGTGAACTTCTCCACGAAGGCGTCGTACAGCTCGTCGGCGATGATGAAGCGCTTCGCACCGTTGCACGACTGGCCGTTGTTGTCCAGACGCGCGTCGACGGCCGCCTGCACCGTCGCCTCGAGATCGTCGGTGGACAGCAGGATGAACGGGTCGGATCCGCCGAGCTCGAGCGCGACCTTCTTCAGGTTGCGTCCGGCCACCTCGGCGACGGCGGCGCCCGCGCGCTCCGAACCGGTCACCGACACGCCCTGCACGCGCGGGTCGGCGATGATCGTCGCGGACTGCTCGTTCGTGGCGTACACGTTGACGTAACCGCCGTCGGGCAACCCCGCGTCGCGGTAGATCTCCTCGAGCAGCGCCGCCGACTCGGGGCACTGCGGAGCGTGCTTGAGGATGATCGTGTTGCCGAGAACCAGGTTGGGACCGGTGAAGCGCGCGACCTGGTACGCGGGGAAGTTCCACGGCATGATGCCGAACAGCACGCCGAGGGGTGCGCGACGGATCACGGCGGTGCCCTCCCCCAGGATGTCGATCGGCTGGTCGGCGTTGATCTTCTCGGCGTTGTCGGCGTAGAACTCGATGATGTCGGCTGCGAAGTCGACCTCGCCGACGGCGGCGGCCAGCGGCTTGCCCATCTCGCGCACGATGATCGCTGCGAACTCGTCGCGGCGGGCGCGGTGGCCCTCGGCGATCCGGCGGATCACGGCCGCCCGCTCGGCCACGGGAGTGCTTCCCCAGACGGATGCCGCGGCGTGTGCGCGCGCGATGGCGTCGTCGATCTGCGCGTCCGTGAAGGTGTCGTAGGTGGCCACGGTCTCGCCGGTGGCGGGGTTGATGACTGCGTAGTCGGTCATTTCTTCGTCCTCTCAGCTGACCGGGATCAGCGTGTACTTGGTGGACAGGTACTCGTGGATGCCCTCGAGACCGCCCTCGCGCCCCACGCCGGACTGCTTGACGCCGCCGAAGGGGGCCGCTGCGTTCGACACGACGCCCACGTTGAGACCCATCATGCCGGTCTCGAGCTTGTCGATCATCCGCTGTCCGCGCTGCAGGTTCTCGGTGAACACGTACGACACCAGTCCGTACTCGGTGTCGTTGGCGAGGCGCACGGCCTCATCCTCGTCCTCGAACGTCGCGATCGCGAGCACGGGGCCGAAGATCTCCTCGCGGAGGATGGCGGAGCCTGCGACGACGTCGGTGAGCACGGTCGGCTCGTAGAACGTGCCCGTGCCCTCGAGGGCCTTGCCACCCGCGAGCAGAGTGGCGCCGCGGTCGACGGCGTCGCCGACGAGCTCGGCAGCCTTGGCGACGGCATCCGCATCGATGAGCGGGCCGATCGCGACGCCGTCCTCGGTGCCGCGGCCGATCTTCATCGCGTTGACGCGCTCGGTGACCTTGCGCCCGAACTCGGCCGCGATGTCCTTGTGCACGATGAAGCGGTTGGCCGCCGTGCAGGCCTGGCCGATGTTGCGGAACTTGGCGGCGAGCGCGCCCTCGACAGCCTTGTCGAGATCGGCGTCCTCGAACACGACGAACGGCGCGTTGCCGCCCAGCTCCATCGACACGCGCAGCACGCCCTCGGCGGCCTGCGCGATGAGCTT
The DNA here is from genome assembly GCF_044987465.1 of Microbacterium sp. ZW T6_19. Taxonomy (NCBI): domain Bacteria; kingdom Bacillati; phylum Actinomycetota; class Actinomycetes; order Micrococcales; family Microbacteriaceae; genus Microbacterium; species Microbacterium sp. ZW T6_19. Next base: position 514,674 of record NZ_JBJDRH010000001.1, on the reverse strand, counting down.
GCGGCCGACCTCGGTGGAACCCGTGAACGAGAGCTTGCGCAGACGGGGGTCGGCGATGATCGGAGCAGACAGCGCGCTCGAGCGCGAGGTCTGCACGACGTTCACGACGCCCGCCGGAAGACCGGCCTTCTCCAGCAGCGAGGTGAAGAACATCGTGGTCAGGGGCGTGAGCGCCGGGGGCTTGATCACGACCGTGCAGCCGGCGGCGAGAGCCGGGGCGATCTTGCGCGTGGCCATCGCGAACGGGAAGTTCCACGGCGTCACGAAGAACGACGGACCCACGGGGCGCTGCGACACGACCATGTGGCCGGTGCCCTCGGGGTTCAAGCCGTAGCGACCGGCGATGCGCACGGCCTCCTCGCTGAACCATCGCAGGAACTCGCCGCCGTAGCCGACCTCGCCGCGTGCTTCGGCGAGCGGCTTGCCCATCTCGAGGGTCATCAGCAGCGCGATGTCCTCCTTGTGCTCCTGCACGAGGTCGAAGGCACGGCGGAGGATGTCGCTGCGCGTCCGCGGCGCAGTGGCCGCCCACGACTCCTGTGTCGCGACAGCGGCGTCGAGGGCGCGGATGCCGTCGGCCGGGGTGGCATCGGCGATCGTGCGGATGACCGCTCCGGTCGACGGGTCCTGCACGTCGAAGGTCGCGCCGGTCTCGCCGTCGACCCACTCGCCGCCGATGAAGAGGCCGGTGGGGATGCTGTCGAGCAGAGCCTGCTCTGTCTGAGTGCTCATGGGTTCTCTTTCTGTGAGTGCGTGCGGGGGGGTCAGCGACGGCGCAGGCTGGGCGGGGCGTCCGCGCCCAGCGTCTCGCCGCGGAAGAAGGCGGGTCGGCGGATCGCCTGCCACACCATGATCACGATGCCGACGCCGATGATGCCGACGCCGAGCACGAACACGAGGCCTACGCCGCCGATGCTCGACCCGCTGCCGTAGGCAGGGTCCATCGAGTCGATGAGGGTCGTCACGAACAGCACCGCGAGGATGGCGCCGCCGACGAGCGGGAACAGGAAGGTGAAGAAGAAGCTGCGAGCCGAATCGAACCACTGCCTGCGGAAGTACCACACGCACGCGAAGGCGGTGAGGCCGTAGTAGAAGCAGATCATCATGCCCAGCGACAGGATCGTGTCGGTGAGGACGTTCTCGCTGACCAGCCGCATCACGGCGTAGAAGACGGATGCCACCACTGCCGAGACGATCGTCGAGTACCCGGGGGTGAAGAATCGCGGGCTGACCCTGGCGAACTTCTTCGGCAGGGCACCGTAGTGCCCCATCGCCAGCAGTGTGCGGGCAGGACCGACGGCCGTCGACTGCAGTGACGCCGCCGAACTCGACAGCACGGCGAGCGAGACGAGGAACGCCAGCGGCCCGAGGATCGGATCCGACAACGCGAAGAACACGTTCGCCGAGATGTCCTCGTTCGCGAGGCCGTACTCGCCCGTGCCGACGCCCGCGAACATGATCAGGCCGATCGCGAGCAGCAGGTACAGGGCCACGACCACCACGACCGTGACCATGGCGGCACGGCCCGGGGTCTTCGCCGGGTCCTTGGTCTCCTCGTTCATGGTGAGGACGACGTCCCAGCCCCAGAAGATGAAGATCGACAGCGACAGCCCTGCGGCGAATGCGCTGAACGACGGCACTTCGAACGGGTTGAACCACGACCACGAGAACGCGGTGGGCTCGGGGGCGTCGCCCGAGACGGCCTTGACGATCGCGACCGTTGCGAAGACGATGAGCACGAGCACCTGGAAGCCGACGAGGACGTACTGGAACTTCTGCGTGGTCTGCATGTCGCGGTACGACACCAGCGTCGCGCCGAGCATGAAGAGCAGGCACACGAACACGTTGATGAACGGGTTGAACGCGAGGTCAGCGATCCCCGGGTTGCCACTGACCTGGGCGATCAACAGGAAGAGGAACTCGACGGCGATGCCGGCGAGATTCGACAGCACGATGACGGTGGCGGCGATGAGGCCCCATCCGGTCATCCAGCCGATCCACGGGCCGAACGCCCGCACTCCCCAGGTGAACGACGTGCCCGAGTCCGGCATCATGCGGTTGAGCTCGCGATAGCCGAAGGCGGTCAGGAGCATCGGGATGAATCCGACGAGCATGATCGCGGGCACCTGCGTGCCGACGACGGCGACCGTCGGTCCGAGCGACGCGGTGAGCGTGTAGGCCGGGGCGATCGTGGAGACGCCGATGACGACTGCTCCGACGACGCCGACCGCCCCTGCGCTCAGTCCTTTCTGGGAGATGCCGGTCGTCACACCGGATTCGGGCTCCGTCGCCCGGTTCGAGCTGCTCATCAGCGGACTCCTGCTTCGGCGCGGGTGCGCGGGACGACGATCATGGGTACGGGCAGTTCGTGCAGCATCTTCGCTGCGGTGGAGCCCAGGAACAGACGACGCGGCTGCGCCAGTCGGCTGGAGCCGACGAGCACGACCTCGCCGGGGAGCCACGAGAGATTCGCGACCGCATCCTCGACGGTGTCACCAGGGGCCTCTTCGACCTCGGCCTTCAGTTCGTCGGGCAGAAGGCCCTGTGCCACGGTCAGCACGTCGTGGGCGTGCTGGTCGCCGACCAGGCGGATCGCGCCCGTGTCGAGACCGGGTGGCACGTCGAACGGCACGAGCGACACCAGACGCAGCCCCACCTGGGATTCGGTCGCGATCGCGGCGGCCTCGTCGAGGAGGTTGTCGGCACCGGCTCGGTTGCCGACGGCGGCGGTCACTCGCGGCAGGACGTGGTCATCCTGGTCTGCGGTGCCGGCGGGTGCGAGGGCCACGGGGATGGTCGAGGAGTGCAGCAGCTCGGACGCCACGCTTCCGAGACGGTGACGGCCGAAGATGCTGCCGCTCGCCGTGCCGATCACGATCAATCGCGCGTCGAACTCCTCGCCGGCGGCGATCAGCCCCTCGGCGAACGAGTCGCCGAAGCGCACATGCGCGGTGCGGGTCAGTTCCTGCGGCAGCCGGACGACGGCATCCTCGAGCCACTCCTTCGCCTGGCGGCGGATGTGATCCTCGTATGCGCGCTCCGGAGGCACGGCGGCGCTGCGGGTGCCCTCCGAGGGGAGCACGATCACCAGGTGCAGCACCGCCCCAAGGCTGCGCGCGAGCCGCGCGCCGAGGGCCGCGGCATCGGCCCCGGCATCCGTCGCCGTGTAGCCGACGACGATCGCGCCGGCCATCAGCCTGCGTCGCGGCTCGAGGCCACGATGTTCGATGCGGCGAGGTGACCCATGCGGATCGCGCCGTCGACGTGCTGGTAGCCGGCTCCGGCCAGGTCGCTGCAGGCGAAGTGGATCGGCCCGACGGGCGTGCGCAGATCGGCGCCGTAGCGGTGCAGACCGCCCATGTCGAAGCTGGCGGCGTATGCGCCGCGGGTCCACTCCTCCGTGCCCCAGTCGCTCTCGTAGTACACGACCGGGTTCTTCGCCTCCGGACCGTAGTAGTGCGACAGCGACTCGAGGATGCGCTCCTTGCGCTCCTCGGCCGTGAGGGTGAACACGTCGTCGGCGTTCTGGTCGGACACGAAGCCGACCAGGGTGCCGCGGTCGTCGCCGTGGTTGGTGTTGTCGTACGCCTCGTGCACGAGCTCGTACGGGCTGAACGCGGTCGCGCTCAGGCCGCTCTCACGCCAGAACGGCCGCTCGTAGACCGCATGGACCTTGATCACGAAGCCCATGGAGATGTGCTGGTGCATCTGGTGCTGGCGGCGCGGGAGCGCGGGCACGAAGGAGATGCGGTTGTAGAGCACCGGCGCGAACGCGAGGATCGCGTATCGCGCCTTGACGGTCATCTCGTCGGTGGTCGCAATCACGAACTGGGTCCCTGAGCCTGTCGAAGGGTCGGACCATTCGAGCGTGCGCACCGGCTGGTTCAGGAAGACGTCGTCGCCGAGACGCTCGGCGAGCAGCACCGGGACCTGCTGCAGACCCCCGACGACGCGCTTGTCGAGGATGAAATCGGCGTCGACGAGGTTCGAATAGGAACCGGCGGATGCCGCCATCAGCAGCGACTGCAGCAAGGAGAACGCGTGCGTCGGCTTGGTGAGCATGGCGGAGCCCGTGGCGAAGGCGAGGTTGCGGACGGCCTCGTCGTCGTCGGTCTGCTGGCGCAGCCACGCGTCCCACGTGATCGTGTCCCACTCCTGGGCTCTCGGGTGCGCCCACGGCTGGTCGGGGTCGATCTCTGCGACCATCGCGTCGAGCAGCGAAGTGATCTCGGCGATGACCTTCTCGGTCTCGGCGGACACGGGGAACATCTCACCGGTGAAGCGGTGGGTCTGCCCATCGGGGCCCACGTAGACGCTGTCGCCGTCCCGATAGCGGCTGTACGTCTCGAGACCCAGCTCCTCGATCGTGTCCTTGAGCGCGTCCTGGTCGGGAGACACCCACTGTCCGCCGATCTCGAGCATGGCGCCGTCGATGACGTCGGTCCACAGGCGTCCGCCGACGCGGTCTCTGGCTTCCAGCACGGCGACCGACAGGCCGGCTCTGCGCAGGTCGTTGGCGGCCGTGGTGCCTGCGGCACCGGCGCCGATGATCAGTACGTCGCGAGTGATCTCAGTCATCGTGCAACTCCTTTGTCGTGAAGAGAATGTGCCGGCCGCGACTCGAAATCCCCCGACACGAGTCGCGGCCGGACGTATTGATATCGGCTCAGAGTGCCGAAAGTGCCGCTGCGACGACGTCGACGCCCTCGTTCAGGAGGTCGTCGCCGATCGACAGCGGAGGCAGGAAGCGAATGACGTTGCCGTAGGTGCCGCACGTGAGGACGATCACGCCCTGCGCGATGCACGCCTTGGCGACGGCCGCGGTGAGCGCGGCATCCGGAGCCTTTGTCTCGGGGTCCACGAACTCGGCCGCGATCATCGCGCCGTGGCCGCGGATGTCGCCGATGCGGGCGTCGCTCTGCTGGATCGCCGCGAGACGGGTCTTGAGGATCTCGCCGATCTCGCGGGCGCGCTCGATCATCCCGTCGTTCTCGAACACATCGATCGCGGCGAGCGCCGCGGCGCAGGCGATCGGGTTGCCTCCGTAGGTGCCGCCGAGACCACCGGAGTGCGAGGCGTCCATGATCTCGGCGCGGCCGGTGACCGCGGCCAGCGGAAGACCGCCCGCGATGCCCTTGGCTGTCGTGATCAGGTCGGGCTCGATGCCGAAGATCTCGCTGGCGAACATCGCACCGGTGCGGGCGAATCCGGTCTGGACCTCGTCGGCGATGAAGACGACGCCGTTGGCGCGGCACCAGTCGACGATCGCGGGGAGGAATCCGTCGGCGGGGACGATGAAGCCGCCCTCGCCCTGAATCGGCTCGATGATGACGGCGGCGAGGTTGTCGGCGCCGATCTGCTTCTCGAGCTGGAGGATCGCGCGGGCCGCAGCCTCAGCTCCCGTGAGTCCGTCGCGGAAGGGGTACGACGCGGTGGCGCGGTACACCTCGGGTGCGAACGGGCCGAACCCGCTCTTGTAGGGCATCGCCTTGGCGGTCAGCGCCATGGTGAGGTTCGTGCGGCCGTGGTAGCCGTGGTCGAAGGCCACGACAGCCTGGCGGCCGGTGTGCTTGCGGGCGATCTTGATCGCGTTCTCGACCGCCTCAGCGCCGGAGTTGAACAGCGCGCTCTTCTTGGCGAAGTCGCCGGGGGTGACGCGGTTGAGGGCCTCGGCGACCTCGATGTACGACTCGTACGGCGAGATCATGAAGCAGGTGTGCGTGAACTGCGCTGCCTGAGCGGCGACGGCGGCCGCGACCTTCGGGTGCGCGTTGCCGACCGTGGTTACCGCGATGCCCGACCCGAGATCGATCAGCGAGTTGCCGTCGGCGTCGACGACGACTCCGCCGCCGGCGGCGACGGCTGCGACGGGGACGGTGTGACCGACGCCGGCGGCGACCGCATCCGCCTTGCGGGCGAGGATCTCGGCCGAACGGGGGCCGGGGAGCTCGGTCACGAGGCGACGCTCCTGCGGGAGGTCGGGTCCGCCGAGGGGAACTGCAACAGCTGCGGTGTCGAGGAGTGCCATGTCCGCGAGCGTATGCCGCAGCACTTCCTCCACGCATTCGCCGCTCTGTACAATCTTGATCAGAGATTCACCGATGTGTACAACCAAGGAATACATGCCTGACACCGATCACCCCACGCTGCGCGCTCTGCTGCACCGGCGCGATCTCGACCTGACGCTCGTCTCCGATGAGCAGGCCCTGCCATCGGGCGCCCTCGATCGTGAACTGCGCTGGGTGCACAGTTCGGATCTGGCCGACCCGACGCCGTTCCTCTCCGAAGACCTGGCGCTGCTGACCACCGGCACGCAGTTCGACGTCGACACCGAGATCGACGTGTACGTGCGCCGACTGTCGGATCGAGGCGTGCTCGGCCTCGGCTTCGGCACCGAGGTGCACCGCTCCGGAATCCCCGATGAGCTCCTCGCAGCGTGCGACGCACACGCGATGCCGCTGTTCGAAGTGCCGTACCGCACGCCCTTCATCGCGGTCGCGCGGGCACACTCCGAGGCGATCGCGGCGCAGGCCTACGCGCGCCGCTCCTGGGCCCTCGACACGCAGCGCGCTCTCGCCCTGGCCGCTCTCCGTCCGCACGGGCTCGACGCGACGATCTCAGAGCTGGGTCGCAGGCTCGACGCCTGGACGGGCATGTACGACGCCGCCGGCGCTCTGCGGTTCGCTCACCCGCGCGACGGCCTCGACCTCGAGACCCTCGCTCTCCTCGGCGAGCGCGTGATGGAGGTGCTCACCCGGGGCCTCGAGGCCGGGCAGGCCCTCACGATCGGCACTCAGACCTTCATGCTGTTCACCGTGGGGCGCGGGGGCCACCTGCGCGGGGTGATCGCGCTCGCGCTCGACGCCCTCGACCCCGAGGCCCGCACCGTGGTCACCTCGGTGATCGCGATGGCCGGCCTCGCGCTCGAGCAGAGCGAACAGCTCGCGCGGAGCCGTCGGCGTCTGCACACGCAGCTGCTCGGATCGCTGCGAGATGACGATCCCTCCCTCGCCCGGCGGGTGCTCGGCAGCATCCCTGCCGCCCCGGTGGTGGTGGCGGTGGCCGCCGATGCGCCCGCGGGGCCCCTCGTCGACTGGTGGGAGCGCCGGCGCTCCGAGCACGGCACAGCGTCCTTCGTGGCGGAGACCGACGATGGCGTGGTGATCTGCGTGTCGGCCGGCGACGAGGCGCTGTTCGACGAGGTCGCCGCGCGTTTCGGCATCCGCATCGGCATCTCCGCACCGGAGCCGTACGACGCCTTCTCCCGCGCACACGCGCAGGCCCTCACCGCGCTGCGACAGCAGGGGAACCCCGCAGCCGTCCGCTACGCGGATTCGGTGGGCTCGAGCATCCTCAGCGCTCTCGCGACCGACGAGGCGCGCGTCGTGGCCGAGTCGAGACTCGCTCCGCTGCGTGCGCACGATCAGCGGCACACCGGAGACCTCGAGAAGTCGCTTCGCACGTGGCTCGAACACGATGCCAAGGCCGAGTCCGCCGCTGCCGCGCTCGGTGTGCATCGGCACACCCTGCGCTCGCGGATCGCTCAGGCCGGCGAGCTGCTGGGAATGGACTTGGCCTCGTTCCCCGCCCGTGCCGAGGTGTGGACGCTGCTGCAGACCGCCAGAGACTGAGTCGTGCTCCCCCGGGCCGAGGGGAGTTCACCCACGCCTGTCGAGCTCCTCGAGCAGCGCGGCCACGGTGCCGCGGTACTCCGGGCCGTGACCGGGGAAGATCCGCGACTCGGGCAGGTCGCGCAGCGTCTCGAGGCTTCGCCTGGTCTGCGGCGCATCGTCGCTGAACGGCGCGAGGCGTGCCCCCGCTGCACCGGTGAGCACGTGACGGGTGGTGATGGCGTCTCCGAGGAAGAGCGCCTCGACCTCGGCGACCCTGATGGCCGCGGACCCCTTCGTGTGGCCGGGGATCGAGATGATCTCGGGGCGACCGGGCAGATCGAGGACGTCGCCGTCGGCCATCGCGGTGACCACCTTCGGATGCGTCTTGCGCAGCGCTCCTCGGCGCAGTCCCTTCCAGATGAAGCCGAGCGACGGGCCGAGACGCCAGGCGTCGGGCTTCACCCCTCGTGCAGGAACCGCGCCCGTGGCCAGATCTGCATCGGGTTCGAGCACATGCACCGGAATGCCGTGGCGCGAACGAAGCTCTTCGGCGATGCCGATGTGATCGTCGTCTCCGTGGGTCAGCACGACACCACGGATGTCGGCGATGTCGCGCCCGACCGTTGCGAGGGCCTTGCGGAGGATGCCGAGATCGCCGGAGAGTCCGGCGTCGATGAGAGTCACGCCCTCATCGGTCACGATCGCGTGGATGGCGATGATGTCGTCGCCGATGCGGAGGATCTGAGCTGTCATGTTGGCTACGATACATAGCCTTGATGGCTACGGTCAATAGCCATATGCTGGAGTCATGCCCGCCCCGCAGAGAGTCAGCGCCGAAACGCTCGTGACCGCCGTCCGCTCCATCGCGGAAAAGGACGGAGTGGATGCCGTGACGATGAGCGCCGTCGCAGCCGCGGTCGGGGTGCGCGCACCGAGCCTCTACAAGCGCGCCTCCAACCGTCATGAGCTGCTGCGGCTCGCCGCTGACGACGTCGCCCGCGAGCTCGGCGAAGAGATCGCCGAGCTCTCCCGGCGGGTCGACGACCCCCGCGAACTGCTCGCCGGGACCGCCCGCGCCCTGCGCGGCATATCTTCCCGCTCGCCGAAGGTCACCACTCTGCTGTTCTGCGCGCCTGCCCGGCTCGCGGGCCCTTCGCCGGAGCTCGTCGCACCACTCATGGCCACCCTGCTCGCCGCGGTCACACGGCTCTCCCCCGAAGACCCGCTCTCGGCCGCACGCACGCTCACGGCGTGGGCGTACGGCTTCAGCACCATGGAGCAGAACGGCGGTTTCCGTCAGGGCGGCGATGTCGACGCCGCCTTCGAACGCGGTCTCGACATCGTGCTCCGCGGTATCGGCGCCTGAGCCGGCTCTCGATGTTCCCGTCGCAGAAAGTCCCGGTATTCGGCGGCGATACCGGGATCTTCTGCGACCGGAACGCGCCCGAGGAGACGGCGCTCACACCGGGGCGTGCGCCTCGAGGAACTCGTACACGTCGGTGGTGTCGACGCCAGGGAAGGCGCCGGTAGGAAGAGTCGCCAGCAGGGTTCGAGGGGTCTTCACGTTCGGCCAGGAGTTCTCGCGCCACCGCTCCTCCAGGTCGGCCGGAGCCCGTCGGCAGCACACCTCGACCGAGTGCTTCGACACTCCGCGATGCGGGGTGTCGCGACCGACGAACCACTTCGTGTCGTCGAAGCGCACGCCCACGCTGACCGAGTGCAGCCCTTCGCTCGACGCCTCCACTCGGGCCGTGCACCAGTACGTGCCGTTGCCGGTGTCGGTGTACTGGTAGTAGGGATTGAAGCGGTCGTCCTCGTCGAACACGACGCGACTCGTCCATCGACGGCAGCACATCTGCCCCTCGATCGCGCCGAGCCTGTCGGTCGGGAAGTTGACGTCGTCGTTCTCGTAGGCCTTGGTGATCGTGCCCGACTCGTGCACCTTGAGGAAGTGCACCGGGATGTCGAGGTGCCGGGTCGCGAGGTTCGTGAAGCGATGCGCGGCCGTCTCGTACGACACGGAATAGGCGTCGCGGAGATCCTCGATCGAGATCGCCCGGCGGCTCTTCGCCTCTTTCAGCATAGGCACGACGTGATCCTCGGGGATCAGGAGCGCTCCGGTCAGATAGTTCGTCTCGACGCGCTGGCGCAGGAACTCGGCATAACTGCGCGGTTCGGAGTGACCCAGCATCCGGCTCGACAGCGCCTGCAGCACCGAGGTGCGCGCATCGCCCTTGGCCTGCACCTGGCTGGAGAGATAGAGACGCCCGTTCGCGAGATCCGCGACGCTGCGCGTGGTCTGCGGGAGGTCGGGCGCGTAGTGCAGCGTGAAACCGAGATAGGCGGCGATCTCGGATGCCGCGCGCTGGGTCAGTGGTCCGCCCGAGTGCCCGACCGCGGTGAGGATCTCGGATGCCTTGGCCTCGAGATCTGCGAAGTGGTTGTCCTGCCGGCGCATGAGGTGCCGGAGCTCCACATTCGCCCGCCTCGCCTCTTCCGGCGTGGCGGCACGTTCGTCCTTGAGCCGGTCGATCTCGCCGTGCAGGGCGAGCAGAGCCTTCAGGGCGTCCGTCGGGAGGCTCTTCGCGATGCGGAACGGCTCGATGCCGAGGGACTGGAACGTCTGCCCCTTCATCGCACGCTCGAGCGCGATCTCGATCGCGCTGCGCTCGTCGAGAGGCTCGCCCTCCAGCAGCGCGTCGATCGACACGCCCAGGGCGCGGGCGATCGCCTGCAGTTGCGTGAGCTTGGGCTCGCGCTTGCCGGTCTCGATCATCGACATCTGGCTCGGGGCGCGATCCACCGCCGCCGCGAGGGCGTCGAGGGTCATGCCGCGAGACGTGCGCAACTGACGGATGCGGCGGCCGATCGTGAGGGCGTCGGCGTCTTCTTCGACGAAAGAAGCGGTCATGGCCGTGATTCTGTCACAGAAACAGAATTTTGATCAATCTTCACACGCCGTTTGGTCGGTCGAGGTGCGGAAGTTCACCCAGAGTGGTGTTCAAGCCACCCGGCGTCGAGGCCGGATCGACCGAAGAAAGGACTTCTGATCATGAGCACTCCCACCATCACCGCACCGATCCAGACGGCGCAGCAGGGGCCGGCGATCGCAGTCACGGGCCCGATCCGCGAACGCTACGACGAGGTCCTCACGCCTGAGGCCCTCGCGTTCCTCACCGAGCTGCACCACCGATTCGGCGGACGTCGCCACGACCGCCTCGCCGACCGGATGCGTCGCCGCTTCGAGATCGGCAACGGGCACGACCCCCGGTTCCGCGACGACACCGCGCACATCCGCGAGGATCGCGACTGGCGTGTGGCCGGCGCGGGCCCCGGCCTCGAGGACCGCCGCGTCGAGATCACCGGCCCCACGGACCCGAAGATGACCATCAACGCCCTGAACTCCGGTGCGAAGGTCTGGCTCGCCGATCAGGAGGACGCGACGAGCCCCACGTGGCAGAACGTGATCGAGGGACAGCTGTCGCTCAGGGATGCGATCCGCGGCGAGCTGTCCTACACCGCCCCCGCATCCGAAACGGGTCCTGGCAAGGAGTACCGCGTCACCGCCGAGCGCACCCCCACGATCGTGATGCGTCCTCGCGGATGGCACCTGCCCGAGAAGCACATCGACTTCACCGATCGCGCGGGCCGGCGGATGTCGGCATCCGGTTCTCTGGTCGACTTCGGCCTCTACTTCCTGCACAACGCTCAGGCGCTGATCGACGCGGGCCGCGGACCCTACTTCTACATCGCCAAGCTCGAGTCGAGCGAGGAGGCGAAACTGTGGGACGACGTGTTCTCGTTCGCCGAGGAGTACGTCGGCATCCCCCACGGCACGATCCGCGCGACTGTCCTGATCGAGACCCTGCCTGCGGCCTTCGAGATGGACGAGATCCTCTACGAGCTGCGCGACCACTGCGCGGGCCTGAACGCCGGGCGCTGGGACTACATCTTCTCGATCATCAAGAACTACCGCGGTCGCGGCGCACGCTTCGTGCTGCCCGACCGCAGCGAGGTCACGATGACCGTGCCGTTCATGCGGGCCTACACCGATCTGCTCGTGCAGACCTGCCACAAACGGGGCGCCTACGCGATCGGCGGCATGAGCGCATTCATCCCGAACCGGCGCGACCCTGAGGTGACCGCGCGGGCGATCGAGAAGGTCTCCGCCGACAAGAAGCGCGAGGCCGGCGACGGCTTCGACGGCACCTGGGTGGCCCACCCCGATCTGATCCCCACCGCGCAGGCGGAGTTCGACGCCGTGCTCGGCGAGCGACCGAACCAGGTCGATCGTCAGCGCGACGACGTGCACGTGACGGCATCCGATCTGCTCGATCTGCACATCGGGCGTCCGATCACGGCACGGGGCGTGCGCGACAACGTGTCGGTGGCGATCCGCTACCTGGAGGCCTGGCTGCGGGGCCTGGGAGCCGTGGCCATCGACAACCTCATGGAGGATGCCGCGACCGCCGAGATCAGCCGCTCGCAGGTGTGGCAGTGGATCCACCAGGACCGGACGACCGAAGACGGCACGGCGATCACACCCGAGTACGTCGAAGGCCTCATCCGCGAGGTGCTCGCCCAGGCCACCCGTTCCGCGGGCGACCGTTTCGAGGATGCAGCGGAGATCTTCCGCGAGGTGGCGCTGCGCGAGGAGTTCCCCGCTTTCCTCACTCTCGGCGCCTACTCCCGGTACCTCACCGAGACCGACTGACCGCTCACCGACGACGAAGGACCTGACATGACCCAGTACGAGAACGACATCGACGCGATCCAGACGCTGAAGGACGCGAACGGCTCCGCATGGCGAGCCATCGACCCGGAGTCGGTCGCGAGGATGCGGGCGCAGAACCGCTTCCGGACAGGACTCGAGATCGCGCAGTACACGGCCGACATCATGCGCCGCGACATGGACGACTACGACGCCGACTCCTCTGTCTACACCCAGTCGCTCGGGGTGTGGCACGGCTTCATCGGGCAGCAGAAGCTCATCTCGATCAAGAAGCACCTGAAGTCGACGAACAAGCGCTACCTGTACCTCTCCGGCTGGATGGTCGCGGCGCTGCGCTCCGAGTTCGGCCCGCTCCCCGACCAGTCGATGCACGAGAAGACGGCCGTTCCCGCCCTGATCGAAGAGCTCTACACGTTCCTCCGCCAGGCCGACGCACGTGAGCTCGACCTGCTGTTCACCCAGCTCGATGCGGCTCGTGCGAGCGGCGACGAGACCGCGATCGAGTTCATCCAGTCGCAGATCGACAACTACGAGACCCATGTGGTGCCGATCATCGCCGACATCGACGCCGGCTTCGGCAATCCCGAGGCGACGTACCTCCTCGCCAAGAAGATGATCGAGGCCGGCGCCTGCGCGATCCAGATCGAGAACCAGGTCTCCGATGAGAAGCAGTGCGGCCACCAGGACGGCAAGGTCACGGTGCCGCACGAGGACTTCATCGCCAAGCTCAACGCGGTCCGCTACGCGTTCCTCGAGCTCGGCATCGACAACGGCGTCATCGTCGCCCGCACCGACTCGCTCGGCGCCGGTCTCACCCAGAAGCTCGCGGTCACCCGTGAACCCGGCGATCTCGGCGATCAGTACAACTCGTTTCTCGACGTCGAGGAGATCTCGGAGGCGGAGCTCGGCAACGGCGACGTGGTCATCAAGCGCGACGGTGCGCTGCTGCGGCCGAGGCGCCTGGCCAGCAACCTGTACCAGTTCCGCCCGGGGACCGGTGAGGAGCGCGTGGTCCTCGACTGCATCACGTCGCTGCGCAACGGCGCCGACCTGCTGTGGATCGAGACCGAGAAGCCGCACGTCGAGCAGATCGCGGGCATGGTCGACGCGATCCGCGAGGAGATCCCGAACGCGAAGCTGGTCTACAACAACAGCCCGTCGTTCAACTGGACGTTGAATTTCCGTCAGCAGGTGTACGACCTGCTCGCGGAGCAGGGTGAGGACGTCTCGGCGTACGACCGCGACAAACTGATGAGCGTCGAGTACGACGACACGGAGCTCGCGCGGCTCGCCGACGAGAAGATCCGCACGTTCCAGCGCGACGGATCGGCCCGCGCGGGGATCTTCCACCACCTCATCACGCTCCCGACGTACCACACGGCTGCACTGTCGACGGATGACCTCGCGAAGGGCTACTTCGGCGACGAGGGGATGCTCGCCTACGTCAAGGGAGTCCAGCGCCGTGAGATCCGCGGCGGGATCGCGGCGGTCAAGCACCAGAACATGGCCGGAACCGACATCGGCGACAACCACAAGGAGTACTTCGCCGGTGACGCCGCTCTCAAGGCGGGCGGCCAGCACAACACGATGAACCAGTTCAACTGACGCCCCCGGCGAACCCAGCCGGTCCCCGCGAGCCCCTCGCCCCACCAGGGCGAGGGGCTTCGTCATGCCTGTGGATAACTCCTGCGGGCCGTCGACGGCCGCACGTACTCTGCTGGCATGACCGATATCGTCGCTCCCCGGGAGACCAGGAGCATCCGCCGCACCGTCGGCATCGTGCTCCTGATCGTCGCCGCTCTGACGACGGTCCCCGCTGCCGTCGCCGGTGTCGCCGAGGCTACGCTGATCCCCGACAGGGCGCCGCCCGAGGCGTTCCTGCTGCCGGGGCTCGCGGCGTGGCTGATGACGTACACGTGGTGGTTCCATGCGGCGCTGATCGCGATCGGCATGATCCTCGTGTTCGAGGCGCCGCGAAGAGCCTGGGCCGCGCTCCTCGGCGTCGCAGTCTCGGTCAGCTGGGTCGTGGCGATGGTGTTCCTGATCACCTCCGGCATGCTGTTCCCGCAGGGGGCATAGCCTGGAGGCATGAGCGACGTCTGGGCCGGGATCGCCGGCGAGTTCCTCCACCTCTATCCGCGCGGATGCCGGATCCTCGCGGTCGCGGGAGCGGATGCCGCTCGCTCCCGTCGCGCCGCGGACGACCTCGCCGAGGCGCTGCGCGCCGCGGGTCAGGAGGTGCGGCGCGTGCACAGCGCCGACGGAGACGAGCAGGCTCTGCGCGACGACGTGGTCTCGCCGTTCCGCGCCGCGCAGGAGCCCGCCGTGCTCGTCGTCTCGGGCCCTGGCATCCTGCTCGGCGCCACCGCTCGCGGAATGTGGAACTTCGCCGTGTGGCAGCTCGAGGGTGATGAGCCGCCGCACACGGTCGCCGATGCGATCGTGGACATGACAGACCCCGACGCACCGACGCGTCGCTTCGCGGACTACTGCGCGGCGCCTGCGGCCTGGGGCGCCTGACTCAGCGGAACGACGCCGCGACTGAGCCCCGGTGGTAGTCGAACACGATGCTCGTGCGCGTCGAGGCGACGCTCGACTGCGCCGACAGGTGCTCGAGAACGAACTCGCGCATCTCCGAGGAGTGGGCCACCGCGATGTGGAGCAGGAAGTCGTCGTCGCCGCCGAGAAAGAACAGCTGGATCACCTGCGGCAGCACGCGTACCCGCTCGGCGAACTCGACGATGCTCTCGCGTCGCCCGCTCGGGCGCAGTGTCACGCCGATGACCGCTTGGAGGCCGGCGCCCAGCATCCGCTCGTCCACGCTCGCGTGGAACCCGGTGATGACGCCCCGCTCGAGAAGCGATCGCAGGCGCGCGTGGGCGGTCGACGGAGCGACGCCCAGGGTGCCCGCGAGCTCGGCATTGGTCATGCGACCGTCAGCCGCGAGCAGACTCACGATCCGGGCGTCGATCGGGTCGAGCGCGGGGGCTCGCAGAGTATTCGGTCCGGGGGCTTGCGAAGGCATCTCCATCCGAACGATTATTCAGGATCCGACCGCCGGGCGAATAGTCTTCAGCAAATCTTCCCGTGAGCCGACGTTTCTGCGATCCTGACTTCACCGCCATCATCTCAGGAGGATCGATGAAGATCGCCGTGCCCACCGAGGTCAAGAACAACGAGAACCGCGTCGCGCTCACCCCCGCCGGCGCCGACCGCCTCGTACACGAGGGGCATCGCGTGCTCGTGCAGTCGGGCGCAGGGCTCGGCTCCGGCATCGCCGACGACGACTATCGCGCCGTCGGCGCGGAGATCGTCGCCACCGCCGACGAGGTCTGGCACGATGCCGAGCTCCTCATCAAAGTCAAGGAGCCGATCGCTCAGGAGTACGGCTTCCTGCGCCCTGATCTCACGCTCTTCACGTACCTTCACCTGGCCGCCGACCGCGCCCTCACGACCGCGCTCGTCGAGGCCGGCACCACGGCCGTCGCCTACGAGACCGTGCAGCTGCCCGACCGCAGCCTCCCGCTGCTGGTGCCGATGAGCGAGATCGCCGGCCGCCTCTCCGTCACGATGGGCTCGTATTCCCTGCTGCGCTCGAACGGCGGCCGCGGCATGCTGCTCGGCGGCATCGCGGGCGCCCCGCGTGCGAAGACCGTCGTGATCGGCGGCGGCGTCGCGGGCGAGCACGCCGCGGCGAACGCTCTCGGTCTCGGCGCGCAGGTCACCGTCATCGACATCTCGCTGCCGCGCCTGCGCGAGCTCGAGCACCGCTACGGCGGCGCTCTGCAGACCCGGATGTCCAGCCGATACGACATCGCGGAGGAGCTCGCCACGGCCGACCTCGTGATCGGCTCGGTGCTGATCCCCGGTGCTGCGGCCCCCAAGCTGGTCACCGACGCCATGGTCGCCGCGATGAAGCCGGGGTCGGTGCTGGTCGACATCGCGATCGACCAGGGCGGATGCTTCGAAGGCTCCCGTCCGACCACGCACGACGATCCGACCTTCGCCGTCCACGACTCGATCTACTACTGCGTCGCGAACATGCCGGGCGCGGTGCCCGCGACCGCGACGAGGGCGCTCACCAACGCGACGATCCCCTACGTGTCGGCGATCGCCGGCAAGGGCTGGGAGCGCGCAGCATCCGACGATCCGGCCCTTGCGAAGGGCCTGAACGTCCACGGCGGCCGCGTCGTGCTCGAGGCTGTCGCCCGGGCGCACGGCCTCGCCGCCTGAGGACTGCGTCACGCTCGCGTCGACGGCCGCGCTCCCGAGATCGGATGCTTCGTTACAGCCGTGTTTCGTCTTTCTCTTGCGCGGCGCGTCGCCGCCGTGATGGAGATGTGACGCCCCCGTAAAGTCCCTGCCGCACGCCCGGAACACCTCCCCCCTAGCGTGGCCGATACGCAAACCAGCGTGAAGCGCCACCCTACGGAGGTCTGCCATGGCAACATCCACCGACACCCTGCGCACGATCGATGCGGCATCCGGGGCCCTCGCCGAGCGTCCCGGCCGCTGGCTCGACGGCTGGAACGCCGAGAACGGCGAGCAGTGGGAGTCGCAGGGCCGCGCGATCGCGAAGCGGAACCTGGGCTGGTCGATCTTCGCCGAGTTCCTCGGCTTCGTGATCTGGCAGCTGTGGAGCGTCGTCGTCGTCATGCTCCCCGCCGCCGGATTCGCCCTCACCAGCGGCGAGCAGTTCTGGCTCATCTCGCTGCCGACACTCGTCGGCGCGACTCTGCGCATCCCCTACACCTTCGCGGTGGCCCGCTTCGGCGGCCGGAACTGGACGATCGTCTCCGCCGGCCTCCTGCTCATCCCCGCCGTCCTGCTGGGCATCGTCGTCCAGCATCCGGAACTCCCCTTCGGCGTCCTGCTCCTGGTCGCCGCGCTCGGCGGAGTCGGCGGAGGCAACTTCGCAAGCTCCATGGCGAACATCACCTACTTCTTCCCGCAGAAGGAGAAGGGCTGGGCGCTCGGCTTGAACGCGGCCGGCGGCAACCTCGGCGCCGCTGTCGCGCAGTTCACGGTGCCGATCGTCGTCACTCTCGGGGCTGCGGGCACGCTGAACCTCAGCCTCGCCGGCTGGTTGTGGGTGCCGCTGATCCTGCTCGCGATGTGGGGCGCGTGGCGGTTCATGAACAACCTCTCGACGGCGAAGACCGACTTCGCGGGGGTCGCTGCGGCCCTCCGAGAGAAGCACCTGTGGATCATGGCGTTCCTCTACATCGGCACCTTCGGCTCGTTCATCGGGTTCGCCGGAGTCTTTCCGAAGCTGATCGCCGACCAGTTCCCCGAGTTCTCCACACTCTCGATCGGCACCGCGAGCGTCGGGCTGGCGTTCCTCGGCGCGCTGACCGGATCGCTGGCCCGCCCCTACGGCGGTCGGCTCGCCGATCGCATCGGCGGCGCCCGGATGACGATCGCCGCGTTCACGTTGATGATCGCCGCGACGGTCGCGGTGATCCTCACTCTCCCGCTGCACAACTTCTGGCTCTTCCTCGGCCTGTTCCTGCTGCTGTTCATGGCGACGGGCATCGGCAACGGCGCGACGTACCGCATGATCCCCTCGATCTTCGCCGCCCGGGGCGCGGCACAGGCCGGTACCGAGCACGCGGTGTCCACTCAGCGCCAGGGTGCGGCCGCCGTCGGGATCATCTCGGCTGTCGGCGCATACGGCGGATTCCTCATCCCGCAGGTGCTGAACGCATCGCAGGCCACCACCGGCCGGTACGACTCCGCGTTCTGGGGCTTCGTGGTCGCTTACGCCGCGATGGCAGCGGTCACCGCCGTGATCTATCTCGTGCCGCGGGCGTCGCTCGACCGCCGGATCGTCTGAGGGCGTGCGCGTGTCGCCGCACAGAATCGTGCTGATCGGATTCGGGCCGGTCGGCGCACGGTTCGCGGAGGAACTGCTGCCCGCGGTCGAAGACGGCCGAGTGGACCTCACGATCGTCGGCGCCGAGTCGCACGATCCCTACAACCGGATCATGATCGCGGAGTACGCCGCGGGTGAGATCGAGCGCGAGTCGCTCACGACCGCGGTCGCCGCCGACTTCACCGCGGCCGGTGCCTCGGTGCTGCACGGTCGACGGGTGACGCTGATCGACCGCGAGGCATCCGTCGTCGTGCTCGACGACGGATGCCGGCTCCCCTACGACCGCGTCGTGCTCGCCACGGGCGCCAGGGCGAATCTCCCCGCGCTGGACGGGATCGACCGCCTCGGACCCGACGCCTCCGGGCTCGATCACGCGCTCACCGAGGGCGTGTGCGCCGTGCGCAGCCTGGAAGACGCGGAGCGTGTCAAAAAAGTCGTGGATGCCGGGGGCCGCGTCGTGATCCTCGGCGCCGGCGTGCTCGGGATCGAGTTCGCGCTGCTGCTGGCCGCAGCCGGCGCGATCCCCCGGCTCGCCCACTTCGGACCGATCCCGATGCCCCGGCAGCTAGACCGGGGCGCCGCCCACGTGCTCGCGGGATCCCTCGATCACGCGGGGGTCACGGTCGTCCCGCACATGCGCGCGGAGGGCGTCGTCGTCCGCGAGGTCGACGGCATCCGCTCGTTCCGAGCTCTCGTCTCCAGCGACGGCAAGCGCATCGAGGGCGACCTGCTCGTGCTCTCCTGCGGTGTGCAGGCGCGCACCGAACTCGCGGTCGACGCCGGTCTCCGGGTCGCTCGCGGTGTTCTCGTCGACGACCGGCTGCGCAGCTGGACCGACCCTCGCATCCACGCCATCGGCGACGTCGCGCACCTCGCCGACCCGATCGTCCACGCGCACGAGCGCGAGGTTCCCGGTGGCCCCTCCGGGCTGATCGGTCCCGGCTGGCGCCAGGCGGACTGGCTGGCTGCGGCGATCGTCGCCGAGCTGGAGGGTCTGGAGGTCGAGCCGTTCGCCGAAGAGGTGCCCGGGGTCGTGCTCGTGAAGGCGAGCCAGGTCGATCTCGTGTCAGCCGGCGATGTGCAGGCCGACCCCTTCGCGCCGACGCCGGTGGGTGAGAAGCCACGCGAGGTCGCGCTGTGGGCCGATCCGCAGCACGGCACCTACGTGAAGATGACGACGACCGACGGTGTGCTCGACGGCTTCGTGGCTGTGGGGATGCCGCGAGCCGCCGCCGAGCTGGCCGTGCTGTACCAGCGACGAGGCGAGCTTCCGAGCGACCGATCACTGCTGCTGCGGCTCGATGCGGCCGAGGCGGCTCTTCCCGTACCTCAGGGACGCGAGGCCACGGTCTGCATGTGCAACGCCGTCACGGCCGGCCAGATCGAGGACGCGGTGGCCGAGCACTCCTGCACGAGCGTGGAGGACGTCGGCAGGTGCACCCGGGCGGGTACCGGATGCGGTGGCTGCCGTGCGCGGATCGCAGATATGCTGACCGCTCTGGAGGTCGCCCCCGCATGACCGACACGCACTGCCCGTACTGCGCGCTGCAGTGCGCCATGACGCTCACCGCGACCCCCGGCGAGCGCCTTCCCGTCGAGGTCGCCGGTCGCGATTTCCCCACCAACCGGGGCGGGCTCTGCAAGAAGGGCTGGACCTCTGCCGAGCTGCTCGGCAGGGCCGACAGGATCACCGCCCCGCTCGTGAAGCAGGCCGACGGGACCTTCGTCGAGGCAGGCTGGGCGGAGGTCCTCGACCGCATCGCCGCCGCCGTCACGCGACTGAAGGCCGAGAGCGGCCCCGACGCGATCGGCGTGTTCGGCGGTGGCGGCCTCACGAACGAGAAGGCGTACCAGCTCGGCAAGTTCGCGCGCATCGCGCTGGGCACCCGCCTGATCGACTACAACGGGCGCTTCTGCATGTCTTCCGCGGCCGCGGCCGCGAACCGCGCCTTCGGCCTCGACCGGGGTCTGCCGTTCCCGCTCTCCGACCTCGACACGGCCGACGCCGTCCTCGTCCTCGGCTCGAACATGGGCGACACCATGCCGCCGTTCGTACAGCACCTGCAGGGAGCCAGAGGCCGCGGCGGGCTCATCGTCGTCGATCCGCGGCGCTCGACCACGGCCCGGCTCACCGAAGACGGCGCGGGGATGCACGTGCAGCCCGTCCCGGGGACGGACCTGGCACTCCTGCTCGGCATCGCCCACGTCGTCGTGGCCGAAGAGCTGTACGACCGCGACTATCTCGACGAGCGCACCGTCGGCTTCGAGGCTGTTCGACGCTCGGTGTCGTCGTGGTGGCCGGCCCGCGCGGAGTCCGTCACCGGGGTTCCTGCCGAGACGATCCGCGCCGTCGCGCACCGTCTGGCCGGTTCCTCTTCGGCCTACATCCTGACCGGGCGCGGAGTCGAGCAGCACGTCGACGGCACCGACACCGCGACGGCCGCGATCAACCTCGCCCTCCTGCTCGGCCTCGTCGGGCGCCCTGGGTCCGGATACGGCACGCTCACCGGGCAGGGGAACGGGCAGGGTGGCCGCGAGCACGGTCAGAAATCCGACCAGCTGCCCGGCTATCGCAAGATCATCGATCCGGCCGCCCGCGCTCACGTCGCCCGCGTGTGGGGTGTCGACCCCGCGATCATCCCCGGCCCCGGACTGCCCGCGGTGCAGCTGCTCGAGCGATGCGGAGCTGCCGACGGAGTGCGGATGCTGCTCGTGCACGGGGCCAACGTCGTGGTCTCTGCGCCGGACGTGTCGCAGGTGCGCGCCGCACTCGGGCGGCTCGACCTCCTCGTCGTGAGCGACTTCTTCCTGTCGGAGACGGCGCAGCTCGCCGACATCGTGCTCCCTGTGCTGCAGTGGGCCGAAGAGGACGGCACCATGACGAACCTCGAAGGCAGAGTCATCCGCCGTCGCCGCGCCGTCGATCCGCCTCCCGGAGCCCGCAGCGAGCTGTGGATCATGCGCGAGCTCGCCGAGCGGCTCGGCGCCCCTGGTACCTGGTCGCTCGACCCCTCCGAGGTCTTCGACGAGCTCGCCCGCGCGTCGGCCGGCGGCATCGCCGACTACTCCGGCCTGTCGCACGCGCTGCTCGACACCGGCGTCGAGGCGCACTGGCCGTACCCGGCCGGTTCCACAGGCACTCCGCGGCTGTTCCGCGAGCGCTTCGGCCACGACGACGGCCGCGCGCGTCTGGTCGCGGTACGGGCGCGTCAGCCGGAGACTCCGCGAGGCGCGGAACTCAGCCTCATCACCGGCCGCCTGCTCGCGCACTATCAGTCGGGCACGCAGACCCGAAGAGTGGCAGAGCTGAACGACCTGCACCCGCGCATCGTCGCCCAGCTGCATCCCCTGACCGCGCGCGACCGAGGTGTGGCGGAGGGGTCCCGCATCCGCCTGTCGAACTCCCGCGGCGCGCTCGAGGCCGATGTCGAGCTCACCGACGGCATCCGCCCCGACACGGTGTTCCTGCCCTTCCATTACTCGGGAGCGGAGAGTGCGAATCTGCTCACGAGTGCCGCGACCGACCCGCACAGCTCGATGCCGGAGTTCAAGAATGCCGTGGTCACCGTCGAAGCGATCCGGGCCGGCGCCGAGTAGCATTTGACGTGTGACCGAACGCGCACCTCTCTCCCGCAAACTGTCCGCAATCGCCGAGTCCGCGACTCTGAAGGTCGACGCCAAGGCGAAGGCCCTGAAGGCCGAGGGCAAGCCCGTCATCTCGTACGCCGCCGGCGAGCCCGACTTCGCGACGCCGCAGTTCATCGTCGATGCCGCGGCCGAGGCTCTCGCCGACCCCGCGAGCTATCGGTACACGCCGGCCCCTGGCCTTCCGGCCCTCCGCGAGGCGATCGCGGCGAAGACGCTGCGCGACTCGGGCCTCGAGGTCTCCCCTGCCCAGGTCATCGTCACGAACGGCGGCAAGCAGTCGGTCTACCAGGCCTTCCAGGCCGTGGTGAACCCGGGCGACGAGGTGCTGCTTCCGGCGCCCTACTGGACCACCTACCCCGAGGCCATCCGCCTCGCCGACGGCACTCCCGTCGAGGTGTTCGCCGGCGCCGACCAGGAGTACAAGGTCACCGTCGAGCAGCTCGAGGCCGCCCGCACCGAGCGCACCACCGTGCTCGTGTTCGTGTCGCCCTCGAACCCGACCGGCTCGGTGTACACCGCCGAGGAGACCAAGGCCATCGGCGAGTGGGCCCTCGAGCACGGCATCTGGATCGTCTCCGACGAGATCTACCAGAACCTCACCTACGAGGGCGTCAAGGCGACCTCGATCGTCGAGGCCGTGCCGGACGTCGCGAACCAGACCATCCTCGTCAACGGCGTCGCGAAGACCTACGCCATGACCGGCTGGCGCGTGGGCTGGATGGTCGGCCCCGCAGACGCCATCAAGGTCGCAGGAAACCTGCAGTCGCACCTGACCAGCAACGTGAACAACGTCGCCCAGAAGGCCGCGATCGCCGCGCTCAACGGCCCGCAGACCGAGGCCGAGCAGTTCCGCGAGGCGTTCGACCGCCGCCGTCGGCTGATCGTGTCGGAGCTGTCGAAGATCGACGGCCTCGTGGTGCCGAACCCGCTCGGCGCGTTCTACGTGTACCCCGACGTGCAGGGCCTGCTCGGCCGCACCTGGGGCGGCGTGACGCCGACCACATCGCTCGAGCTCGCCGACCTCATCCTCGACCAGGCCGAGGTCGCGGTCGTCCCCGGAGAGGCCTTCGGCCCGTCCGGTTACCTCCGCATGTCGTACGCGCTCGGCGACGACCAGCTCCTCGAGGGCGTGCAGCGCCTGCAGCGGCTGTTCTCCGCCTGACGCGTCTCGTCGCTTCGACTCGATGATCGCTCGATGACCGGAACTCCGGTCGTCGAGCGATCAGAGCGAGACGGGACGCTGCGAGATCCGTCAGTCCTCGGGGTGGAAGCCGATCAGCCAGCGGATGCCGTAGCGGTCGACGACTGTTCCATCGAAGTCGCCCCAGGGCCGCTCCTGCAGCGGGTCGATGACGCGTCCGCCCGCGGCGAGCTGGTCGAACCAGCTGGTGAGGGTCGTGGCATCCGCGGTGCCGAGCAGCGACAGGAACATGCCGGCCATCTGCACGGCGTCGTCGTCGGCTCCGGCATCCGCTCCGGCGATCTCGACGGGACCTGCGAGCTGGCCGTGCGCGATCGCGTCGCCCGGGCCGTCATGGCGACCGGCTGCCGCGTAGTCGAGCAGCTGAAGCTCTCCGCCGAAGACGGCCTGATAGGAGCCCAGCGCCTCGGCGGCGTTGCCGGGGAACAGCAGGTAGGGGATGAGTCCGCTCATGCCGCGAGTGTACGCCGGGCTAGAGCTCGACGCCCACGAGCACGGGCTCTGGCTGCAGGACGAGACCGAACTCCGAGTGCACGCGGCTCTGGATGAAGCGGGCGAGTTCCGAGACCTCCGCCGCGCTCGCTCCGCCGCGATTCGTGAGTGCGAGAGCATGCTTGGTCGAGACCGAGGCACGCGAACGCGGCAGCTTGAAGCCCTTGCGGATGCCGGCCTGCTCGATCAGCCAGGCCGCGCTGACCTTGACCTCGGCACGCTTCTGCGTCTGCACCGGCTGCGGGACCAAGCCGTCGTACGACGTGAGCGGGATCACCGTGACAGCGTCGAGGTCGGGCGTCACCGGCCACTGCGGGCACTCGGGCGGCAGCGCCCTGGCGACGCTCTCCGGCACGATCGCGTTCTGGAAGAACGAGCCGACGCCGTGCGTGTCGGGATCGTTCGCGTCGAGCAGCATGCCCTTCGATGCGCGGGTCGAGAGGATGCGCTCCCGCACCCAGCTCAGCGGCACCGGCTCGTCACTCTCGAGGCCGAGCGCGCGACGCAGCTGCGCGCCTCGCACCACGCGCTCCCCCGCCACGGCGAGGTCGACCGTGATCGAGAGGATCACGGCTCGGCGCTGCGGCTCGCTGCCGTAGTGGTGTTTGAACACCGAGGTGCGGAATCCGAGTCCGAGGTCGGATGCCGGCACGGTGACGATCTCGGACGTGTGCTCATCGAGCAGCTCGACCTCGGCCAGGGTCTCCTGGATCTCCTGGCCGTACGCCCCGATGTTCTGCACGGGGGCGGCGCCGACCGTTCCCGGGATGCCGCTCATCGCCTCGAGCCCCGCGTAGCCGTGCTGCACAGCGTAGGCGACCAGGTCGTCCCATCCGTGCCCGGCCTGTGCGCGCAGGCGGATGCGACCGGGGTGCGGAGAAGGCAGCTCCTCGATGCCTCGCGTGAGCACTCGGATCACGGTGCCCTCGAACGGCTCGTCGCCGACGAACAGGTTCGACCCGCCACCCAGGACGAACCAGTCGTCTCCACGAGCCCAGACGTCTTGCAGCGCGTCGACCAGTTCGGCGGTGGTGTTCGCCTCGAGCATGCGCTCGGGCGCCGCGCCGGTCTGCAGCGTCGTGAGCGCGGACAGGCGGATCGGCTCGACCTCGCGCATCAGATCGCGACGCGCAGCTGCGCTTTGACGAGCACGGTCGCCTCGCCGAACGTGACCTTGAGGTCGATACGCGCAGCGGTCTCGTCGACGGCTCCGACGGTCGCGAGGACGTGGACGTCGGCACCGCTCTCAGGATCGACGACGACGGGCTTGGTGAATCGCACGCCGTAGTCGAGGATGCGAGCGCTCGGGTCGAGCGCCGCGACGACGACGGACGAGGCGATTCCCATCGTCAGCATGCCGTGCGCGAGCACTCCGGGCAGTCCCACGGCCGCCGCGACGTCGTCACGGTAGTGGATGGGGTTGAAGTCTCCCGAGGCGCCTGCGTACCGCACGAGCGACTCCCGGGTCAGATGCACGGTGCGCTCGGCGACCACGTCTCCCACGGTGAACGACATCAGGAGGCCCCTTCTTCCGAGCCCACCAGCAGCACGCTGGTGGCCGTCACGACGTGGCTGCCCTCGGCATCCGTGATCTCGGCCTCGCTCGTGATCATGGCGTTCCCGCCCATCATGCGGATGCCGGTGACCTTCAGACGGCCGGTCAGTTCGTCACCCGCGACGATCGGCCGCGTGTAGGCGAAGCGCTGCTCGGCGTGGATCGTGCGCGCCAGCACGATGCCGGAGTCCGGCTCGGCGAGCAGCTGCTGCAGGGTGTGGTCCTGGATGACCATCGCGAACGTCGGCGGCGCAACGACGTCGGCGAAGCCTGCGGCGCGCGCGGCGTCCACGTCGGTGTGCTGCGGGGCGTCGGCGAAGACGGCGCGAGCGAACTCGCGCACCTTCTCACGTCCGACCAGGTACGGGGCGGTCGGCGGGTATTCCCGGCCGACGAGATCTTGGTTCACTGCCACCTCTCGATCCTACTTTCCCGAACCGACCGGCCTGTCTACTTCTGGGTCCCTGAGCCTGCCGAAGGGCGGCCTTTGATCGCCTTCATCGCCATCTGCGCCGCGATGACGACGAGGTATGCCGCGAACAGGATGTTCCCCGTGAGGGGATCGATCAGAGTCGCGAGCCACGCGCCGAGCGCCGTGGTCGTGCACGCCGAGACTCCGATGAGCGCGGCCGCAACGAGGTCGACGTTGTGGTTGCGCAGGTTGCCGATCGTTCCGGACAGTGCAGTCGGGATCATCATCAGCAACGAGGTGCCCTTGGCGACGAGGTCGCTGGTGCCGAAGGCGATCATCATCGCCGGAACCACGATCACACCGCCGCCGACGCCGATGAGGCCCGCGATCACACCGGTGGCGACGCCGAGCACGACGAGCGATATCCCGCTCAGCCAGTTGAGGTCGAAGTCGGCGTCGCGGGAGGGGATCACCAGGAAGAGCGTCACGATCACGACGAGGAGGAAGATCACGAACGCCCATCGCAGCACCGTCTGCGAGATCTTCGGCAGCAGCCGCGTGCCGATCTGCGCTCCGACCACGGATCCCGCGGCGAGGATCAGCGCCGGAACCCAGGCGACCGAATCGTGCACCGCATAGGAGATCACGCCCACCGTGGCCGTGGGGATGATCGCCGCGAGCGACGTGCCTGCTCCGAGGCGCTGGTTGAAGTGCAGCAGCAACACGAGCAGCGGCACGATGACGGTGCCGCCTCCGACTCCGAAGAGTCCGGAGAGAAGACCGGCGACGAGGCCGATCCCCACGAACGATGCGTAGGCGCGAGGCCCTCGGCTCAGGCTCTGGACGTCACTCACCGCTTCAGCCTACTCGCGGGCAGCGCTCGCCCCCCGGATGCGGGTGAACCCTGGGACTGGGTGCCATTGTGTGCGACACTGGATCGCATCGGACGCCGGCGTCCGCAGACCCGGATCGAAGGAGATCTCATGGTTCGCAGTTCCTACCCCGACGTGGAGATCCCCGACGTCTCCATCCACGAATTCCTGTTCGGAGACCTCGATGAGTCGCGGCTCGATGCCATCGCACTGGTCGACGGCATGAGCGGCGCCACCACGACCTATCGGCAGCTTCTCGGGCAGATCGACCTGTTCGCGGGCGCCCTCGCCGCGCGCGGCGTCGGCGTCGGGACGAAGGTGGGCGTGCTCTGCCCGAACGTCCCCGCTTTCGCGACCGTGTTCCACGGCATCCTGCGAGCAGGGGCGACCGCGACGACGATCAACTCGCTGTACACCGCCGACGAGATCGCGAACCAGCTGACCGATGCCGACGCCACCTGGCTCGTCACCGTCTCTCCTCTGCTCGCCGGGGCACAGGCCGCGGCCGAGGAGCTCGGGATCGAGGCGGATCACGTGATCGTGCTCGACGGCGCCGAGGGGCGCCCCTCGCTCCCCCAGCTCCTCGGAGAGGGGCACAGCGCCCCAGCGGTCTCCTTCGATCCCGCGACCCACATCGCGGTGCTCCCCTATTCCTCCGGCACCACGGGACGACCGAAGGGAGTCATGCTCACCCACCGCAACCTCATCGCGAACGTCTCCCAGTGCCGCTCCACGATCTCTCTCGCCGACGACGACCGCGTCCTCGCTGTGCTCCCCTTCTTCCACATCTACGGCATGACGGTGCTGCTGAACTTCGCTCTGCGCCAGCGTGCAGCTCTCGTGACGATGCCGAAGTTCGACCTCGTCGAGTTCCTGCGTGTGGTGCAGGAGCACCGGACCAGCTGGGTCTTCATCGCTCCCCCGATCGCAGTCGCCCTGGCGAAGCACCCCCTCATCGACCAGTACGACCTGTCGGCGATCAAGGTGATCTTCTCCGGCGCCGCGCCTCTCGACGGCACCCTGGCCACGACCGTCGCGAACCGGCTGGGCTGCGTGGTGTGCCAGGGGTACGGAATGACAGAGACGAGCCCGGTCACGCACGCCATCCCCTACGACCGCCCCGACATCGACCGCTCGTCCGTGGGCATGCTGCTCGCGAACACCGAAGCGCGGCTCCTCGCCGAGGACGGCGCCGATGTCGAGGTCCCGGCATCCGGCGCCAGCGAACCGGGCGAACTCCTCATCCGCGGGCCGCAGGTGATGCAGGGCTACCTCAACCGTCCAGACGCGACTCAGGAGATGCTGGACGCCGACGGCTGGCTGCACACGGGTGACGTGGCGACCGTCACCCACGACGGGGTCTTCCGGATCGTCGACCGCCTCAAGGAGCTCATCAAGTACAAGGGCTACCAGGTCGCCCCCGCCGTGCTCGAGGCGGTGCTGCTCGAACACCCGTCCATCGCCGATGCCGCCGTGATCGGCACACTCGACGACGACGGCCAGGAGGTGCCGAAAGCGTACATCGTGGTGCAGCAGGGCGCCGAGCTGGATGCGGATGCCGTGATGGCCCACGTCGCCGCGCATGTCGCGCCACACGAGAAGGTGCGTCAGGTGGAGTTCATCGGCGCCATCCCGAAGTCGGCCTCGGGCAAGATCCTGCGCAAGGACCTGCGCGCCCGCGCGTGATCGCACGACCGACTCCCCAGGCGCCAAAGACGAAGCCCGCCACCTCCGAGGAGGTGGCGGGCTTCGTCGTACGCTGGGCGCTTACTCGGACTTCTCCTCGGCAGCAGCCTCGACGGTCTCCTCAGCGGGAGCCTCGGTCTCGGCGACCTCAGCCTCGGGAGCCTCCTCGACAGGAGCCTCCTCGACGACCTCGGCCGGCTTCTCAGCCTTCTCGGCCTTCGGAGCGGAAGCCTTCTTGGTCGACTTCGCCTTCGGGGTGACGGGCTCGAGGACGAGCTCGATCACTGCCATGGGCGCGTTGTCGCCCTTGCGGTTGCCGATCTTCGTGATGCGGGTGTAGCCGCCCTCACGGTCGGCGACCAGCGGAGCGATCTCGTTGAACAGCACGTGAGCGGCGTCCTTGTTGGAGCGCAGCACCGTCATCGCACGACGACGCGCGTGCAGGTCGCCGCGCTTGCCGAGCGTCACGAGACGCTCTGCGAGCGGACGCAGGCGCTTCGCCTTGGTCTCGGTCGTGGTGATCGACTTGTGGGTGAAGAGCTGCGCGGCGAGGTTGGCAAGCAGCAGGCGCTCGTGGGCGGGGCCGCCTCCGAGGCGGGGACCCTTGGTGGGCTTGGGCATAATCGTCTAACTCCTGGTCAGGAAAGGTCGGGTATCAGAAGGACTCGTCTTCGCTGCCGCCGTAGAAGTGGGCGCCGTCGAAACCGGGCACCGAATCCTTGAGCGACAGACCGAGCGAGATGAGCTTGTCGCGCACCTCGTCGACCGACTTCTGGCCGAAATTGCGGATGTTCATGAGCTGCGTCTCCGAGAGGGCGACGAGCTCCGAAACGGTGTTGATGCCCTCGCGCTTCAGGCAGTTGTACGAGCGCACGGACAGGTCGAGGTCCTCGATCGGCATCGACAGCTCGCTGGAGTTCACAGCCTCCACCGGTGCCGGGCCGATCTCGATGCCCTCAGCCTCGACGTTCAGCTCGCGTGCGAGGCCGAACAGCTCGGTGAGCGTCTTCGCAGCCGAGGCGACGGCGTCGCGGGGGCTGATCGACGACTTGGTCTCGACATCGAGCACGAGCTTGTCGAAGTCGGTGCGCTCACCGGCACGAGTCGCCTCGACACGGTAGCTCACCTTGAGGACCGGCGAGTAGATCGAGTCGATCGGGATCTGACCGGCCTCTGCGTACTCGTTGCGGTTCTGCGTCGCCGAGACGTAGCCACGTCCACGCTCGATGGTGAGCTCGAGCTCGAACTTCGCGGTGTCGTTGAGCGTCGCGATGACGAGCTCGGGGTTGTGCACCTCGACACCGGCCGGAGCCGAGATGTCGGCGGCGGTCACTTCGCCCGCACCGGTCTTGCGCAGGTACGCCGTGATGGGCTCGTCGCGCTCGCTCGACACGACGAGCTGCTTGATGTTGAGGATGATCTCGGTGACATCCTCCTTCACGCCGGGGATGGTGCTGAACTCGTGCAGCACGCCGTCGATGCGGACGCTGGTGACAGCGGCGCCGGGGATCGACGACAGCAGGCTGCGACGAAGCGCGTTGCCGATCGTGTATCCGAAGCCGGGCTCCAGAGGCTCGATGATGAACCGGCTCCGGTTCTCGACGATCTTTTCCTCGGTCAGTGTGGGACGCTGTGCAATAAGCACTCTGTGTTCCTTTCGATCACATGCCCGCTATATGACATGTGGTGGGGTGAGGTCTTGAGTTGTGACGTTGCCGTCGGGCCCGCAGCCCTGGCGCGATGCCCCGGGGCGGGCAGTGAGTCGCCCGCCCCTCACAGGGCGAGCGACTCATGGAGCCTGATCAGACGCGGCGGCGCTTCGGCGGGCGGCATCCGTTGTGCGCCTGCGGAGTGACGTCCGAGATCGAGCCGACCTCGAGGCCGGCGGCCTGGAGCGAGCGGATCGCGGTCTCGCGGCCGGAGCCCGGACCCTTCACGAGGACGTCGACCTTCTTGACGCCGTGCTCCGCAGCCTGACGGGCAGCGGACTCGGCAGCCATACCGGCGGCGTACGGGGTCGACTTGCGGGAGCCCTTGAAGCCCACGCCACCCGACGATGCCCAGGCGATGACGGCGCCGGACGGGTCGGTGATCGAGACGATCGTGTTGTTGAACGTCGACTTGATGTGGGCCTGGCCCAGCGCGATGTTCTTCTTTTCCTTGCGGCGCGGCTTGCGCGCGGCGGCCTTGGGTGCAGCCATGAAAGTGTTCTCCTAGTCCCTGGGGCCGCTGCTTAGCGGGCCTTCTTCTTGCCGGCGACGGTGCGCTTCGGGCCCTTGCGGGTACGGGCGTTGGTCTTGGTGCGCTGACCGCGGACCGGGAGACCACGACGGTGGCGGATGCCCTCGTAGGAGCCGATCTCGACCTTGCGGCGGATGTCTGCTGCGACCTCGCGGCGCAGGTCACCCTCCACCTTGTAGTTGCCTTCGATGTGATCGCGAAGTGCGATGAGCTGGTCGTCGGTGAGGTCCTTCACGCGGATCGACTCGTCGATCTCGGTGGCCTTGAGGATCTCGACCGAGCGGGTACGGCCGACGCCGTAGATGTAGGTAAGGGCGATCACCACGCGCTTGTCGCGCGGGATGTCAACGCCGGCAAGACGTGCCATGCGGTTCTCCTGGATGTTGTGGAGGTGTGGAGCAGGATCGGTGCTCGGGCCTCCGCCCCGAGGTGTCCCCCACTCGCGTGGGATCTGATCCTGCCGTTGTGTATTGAGTTGTGAGTCGGATCTGTGCTGATCAGCCCTGGCGCTGCTTGTGGCGCGGGTTGCTCTTGCAGATCACCATGACGCGGCCGTGGCGGCGGATCACCTTGCAGTGATCGCAGATGGGCTTGACGCTGGGATTGACCTTCATGATGTGTTCCTGTTCGCTGTCTTCACCGGGCAGGCAGGGATGCCTGGGGTGTTACTTCTCGACCGATCAGCGGTAGCGGTAGACGATGCGCCCGCGGGTCAGGTCGTAAGGGCTGAGCTCCACGACCACGCGGTCCTCGGGGATGATGCGGATGTAGTTCTGCCGCATCTTTCCTGAGATCGTTGCCAGAACCTTGTGTCCGTTGGTGAGCTCAACGCGGAACATCGCATTGGGCAACGCCTCGGACACGACGCCCTCGATCTCGATGACACCGTCTTTCTTAGCCATAGCCTCGCTGACGCTTCTGCAGACCGGTCGATCTGCGGTGGGTGATTTGGATTGCGGTGCCGCACCGACTCAGACACGCCGAATCAAGGCACAAGGCACCAAAGATCTATGATATCCGACGGCGCCGGTTCCAGCAAGCTGGGGCCGGCGCCGTCGGCGGAGATCACTTGGCGGAGTCGTCGCCCTCTGTGCCGGTCGTCGCCGCGCCGGCCTTGGCGAGGACGTCCTCGAGCTTGGTGATCTCTCCCGCGTTCAGGTCGAGACGTTTGCCGTTGACCTCGACGGTCGGAGTGCCCTTGATGTCGTGGCTCGTGGTCTGCGATGCGACGAAGTTCTTGTACGTGCCGTCCGCGATGCAGTCCGCCGCTGCGCCGGCGCCCGCCTGGTCGGCGAGCGAGGCGAGCTCGTCGTCGCTCAGGCCGACCGAGTTCTCCTCGGGCTGATTGGCGAACAGCGAGTTGAAGAACGTCAGCGCAGCGTCCGGAGCTTCGGCGGCCACGCAGTACATCGCGCTCGCGGCACGGGTCGAGTACTTCGTGTTCTGCGAGTACCGATCGAGAATCGAGACGGGGTGGATGTTCAACGTGATCGCGTCGTTCGCCGCGGCTGTCTGCAGCTGCTCGCCGTACTGCGTCTCGAAGGTGCCGCAGATCGGGCACATGAAGTCGACGTAGGTGTCGACCTCGTCATCGCCGGTGCCGAATGTGATCGCACCCGTCTCCTGGTTCACGATCGCGCTCTGCGGTGCGGTGCCGGGGCCGGTCGCCAGCGAATTCGCCCACCACACGGCTGCTCCGATGGCGACCAGTACGACCACCACGGCCGTGGACACGCCGACGACGAACCAGTTCGTGCTCTTCTTGGCGACTGCCATTGCTTTCCGATCTGTCGAGGCTCACGCGCGTGAGTCCGGCCTGAAGTCTTCGGGTGTATGCACACCCATGCAACCATTCTGCCTGGTCTTTCCTATGCAGTGGTTGTGTTCGTCTCGATTGCCGCGAGACATCATCTCGCGCGCGAGCCACCTGCTGCGGCGTGGTGTTTCGCGCGCGGCTCGGTTTCTCACTCTCTTTGCACCGGTGCCCGGAAAATCAGATCGTCCACGGATCGTGCGGATTCGGAGGGACGCCGGCTCGCCGACGAGCGGCAGACGGACAGGATGCTGCCATGCCTCTGCTGCTTTCCTCACGGGCGTCGACGTCGTCGCCGCTTCCGCTTCTCACGTCGTCCGAAGCGCGTCTACGCGGTGTGCGCCATCGCGGCTCCGACTGGCTCCGCGTGCGGACCGGGGTCTATGTCGATCGCTCGGCATACCAGAAGCTCAGCCCCTCAGAGCGTTACGCAGTGCGCGTGCACGCGTTCCTCCGGACTCACCCCGACGCGATCCTCTGTTTCGAGTCCGCAGGCGTCATCCACGGCCTGCCGACGTTCGGCGAGGCCGAGCACATCCACGTGTACGACCCCTCACGCGCCCGGTCCCGCCGCTTCAGCGACGTGTGCGTGCACACGAGTGAGGATTCGCGCCAGGTGGAGCGGGTCGACGGCACTCTCGTCACGTCATTGCTCGACACGGTCGTCGACCTCGCCAGGGTGTTGCCGCCGGCGCGTGCCGTGGCTGTGGCGGACAGCGTCGTCTCGCCGGTTCAGGGAGGGACGCTTCAGCTCGATGAACTCCGCCTCCGCACGGGCGAGCAGGTGAATCGACGCGGACGCCGCCGTGCGTCGTGGACGTGGGACCACACCGTGCCGCTGTCGGAGTCGCCTGCCGAGAGCGTGAGCCGCCTGGTGATCGCGTGGAACGGGTTCGAGGCGCCGGCCCTGCAGCAGGTGTTCCGCTACGAGGGGCATGAGGACCGGACGGACTTCTACTTCCCGTCCTCCCGCGTCATCGGCGAGTGCGACGGCTGGCAGAAGTACGCGCTCGGCGAGCCCGAGAAGGCAGCGAAACTCCTCGCCGACGAGAAGCGGCGAGAAGACCGGCTGCGCCGGCATCGGCATCCGTTCGCCCGATGGGATCTGAGGGATGCCTGGAAGTCGGCGCCTGTGCGAGAAGCGCTGCTTGCCGCCGGCGCAGAGCTTGTGCGCCCGCCGGAGACCGGGATGCTGCGGACACTCGCAATCCGTTCCCGCGAGAAGCCACTTCGCGCCTCAGACACCACGCCCGGCGCAATGTCTCGCCGACGGAATGATGTCTCACCGCCGAAGTGATGTCTCACGCACGACCGGGCATTCACACGCCCGGCCCGCCCGCCGGAGACTCCCCCTCAGCCCGACGAGAAACCATTTCGCGCACGAGACACCACGCCTGGCACGATGTCTCGCGCGCAGAATGATTTCTCACCAAAATGAGTCCTGCGGAAGGAATACCACGCCTGGCGCGCAGCCGCATGCCGCCTGTCTAGGCGATGGGAGTGGGGACGACACCGAAGGGCGCAAGGCCCGCGGCTCCGCCGTCCTCGGCAGTCAGCACCCAGATTCCATCGGCGTGCACCGCGACGCTGTGCTCCCAGTGCGAGCCGTCGGAGCCGTCGATGGTCGAGACGGTCCAGTCGTCGTCTTCGACGAAGGTCTCCTCGCCGCCGGCGGTGACCATCGGCTCGATCGCGAGAGCCAGGCCCGGCTTGATCTCGGCGCCGGGGTCGGGCGTGCGGTAGTTGAAGACGCTCGGCGCTTCGTGCATCTTGCGGCCGATGCCGTGGCCCACGTACTCCCGAAGGATCCCGTAGGTGCGCCCCGAGACCTCCGAGACGCCCTGCGCCTCGATGTACTCCTGTATCGCTGCGCCGAGATCGCCGATGTGCGAGGCGGACGCCATCGCGGCGATGCCCGCCCACATCGCCCCCTCGGTAACGCGCGAGAGCTCCTGCCGCCGGGCGACCAGCCCGGCATCCGCCTCGCCGGGAACGATGAAGGTGCGGGCGCTGTCGCCGTTCCATCCCTGGAACTGCGCTCCCCCGTCGACGGAGACGATGTCGCCGGCCTCGAGCACCCGGTCGCCCGGGATGCCGTGAACGACCTCTTCGTTCACCGAGACGCAGATCGTGTGGTGGTATCCGCGCACGAGCTGGAAGTTCGACTCGCCTCCGCGCTCCAGGATGACGCGGTTCGCCTCGGTGTCGAGCTCGAGAGTCGAGACTCCAGGCCAGATGAGCGGAGCCACGGCATCAAGCGCCGCTGCTGTGATCAGCCCCGGCTCGACCATCGACTGCAGCTGTGCCGGGGTCTTGTAGATCGAACGACGGAACATCTCAGACGGCGACGCGGAGACCGCGTGCGTCGAGAGCGGCGAAGATGCGCTCGGTGATCTCGTCGAGACTGCCCACGCCGTCGATGGTGTCGACGATGCCGCGGGGACCGTACACCGACAGGATCGGGGCGGTCTCGTTCTCGTAGATGTCGAGACGGTGCGCGATCGCTTCGGGGGTGTCGTCGGTACGCCCCTGCTCGGTGGCGCGAAGCGCGAGACGGGCGATGCTCTCTCCACGCGGCACGTCGAGCAGGATCACGGCGTCGAGTGACTCGCCACGCCCTGCGAGGAACTCGTCGAGGTGCTCCACCTGGTGGGTGTTGCGAGGATACCCGTCGAGCAGGAAGCCTGCTGCCGCGTCGTCCTGGGAGAGGCGGTCGCGCACGATCGCGCTCGTCAGCTCGTCGGGGACGAGGTCGCCCGCCTCGAGGATCGCCGTGACCTGCTGGCCGAGCTCGGTGCCCTCTTTGATGTTGGCGCGGAAGATGTCACCGGTCGACACCACCGGGATGCCGAACGACTCCGCGATGCGCACGCCCTGCGTGCCCTTGCCGGAACCCTGCGGGCCGACGATGAGGAGACGAGCGGATGCAGTCATCGGAGGAGCCCTTCGTAGTGACGCTGCTGCAGCTGCGCATCGATCTGCTTGACCGTCTCGAGTCCGACGCCGACGATGATCAGGATCGACGCGCCACCGAACGGGAAGTTCTGGTTGGCGCCGACCGTGGCGAGGGCGATGAGCGGGATGAGGGCGATCAGACCCAGATAGATCGAGCCGGGGAGCGTGATGCGGGTGAGCACGTAGTCGAGGTACTCGGCGGTGGGCCGACCGGCGCGGATGCCGGGGATGAAGCCGCCGTACTTCTTCATGTTGTCGGCGACCTCGACCGGGTTGAACGTGATCGCCACGTAGAAGTACGTGAAGCCGATGATCAGCAGGAAGTACGCGAGCATGTAGATCGGGTGGTCGCCCTTGGTGAAGTTCGTGGTGATCCAGGTCACCCACTCCGCCGGCGTCGAACCGTCCTGCGGCGTGTTGAACTGGGCGATCAGCGCCGGGATGTACAGCAGGGACGACGCGAAGATCACGGGGATCACGCCCGCCATGTTCACCTTGATCGGGATGTACGTGTTCGTGCCGCCGTACGTGCGGCGTCCGACCATGCGCTTGGCGTACTGCACGGGGATCCGTCGCTGCGACTGTTCGACGAATACGACGAGTCCCATCACGACGATGCCGACCGCGATCACCATCAGGAAGATCTCGAAGCCCTTGGTCTGCCAGATCAGGGACATGGCGCCGGGGAAGGTCGCGGCGATCGAGGTGAAGATGAGCAGCGACATGCCGTTGCCGATGCCGCGCTCGGTGACGAGCTCGGCGAACCACATGATGAGGCCGGTGCCGGCGGTCATGGCGATGATGATGAGCAGCTGCGCCCACCACGCCTCGTTCGTGAGCAGGGTCTGGCAGGCGGCGACGTCAGTGTTGCCGAAGAGCTGACCGCTGCGCGCCACCGTGACCAGCGTGGTCGACTGCAGCAGTGCCAGAGCGATCGTGAGATAACGCGTGTACTGGGTCAGCCTGGACTGTCCGGCCTGACCCTCCTTGTGCAGCGCTTCGAAGTGCGGGATGACGACACGCAGGAGCTGCGTGATGATCGTCGCCGTGATGTACGGCATGACGCCCAGCGCGAAGATCGACAGCTGCAGCAGCGCGCCACCCGAGAAGAGGTTGACGAGTCCGAGCAGTCCGTCGGTCCCGTTGTTCTCGGCAAGACATGCCTCGACGTTCGGGAAGTTCACGAATGGAGCCGGGACGTTGGATCCGAGGCGGTAGATGGCGACGATCGCCAGAGTGAAACCGATCTTCCGACGCAGGTCGGGCGTGCGGAAGATCCGCGCGATGGCGCTAAACAAGGGCGTTCCTCCTGAAAAGGTTGCCAATCCCGAGAGATGGCTGAAAGACCAGGGTAACTCAAAAGAGGGGCCGGATTTCTCCGACCCCTCTTTCGCAGTGGTTACTTGACGGTTCCGCCCGCGGCCACGATCTTCTGCTCGGCAGAACCCGAGACCTTGTCGACCGAGACGGTGAGCTTCACGGCGATGTCGCCGTTGCCGAGAACCTTGACCTTCTCGTTCTTGCGAACGGCACCCTTGGCGACCAGGTCGCTGACGGTGACGTCGCCACCGGCGGGGTACAGCTCCGCGAGCTTCTCCAGGTTCACGACCTGGTACTCGACGCGGAACGGGTTCTTGAACCCGCGCAGCTTCGGGGTGCGCATGTGCAGAGGCATCTGCCCACCCTCGAATCCGACGCGAACGGTGTTGCGAGCCTTGGTGCCCTTGGTACCACGACCGGCGGTCTTGCCCTTGGAGCCCTCACCACGACCGACACGGGTCTTCGCGGTGTTGGATCCGGGGACCGGACGCAGGTGGTGCACCTTCAGGACGCCCGGACGGGATGCCGGAGCATCCTTCTTCGGAGCGGCCTTCTTGGCAGCAGCGGTGTCGGCCTTGGCGGAGGCAGCAGCCTTCGCGGGAGCCTTCTTCGCGGCAGGCTTCTTCTCGGCGGCAGCCTTGGGAGCTGCAGCCTTCTTCGGGGCCTTCTCGGCCTCGACGGCTTCGTTCTTCTCAGCCATTAGTCGATCTCCTCAACCTTGACGAGGTGGGCGACAGCGCGGACGTAGCCGCGAGTCTGGGCGTCGTCAGGGCGGACGGTGCTGTCACCGATGCGCTTCAGACCGAGCGAACGCAGCGTGTCGCGCTGGTTCTGCTTCTCGCTCACCTTGGACTTGATCTGCGTGACCTTGAGCCGGGCGGCCATCAGGCACCTACCTTCTGTGCAGCGAGAGCCTCGGCCTCGGCACGGACGAGACGCGCAGGTGCGACCTGGTCGAACTCGAGGCCACGACGCGCGGCGACCGCACGGGGCTCCTCGAGCTGCTTCAGAGCCGTCACCGTGGCGTGCACGATGTTGATCGTGTTCGACGAGCCGAGCGACTTCGACAGCACGTCGTGGATGCCGGCGCACTCGAGCACGGCGCGCACGGGACCACCCGCGATGACACCGGTACCGGCAGCAGCCGGACGGAGCAGGACCACACCGGCGGCCGCCTCACCCTGCACGGGGTGCGGGATCGTGCTGCCGACGCGCGGAACGCGGAAGAAGTTGCGCTTGGCCTCTTCGACGCCCTTCGCGATCGCGAGAGGGACCTCACGGGCCTTGCCGTAACCGACGCCGACCAGACCGTTGCCGTCGCCGACGACCACGAGAGCGGTGAAGCTGAAGCGACGACCACCCTTCACGACCTTCGACACGCGGTTGATCGTGACGACGCGCTCGAGGAACTGGTTGTCGCCGCGGTCGCGGGAGTTGCGGTCACGACCGCCCTGGTTGCGGTCACGGCCACCGCGGCGGCCATCACGCTGATCGCGAGTCGGCTCTGCCTGCGTCGTGCCGGCAGCCGTCTCGGAAGTGGCAGCAGCCGCTTCGGTCACTTCGTTCTCCTTGTTGTCACTCACAGTGCCAGGCCCCCTTCACGAGCGCCGTCGGCGATGGCGGCGACGCGACCGGCGTAGCGATTGCCACCACGGTCGAACACTGCCTCGGAAACGCCTGCGGCCTTCGCGCGCTCGGCGACGAGCTCGCCGACCTTGCGGGCCTTGGCGGTCTTGTCACCCTCGAACGAGCGCAGGTCGGTCTCGAGCGTCGAAGCCGACGCCACGGTGTGACCCTTGCTGTCGTCGACCAGCTGCACGAAGACGTGGCGGGCCGAGCGGTTGACGACGAGACGCGGACGCGACTCGGTGCCCACGACCTTCTTGCGAAGGCGGGCGTGACGACGCGCGCGGGCGTCAGACTTTGACTTGAGAGCCATGGTTACTTACCACTCTTTCCGGCCTTGCGACGCACGACCTCGCCGGCGTAACGCACACCCTTGCCCTTGTACGGCTCAGGCTTGCGGATCTTGCGGATGTTCGCAGCTGCCTCGCCGACAGCCTGCTTGGAGATACCGCTCACGGTGAGCTTGTTGGTGCCCTCGACCGTGAAGGTGATGCCGGCGGGCGGGTCGATCAGGACCGGGTGCGAGAAGCCGAGGGCGAACTCGACCGCGCTGCCCTTCTGGGCGACGCGGTAACCGGTGCCGACGACCTCGAGACCCTTGGTGTAGCCCTGGGTCACGCCGATGATGTTGTTGTTGATGAGCGTGCGGGTCAGGCCGTGAAGCGACCGCGACGCGCGCTCGTCGTCGGGACGAGTGACGAGAACCTGGTTCTCCTCGACCGCGACCTCGATGGGGCTGGCCACCGTCAGGGTGAG
Source organism: Microbacterium sp. ZW T6_19 (assembly GCF_044987465.1). Classification (NCBI taxonomy): domain Bacteria; kingdom Bacillati; phylum Actinomycetota; class Actinomycetes; order Micrococcales; family Microbacteriaceae; genus Microbacterium; species Microbacterium sp. ZW T6_19. The sequence continues at coordinate 475,877 of NZ_JBJDRH010000001.1, read as the reverse complement.
CTCACCCTTGGGGCCCTTCACCGCGACCTCACGGCCGTCGACCGAAACGGTCACGCCCGCGGGAACATCGATGGGAAGTCGTCCAATACGCGACATTTCGAATTACCACACGTAGGCGAGAACTTCTCCGCCCACGCCCTTCTGCTCAGCCTGACGGTCGGTGAGAAGACCGGAGGAGGTGGACAGGATGGCCACGCCGAGGCCGCCGAGAACCTTGGGAAGCTCCGTCGACTTCGCGTAGACACGAAGGCCGGGCTTCGAGACGCGCTTGATGCCGGCGATCGACCGCTCGCGGTTCGGGCCGTACTTCAGCTGCAGCGTGAGGTTCTGTCCGACGCGGGCGTCAGAGGTTTCCCAGCCTGCGATGTAGCCCTCCTGCTGGAGGATCTCGGCGATGTGCGTCTTCAGCTTGCTCGACGGCAGAGTCACGGAATCGTGGTGCGCCGAGTTCGCGTTGCGCAGACGGGTCAGCAGATCTGCGACCGGGTCTGTCATTGTCATGTGTGTTTTCCTTTGTTCATGAGGTTCCGGCTGTCGTTACACGACAGACGGCCTGCGATGACACGCAATCTTCAATTGTACGGCACCGCGAAGGCGATGCCGGACGCTTCGACAGGCTCAGCGACCCGCTGGGTCCCTGAGCCTGTCGAAGGGCTTACGCCTGGGCGTCGTCCGAGCGGAACGGGAAGCCGAGTGCGCGCAGCAGGGCGCGGCCCTCGTCATCCGTCTTCGCGGAGGTCACGACGGTGATGTCGAAACCGCGAACCCGGTCGATCTTGTCCTGATCGATCTCGTGGAACACGCTCTGCTCCTGGAGACCGAAGGTGTAGTTGCCGTTGCCGTCGAACTGCTTGTCCGACAGACCGCGGAAGTCGCGGATACGGGGCAGGGCGAGCGAGACCAGGCGGTCGACGAACTCCCATGCGCGGTCACCGCGAAGGGTGACGTGCGCACCGATGGGCTGACCCTCGCGCAGCTTGAACTGTGCGATGGACTTGCGCGCCTTGGTGACGATCGGCTTCTGACCGGTGATCTTGGTGAGGTCGTCGACCGCACCATCGATCACCTTGCTGTCGCGAGCTGCCTCGCCGACACCCGTGTTCACGACGACCTTGACCAGGCCGGGGATCTGCATGACGTTCGCGTAGCCGAACTGCTCCTGCAGAGCCTTCTTGATCTCAGCGTTGTACTTCGCCTTCAGGCGGGGCTGCACCTTGACAGCCTCCGCAGCGTCAGTCGTTGCCATCAGAGGTCCTTACCGCTCTTCTTCGCGTAACGCACGCGGACGGTGCGCTTGACGCCGTCCTTGGTCTGCTCCTCGACCCGGTGGCCGACCTTGGTCGGCTTCTTGGTCGAGGGGTCGACGACTGCGACGTTCGAGATGTGGATGGGAGCCTCGACGGTCTCGAGGCCACCCGTCTTGGTGCCGCGCTGCGTCTGGCCGACGCGCGAGTGCTTGGTGACGTAGTTCACACCCTCGACGATGATGCGGTTCTGCCCGACAAGGATCTCGAGGACCTTGCCCTGCTTGCCGCGGTCGCCGCCCTTGGCCTGGGTGCGGCCGGTGATGACCTGAACCAGGTCGCCCTTCTTGATCTTCGCCATGATCAGATGACCTCCGGTGCCAGGGAGACGATCTTCATGAACTTCTTGTCACGAAGCTCACGGCCGACCGGGCCGAAGATACGGGTGCCGCGGGGCTCCCCGTCGTTCTTCAGGATCACGGCGGCGTTCTCGTCGAACTTGATGTACGAGCCGTCGGGACGGCGCGTCTCCTTCTTGGTGCGGACGATGACCGCCTTGACGACGTCGCCCTTCTTGACGTTGCCGCCCGGGATCGCGTCCTTGACGGTCGCGACGATGGTGTCGCCCAGGCCCGCGTAACGGCGGCGCGAGCCACCGAGAACGCGGATCGTGAGCAGTTCCTTCGCGCCGGTGTTGTCGGCGACCTTGAGGCGGGACTCCTGCTGAATCACTTGGCCTTCTCCAGAATCTCCACCAGACGCCAGCGCTTGGTGGCGCTCAGCGGGCGGGTCTCGTTGATGAGGACCAGGTCGCCGATGCCGGCGGAGTTGGTCTCATCGTGCGCCTTGACCTTCGAGGTGCGGCGGATGACCTTGCCGTAAAGCGGGTGCTTCACGCGGTCCTCGACCTCGACCACGATGGTCTTGTCCATCTTGTCGCTGACGACGTAGCCACGACGCGACTTGCGGTAGCCACGGGCATCCACATCGCGCACGTCGTGTGCGGCGTGCTCAGCCTCGACAGCGGCTTCCTTCTTGGTGGCCATCACTCAGCCTCTTCCTTCACGGCGTCGTCGGCGGCATCCGCCTTCTTCGCCTTCGACTTGGTCGCCTTCTTGGCCGGAGCCTCGACCGGAGCAGGCGTCGCACGGATGCCCAGCTCGCGTTCGCGGATCACGGTGTAGAGACGCGCGATGTCGCGCTTGACGGCGCGGATGCGGCCGTGGCTCTCCAGCTGGCCGGTGGCCGACTGGAAACGGAGGTTGAACAGCTCCTCCTTGGCCTTGCGCAGCTCCTCAACGAGGCGCTGGTCTTCGAACGTGTCGAGCTCTGCCGGAGCGAGCTCCTTGGTGCCGATCGCCATTACGCGTCGCCCTCCTCGCGCTTGATGATGCGTGCCTTGAGCGGCAGCTTGTGAATTGCTCGGGTCAGTGCTTCACGAGCGAGCTGCTCGTTGACACCCGCGACCTCGAAGAGGACACGGCCCGGCTTGACGTTGGCGACCCACCACTCGGGGGATCCCTTACCGGAACCCATTCGGGTCTCAGCCGGCTTCTTGGTGAGCGGGCGGTCGGGGTAGATGTTGATCCACACCTTTCCACCACGCTTGATGTGACGGGTCATCGCGATACGAGCGGACTCGATCTGACGGTTGGTCACGTAGGCCGAGGTGAGCGCCTGGATGCCGTACTCGCCGAACGACACCTGGGTGCCGCCGGTGGCGTGGCCATCACGCTTCGGGTGATGCTGCTTGCGGTACTTGACCTTGCGGGGAATAAGCATCAGGCAGACGCTCCTTCTGCGACGGGGGCCTCGTTGCGCGGCGCGCGGCGGCGGTCGCCACCACGGTCGTCACGACGGGCCTTCGGTGCGTTGGCCTGCTCGCGAGCAAGCTCCTTGGCGGTGAGGTCGCCCTTGTAGATCCAGACCTTCACGCCGATGCGGCCGAAGGTGGTCTTCGCCTCGTAGAAGCCGTAGTCGATGTTCGCGCGCAGCGTGTGCAGCGGCACACGACCCTCGCGGTAGAACTCCGAACGGCTCATCTCGGCGCCGCCGAGGCGGCCGGAGACCTGGATGCGGATGCCCTTGGCGCCAGCGCGCTGCGCGCCCTGGAGACCCTTGCGCATCGCGCGACGGAACGCCACACGAGCAGACAGCTGCTCGGCGATGCCCTGGGCGACGAGCTGAGCGTCGGCCTCGGGGTTCTTGACCTCGAGGATGTTCAGCTGGATCTGCTTGCCCGTGAGCTTCTCGAGGTCGCCGCGGATGCGCTCGGCCTCGGCGCCACGACGACCGATCACGATGCCCGGGCGGGCGGTGTGAATGTCGACGCGGACGCGGTCACGGGTGCGCTCGATCTCGATGTTCGAGACACCGGCGCGGTCGAGCTGCGTCTGCAGCAGACGACGGATCTTGATGTCCTCGGCCACGTAGTCGGCGTAGCGCTGACCCTTCTTCGTCGAGTCCGAGAACCAACGAGAGACGTGATCAGTGGTGATACCGAGGCGGAAGCCGTACGGGTTTACCTTCTGTCCCATTACTTGCTCGCCTTCTTGTTGCTGTCGCCTGCGGCAGCCGGAGCGGCCTCGGGCGTCGAGAGCACGACCGTGATGTGGCTCGTGCGCTTCTTGATCTGGAAAGCGCGACCCTGTGCACGGGGCTGGAAACGCTTGAGCGTCGTGCCCTCGTCGACGTACGCGTTCTTCACGTACAGGTCCTGCTCGTCGAGGTACTCGCCGTCACGATCCGCCTTGACCTGCGCGTTGGCCATGGCCGACGCGACAAGCTTGTAGATCGGCTCACTGGCGCTCTGCTGTGCGAACTTCAGGATCGCCAGAGCCTCCTGGGCCTGCTTGCCCTTGATGAGCGCGACGACACGACGAGCCTTCTGAGGGGTCACGCGGATGTGCTTCACGCGTGCGATCGATTCGACCATTAGCGGCGCCGCCCCTTCTTGTCGTCCTTCTCGTGGCCGCGGAAGGTGCGGGTGGGCGCGAACTCGCCCAGTTTGTGACCGACCATGGTCTCGGACACGAACACAGGAATGTGCTTGCGTCCGTCGTGGACCGCGATCGTGTGACCCAGCATGGCCGGGATGATCATGGACCGGCGAGACCAGGTCTTGATGACGTTCTTCGTGCCGGCTTCGTTCTGCACGACCACCTTGCGAAGCAGGTGCTCGTCGACGAAGGGGCCCTTCTTAAGACTGCGAGGCATCTTCTCTTACTCCTACTTGCGCTTCTTGCCGGCGTTACGACGACGCACGATGTACTTGTCGCTTTCCTTGTTGGCGTGGCGGGTACGACCCTCAGCCTGGCCCCAAGGAGTGACGGGGTGACGTCCACCGGAAGTCTTGCCCTCACCACCACCGTGGGGGTGGTCCACCGGGTTCATCGCGACACCACGCACGGTCGGGCGGACGCCCTTCCAGCGCATGCGGCCGGCCTTGCCCCAGTTGATGTTCGACTGCTCGGCGTTGCCGACCTCGCCGATGGTCGCGCGGCAGCGCGCATCGACGTTGCGGATCTCGCCCGAGGGCAGACGCAGCTGGGCGTAGGGGCCGTCCTTGGCGACGAGACGGACGGATGCACCGGCCGAACGCGCCATCTTCGCGCCGCCGCCGGGGCGGAGCTCGATCGCGTGGATGACGGTACCCGTCGGGATGTTCTTCAGCGGCAGGTTGTTACCCGGCTTGATGTCAGCCGAGGGACCCGACTCGATGATGTCGCCCTGCTTCAGCTTCGCCGGCGCGAGGATGTAGCGCTTCTCGCCGTCGAAGTAGTGCAGCAGCGCGATGCGCGCGGTGCGGTTGGGGTCGTACTCGATGTGAGCGACCTTGGCGTTGACACCGTCCTTGTCATTGCGACGGAAGTCGATGACACGGTACTGGCGCTTGTGGCCACCACCGATGTGACGGGTCGTGATGCGGCCCTGGTTGTTACGACCACCGGTCTTCGAGAGCGGGCGCAGCAGCGACTTCTCCGGCGTCGATCGAGTGATCTCGGCGAAGTCAGCCACCGACGAGCCGCGACGGCCCGGGGTCGTGGGCTTGTACTTGCGAATAGCCATTATTTGTCCTTATCCCCCGGGTCAGCCGACTGCCGTGAAGATGTCGATGGTGCCCGACTTGAGGGCCACGATCGCGCGCTTGGTGTCCTTGCGCTTGCCGGTGCCGAAGCGGGTGCGACGGGCCTTGCCGACGCGGTTGATCGTGTTGACCGATGCGACCTTGACGCCGAAGATCTTCTCGATGGCGAGCTTGATCTCGGTCTTCGAAGCGCGCGGGTCGACGAGGAAGGTGTACTTGCCCTCGTCGATGAGTCCGTAGCTCTTCTCGGACACGACCGGCTTCAGGATGATGTCGCGCGGGTCCTTGTTCAGGGCCGTCTGGAGAACAGATGCCTGCTCGCTCATGCGGAGACCTCCTGGTTGGCGCCGGTCTTGGAGGCGATGAAGCCCTCGAGAGCGGCCTGGGTGAAGACGATGTCGTCGGAGACGAGCACGTCGTAGGCGTTGAGCTGGTCGAACGTCAGCACGTGCAGGTTCGACAGGTTGCGAATGCTCTTCAGCGTCACGTCGTCGTTGCGCTCGATCACCACGAGGACGTTCTTCGACGAGACGACGTTGGTGAGGAAGCTCACCGCGGTCTTGGTCGAAGGCGCACCGTCGATGCCGAAGGACTCGATCGCGTGGATGCGGTCGCCGCGGAAGCGGTCGCTCAGCGCGCCCAGCAGGGCGGCGGCGATCATCTTCTTGGGGGTGCGCTGCGAGTAGTCGCGCGGCTTGGGGCCGTGCACGATGCCACCACCGGTCATGTGCGGCGCGCGGATCGAGCCCTGACGGGCGTTACCCGTGCCCTTCTGCTTGAAGGGCTTGCGGCCTGCACCGGAGACCTCACCGCGACGCTTGGTCGAGTGGGTGCCCTGGCGCGCGGCGGCGAGCTGCGCGACGACGACCTGGTGGATCAGCGGGATGTTCGTCTTGACGTCGAACAGCGCGGCGGGAAGCTCGATCGAGCCTGCCTTCTTGCCGTCTGCCTTGAGGACGTCGAGCGCGAGAGTCGAGTCAGCCATGATCAGGCACCCTTCACTGCGTTGCGGACGTAGACGATGCGGCCACGAGCACCGGGGACGGCGCCCTTGACGAGCAGCAGACCCTTCTCGATGTCGACGGCGTGCACCGTGAGGTTGAGAACGGTCACGCGCTCGCCACCCATACGGCCGGCCATGCGCATGCCCTTGAAGACGCGGCTCGGGGTCGACGATGCGCCGATGGAGCCGGGCTTGCGGTGGTTGCGGTGCGAACCGTGCGAAGCCGAGACGCCCTTGAAGTTGTGACGCTTCATGACACCGGCGGTGCCCTTGCCCTTGCTGGTGCCGACGACGTCGACCAGCTGGCCGGCCTCGAAGGTCGCGTCCACGGTGAGCTCCTGGCCCAGCGAGTAGTCAGCGGCATCCGCGGTGCGGATCTCGGTGACATGGCGACGCGGCGTGACGCCGGCGGCCTCGAAGTGGGCGGTGAGGGGCTTGTTCACCTTGCGCGGGTCGATCTGACCGTAGGCGATCTGAACAGCGTTGTAGCCGTCCTTCTCGGGGGTGCGGATCTGGGTGACCACGTTCGGCGCGAGCTCGATGACTGTGACGGGAACGAGCTTGCCGCTCTCGTTCCACACCTGGGTCATGCCGAGCTTCGTGCCGAGCATGCCCTTGGAAATCTTTGCGTTGATGTCAACCATGGCGGACCTCAGAGCTTGATCTCGATGTTGACATCAGCGGGCAGGTCGAGACGCATCAGCGAGTCGACGGCCTTGGGCGTCGGGTCGACGATGTCGATCAGACGCTTGTGGGTGCGCATCTCGAAGTGCTCGCGGCTGTCCTTGTACTTGTGGGGCGACCGGATGACGCACACGACGTTCTTCTCGGTCGGAAGGGGCACGGGGCCGACGACGGTTGCGCCCGCACGGGTCACGGTGTCGACGATCTTGCGTGCGGACGTGTCGATGACCTCGTGGTCATACGACTTCAGGCGAATGCGGATCTTCTGTCCCGCCATTGTCTGCTCTCTCTCTTTAGGCGTCTTACCGTCCGGGGCCGGGTGACCCTGGGGCATTGGACGCACGATGGCGCTGGTTTCGCGCCAGGCACTACGGACGACTCCGGAGAGTCGTTCTGCGCACCACTGTTCTGCTGTCATCCCGCACGTCTTGCAACGGACGGATGCCGACCCTCCGTCACGCATGACGGAGCCTCTACGAAGAGGTGTCGGGGATGTCCTGCCATCCGCGGCCTAGGTCCCTGCGCTGCATCTCTTGCGAGACGACGCCGCCTATGCACTGCCGTGATGGTGATCCGGCACGCGGAGCGCGCCGAAATGTCGAACCTGTCTATTCTGCCATGCCGGATTTCACTTGCGCAAACCCGGGCGTGTCGCGCTTCCGAGAGCGCCGCGCCGAAGGCGCTGCGGCAGGGTCAGAAGAGCGGGGCGAGGCATCCCCATGCCTCGCCCCGCTTGGGGAGGGCGTCCAGTGCGAGGGGGCGCACCGAACGCGAGGAGGGCAGCGTGAAGGGACGCCGCTCCCCTCGTTCGAGGGCGCGGCGAGAGACCCGCCGCGCAGGCAGGGAGTAGCCGAGGTGCGCAGAGCGCACGCATCTCACGATGATCCCCAAGATCGTTCCCCAGTATCGAACGCGGGTGCCCCGCGTGTCGTCGGAACGTCGAACCCCTTCGACGTTCCCGGCCGTAAGATCCCCAGACGGCCAGAAGTCATTCTACGGGATGATCGCCGAGGAACGCGATATCGGGCGACGGAATACCGGGTCTCAGTCCCCCGCGCGCGGATATGAGACGAGCGGCGGCCCTTCCCTGAGGAAGGACCGCCGCTCGGAGTGCGTGCGAGGGACTACTCGTTTCCGACGGCCTTGTCGGCGCCTTCGCGGATCTCGTCGATCTTGTCCGCCGCACCAGGTGCGATCTTCTTGGCGAAGTCGGCGACGCCGTCGAGCACCTTGTCGCTGACGTCCTCAGCCTGCTCGCTCTTGACCGCCTCTTCGATCTTGTCCTTGTTCTGCTCGAAGAGTTCCTTGCCCTTGTTGACGGCGTCCTCGATACCCATGTGAAAATCCCCTTCTGAGGTGTGTGCTGCCGGCCGACGGGCCGACAGCACTCATTCTGCATCGTCGCACCGGTATACGGAACCCCGTGCGTCGTTTGCGACACCGAGTGTCATCCAGTGGGAAGCACAAAGGGGCCGAGCCCGAAGGCTCGACCCCTTTGCGAAGGAAGCAGATGCTTACTTGATGATCTTCGTGACCGTACCGGCGCCGACGGTGCGTCCACCCTCACGGATGGCGAAGCCGAGGCCCTCTTCCATGGCGATCGGCTGGATCAGCTCGACCGTCATGTCGGTGGTGTCGCCGGGCATGACCATCTCGGTGCCCTCAGGCAGCGAGATGACGCCGGTGACGTCGGTGGTGCGGAAGTAGAACTGCGGGCGGTAGTTCGTGTAGAACGGGTTGTGACGGCCACCCTCGTCCTTGGACAGGATGTACGCGGTGCCCTCGAAGTTCGTGTGCGGGGTAACCGAACCCGGCTTCACGATGACCTGGCCGCGCTCGACGTCCTCGCGCTTGGTGCCGCGGAGGAGCAGACCACAGTTCTCGCCGGCCCATGCCTCGTCGAGCTGCTTGTGGAACATCTCGATACCGGTGACCGTGGTCTTGACGGTCGGACGGAGTCCGACGATCTCGACCTCGGAGTTGATGGCCAGCGTGCCACGCTCGGCGCGGCCCGTGACGACGGTGCCACGACCGGTGATCGTGAAGACGTCCTCGACGGGCATGAGGAACGGCTTGTCGCGGTCGCGCTCCGGGTCCGGAACGCTGTCGTCGACGGCCTGCATGAGCTCGAGGATCTTCTCGGTCCACTTCTCGTCGCCCTCGAGCGCCTTGAGCGCCGAGACCTGCACGACGGGAGCGTTGTCGCCGTCGAAGCCCTGGCTCGAGAGCAGCTCGCGGACCTCGAGCTCGACGAGCTCCAGGATCTCCTCGTCGTCGACCATGTCGCTCTTGTTCAGCGCGACGAGCAGGTAGGGAACGCCGACCTGCTTGGCGAGCAGCACGTGCTCACGCGTCTGAGCCATCGGGCCGTCGGTGGCGGCGACCACGAGGATCGCGCCGTCCATCTGTGCGGCACCGGTGATCATGTTCTTGACGTAGTCGGCGTGGCCGGGAGCGTCAACGTGCGCGTAGTGGCGCTTCGGGGTCTCGTACTCGATGTGCGAGATGTTGATGGTGATTCCACGCTGACGCTCTTCCGGCGCCGAGTCGATGGAAGCGAAGTCGCGCTGCACGTTGGTCGCGGACGGGAACTTGTCAGCAAGCACCTTCGAGATCGCTGCGGAGAGCGTGGTCTTGCCGTGGTCAACGTGACCGATGGTTCCGATGTTGACGTGCGGCTTGGTCCGCTCGAACTTGGCCTTAGCCACTTGGTCCTCCTCAGGACGTCGTGTAGAGGTGACCGGGCACTGGATTGCGACCGGTTCTCTACGGGTTAGGTTCTCAGTTTAGTAGAGAGGGAATGTGAAGTTGTAGGGGACCTGGGAGCCGGGCCGGAACCCGGCTCCCAGAAGTGTTACTCGCCGCCCTGGTGCTTCTGGACGATCTCGTCGGCCACTGCACGGGGAACCTCAGCGTAGCTGTTGAACTCCATGGAGTAGACGGCGCGGCCCGAGGTCTTCGAGCGCAGGTCGCCGATGTAACCGAACATCTCGGACAGCGGGACGTGTGCACGGACGACCTTGACGCCTGCGGCGTCCTCCATCGACTGGATCTGGCCACGACGCGAGTTCAGGTCGCCGATGACGTCGCCCATGTACTCCTCCGGAGTACGCACCTCGACGGCCATCAGCGGCTCGAGCAGAACGGGGTTCGCCCGACGCAGAGCCTCCTTGATACCCATGGAGCCGGCGATCTTGAACGCCATCTCCGAAGAGTCGACGTCGTGCGCGGCGCCGTCGACGATGGTCGCCTTGACGCCGACGATCGGGTAACCGGCGAGGACGCCGACGTTCATCGCGTCCTGGAAACCGGCGTCGATAGAGCCGATGTACTCACGAGGGATGCGACCACCGGTCACGGCGTTCACGAACTCGTAGGTCTTGTCGTTGTCGAGCTCGAGCGGCTCGATGTTGAACTGGATCTTCGCGAACTGACCCGAACCACCGGTCTGCTTCTTGTGCGTGTAGTCGTGCTTCTCGACGGCCTTGCGGATCGTCTCGCGGTACGCCACCTGCGGCTTGCCGACGTTCGCCTCGACGTTGAACTCACGCTTCATGCGATCGACGAGGATGTCGAGGTGCAGCTCGCCCATGCCCTTGATGGTCGTCTGACCGGTCTCGGGGTTGAGCTCGGTGCGGAAGGTCGGGTCCTCCTCAGCGAGCTTCTGGATGGCGACACCCAGCTTCTCCTGGTCGGCCTTGGTCTTCGGCTCGATCGCGACCTCGATGACGGGCTCGGGGAACGTCATCGACTCGAGGACGACGGGCGACGTCGGGTCGGTCAGCGTGTCACCGGTGGTGGTGTCCTTCAGACCGATGACGGCGTAGATGTTGCCCGCGGTGACCGAGGGGACCGGGATCTCCTTGTTGGCGTGCATCTGGAAGATCTTCCCGATGCGCTCCTTCTTGCCCTTGGTCGAGTTGATGACCTGGGCGCCGGAGTCGAGCTGGCCCGAGTAGACGCGCACGTAGGTCAGGCGACCGAAGAACGGGTGCACCGCGACCTTGAACGCGAGAGCCGCGAACGGGTCGTTCGCGTCGGGGTGACGCTCGATGATCGTGTCGTAGTCCTTGGGATCGTGCGCCTCGATCGAGCCCACGTCGAGCGGGTTCGGGAGGTAGTCGACGACCGCGTCGAGCATCGGCTGCACACCGCGGTTCTTGAACGCGGAACCGCAGAGCACCGGGTAGATCTCGGATGCGACGGTGAGCTTGCGGATGGCGCCCTTGATCTCGGCGACCGTGAGCTCCTCACCGCCGAAGAACTTCTCGAGCAGAGCGTCGTCGGTCTCGGCGACGGTCTCGAGGAGCTGCTGACGGTACTCGTCGGCCTTGTCCTTGAGATCGGCCGGGATCTCCTGGATCTCGTAGGAGGCGCCCATGGTGACGTCACCCTTGGCATCTCCGGCCCAGACCAGCGCGCGCATCTCGACGAGGTCGATCACGCCGATGAAGTCGTTCTCCGCGCCGATGGGCAGCTGGATGACCAGCGGCTTCGCGCCGAGGCGGTTGATGATGGTGTCGACGGTGAAGTAGAAGTCCGCGCCGAGCTTGTCCATCTTGTTGACGAAGCAGATGCGGGGGACGTTGTACTTGTCGGCCTGACGCCACACGGTCTCGGACTGGGGCTCGACGCCCTCCTTGCCGTCGAAGACGGCGACAGCACCGTCGAGGACGCGGAGCGAGCGCTCCACCTCGACCGTGAAGTCCACGTGACCGGGGGTGTCGATGATGTTGATCTGGTTCTTGTTCCAGTAGCAGGTCACGGCGGCAGACGTGATCGTGATGCCGCGCTCCTTCTCCTGCTCCATCCAGTCGGTGGTCGACGCGCCGTCGTGCGTCTCGCCGAGCTTGTGGTTGACGCCCGTGTAGAACAGGATGCGCTCGGTGGTGGTGGTCTTGCCAGCATCGATGTGAGCCATGATGCCGATGTTCCGAACCTTGCTCAGGTCGGTGAGCACGTCTTGTGCCACAGGAGTGTCCTTATCTTTTTGGCAGTCGTACTGCGAAGAGTGGGGTGCCCGCCTCCGGCGAGTGGCCGGGGGCGGGCGAAGCTGTTACCAGCGGTAGTGAGCGAACGCGCGGTTCGACTCGGCCATCTTGTGCGTGTCCTCGCGGCGCTTGACCGCGGCGCCGAGGCCGTTCGACGCGTCGAGGATCTCGTTCTGCAGACGCTCGGTCATCGTCTTCTCACGACGACCCTTGGCGTAGCTGACGAGCCAGCGCAGCGCGAGGGTGTTCGCGCGGTGCGGCTTGACCTCGACCGGCACCTGGTAGGTCGAGCCACCGACGCGGCGGCTCTTGACCTCGAGGGTGGGACGGACGTTGTCGAGCGCCTTCTTCAGCGTGGCGACGGCATCCTGGCCGCCGTTCTTCGCCTCGACGCCCTTGAGGGCGTTGTAGACGATCGACTCGGCGAGGGACTTCTTGCCGTCGACGAGGATCTTGTTGACCAGCTGGCTGACGATCGGAGCGCCGTATACCGGGTCGTTGACGACGGGACGCTTAGGTGCGGGACCCTTACGAGGCATCTAACTCAACCCTTCTTCGCACCGTAGCGGCTGCGAGCCTGCTTACGGTTCTTGACGGCCTGGGTGTCCAGGGCGCCACGGACGATCTTGTAACGCACACCGGGGAGGTCCTTGACACGACCGCCGCGGACGAGCACCAGCGAGTGCTCCTGCAGGTTGTGGCCCTCACCGGGGATGTACGCGGTGACCTCGGTCCCGTTGCGGAGCTTCACACGAGCGACCTTGCGCATCGCCGAGTTCGGCTTCTTCGGGGTGGTGGTGTAGACGCGGGTGCAGACCCCGGCCTGCTGCGGGTTCGACTTCAGGGCGGGCGCCTTGGTCTTCGAGACCTTGGGCGAGCGACCCTTGCGAACCAACTGCTGAATGGTTGGCACGTTCTCTCCTCATAGTGCTGCACGGTGACAGCGTGATGGATTCACATCAGACCCACCGGCGCGCCGGAACCGACGTGCTTTTGTGGTGGTGGGTATGCCGTGGGGGCGGACCGGCAAGGTGCCGACGCCCAGCGCGCACATCAAGACGTGCACACACCTGATCAAGTGTAATGCCGCGTAACGTGGCGGTCAAATGGATCAGCGCAGATCACGGATCCGCGCCGCCACCGATCCGCTCTCCCCCGTCCGCCGTTCGGCGGTGACCGCGATGATCAGCAGCACGGCGCCCATCACCGCGAGCGTGATCCACCACGGCATCGACTCGATCCCGCGACCGATCTGCACCGAGAACACGAACACGTTCTCGATCGGCAGCACGATGAGGCCGATCAGGAAGGGGGCGGCGAGCCGACCCCTCGAGCCGACGAGGATGGCGGCGAGTGCGAGGACCATCACCAGGATCGCCCGCCAGGTGAGCGGATCGGTGAACGTCGACACGATAGACGCGCTCATCATCGTGACGATGCCCGGCGCGAGCAGCGCCCAGGAACCGGTCCAGCGACCGGGCCAGCTGTCGAGCGTCGGCCTGCGCTTCGACGGGCTCAGCGACCCAGGGGTGAGGCTCGGCGACCCAGGGGGGAGGATCGGCGACACAGGGGTGAAGTTCAGAGCTCCGGCGATCAGCAGGAATGCGCCCAACGGGAGCGAGAACCACTCCACTCTCAGGTCGCGCGGACTCCACGCCACGACGGCGGTCACGAACGCGATCGCGAACAGGAACCAGACCGGCGGCATCAGAGTCGCCCTGCTGCGGAGAGTGGACGCCGTCGACACGACCGCGAGCAGATAGGCGAGCATCAGCGCCCACATGGCCCAGATCGAGAACCAGTCGCGCTCGATCGCGAACCACGTGCCCGCGGCGAGCGCAAGAGCCGCTGGAGCCCCCAGCCACCGGCTCGACTGCAGGGGCGCGCTGTCGGAGGTTCTGCGGATGCCGCGGCCTGCGAGCATCAGGGCCAGAGCCGCCACCGCGCTGGCCCCGAGGCACGCCAGGAAGAGACCGGCGCCGCGGAGCGAGGGGAAGTCCCATCCGAGACCGATCCTGATGGCCTGGATCGTGCCGACGCTCGCCGCGAGGCCTGCGGCGAGCAGGGTCGGGGTGCGCAGCATCCGCAGCCGGCGCACGCGCCCCGCCGCTTCGCTCCGCCCGAAGAAGCGCGCGAGTGCGAGCAGCAGCCAGCCCGCCGCGAGCAACCCGCCCACGCGCCACGGAAAAGAGGTCTGCCCCGCCGGGTCGGGCTCGACGACCGCGACGATCGCGAGCAGCGGTCCGATCGCGACGACCAGGCCTGCGGCGTACAGGGCGACGGCGCGCGCTCCACGCAGAGTCAGGAGCACGGCGACGAGCGCTGCGCCCAGAGTCGGCGGCAGCAGATACGCCTCGAGCAGGTCGACGCCGATGAGGCCCCACACGCACCACAGCGCTCCGGTGAACGCTGCTGCCGAGACCGCCCACGCGTACCGGCGCCCGGCGAACAGCGCGGTGGCCGCGGCGCCGAGACCGAGGATCAGCAATACGAGGAAGGCCGTGCCGAGTCCGGCCGCATCGCGCCAGAGCGCGAGCAGGATCGCGATCGCGCCGGTCAGCAGCGACGATGCTTCGATCGCGACCCGCGCGGCGTCGGCAGCGCCGACGGCGTGACCTCTCGCGAGCAGTGCAGCGCGTATCAGCGGCGTCGCCGGCAACGCCAGCGCCACCAGCATCGCGATGATCGGGAGGGTCACCGGAGACCCGCTCGACGGCAGCAGTTGCGCGCCCAGGCACACGATCACGACGGCGAGAGTCGGGACCAGCATCCCCGCGGCCATCGTGCGCACGGCGACCGTGAGACCGGGACGGCGCGTGACCAGCAGCGAGACGGCCAGCACGAACATCAACCCGGTGGACAGGGCCGTCCAGCCGCTGCGCTCGACGACGACCTGCAGGACTCCGATGCCGAACGGCACCGCCGAGACCACGAGCACCGTCTGCCATGCCCGCGCCCCGATGCGGGACAGATAGGTGGCCGCGATCGCGACGGCGAGGCCCGCGGACGCCGTCAGACACAGCTGTGCGATGCCGTCGACGCCGCTCTCGCCGAGCGCGGTGGAGACGAGCGTCAGCGCGAACGCGAAGCCGGCTCCGACGTACACGAATCGCAGCCGGGCCGGGAGCACACCGGCCAGGACGGCGAGCGCGAGAAGCGTGCCGACGCCGGCGAGCGGGACGATCGACGGCTCGCGCCAGGCGATGACTGCTGAGGCGATCAACGCCACGTGTGCGGCGACGATCAGAACGATCCGAGTGCCGGCAGCCGTGACCCTCAGGTAGCGGAGGACCAGGGCGACCACGACGACTGCGACGGCGAGCACGGCCACAGACACGGGCAGCAGCAGCACCTTCGCGCAGCCGAGCACCAGAACGGCTGCGGCCCCCATGACCGACGACACACGAGCGGGGGCGGTCGCGAGCGAGCGGATGCTGTCACGTCGCCGCGCGAGCGCACTGAACACGGCGAGCCCTGCGCTGACCGCGGCGAGACCGACGATCAGGCCCCACTCCATGGCTCCGCCCGTGACCTCCGCGCGGGGACTCCGCTGCATCACCTCGGTGATCGCGACCATGCCGTTCAGCGCGGCGAAGCCGAGCAGGACCAGGGCCGGGAGAGCCAGCACGGCGAACGAGCCGCCGACGACGAACCCGCGCGGCACGGTGCGCGGAAGCGGAACGACGGCCCCGACGAGAACGAGGGCGGCTGCGGCCGCAGCCGGGATGATCGCGAACATCCACGACACGTCGACCGAGGCCGCGCCCGTGAGGGCGTAGACGACGAGCACGATCGCCGCGGAGGCCGTACCTCCAGCCCCGATTCCCCAGAGCGGTCCGAGCATCCGCCGAGACGCGATCGTCGCGTGCGCCGCCATCAGGACCAGCAGGCCTGCGGCCGTCAGCAGGAACGGCGTGAAGCTGCCGCCGATCCGCCACAGGAGCACGAGCGCGACGAGCGCGCTGATCAGCTGCAGCGCCGTGAGGGTGATCTGCTCGGCCCGCGGCGGGCGCAGCCACTCGATGAGACCGGCCGCAGCGTAGGCGACGCCGATCGCGCCGAGCACGGCCCAGAGCTGTGCGCCGACACCTGCGCCGATCATCGCGGGCACGAGCGACAGGCCGACGAGCGAGGTCCACTGCCAGATGCGGATGCCGCGGGCGAAGCTCGCGAGCAGCATGACGGTGCCCGCGACAGCCGTCGCCGCTGCGGAGGTGAGCCAGGGGTCGATCTCCGGACCGGCGAGCTGGGCGACTGCGTGGACGTCCAGTCCGCCGAACACGAGCCCGAGCCCGCCGACCGCCTCGGCCGAGAAGCGCAGGCCCCGTCGCGACAGCAGCCAGGCTCCGCCGAGGAACAGCAGGGTGATGAGTCCGACGATGACGCCGCGCAGCGCCTTGTCGGCGAGATCGGGGTTGAAGTAGGTGAACACGATCGCTGCGACGGCGAAGAGCCCGGCCCCCGCGGTGGCCAGCACGGACTGCAGCGTCGCGCTGCTCTGTGGAGCCGATGCGGATGCGGTCGCCGGATGCGAACCGTGCGGTGCCGACGACGGAGCCTGTGGTGAGGCCGTATGCGGGCGGGGA
This sequence comes from Microbacterium sp. ZW T6_19, assembly GCF_044987465.1. NCBI lineage: Bacteria > Bacillati > Actinomycetota > Actinomycetes > Micrococcales > Microbacteriaceae > Microbacterium > Microbacterium sp. ZW T6_19. Next base: position 459,282 of record NZ_JBJDRH010000001.1, on the reverse strand, counting down.
GCCGCTCCGACCGGTGCGAGCGGGATGACGGGCAGGCGTCGCAGCAGCTCGTCGCGGGCGCGCAGCGCGTTCGCGGCGGCGACCGAGGCGTTCCACACCTCGATCGCGACGGGGCCGCGGAAGTCGGAACCGCAGCGGGCGCAGCATCCGTCTGACAGCATCCACTGGCACACCGGGCAGCTGGCGTCGTCGAGCAGCTGCCGGGCGACCGACTCGCCCCAGGTCGATACCTGCGTCGTCGTCATCACGGCTCCTGTCCGTCGGGTACCCAGCGCAGGATGTCGCCCGGCTGGCATTCGAGCACTCGGCAGATCGCGTCGAGAGTGGTGAAGCGCACGGCTTTGGCACGACCGTTCTTGAGGACGGCGACGTTGGCCGGGGTGATTCCGATGGCGTCGGCGAACTCCTGCACGCTCATCTTCTTGCGGGCGAGCTGCACGTCGAGGTCGATCACGATGGGCATCAGACGACCTCGGAGAGATCCTGCTCGAGCTCGAGCGCCTTGCGCAGGAGTCCGCGGAGCACGACCACGAGCAGCGCCAGCGCCGCGCTCACCACGACCCCGAGGACCGCGAGGAGCGTGAGCGAGAGCGACACCGCCCGGCTTGCGACGATCACGATGTACGAGGCGAGGATCAGCACGCCTGCCGAGATGAGCGCGGCGAGGATCACGTCGACATAGCGGAAGGCCTCGACGCGGAAGATGCGGTCGGCCTGCACGAGGGAGAGCAGGAACCAGATGCACACCAGGGTGACCTCGACGAGGCCGAGGAAGACGACCGCCCCGATGATGCCCGGGATCTCGAGCTGGGCGACATCGGGGTTCCGGCTGGCGGTGATGCGGGCGACTTCGGGGATCACGAGGACCTGACTGGCCACGAGGAGTCCGAGCAGGACGAGGATCAGCACCTGGAGGATGACGGTGACGCGAGGCTGCATGACGACCCTATCGATCAGCAATGGATATCTATCGAAAAACGATAGTGACTGTGCCGGCGCGGATGCTGCGGATCGGCTCTTCTCACAGTGGATCCGCAGGTCGGATGACCTCGGCCGTGGGGCCCGGAACCTCACGTCGGGTCGTCGTCCTATGCTTGCCAGGTGACGCAGCGCACTCCCCGGGTCGCCGTGCTCGGCCCGGTGAAGGTCGCCGCGGCCGACGGTATCCCGCTCGACATCCCCGGCGCGACGTCGCGCGCCCTCCTGGCGTCGCTCACCCTCGGCGCGGGCACCTCCCGCAGCGTCGACGCGATCGCCGCCGACGTGTGGGGCGACGACCTGCCCGCAAATCCGCGCGGAGCAGTGCAGACCCTCGTGTCCCGGCTGCGTTCCCTGGCCGGAGCCGACATCATCCGCAGCGACGCGATCGGCTATGCGCTCGGCGTCACCGTCGACAGCGACCTCGCGATCGCGAGAGACGCAGATGCCGCCGCCGCGCGTCTCCCGGAGGGCGATGCGGCGCGGCTGCCGATGCTCGACCGCGCGCTGTCGCTCTGGCGCGCAGAGGCGGGAGCAGACCTCGCCCACTCCCCCGTCGCTCTCGACCTCGGCGCGGCCGCGGCAGAGCTGCATGATCGCCTCCGCGCGGCGCGCTCGCGCTCGCTCATAGTTCTCGGCCGCGCGGCCGACGCGATCCCGGCGCTGGCCGCTCTCGCCGACTCGAAGCCGTACGACGAGGAGGCGCACGCTCAGCTGATGACGGCTCTCGTCGAGGCCGGGCGCGAGCAGGAGGCACTGGCCGTGTTCGCGCGGCTGCGGACCCGACTGCGGGATGATCTCGGCTCTTCTCCGAGCAAGGACACGAGCGCGTTCAACGCCCGCATCCTGCGCGGCGAGGAGGCGACTGCGCCCGCGCGGGTGCGCATCGGGCTGCAAGCCGCTCCGAACGAGCTCATCGGCCGCGATGACGACGTCGAGCGCATCGAGGCGCTGCTGGCGACCAGCCGGCTCGTGACGATCCTGGGCCCGGGCGGCCTCGGCAAGACCCGGCTGGCACAGGCGGTGGCGGCGGCATCCGACGCGCCGGTCGTCGCGGTCGTCGCCCTGGCCGGCGTCCGCGCCGATGCCGACCTGGAACCCGCCATCGGGGCGGCGCTGGGCATCAGCGAGAGTTCTGCCGGCAGCCGACTGTCCGACGCGCGATCACAGCCCGACCTGCGCACCCGCATCGTCGCACTGCTGGGCGAGCGACCGGCGCTGCTCGTTCTCGACAACTGCGAGCAGATCATCGACGCGGCCGCGGCCTGGGCCGCCGACATGCTCGGCGCAGTGCCGACGCTGCGGATCGTCACAACCAGTCGGACGCCCGTCGCGATCGCAGCCGAAGCGGTGTACCCGCTCACCGCGCTGAGCGCGGGCGACGGCGAGGGCCCGGCGGTGCGGCTGTTCCTCGAACGGGCGCGTGCGGCGCGCCCCGACGCGAGACTCGACGGAGCGACCGTCGCCCGGCTCTGCGACCGCCTCGACGGACTGCCTCTTGCGATCGAGCTCGCCGCCGCACGCGTGCGCACCATGACCGCCGAGCAGATCGAGTCTCGCCTCGAGAACCGCTTCGCCCTGCTGACGAGCGGCGACCGCGCCGCGCCCGAACGCCATCGCACCCTGCAGGCTGTGATCGAGTGGAGCTGGGACCTGCTCGACGACGACGCCAGGAACGCGCTCGTCCGGTTGTCCCTTCTTCCGGCAGGCTTTTCGGCGGTCTCGGCGTCAGCAGTGCTCGGCGAGAGCGCCGTCGACGACCTGCTCGACCGGCTGGTCTCCCAGTCCCTGCTCGCGGCGACCGATACCGGCATGGGTGTGCGGTTCCGCATGCTGGAGACGGTGCGCGAGTTCGGCCTGGCCCGGCTTGCAGCCTCGGGCGCCGAAGACGACGCGTGGCATGCCGTGCTCGCATGGGCAGGCGGCTTTTCCCGGATGCCGGGGGCTGCGCTGTTCGGCGAGTGCGCGCCGGTGCGCCCCGACGTTCTGGCAGAGCTGAACGCCGAGAACGACAACCTGGTAGCGGCGCTGCGCTACGCCGCAGAGAGCGGACTTTCCGCCGATGTCGTGCGGATCTTCTCTGCGTTGATGTCCGCGTGGGTCGTGCGCGGCGCGTTCACGGAGTTCTTCGGATTCACACCGATCGTGATCGCGGCGCTCGACGGGCTCGACCACGACGCGGTGTCCGCCGATCTCCTCGTGAGTGTCCTGCTGCCGTGCGGGCTGATGGCCCTCGTCGGCGAGGACCCGCGTGGGCTCGGCGCCATCAGCCGCCTGCGCCGCATCGCCCGCACGCCCGGCGTGATCCTGAGCCCCGCCTTGGCGGCGCTCCTGTCGGTGACCGTGCAGGTGTCGCGTCCGGAGCGGATGATGGCGGTCCTGCGGGCGTTGCGCGAAGAGCCCGAACCGGCCGCGCGCCTGGTCGGAGAGTTCCTCACCTCGCAGACGGCCGAGAACACCGGCGACGCCGTCACGGCCGCCTCGTCGGCGCAACGCGCCTGGGAGCTGGCAGGAGAGATCGACGACCGGTGGATCGGCACGCTCGCGGCGAGCGCGGCGGCACAGGTCGCCGGCCAATCGGGCCATCACGCGGATTCTCTCGTCTGGCTCGACCGTGCCCGACGCAGCGCCGAGGGTTTCGACGTCTCGGAGGAGCAGGTGCAGCAGGACTGGACGCGAGGCATCGCTCTGCTCGGCCTCGGCCGCCTGGACGAGGCCGAGCGCGTCTTCGAAGACGTGTCCCGTACGGCCGAGCTCACCCAGCAGGGAGTGGAGTACGCGGCGCTGGGCTGGTTCGGCCTCGCGGAGGTGGCGCGCGCACGCCGTGACTTCGACGGGGCGGTGGCAGGCTACCGACGATCTCTGGCCGGCTTCCCGTCGGGCGATCAGCGCGCCACCCCGTGGTACCTGGTGCTGCTGGCGACCCTCATCACGGCCTCCGTCGCCGACGAGCTGCTCCCCGCTGCAGACCTCGCGCGGTGGGCGAACCGGCTGCGGACACGGACCCTGGCTCTGCACCGTATGAATCCGACCTACGTCGACCGACCGGTGATCGGCACAGCGCTGGCGGGCTGGTCGTCGTGGGCGCTGACCACGCCGACCGAGCAGGATCGCGGTCTGCGGGGGCTGGCACTGGCCGAGCTTCTCGGCGCTCGACAGGATCTGCCGAGCCTGTCGCTCACGGCGCTGTTCGCACAGGCGCGAGGAGTGGTCGGAGCCGAGGCCGTCGCCGCGGCGCGCGCCGCGGCATCCGCTCTGCCATCCGAGCAGCTCGTCGATGAAACGCTGCGCGTGCTGACGCATCGAGTCCCCGGCCGCTGAGACCCCCGGGTTCGCGTCGAGACCCCCGGCTGGCGGGGTGCGCAGCAGGGGGTCTCGACGACAGAGCGGGGCTCGGCGGAATGGTGGGGGTCAGGCCCGGCGCATGTACGCCCGGACGGTGAGCGGGGCGAAGATCGCGACGATCACCGCGGCGCCGAGGATCGAGATCCAGGCGTCCGCCCCGAACACGCCGTTGTTGACGAGGTCGCGGACGGCGGTGACCAGGTGCGACACCGGATTCACGTTCACGAAGCCCTGAAGCCAGCCGGGCATGGTGTCGACCGGCACGAAGGCGTTCGACAGGAACGTCAGCGGGAACAGCACGAGCATGGAGATGCCCTGCACGCTCGACGCTGTGCGCGCGATCACTCCGAAGAAGGCGAAGATCCAGCTGATCGCCCAGGAGCATCCGATCACGAGCAGCCCTGCCGCCACGACCGCGCCGATGCCTCCCTCGGGGCGCATGCCCATGATGAAGCCCATGACGAAGGTGAGAGTCGTCGCGATCGCATAGCGGAGGGTGTCGGCGAGCAGCGCACCGGAGAGCGGGGCGATGCGCGCGATCGGCAGCGAGCGGAACCGGTCGAACACGCCCTTGTCCATGTCCTCCCGCAGCTGGGTGCCCGTGACGACCGAGGTGGTGATCACGGTCTGCACGAGGATGCCGGGGATGATCACGGGCAGGTACGACGCGACATCGCCCGAGATCGCCCCGCCGAAGATGTAGGTGAACATCAGCGTGAAGATGATCGGCTGAAGGGTCACGTCGAACAGCTGCTCTGGCGTGCGGCGGATCTTCACGAGTCCGCGGTAGGCCATGGTGAGCGTGTTCTGCACGCTCTGGCCGAGGCTGGTGCGGTTCTTCAGATGGCGCTCGGATGCCGGGACGATCATCCTGGCCGTCGAGGGCGCCGTGGCGATGGCGGTCATGCGTGCACCTCTTCCTTCTGTGCGTCTGCGTCGTCGCCGGCCGTGGCCGGCTTTCCGGTGATGGTGAGGAACACCTCGTCGAGCGTCGGCTTCTGGACGCTGAGCTCGGTGACCCTGATACCGCTCTCCCGCAGGGTGATCAGGAGATCGGCGATACGGTTCGGGTCGGCCATCGGCGCCGTGATTCGCGCGGCCTCGGGCGAGAGCGTGCCCCGCACGCCCAGCATCCGCTCGATCGCGGTGAGCGCGTCAGCCGTGTCGGCGGCGTCCTCGAGACGCAGCTGCAGGCTCGAGGCTCCCACCGACGCCTTGAGCTCGTCGCTCGTGCCTTCGGCGACGACCTTGCCGTGGTCGATCACGGCGATGCGGTCGGCGAGCTGATCGGCCTCGTCGAGATACTGCGTCGTGAGGAGTACGGTCGAGCCGGTCGCCACGAGCTCGCGGATCGTGTCCCACATCTGGCCGCGTGTGCGCGGGTCGAGGCCTGTGGTGGGCTCGTCGAGGAAGATCAGGGGCGGCTGCGCGATGAGGGATGCGGCGAGGTCGAGGCGACGGCGCATGCCGCCCGAGAAGTCCTTGAGCGGGCGTCGGGCCGCCTCGGCGAGACCGAAGCGCTCGAGCAGCTCCTCCTGCTTGCTCTTGGCCTCACTGCGGCCGAGGCCGAGCAGCCGGGCGAAGATCATGAGGTTCTCCGTCGCCGAGAGCGTCTCGTCGACCGAGGCGAACTGCCCTGTGACTCCGATGAGCTGACGGACGATCTGCGGGTCTCGCACGACGTCGTAGCCGAAGATGCGGCCCGAGCCGCCGTCGGGGCGCATGAGGGTCGCGAGCATGTTGATGGTCGTCGTCTTGCCGGCGCCGTTCGGGCCCAGGACACCGTAGACGGTGCCGGTCTTCACGCGGAGGTCGACGCCGTCGACCGCGCGGTTCTGTCCGAACACCTTCACGAGTCCATCGGCCTCGACGGCCCAGTCTGCGTTGTGGTTTGTCATAGGGACAGCATCCGCTCGCCCGCTTGCACGACGCTGTCGCGGCGCTGTCGCCCGCTGTCAGGCGCCGCCCTACGATGAAACCGTCAGACCGAGTCGGGGCCGAAGGGCGAGTCGAGCGACTCGGTGAGCTCCGCCAGCATCGCCTCGATCTGGGGCTCGACGTGCTGCGAGATCGCCGCCTGGATGTGCAGGCGGTGTCGGAGCATCAGCCCGCAGATCTCCCGGCCGACCATGTTGGCGTACTCGTCGGCGAGGGCCACCTCCTGCCGGAGCGCGGCCTTCGCCTCGTCGCTCAGCGGCGGCAGCGGCGGCAGCTCCTCGGCTGCGTCATCGGCCATCCCCGCGATCGTGAACAGGAACGGCGCACCGGGCACCGGATCAGGATCGAGCGGGAGTCCGTCGAACTCGGGGTCGAGGTTCTCGGCCGGCCGGTAGCTGCGCGCCCTGTTGCGTGCGGCCTGCTGGTCGAGCTCGCGCTGCAGCATCGGCAGATTCCGCGCCGTGTACTCGGCGACCGCGCTGTCGACGATCGCCTTGATGCGGGTGGAGAGCCCGTGCTGAACCCCGTGCGGCGTGTTCGACGCGATGCCCGCTGCCGAGAGCACGGGGGAACCCAGGCAGCGGCGGCACGGCGCGACGCGACCGCGGTGGGTTGCCGGCTCCCAGCGCGGCACCCAGCGCAGCCAGGCCTCCACGGCCTGGTCGACCTGCGTCTCCAGTGAGCGCTCCACTCCTCAAGCGTAAGGCGCGCCGGGCGTGTCGTGCGCGATTCGCCGCGTCACTCGTCGCCGTGTTCCTCCCACGGCCAGCGCGGATGCTGCGCTCTGGTGCGCCGGAGCGCCACCCCGCTCCACGAGGCGACGGCGGCGGACAGCACCAGCACGGCACTCGCGCCACCTCGTACCAGGTCGCCCGCAACCGCGGTGGAGACGATCAGATCGCCGGTGCCCAGCAGCACCGCGATCCAGACGGCAGCCAGATGGACCAGCCCGGTGAGGATCGCGACGGTCGGAACCGAGAAGAACGACGGCCGCGCCGGACGCACCGCGAACCAGAGAGACAGGGCGAAGACCCCGACTGCTGCCGCCATTCCGATGATCCCCGGCCCCTGACCGAGGTCGGTGACGGCGATGATGTCGGCATCGGTCGCGAAGCTCAGCGCCCCCAGACCGAAGACGGCCAGGGCGAAGAACCCGATCGTCGCGAGGGCGAGGGCCAGCAACGCCGAGACCCCCGCGGACGGCGGTCTGCGGGGGTCTGGCGATGACATGCGAGTCTCAGCGGGCGAGCGTCGGGCCCGCCTCGAGCGTGCGCTCGTACTCGCGCTGCGCCTCGGCGTTCAGCTCGGTCTTGCGAGCGCCGCTGCGGGCGACCCAGGCGCCGAACCAGATCGTGAGCTCGCGTCCGAACACGAACGCGGCGATCGCGAGCGGCGCGAGCAGCTGCTCGTTCACGAGCCGAGCGCCCTCGGACGCGGTGAGCCGCCAGAACGGTTCCTGGATGAGCTGCCCGAGGATGTGGCCGCCGTAGGCGATGACTCCGACGATGATGCCGAAGATCACCCAACGACCCCACTTGCCGCGGTTGATGAAAGCGCCCAGCAGCCAGAAGCCGAGGTAGAACACGACGACCGGCACCCAGAACCCGAAGGTCGTCAGTGGTGCGAGGGCCGCTTCTCCGAGGTTGTCGGCGGTCACGTCGCCGGCCAGCGCTCCGAGACCGAGGATCGTGCCGAGGTAGAGGATCGCGAAGGAGAGAGCGGCGAGCAGGCCGATCGCTCCGGCGGTGCCGCGGTTTCCGCGCTCACGCGGCGGCTCAGGAGCCTGCACGAAGATGGGCTGCTGCTGCAGCGGCACGACGATCGGCGTCTCGGCGGGCACCGGTTCGGATGGCACCGGCTCGGATGGCACGATGCGTGTCTCGGTGTCGTCGGCCGTCGAATAGGCGTTGTCGGCCATCGTTGACTCGCTGTGCGAGACCGGAGTGTCGAGCACCGTGGTCTCGTCGTCCTGTGCCGCGATCTCGTTCAGCGCTGGAGTCGAGAACGTACCGGGGTGGTCGCGCTCGGCCTCTTCGAACGCGGCGAGATCGGCGTCGGCTGCGGCCGTCGCATCGGCGTCGCCCGCGGGCGCCTTGTCGGCGTCTTCCGCTGCCGTGTCTTCCACGGTTTCGGGGGTCTGGCCCGGCACCGCCGCGCTCGCCGCTGCGGCCGCGTCGAGACCGGCGTTCGCGCTGTCGACGACGTCGTTCACGTCGGCCGGCTGCTCGTGCTTCGGAACCTCGGGGTCACTCATGGGGTGCGCCTCTCATCGGATGTGATCAGTGCGAGGGTACCGCCGCGCGTTCGAGCGCCGTCGGAGGCGTGCCGACGTGTCGCTGAGCCCGGCGCGGATCAGGGCAGGATGCTGCGCATCCCCTCTCCGACGAACTGCGCCATCGCGGGCACGATCGGCAACGCGAACCACACCAGCCCGACGATGACCCCGGCGCACAGCATCCCCGCGATCCAGCTGATCGCCAGATTGCGTCCCCCCACTCGTGCCATGCCTTCACGCTACGGCTGCTCGTCCACCCGGGACGCACGCAACGCCGGGCGATGTATCAGTCGTGCACCATCGCGGGCGACGAGGCGTCCTCGGCGATCAGCTCCGGCTGCCCGGCGCCGTCGGCGGACACCGACCACACTCCCCCGTCGACGCCGTAGGCGACGGTGTCGTCGTCGATCCACGCGGCCTGATCGTCGACGCTGCGGTCCTCGGCGAGCGGCGTCTCCTGCATGGTCGCGAGATCCAGCACGTACAGCCGCCACGGATCATCGACGCTGTCGTTCACACGCTTCTTGAAGACGATCCTCGTGCCGTCGGGCGACAGCGACGGGCACTCGACATTCTCACGCAGGGCGGTGGCGGACCACTCGCTCACGTCGCCCTCGACGAGGTACGTGGTCCCCGCCGTGGAGACCGTCGCGTAGAAGGTGTCGTCGTCTTCGGCGAACGTCACACCCCAGTAGTTGACGTCGACGCGGTGCACGCGCTCACCGTCGATGTAGAGCGGGATGCCCTCGAGGGAATCGACGATTCGTCCGGTGTCACGGTCGTAGATGCCGGTCCGCGTAGAGAAGTTCGTGCCGGCGTAGTTGTCGCCCGTGACGAAGACGGTCCAGGCCACCATCCGGCCCGAGGGCGAGACGCGAGCACGCGTCGGCACGCCGCTGTACGTGAAGGTCTCGGTCGGCGTGAGATCGGCGTCGAGCACCTCGACCTTGGTCGTCGGCTTCAGGCTGCCCTCGACGCTCACACACACCGCGGTGTCACCGGCAGCGTAGAAGCGATTGCATTCGAGTCCCGTTCCCGTGCGCCCCGGGGCTCCGCCTCCGTCCTGCAGCACGACGGAGCCCTCGGAATCACGGACATAGAGTCCGTGGTCGGTCGCAGGCACGACGTCTCCGGCGGCGTGCGCCCCGTCTCCGCTGCGGGCCACGGCGTAGAGCGAGTAGCCGATCCCGACGCCGGCGAGTACGAGCGCCGCGGCGCCCACGAGCACGACGCGCTTCCTCATCGACGTCACGCGTGCTCCTCCTCAGGGTGGCGATCGGGACGGATCAGCACCCCGGCCGCGATCAGCACCGCCAGGAGCGCGAGTGCAGCGGCGGCGAACGCGGCCGTCATGCCCCAGAACGTCCACGCCGCACCGAACATGACCGCCGCGAACAGTCGACCGGTCGCCTGACCGGTCTGCAGCAGAGCCATGCCTCCCGCGCGCCGCTCGCGGGGAATGCGGGGACCAGCGAGCGCCATCAGCACGCCGTCCGTCGCCGCGTAGAAGACGCCCAGCAGCGCGAGCATCAGTACCAGCAGGAGCGGACCGTCGATAGGCAGCAGCAGTGTCGAGTACGCGCCGATCAGGGCGAGGTTGCCGAGCAGGAACGGCAGTCTCCGGCCGATCCGATCGGCCAGACGCCCCATCGGCACGGCCAGCACGAGATAGACCAGAGCGCTGCCGAGCGGAAGCAGCGGGAAGAACGCGGCATCCAGCTGCAAGCGCTCCTGGAGACCGAGGTAGAGGAAGCCGTCGCCGACCGTCGCGAGGCCCAGGATCGTGGCCGCGATCAGGAGCCGGCGGAAGACCGGCTCGCCCAGGATCCGCACGGTTTCGCGCAACGTGGGCCGGGGAGCACCGACGGGCATGGAACTGCGACCGGGCACGAAGGCGATCAGCACCAGCACGCCCAGGCTCGCGACGCAGAAGCTGACGATGAAGACCGCGTCGAAGGCATCCGCCAGCATCCACAGCAGTCCGAACGCGGCGAGTGGACCCAGCAGCGCGCCCGCGGTGTCCATCGCGCGGTGCACGCCGAAGGCCCGTCCCTGGTGCGCGTCGTCGACGGAGAGGGAGATCAGTGCGTCGCGTGGAGCGGTGCGGATGCCTTTTCCGATCCGGTCGACCGCGAGGGTCGCGGACAGCGCCACGGTCGAGGCTCCCGCGAGCAGGAGGAACGGCTTGCAGACCGCGGACAGTCCGTAGCCGATGCCGGCCACGAGCTTGTGCTGCGACCAGCGGTCGGCGACGTGTCCGCCGAGCAGGCGCACGAAGGCCGTGACGCCGTTGTACAGACCATCGAGGAAACCGAAGGCGAGCGGGGTCATGCCCAGCCCGATGACGAGGTACAGCGGGAGTACCGCCGTGACCATCTCCGAGGAGAGATCCGTGAGCAGGCTCACGACTCCGAGTGCGATCGCGGTGCTGCCGACTCCGGCCGCGCGGCGGCCCACCTGAGGGTGGACCGCCGCGCCGCCTTCGTCCTGCCGCGCTTTGCTGCCGGCGAGATACATGTCGTCAGTGGCAGGTGATCGTGCTGGTGTCGGCCACTGCACCGCCCACGGCGATGAGCTTCGTCGTCACCGAGGAGTCGGTGAAGTCGAGCTGCAGCACGCCGTACTTGTCACCCACGCGCTTGACGCTGTTCGGCTTGACGTTCTCGTAGCCGGTCAGGTTCACGCCGCCCATGCCGGCGACGATCTCGACCGTGCCGTTCGCCGCTGCCGCACCCGTCGCCGACTGCGGAGCGAAGCGCTCGTAGTCGTGATCGTGGCCGTTGATGACCAGTTCGACACCCGCGTTCGCCATGAGTCCCCAGACCTCATCCGAGACGCCCTCGTTGCCGTGGGTGCCGGAGGTGAAGGCGGGGTGGTGGTAGTACGCCACGGTGCACTGCTTGGTGCTGGCGGCGAGATCGGCATTGATCCAGTCGATCTGCGCCTGCTCGTCGAAACGGTTGGAGTTCAGCGCGATGAAGTGCCAGTTGCCGTAGTCGTAGCTGTACCACATCTTGCCCTGCGGGGTCGCGCGGGCGCCGAAGTAGTCGCGGTACGCCTTCTCGTCGCCCTTCTCGGTCTCCTCGTTGTAGTCGGTGTCGTACGACTCGTGGTTTCCGGGCACCGGCCAGGTGTTGTTCTTGAACTTGCCCCACGACTTGTCGTAGTTGTTCATGAAGTCCTCGATGTGGCCGTCGTCATAGGCCATGTCGCCCATGGTGATGTAGAAGGCGGGGTTCAGGGACTGTGCGAGCGTCGCCGTGGCGAAGTGCTGGCAACCGGAGCTCGGCGCCGAGCAGCCCGTACCCGCGATGTCGCCCGCGCCGACGACGCGGAACGTCGTGCCGCCGGGGTTGCCTCCGTCGGTCCCCGCCGTGCCGTACGCCTCGACCTCGAACAGCGAGTAGCCGTAGGCGGTGCCGCGGGCGGTGCCGTAGATGCGCAGGTAGCGGCCGGTGCCGTTCAGATTCGTGAACTCGTCGGTGCCGCCGTTGCCCGCCGCTTCCGTGGCGAGCGTGCTCCAGGTGGTGCCATCGGCCGACATCTCGATGCGGTACTTGCTCGCATAGGCGGCCTCCCACTTCAGCACGACCTTCGAGACCGCGGCTCCGGTGCCGAGGTCGATGCGCACCCACTGCGGGTCCACGCCCTCGACGCTCGACCACCGGGTGGTCGCGTTGCCGTCGACGGCCTTCGCGGCTTCGAAGCCCGTGCCCTCGACCGTCGACGCCGTGACCGGCTTGTTCTTCGAGATCAACGCGGCGGTACCCGGCGTCGTGGTCGGGGTCGGAGTAGGGGTCGATGTCTGCGTGGGTGTCGGGGTCGGGGTCGGCGTGGAGCCTCCGCCGGTGCCTGCCGTGCCATAGACCTCGGCTTCGTACAGGGAGTAGCCGTAGGCGGTGCCGCGGGCGGTGCCGTAGATGCGGAGGTAGCGGCCGGTGCCGGTGAGGTTGGTGAACTCGTCGGTGCCGCCGTTGCCTGCGGCTTCGGTGGCGAGGGTGGTCCAGGTGGTGCCGTCGTTCGAGGTCTCGATGCGGTACTTGGAGGCGTATGCGGCTTCCCATTTCAGGACGACCTTGTTCACGGTGGAGCCGGCACCGAGGTCGATGCGCACCCACTGCGGGTCCACGCCCTCCACGCTCGACCACCGGGTGGTCGCGTTCCCGTCGACCGCCTTCGCGGCTTCGAAGCCCGTGCCCTCGACCGTCGACGCCGTGACCGGCTTGTTCTTCGAGATCAACGTCGCCGTGCCGGGGTTCTGCGTCGGAGACGCCGTCGGCGTCGGAGAAGACGTAGGGTTCGGGCCGCCGATCTCATCGAGCGGCCAGCGGGGCGTCGGGTTCGACGGGATGCTGAAGGCCTCGCCGTAGACCGACCAGTTCAACGGGGTGTCGAGGTTGAGGTTGCCCGCGCGGAGCCACACCCGCTGAGCCGTCTCGATGCGCGTGACGTCTTCGTGGGCCGCCTCCTTCTGCATCTCGATGACGCGAGCGTCGAGGAAGGCGTTGAGATACGTCGTCTCGTTGCCGCCCTCCGCCGGTGTCTTGGCCTTCTTCCTCGCCTCGGTGCGGATGTCCTGCATGCCGTCGAAGCCGTGCACGACCGCGGCGTCGTAGTAGATGAACTGGCCCAGTGCGCCGATCTTGTCGCTGAGTCCGAGATCGACCGAGGGGTCGAAGTACCATTCGCGGGTCAGGTCGCGCTGCGCACGCTGGAACGCGGCTTTGGCGCCCTCCGCCTTCCACGCCGCCTCATACGCGGACCCGAGACCGGCGTGCGAGTCGGTGCCGTCGACGCTGCGCAGCGCGGGGAGGTACTTCGCCAGCCCGTTGCTCGGGTACTTCTTCGTGTACCGCTCGACGAGCTCCAGCATGTCGCTCGTTCCCGAGGTGAACCCGATGATGCCGCCGGTGTAGCCGCGCCCGTCGTCGATGTCCTCGATGTAGTCGTACCGGTTGTACCAGTCGAGGACCGAGTTCTCGGCCGAGGTGACGATCTCCTGCGCGATCTCCCGCTTGACCGGGTCGCGCAGGCTGACGGTGGTGGCTGCCTGGGCTGAGGTGGCGATGAGCCCGCTGAGCGGTATCACGATCGCAGCAGCCAGCAGAGCCAGCAATGGTCGACGTTGACGCATGATTCCTCCGTGAGGGTTGGGGGGTAAAGAATGTTTAGGAAAGATTCTTTACGAAGAGTTATACCGGAGGAACGTCCGTCACGCAATGGGCGGATGGCGCGGTTCTCCTGCCGTTCATCTGCGCTGCAGGTCTGTAGCATGCGGAGTACCCGACCATGAGACATCGAGGACATCGTGCCCACTCCCCCGACCGGAACCAGCGTCGTCCGAGCCATCAACGCCCGTGCCGCCCTGCGGCTGCTTCTCGACCGCGGTCCCTTGAGCCGTCCCGAGATCGCGGCCCTGCTCGCGGTGTCGAAGCCCACGGCCTCGCACCTGCTGACACAGCTCCGCGAGAGCGGCCTCGTCAAAAGCGACGGCAATCGCGACGGGGCCGTCGGACGCGCGGCCGAACTGTTCAGCGCGAACGAGACCGCGGCGTACGCCGCCGCCATGGATGTCACTCCGGAGCGCACGGAGGCCGTCGTGATCGACTTCGCGGGCTCGGTGATCGGCACTTTCTCCCTCGACACGCAGGACGGTGTCGAGGTCGACCCCGCCGCGCAGGTGCAGCGCGCCTTGACCGGCGCGTGCGCGGATGCCGGCATCGCCGCAACCGCTGTCCGCAGAGTCGTCATCGGCATCCAGGGCGCGATCGATCCGACATCCGACCGCCTGCGCTTCGCCGCGCATCTGCCCGGTTGGCAGCGGCCGGGACTCACCGTCGCCCTGCAGGACAGCGTCGGCGCTCCCGTCGACATCGAGAACGACGTGAACCTTGTCGCGATCGCCGAACGTGCGCACGGTGTCGCGACCCGCGACGACAGCTTCGTCGAACTGTGGGTGTCGGACGGCATCGGCATGGGGCTGATGTTCGGAGGACGCGTTCATCGCGGCCTCACGGGCGGGGCCGGCGAGATCGCCGAGCTGCCGGTGCCCGGCGCGCCCGTGCCGCAGGAGACGAACGAGTTCGGGGCGAGCGGCATGCAGGCGCTCGCCGGCGCACCTGCGCTCGGCCGCGTGCTGGCCGAGCACGGGTTCTCGGCCGACACTGCGGTCCAGGCCATGACAGAGGCGGTCGCCGCCGGCGGCGACGGCGCAGCATCCGCCCTCGACGAGATCGCCTCACGGCTGGCCCTCGGCCTCTCGGCCGTCGTCGCGATCGTGGATCCCGATCTCATCGTGCTCGCCGGCGACATCGCGCTGGCCGGCGGCGAGCGGCTGCGCAGCCTGGTGCAGCATCACCTGCACGCGACCGTCGTCGCCCGCCCTCCGGTGCTGCTGTCGAGCCTGGACGGCAACCCGGTGCTCGACGGCGCATTGCGACTCGTGCTCGAGCGCGTGCAGGACGAGGTTCTCGACACCGTCAGCGGCGGCCAGTCGAAGCCGGCAGGCGACGACTGACCGCGATCGCGGAGATCAGCCCTTGGTCGCGCCGGCGGTCAGCCCGCCGACGATGTACTTCTGCAGGAACAGGAACAGGATCATGACCGGGACGGCCGCCATCACCGCGCCGGCCGAGAACGCCGACCAGTCCGCGTAACGCGGGTTCGCGACGAGCTTCGTGAGCCCGACCACAAGGGTCTGCTTGTCGACGTCGACGAGCATGATGCTCGCGATCACGTACTCGTTCACGGTTCCGATGAACGACAGCAGCGCCACGACCGCCAGGATCGGTGCGACCAGCGGCAGGATCATCGTGAAGAAGATGCGCGCGTGACCCGCACCGTCGATGCGCGCCGCCTCGTCGAGCTCGATCGGCAGCGTGTTGAAGAAGCCGTACATCAGGTAGGTGTTCACGCCCAGCGCTCCACCGAGGTACACGAGGATGAGGCCGGTGTGCGTGTTCAGGCCGATGGCCGGGAACCAGTCGCCCAGCGTGGTCATGAGCAGGAAGATCGCCACGACCGCGAGCAGCTGCGGGAACATCTGCACGACGACGATCGTCACGAGTCCGACACGACGGCCCGTGAACCGCATGCGCGAGAACGCGTACGCGGCAAGCGCGCCGATGAACACGGTCGACGCACCCGTGATCACCGCGATCAGGAGCGTGTTCAGGAACCACAGGCCGTAGGGGTTCTGCGGGTCGCTGAGGATGCGCACGTAGCTGTCGATGCCGATGGCCGAGAACAGCTGGTTCGACCCGGTCAACGTGCCCCGCGGGTTCAGCGAGGCCGACAGCACGTACAGCAGGGGGAACAGCGCGAACGCGCTGACCACGATGGCGACGAGGTGACGCCATCCGGTGTCGGCGAACCACTGTCCGAAACTGCGCTTGCGCGGGGCGAGGAGCTGCTCGTTCGTGACGGTGTGGGCGGTGCTCATCAGTTCAGCTCCTCGAGTGCCTTGGTCTTGCGGAAGCTGATGATCGAGATCGTCGCCACCACGATGAAGATCAGGATGGTGAAGGCGGAGGCCAGACCGTAATCGCGGTTCTGGCCGGTGAAGGCCACCTTGTAGACCATCGAGATGAGGATGTCGGTGTGCCCGACCGGGATGTTCACGTCGTCGAAACGGGGTCCGCCGTTGGTGAGCATGTAGATCAGGTTGAAGTTGTTGAAGTTGAACGCGAACGACGAGATCAGCAGGGGCGCGACCGTCACCAGCAGCAGCGGCAGCTTGATGCGGCGGAAGATCTGCCACGGGTTCGCGCCGTCCATGACGGCCGCCTCGTTGACCTCGGAGGGGATGCCCTGCAGCGCGCCCATGCACACGAGGAACATGTAGGGGAAGCCGAGCCACAGGTTCACGATCAGCACCGACACCTTCGCGAGCGTCGGATCCGTGAGCCACGGGATCTCGGCGCCGCCGAAGATCACCTGGTTGATGAACCCGAAGCTTTCGTTCATCATGCCGGCCCAGACGAGGGCGGAGAGGAAGGCGGGGAACGCGTAGGGCAGGATCAGGATGATCCGGTAGCCGTTGCGGAACCGCATCCTCGTGTTGTTGAAGACCAGGGCGAGCAGCAGGCCGAGGAAGAAGGTGGAGGCGACGGAGACGAGGGCGAACACGAACGTCCAGATCGTCACGGAGATCAGCGGGCCGCGGATGGACTCGTCGCTGACCGCGCGCACGAAGTTGTCGAAGCCGACCGTCGTCTGCCAGCCGGGCAGCAGCTGCTCGCCGTCGTCGGCGGTGAAGGCTCCGGTGCCGAGGTCCGAGTACACGGTGCCCGTGTCGGAGTCGGTGATGGTGTCGGCATCCGCGTCGTACTCGAGCGTCGAGATGTACAGGTACCCCTTCTGACCGTCAGGGGCGCGAAGGCTGCCGTCGTTGGGGTCGTCGCTGAAGGGCACCGACAGCTTCTCGAGCTCGGCCGACAGCGTGAACACCTTGGCGAGCGGAAGCGTGGTCCATCCATCGGTGGCGACCGCCTGACCGCCCTCGAAGTCGGCGTCGACCTCCTGCAGAGGCTGTTCCGCGGTGCCGAGCAGGGCGTCACCGGAGTCGGGGTCGGTGACGAGAAGGCCGTAGGTGCCGAACTGCTCGACGACGGTCACGGGGTATGTCGGCGAGTCCTCGACGCGCTCCTGTGCAGACGCGAGCAGCGAGGAGATCGCCTGATCCTTGGTGCCGTTGTGTCCGGTGCCGTAGTTGGTGAAGCCGATGTACCCCGTGTAGAGCAGGGTGAACACCTGGAAGATCACGAGGAAGATGATGCCGGGCGTGAGGTACTTCGCCGGGATCATCTTGCGGGAGAAGTAGATCCAGTTGACGAGCACGGCGACCACGACGACGACGCCGAGGATCAGCCACTCCTGATGCGTGAAGAGCACGTACGCCGCGTACAGCGCGATCGCGTCGACGACGGCGAGCAGCAGGATCTTCAGCAGAGTCCAGCCGATCGGCGCGGATGCCGCTTCGGCGATCTTCGCGGCCTGACGCTGGCGCTTGGTCGGAGGAGCCGTGGGCTCGGCGGTGTCTGTCATCTCGTCCCCGTCGTGGAGCTGCCGGGGCGGACGGCTGCGTCCGCCCCGGCAGGATGGTGCTGGTGGTGTCTTACTTGATGGCCGCGGTCACGTCGTCGACGAGCTTCTGCCACGTCGTCTTCGGGTCCGCACCGTTGATGATCGCGGCCTCGGCCACGCCCCAGAACTGCCACACCGAGCCCATGGCCGGGATGGCCGGCATCGGAACGGCGTCGGCGCCGACAGCCTGGAAGCCGGCGATGATCGGGTCGGAGGCAGCCTCGTCTGCAGCAGCCGTGAGCGCGGGCAGGACGTTGCCGGCCTTGAACAGCTCGAGCTGGACGTCCTTCGTGCCGATGTAGTTCACCAGGAAGTCGTTCGCAGCGACCTTGTTCTTGGACTCGGCGCTGACGAAGAAGCCCTTGACGCCGGCGAACGGCGACGCGGTCTCACCGGTGGGGCTGGGGACGGGGTCGATCGCCACGTTGATGCCCGCGTCGACTGCGGCGCCGACGTTCCACGGACCGGTCAGCCAGAAGGCCGCCGTGCCGTCGAGGAACTGTTGCTTGGCGATCTCGCCGTCGACGTCGGTGTTCAGGTTTCCGGTGCCGTTCTTGCCCTGGGCGGCGAGCCAGTCGGCGAAGGCGAAGCCGCCCTCGCTGCCGAGCTGCAGGTCAGCCGAGTCGTAGCTGCCCGAGTCGTCGGTGCCGAAGACGGGGGCGCCGAATGCGGTCTGGAACGGATACAGGTGGTATGGGTTGCCCTCTGCACCCTGTTCGACGACGAACTTGCCCTTGGAGATCATGTCGTCGAAGCTCGTGGCGGCCGCCGGAACGAGGTCGGCGTTGCGCAGCACGGCGATGTTCTCGACCGCGTAAGGAAGCATGTAGACGGTGCCGTCGTAGGTCGCGGCCTGGAGCGCGACCGGGAGGTAGTCGGACGCCGAGTCGCCGAGTTCGAGAGGCGCGACGACGCCGTTGGTGGACAGCTCGCCCAGCCAGTCGTGCGCGCCCATGACGATGTCGGGGCCCTTGCCGGTCGGGACCTGCTGGATGAAGTCGTCCTTCATGTCGTCGACGGACTTGCCGACGAGTTCGACCTTCACACCGGTCTTCTCCTCGTAGGAGTCAGCGGCGCCCTGCAGCGCGTCGACGCGCTCGGAGTCGACCCAGACGGTCAGGGCGCTGGCGGCGTCGTCGCCCTTCGAGTCGTCGTCGCTGCTCCCGGTGGAGCAGCCGGCGAGCGTCAGAGTCGAAACCATGGCGATCGCGCCGAAGGCGGCGATGCCCCTCTTGTTCACCTTCATTGGTGTGAGCCTCTCTCAGTGCGTGTGGCCTGCAGGACTGCAAGCGCTTACAGTATGCACCGACATCAGCCTGATGCGCAATGGAAGTCCGTGTCGATACCAGACTGTGACCGCATGCGAGTACATGCAACAAGGTGAAAGCGCTTCCAAGACTGCGCGGAAATGGGCGGGTCGCTAGACTTTTGCCATGGCTGACAGTTCCTTTGACATCGTCTCGAAAGTGGATCACCAAGAGGCAGAGAACGCCCTGAATCAGGCCCACAAGGAGATCGAGCAGCGCTACGACTTCAAGGGCACCGGTGCGTCGATCGCGTGGAGCGGCGAGCAGGTGCTGATCATCGCGAACACCGAGGAGCGCGCGAAGGCGGTGCTCGACGTGTTCCAGTCGAAGCTCATCAAGCGCGGCATCTCCCTGAAGAGCCTCGACTCGGGCGAGCCCTTCGCCAGCGGCAAGGAGTTCCGCATCGTCTCGAGCCTCAAGGACGGCATCTCCTCCGAAAACGCGAAGAAGATCGGCAAGCTCATCCGCGACGAGGGCCCCAAAGGCGTGAAGAGCCAGATCCAGGGCGACGAGCTGCGCGTGCAGTCCAAGAGCCGCGACGACCTGCAGGCGGTGATCGCATTGCTGAAGGGCAGCGATCTCGACATCGATCTGCAGTTCATCAACTACCGCTGAGGCGGGCTCGATCGGCAGGGAAACCGGCCGGATGCCGCGGGAACAGTCCGCGGCATCCGGCCGGTTCTCGTTTTCCCCACCTGCGATCGAATACTGATATACGGGTTTAGTTCGGAAAGACTGGGTACGTCGCATCCGGAGCGACAGACGATGTGTCTCGTGCATGATGCGCTGTCGGCTCAGCGCTGCGATCTCTGATCGCGGTTCACGCCTTGTGGGGACCGGGCCGGCTGACAGCTCCGTGCAATGCATCGACCATGGTCGGCGGGCGCCCCCTACGCTCGCCGACCACGGAAACATTTATTACGAACCATCTGGGAAATCCCCTGCCGCAGGACTCGTGTTGGCAATGCAGCGCACTTCGTGATGTAGTTGCCATCCGGGCGATTCATGGGGAACCCGGATATGGACATGCAACTGGGGGCGATCCATGAATAGAAGAGGACTGGGGTCCGGGCGCGGCGAGACGAAGCAGCTGCTCGCCGAGGAGGTCTTCGCGCATATCGCGTCGCAGATCGTCGACGGCACACTCGCGCCTGGGCAGCGCATCCGCGACGTCGAAGTGGCGGACGAGCTGCACGTGTCGAGGACGCCGGTCCGCGAGGCGCTGCAGCGCCTGGAGCGCCTGGGCATGGTGACGATGTACCCGAGCCGGTACACCGAGGTCACGGCGGTCACACCCGAGGTCGTCGCGCAGACGCTGGAGTTCGCCGGCTACCAGGCGGGAGTGACCACGCGCATGGGACTTGCCAGGGTCGACGATGCCGAGCGCGTGCATCTCGCCGGACTCGTGGAGGAGATGTACGCGGCGCAGGGCGGAAGCGACATCTCCCGCACTCGTTGGGCGGTTTTCTCTTATCTCAGCGATCGCTGCGACAATGCGCAGCAGCGATCCCTGATCCAAGACGCCGGCATCACACTGTTCCGCAATCTCCGGGACTGGGATGTCCCGGAGGACGACCGGCAGCGGATGCAGCAGATCTATCGCGACTTCCGCGACGCCGTTCTCGACGGCGATGGCGACCGGGCCGAGCTTCTCGCCCGCGCGATGCACTACGTCTGATCGGCCGCCGCCCACCCGCGCACCCAGCGGTCGAGCCTCGCGTAGGCCTCCTCGCGGGCCTCGTGCCGTGAGAGGAACACGTCGTGAAGGGCGCCGTCGATGCGCTCGACCGTCACGGTCGGACCGAGTTTCAGCGCCGCCTTGGCGATGTCGTCGACGACCAGCACGGTGTCGGCCGACGTGAGATCGGCCGACCATCGGGTCGGTGTCGCGGAGCGCGCCGACAACAGCACGCACACCGGCACGGCGATCGAGAGGCCGGCCGCGACTTTCGCGTGCCCGGCCAGGATGGCGCGGAACCACCCGGCGTGCACCGCCATGGTCTGCACCGGGCGCCAGGCCAGATTCACGTCCACCGGATCGTCGGGATCGGCGACTTCCTGCTGTGCCCGCGTGTAGAAGCCGAGATCGACCTGTGGTGCGGCCTCGAGAGGACGCAGCCGCGCCTGAAGTTCGGCCATCGGCGTGATCAGCGGACGGACCGACGCCACCTGGAACTCCAGCCACGGACTGTTCAGGATGACGGCATCGGCGGCGCCAGGGTGCCGCGAGGCCCACAGGCTCAGCGTGAGTCCGCCGGTCGAGTGCCCGAGCAGGACAAGACGACGGCCGGATGCCGTCCCTTCGGAGCCGCGGCCCATCGCCACGAGAGCCGCTTCGATGTCCTCGTCGTAGGTGGAGAGATCAGTGATGTAGCCGGGCGTCTGCCCCTGACGCAGGCTGCGGCCGTACTTGCGCAGGTCGAGAGCGAAGAACCGCGCACCGCGCGCTGTCCAGAAGCGGGCGAGGCGCTTCTGGAAGAAGTAGTCCGACCAGCCGTGCACATACAGCACGTCGACATCGTCGAGCGGGCGCCGCCTTCTCAACGGGTTCCTGAACCTGCCGAAAGGTCTGTCCCACCAGCCGGACTCAGTCGGCAGCGCCCTGACCAGCGTCGCGACCACCGGGCCTTCGTGATCGTCTGCGAGCTCGAGCGTCCGCTGCGCGAACTCGTCGCCGAGGACGTCGGGGATCCACTCAGACATGCGGCCAGGCTAGCCGAAGACTCCGGCCTCACTGCGGTGCGGTGTGCCCGATCGTGAGGTTGCGAACGATCACGGTCGCAAGCGGAACAGGATCCACAGCGCCCGATCCGTTGTCGAACGTCATGAAACGGATCCAATCCGGACCGATGAGCACGTCGAGGATGCTCTCACCGTGCTCGCCCTTGCTCGCGATCGCGGCATTGGTGCCCTCGACGACGACCACCTCACCTTCCTGCTCCTCGAAGGCCCAGGCCCCAGCGGGGAGCGTGGTGACCTGCAGGAAGATGTCGACCTCGTAGCCCGACCCGGGCGACGTGTACAGGCAGTGCACCGATCCGTTCACGACGCTGTAGACCTCCGCGGGGACGCCCCACCCACCGAAGTCGGTGAACTCCTCGACCTCGGTGCCTAGAAGCTGAGAGAGCTCCGCAGTCGTGATGAATCGCTCGCACCGCGTCCCGACGATGTCGCTGTCGCCGAGCGCGAACTCGTGGACGCTCGCAGCTGCCTCCGCGAGGAGAGTGCGTAGAGCCTCTTCGATCTTCGCAGCGTCCGCCCCCTCGAGTTTCGGGTCGTGGAGAGTCGCAGACAGCAGCACCTGGCCGTCCGGGAACTCGAAGTGGCAATAGCCGCCCTCCTCACAACTCGCCCGTTCGCCCCAGTACCCCAGTCTCTCGCTCGCGCCCGCGATCACCGCGTCGGCACCCGGGACGAGCAGCACCTCCCAGGACGCCGAGTCGTCGCCGGCCGAGCAGGCGATGCCTCCGGCGCGCTGGAACATGTGCTGTGCGGGCCCGGGTATCCAGTTCATCGTGGATATCAGCGACATCACGGGCCGCACGGGCGTCGTCGATTCGCCGATGACACCCGCGAGCGCAGCGTCGACGTCATCGCAATCGACGTCGAACGCCGGCTCGGGTTCCACGGCGGGCTCGGGAGACGGCGTCGGGCTCTGCGAGCCCTCCACGACAGGCGTGCGCGTGGGGATGGGCTCCGGAGACGGAGCACAGCTCGTGAGCAGCAGGATCATGGCTGCACCGAGGACCAGAGAGGGAGGGCGCCGTTGCATGCGCTCAGCCTAGAAGCCGGTCCGCGATGAATCTTCGAAACCGGACAACGATCAGATGACGATCACTCCCCGCGGGAGACCCGCACCATCACGTCGCGCGGGACGACCTTGACCCGTGCGCGCTCCTGTGGGGCGCCCAGCGCGATCTCGTGCTCGTCGAGTCGGTGCCAGCCCTCGAGGTCGGTCCACTTCACACCACGCTCCTCCAGGAGCGCCGTCACGGAGTCCTCGGAGGGATCTTCAGGCTGCCACCAGGAGCCCTGGTCGTTGATGATGTGACGGACGGTCTCCATGGCGTCGGACTTGGTGTGGCCGATGAGGCCGACCGGTCCGCGCTTGATCCAGCCGGTCGCGTAGATGCCGGGAACGCGCTGGTTCGAGTCCTTCGCGAGCACCTGGCCCTCGCGGTTGGGGATCACGCCGTGCTTCTTGTCGAACGGCACACCGGGCAGCGGCGAACCGAAGTAGCCGATGGCACGGTAGAGCGCCTGCATCGGGACCTCGCGCAGCTCGCCCGTGCCGATCGCGCCGCCCTGGCCGTCGGGCTGTGTGCGCTCGTAGACGAGGGCTGCGACCCGGCCGCTCTCGTCGGTGCGGACCTCGACCGGACGCGCCCAGAAGTGCAGGTGCAGTCGACGGGATGCCGTACCGCCCGCGTTGTTCACGGAGTCGCGCTTGCGCCACGACTGCAGCACGCGATCGATGACCATGACCTGTTTGTTGCTGGCGACGGCATCCTTCGATGCCTCGTCGTAGTCGAAATCCTCGTCGTACACGACCATGTCGACGTCGCGCAGTTCGCCGAGCTCGCGCAGCTCCAGCGGGGTGAACTTCACCTGAGCCGGCCCACGTCGACCGAACACGTGCACATCGGTGATCCGGCTCGCCAAGAGCCCCTCGTACACGTTCTCGGGCACCTCGGTGACAAGCAGATCCTCCGCGTGCTTCGCGAGCATCCGCGCGACATCGAGGGCCACGTTGCCGTTGCCCAGCACGCCCACGGATTCGGCGTCGAGCGGCCACTCGCGCGGCACGTCAGGGTGGCCGTCGAACCAGCTGACGTAGTCGGCCGCGCCGTAGGAGGCGACCGCGTCGATCCCGGGGATGTCGAGCGCGGTGTCGCGGATCGCGCCGGTCGCGAAGATCACCGCGTTGTAGTGCTTCTTGAGATCGTCGAGCGTGATGTCCTCGCCGAAGCGCACGTTGCCGAACAGGCGGATGTCGCCGCGGTCGAGCACGTCGCGCAGAGCCGTGATGATGCCCTTGATGCGCGGGTGGTCGGGAGCGACGCCGTAGCGGACGAGCCCGTAGGGTGCGGGAAGCTGCTCGAACAGGTCGATCGACACGTCGAACTTGCGCTCGGCCTTGAGCAGGATGTCGGCGGCGTAGATGCCGGCGGGGCCTGCGCCGACGATGGCGAGTCTGAGCTTGGTCATGAGGGTCCTTTCCTCACGCTGCGCGTGCGCGCGGCGGCATGGGGTCAGCGGGAGCGCTCGGCCAAGGACTCGGCGAAGCGGGTGAGTGCTTCTCGCACCGTGCCCTTGGGCAGCGGGGCGAGCGCGTCGATGGCGTCGCGGGTCCAGGTGAGGGCGAGCTCGAGGGTCTTCTGCGTCGAGCCGTGATCGCGCAGCTCGGTGAGCGGTCCGTCGAGGATCGAGGGGTCGGCGCCGTCGGCGATGCGCGCGACTCCGTCGTCGATGCGCGCCGCGAGTTCGGCGGATGCCGCGTCGGGCTCGGCCTTCAGTAGCAGGTAGGGCATGGTCGGCACACCGGCACGGAGATCGGTGCCCGGCACCTTGCCGGTGTCCTCTGGCTTCGCGGAGAGGTCGATCACGTCATCGAGGAGCTGGAATGCGACGCCGATCTTCTCGCCGTAGACCCGCATCGGCTCCTCGTACTCGCTGGGCGCATGCGAGAAGATCACGCCGGCCTGCGTCGCTGCGGCGATCAGCGAGCCGGTCTTGTCGGCGAGCACCTGGATGTAGAACCCGATCGCGTCGTCACCGGGCTGCGCGCCGAGCGTCTCGTGCATCTGGCCGAGGACGAGCCGCTCGAAGGTGTCGGCCTGCAGGCGGATGGCCCGGTCGCCGTGACGGGCCATGAGCTGGCTGGCACGGGAGAACAGGATGTCGCCCGTCAGGATCGCGATGTTGTTGCCCCACACGGTCTGCGCGGCGGGAACGCCGCGGCGCCGATCGGCGCCGTCCATCACATCGTCGTGATACAGCGAGCCGAGGTGGGTGATCTCGAGCGCCTTGGCGATGTCGATCACGGCATCCGTGTTGCCCTCGCCGAGCTGAGCGGCGAGCAGGGTCAGCACGGGGCGGATGCGCTTGCCTCCGGCCTCGTAGAGGTAGCGGCTGGTGACGTCCGCGAGCGGGTCGGCGACGCGCACATCCTCGGCGAGCCCCGTCTCGACGAGCTCGAGCCCGTCCTCGATGGAGCGGGCGACGCGGCGCGCGGCCGGGCCGATGAAGATGCGGTCGCTGAAGCCGAGACGGCTCGCCAGTCGCGAACCCGGGGCGATGGGGCTCGAAGTCACGGATCCAGCCTACCTGGGTGCGATCACTCGGGCTTGCGGGCCCGGTGCAGGGCGACGATGCCGAAGGACAGGTTGCGGTACGCCACGTCGGTCCAGCCCGCCTCGCGGATCCATGCCGACAGAGCGCGCTGGTCGGGCCAGTCGCGGATGGACTCGTTCAGATAGTCGTACGCATCGCCGTTCGTGCCCGCGACGCGCGCGACGCGGGGCAGCACCTGAGCGTTGTAGAACCGGTAGGCGCCGCGGAAGAGCTTGCCCGGTGGCGTCGAGAACTCGTTGATCACGAGCCGCCCGCCGGGCTTGGTGACGCGGAAGAGCTCGCGCAGCGCCTTCTTCGGGTCGTTCACGTTGCGCAGCGCGTATGACATCGTGACGGCGTCGAACTCGGCGTCCCCGAAGGGGAGGTTCGTGGCATCCGCTTCGACGAACGACAGATTGCGCATGCCGCCGTGTCGGCGCTGGCCCTCTGCGAGCATCCCGGGCGAGAAGTCGGCCGCGACGACCTCGGCGCCGCTGCGGGCGAGGGAGGCCGACGACGAGGCCGTGCCCGCACCGAGGTCGAGGATGCGCTCCCCCGGCTTCGGGGCGACGGCGCGCGTCGTCGCGGCGCGCCAGAGCGCGTCATTGCCGACCGTCATGGCCGTGTTCGTGCGGTCGTAGCCGGCCGCGACCTGGTCGAACATGCCGCTGACGCGGGCGGGGTCCTTGCCGAGATCTGCGCGATTGGGCTCTGTCACGCCTTCAGTCTAGGCGGGCCTCGCTGGGCGCTCCCCCGCCTAGGCGGGTCGGTCGAGGCCGAGGGCGACCAAGCGGTCGAGCCAGACATCCGCGGTGGCATCGTCGAAGGGCGGGAGCTGTTCACGCACCTGCTGCTCCAGCTCGAGCGCCAGCGCTTCGAGGTGGGTCATGATGTCAGCCGGGTAGCCGAACTCGGCACTGTGCTGCGCCCACTCGTCGCGGTCGTCGACCCAGGTTCCCCGCTCGCCCACCACGCGGACGACATCGAGATCCATGTCGACGCCGGTCGCGAGCAGCGGATCGTCCGACCAGCGCACATCCCACCCCAGGTCGATGTAGATGCGCATGCCCTTGGGATGATCGCGGTTCACCGTGAGCGCGTAGTCCTGTCGGCCGGCGGGGATCAGGGTGACGTTGGGGCTCCAGGTCGTGAACTCGCGCCCCGGCCGCGCGCTGTGCCATCCGACCGGCTGGCCGATCCAGTCGCCCCACTCGTCTGCGCCGAGGTAGACGCACTCGTGCCGCCAGTGCGGCGAGTCGTCCCATTTGCGCCACTGCGTGATCATCTCGGTTCCGGGTGCGGGACGTCCGTCGCTCATGCCTTCAGCGTACGTTCCCGTGCCGGAATCGCGATCTCGCCTCGAAGGTAGGCTGGAAGGGTGAGCACGAGGCTGGTCGTGGAGACCCGCGAGATCGACCCGGTCGAAGACCTTCTGGCGTACGCTGACCCCGCTGTACCCCTGGCGTGGCTGCGCCGCGGCGACGGCATCGTCGCGGTGGGTTCCGGCACCGTCGCCGAGATCCGGGTTCCTCCGGGTGAAGACGCCGCGCGCTCGACGATCATCGCCTCGGCATGGCAGCGCCTCGTGCAGGATGCCGAGATCGACGACCCGCTGGGCCTCCCCGGCACCGGCCTCATCGCATTCGGTGCGCTCACGTTCGATGAGGACTCGAGCGCCGACAGTGTGCTCCTCGTCCCCTCCACCGTCATCGGGCGCCACCGCGGGCGCAGCTGGCTGACCCGCATCCGCTCCTCCGATTCCGACGCGTCGCATGTGGCGGATCCGCAGACCTACGGCCCGCACTGGGCGGGAACCGTCGGCCCCGGCGCACAGAGCCCCCAGGGGTATCAGGACTCGGTGCGCGGCGCGCTCTCCCGCATCGCCGACGGCGAGCTCAGCAAGGTGGTGCTCGCGCGCGACCTCACCGGCAGCATCCCCGCCGGGTCCGATCTGCGCCGACTCGTGCGAGCCCTCTCGAGCGGCTACCCCGACACCTGGGCGTTCGCGGTCGACGGATTGATCGGTGCGAGCCCCGAGACGCTGGTCACCGTGCAGAACCGCACGGTGACGGCCCGCGTGCTCGCGGGCACGATCGGCCGCGGACCGGATGCCGACGCCGACACCGTCGCCTCGGCCCACCTCGCATCGAGCACGAAGGATCTCGATGAGCACGAGTACGCCGTGCAGAGCGTGCTCGCCTCGCTGCGCCCGCACACGCGTGTGCTGGCGGCGAGCGAGCAGCCCTTCCTGCTGAAACTGCCGAACCTGTTCCACCTCGCGACCGATGTCGAGGGAGAGCTCGCCGAGGGCGAGTCGTCGCTCGACCTGATCGGCGCGCTGCATCCCACCGCCGCGGTCGCCGGCACCCCGACCCCTGCGGCGATCGCCGCTATTCGCGAGCTCGAGCCCTTCGACCGTGGCCGCTATGCCGGGCCGGTCGGCTGGGTGGATGCGTCGGGCAACGGCGAGTGGGCCATCGCGCTGCGCTGCGCTCAGTTCACCGCCGGCGCCGAGGACATCGCGGTCACGGCCTATGCGGGTGCGGGTATCGTCGCCGGGTCCGACCCCGAGTCGGAGCTGCTGGAGACGCGGGTGAAGTTCCGCCCGCTCGTCGACGCGCTCGCCTGACGCCTAGGAACTCACTGGTCGTTGAGCGAGCGAAGCGAGACGAAACGCGCTTCTCCGGCCCGCGCCACGGGATTGAAACCGCGTTTCGTCTCGGTCGCTGCGCTCCCTCGCTCAACGACCACGGGGGCGACGGGCCTCAGCTGGCGGCGAGGCGCTTCTTCTCGGCCGCCACGTCGAAGTCCGCCTTCGGCCACTGCGGGTCGATGTCTTCGAGGGCTGCGAGCAGCAGCTCCTGCACGGCGAGCCGGGCGTACCACTTGGCGTTCGCCGGAACCACGTGCCAGGGCGCGACCTCGGTCGAGGTGCGCTCGAAGACCGTCTGATACGCGGCCATGTACTCGTCCCACAGCAGCCGCTCGTCGACGTCGCCCGGGTTGTACTTCCAGTGCTTGTCCGGCCGCTCGAGCCGTTCCATGAGGCGTTCCTTCTGCTCGTCGCGGGAGATGTGCAGCATGACCTTGACGATCCGGATGCCGGATGCCGCGGCATCCGCTTCGAACTGATTGATCGCCGCGTACCGCCCCTCGATCTCCTCCGGCGTCGCGAGTCCCCGCACTCGTCCGATCAGCACGTCCTCGTAGTGTGAACGATCGAACACCCCGATGAACCCGGGCTCCGGCAGGCGCTTCGCGATGCGCCAGAGGAAGTCGTGCGAGCGCTCCTCGTCGGTCGGCGCCTTGAACGCGGTGAGCGAGACGCCCTGGGGGTCGACCCCGCCGACGACGTGACGCACGATGCCGCCCTTGCCAGCCGAGTCCATCGCCTGCAGCACGAGAAGCACCGCGTCCTTGGCGACGCCGGCGCGGCTCTCGGCGAACAGCCGCTCCTGCAGCTCGTTCAGGTCGTCGAGCCCGGCCGCGAGAGCGCGGGCGCCCTCGGCTTTGCCACCGGAGAACCCCGGCTTGCTTTCAGGGTCGACATCGGCGAGACGGAATCCCTCACCGACCTGCAGCTCGCGTGTCCAGGCATGTGCATTCATGCACACATCATGCCAGTCAGCGCGGCAGCGGCACCTCGATCAGCTGCCGCCCCGCTGCAGGCGTCGTGAGCACCTGATCGAGAGCGGCCCTGGTCGTCACGCGGTGGTAGGCCCAACCGTAGGCGAGAGCGAGATGCTCGAGGTGCACGTCATGCGGAGTGTAGAAGGCGCGATCCAGGTCGGCTGGCGGAGCGGATGCGGCGACCTCGAGGCCGTCGAAGATCGTGCCGCCAGCGTCGTTGCCGACGATCACCTGCAGCCGGGGCTGCGGTTCGTCGGGCGGCAGCAGCAGTGCGCCGACGTCGTGCAGGAAGGCGAGATCTCCGAGCAGCACCCGGGTGATGCCCTGCGCGCCCTCGGCCTGCGAGGCCGCAGCGATGCCGGTCGCCGTCGCGATGGTCCCGTCGATGCCGGCGAGTCCGCGGTTCGCGTGGACGGGCACCTTCTTGCCGCCGAGCACCGAGTCGGCCACGCGGACGAGGCGCGAAGACCCGAACACCAGCCGGTCGTGCGGCCACGTCGCCCGCCACACGGCGTCGACGAGCAATTCGCGGTCCAGCGGGCGCCGCACCGCCTCGAGCTCGACCTGCACGGCGTCGCGACGAGCGGTGAAGTCCTTCGAGGCGAGGCCGTCGACATCCGGAGCACGCTCGCTGAGGTCGACCGCGAGAGCGGCGGATGCCGCCATCCATGCGCCGAGCCACTCGCGATCCGCCTCGCCGGGCGCGACCGAGACGGATGCCGCGGGCGTGGTCCGTCCGTTCAGATCCAGCGCCTCTCCCCCACGACGCACCGCGATCACCTCGACCTCGGAGCGGGAGAGCAGGCGGGCCGCTTCGCGGCTGAGGGTCGGGTGCCCGAGCACCACCGCGCGTTCGATCCGTCCGCCCAGCGTGGGGTCGTTCAGCAGCGCCCGGTATCCGTGCACGACGCGGCGTCCGAAGCGCGCCCCGCTCACGATCTCGGCGATCAGCGGCCACGAACCCTGGTGCGCGATCTCCTCGGCATCGGCACCGGCGTCAGCCCCGGCGATCACGACGGTGCGCGGTCCCTGCTCGAGCACCCTCGCTGGCTCGGCGACGCGCAGGGGCACGGAGCCGGGTTCGACCTCGAAGAGCGGCACCGCTCCCGACAGCGGCTCACGCGCGGGCAGGTTCAGATGCACGGGGCCGGCGACGCCGGGCAGGCCGCCCTCGGCATCCGCTCCGCACGCCACCGACACTGCACCGGCCGCGAGACCCGACCAGTCCCCGTCGCCCGGCACGGGCGCGTCGAGCGACAGGCGCACGAACGGCGTGAACACCCCTGGTTGGATCGTCGCCTGATTCGCCCCGACACCGCGCAGTTCGGGCGGCCGATCGGCGGTGAGGAGCAGCAGCGGGATGCCGGCGTGAAAGGCCTCCATCACGGCAGGGAGCAGGTTCGCCACGGCGGTTCCCGAGGTGCAGACGACGGCCGTCGGAGCGCCGGTCTCGCGCGAGAGCCCGAGGGCTGTGAAGCCGGCGACCCGCTCGTCGATGCGCACGTGCACCCGGAGCAGGCCGCGTCCGTGGAAGTGCACCGCCGCGAGGGCGAGTGCCTGGGACCGGGATCCCGGCGAGAGCACGAGATCGCGCACGCCGTGCGCGATGAGGTCTGCGATCAGGGAGGCCGCGGCATCCGTCGCCGGAGAAGCCCTCACGGACGCGCGTCCGGGGCGTCGCCCTCGTCCTCGAGACGCGCGAGCTCGGCCTCGAGCTCGGCGATGCGAGCGTCCTGTTCCTTCTTGTCGATGCTCCGCAGGAACGCGGGGTCGTCATCGGGTGCGTAGGGCCGCGCGTCCTGGTCGCCGGCGCGCCGGCGTCCGATCGTGAACCAGAGGATCCCCCCGATCACCGGGACGACGATGACGATCGCGATCCACACGCCCTTGGGCACGCCGCGGTGCCGCGTCGCCGGCTGCACGGCGCAGTCGACGATGCTGAACACCCAGAACACGGCGGCCAGAAATCCACCGACGATCAACAATCTCGCCACCCTTTCAGTGTAGGCGCGTCACGACGCCCGGGGACCGCGTACCCCGCGTTGTTAGACTGCGCGGATCATGCCTCGCCCGCAGCTCCCGCACCGGACCGAGCGGATGCTGATCGTCAGGGTCGCCATCGCTCTCGGTCTCGCCGTGCTGCTCCTCGTGGGAGCCTGGTCGAACTCCCATGGCGAGAGCCGCGCAGGTTCCGCCCTCTGCCTGGCGTCGGGCGTCTCGGCGAGTTCGGTCTCCGATCATCAGGAGATCGCGGCGACCGACACCGCCATGCCGGACGCGGGACTCGTCAGCATCTGCGCGCTCGTCGTCTTCCTGCTGGTGCTGGTCGCGCTGCGGCTGCTCAGCCCGCGGACGGCGTTCCGCCTCGGACGGAACGCCGTCGCATCCGCTTCTCCTCGCGCCGGCCCCACGACGTTCCCGCCTGCCCTCACTCTCGCGCAGCTCTCCCTCTCACGGACCTGATTCCGGGCGCTCCGCGTTGCCCCGATTCACTCACCCCTGTGTCTGGAGACCCCATGAAGACCTCGTTCAAAGCCGTCATCATCACCATCGCCGTCATCGTCCTGCTCGCCTTCGCCGCCATCGTCTACGCCATGAACCAGCAAGCCCAGAAGCCCACCGGAGACGGCGAAACCGTCCGTCCCGATTCGCACGTCCTCGACGAGGGAGGAGCGGATGCGGTCACCCTCGTCGAGTTCCTCGACTTCGAGTGCCCGTCGTGCGGGCAGTTCTTCCCGATCGTGGAGGACCTGCGCGAGAAGCACGACGGCGACATCACGTACGTCGTGCGCTACTTCCCGCTGCCCGGCCACATCAACTCCACCCAAGCCGCGCTCGCTGCGGAGGCCGCGGCCCAGCAGGATCGCTTCGAGGACATGTACCGCACCCTGTTCGAGACGCAGCAGCAGTGGAGCGGGCAGCCGACCGAGACACCCGAGGTGTTCCGGACGCTCGCCGAGGACCTCGGTCTCGACATGCCCGCCTACGACGCGGCGATCGCGGATCCGGCCACCCTTGAGCGCGTCCTCTCCGACAAATCCGACGGAGAGGCCCTCGGCGTGCAGAGCACCCCGTCGTTCTTCATCGACGGGGAGCTGCTCGAGCTCACCGCGTGGGGCGACCTGGAGACCGCGATCGAGAAGGCGCTCCAGGACTAGGCCTCGACGGCGACCGGCTGCCCTGCCACCCCGAGCGTCTCGCGCAGCGTGGCACCCTCCTCGTACGACGTGCGGTACGTTCCGCGTTCCTGCAGCAGCGGGATGACCCGGTCGGTGAACTCGTCGAGACCGTGCGGGGTGAGGTGGCCGACGACAGTGAACCCGTCGGTCGCCCGTTCCTGCACATAGCGGTCGATGTCGGCGGCGACCTGGTCAGGCGTGCCGACGAAGGTGTGGTTCGCGGTCAGCCGGATGATGAGATCGCGGATGCTGAGCTTCTCGGCTTCGGCGACCTCGCGGAGCTTGGCGATCCGGCTGCGCACCGCCGCGTGCCGGTTCGCGAAGCCCTGCGCCGACTCGGCGCCGGTGTCGGGCTCGACGTCGGGCAACGGTCCGTCGGGATCATAGCCGCTGAAGTCGCGGTTCCAGACCTGCTCGAGGTAGGTGATCGCCGTCTCCGGGCGCACCTGGGCGAGAGCGATCTCGCGCGAGCGCTCGCGCGCTTCCTCCAGCGTGTCTCCGAGCACGAACGACGCCGCGGGGAGGATCTTGAGGTCGTCCTCCTGACGCCCGACCGCAGCGAGGCGTCCCTTCACATCGCGATAGAACTCCTGCGCATCCTCGAACTCGGTGTGCAGCGAGAAGATCACGTCGGCGTGCGCGGTGGCGAAGTCGCGGCCGTCGGCCGAGTCGCCGGCCTGCACGATGAGCGGGCGATGCTGCGGCGATCGAGGCACGTCGAACCGCGCGTCGATGTCGAACAGGTCGCTGCGGTGCGCGACCTGCGCGATCGCGTCCCGGCGCAGGAACTCGCCGGTGTCGGCATCCGCGAGGATCGCATCGTCACGCCACGACGCCCACAGCCGCTTCGACAGCTCGGCGAACTCGGCGGCCCTGCGGTAGCGGTCGCCGTGGTCGAGGAACCCGCCGCGGCGGAAGTTCGCCCCGTGGAACGCGTCGGAGCTGGTCACGGCGTTCCACCCGGCACGGCCGTTCGAGAGGTGGTCGAGGGTCGCGAGTTGGCGGGCGAGCTCGTAGGGCTCGTTGAACGTGGTGCTCAGCGTGCCGACGAGCCCGATGTTCTCTGTGACCGCAGCCAGCGCGGCGAGGACCGCCAGCGTGTTCGGGCGCCCGAGCACGTCGAGATCGTGGATGCGGCCGCGGTGCTCGCGGAGGCGCAGTCCCTCCGCCAGGAACAGATAGTCGAACAGCCCCCGCTCTGCGTTGCGCGCGAAGTACTGGAACGACGAGAAGTCGATCTGGCTGCCGGCCGTGGGGTCGGTCCACACCGTGGTGTTGTTCACGCCGGGGAAGTGCGCGGCGAGGTGGATGCGACGGCTCATGCGGAGACCTCCTGTGCGGCGAAGCGGCTGGACCGGAGCGGCAGGCCCAGGCGCTGCCGCAGGGTGGGCGAGCCGTCGTCCTCCTGCAGGATGCCGGCGGCGCGGGCCACGGGGACCACCTGCTCGGTGATCGCGGTGAGATCGGCCGGCAGGCGAGCGGGGCGCAGGCGGATGCCGTCGACTCCGGCCGCGGCGAGGGTGCGGATCTCGTCGACGATCGTGGCCGCCGTGCCGATGGCGATGTGGGCATCGGTGGCGAGCGGCGCCCGTTCCTCCAGGCGATCCCAGGCCTCGACGGCGGCCGCTTCAGTCGCCTCGATCAGCACGAGAAGGTCGGCGAACACGCGCAGCCTCTCTGGTTCGTCACGCACCTCGGCGGCGGCCTGCTCGACCTCGGCGACGATCACCGCCGCCTCCTCGGCGCCGCAAGGGGTGATGAACACCACGTCCGCGTGCTCCGCGGCGAACCGGTACGGGATGCTCTGATGTGCCAGGGCGGTGATCAGGGGCTGACCCTGCGGCGAGCGCGGCACGATAGAGGCGCCGGTGATCGAGAAGAACTCCCCCTCGAAATCGGCGTTGTGCACCCGTTCCCGATCGAGGAACCGGCCCGACTCGACGTCGCGGATGATCGCGTCGTCCTCCCAGGAGTCGGCCAGGCGACGGATCGCGTCGACGACCTCTCCGGCCTCGCGGAACGCCGCCTGCCACGCGGGGTCGTCCTCGACGTGGCCGGAGGCGGGGAACCCGACGGGTCCGTCGCCTCGCCGGCCGAAGTTCGCCCGCTCCTGCGGAGAGGAACCGGCGACGATGCGGGCACCGGCCCGTCCGAGGCTCGCGTGATCGAGGGTCTGCAGACCGGTCGCCAGGTGGAACGGCTCGGGATGCGTCGTGGTCACCGTGGGGATCAGCCCGATCCGACGGGTGAGCGGCGCGAGGAACGACGCGACGAGCAGTGCGTCGAGCCGTCCGCGCACGCGGTCGCGGCGGATGCCGGCATCTGCCTCTGCGGTCCGCCCCTCGAGCGTGAGCGCGTCTTCGATCGTCGCGAACACGACCCCGGCGTCGTCGGCCGCGCGCACCAGGTCTCGCCAGTATCCCGCCGTCGTGAGCTCGGTCGGCCTCGCCGTGGGCTCGCGCCATGCGGCAGGGTGCCAGCCCGCTCCGTCGAGCGCGACGGCGATGTGCACCTTCTCAGTCATCTGTGGTTCCTTTCGATCACGAGGACGCATGTCCCGCGAGGGTCTTGTCAGCCCGCGAGCACGCGGTCGTCGACGGGCGTGCGCACCGCGAGGAAGGTGGTGTGCCGACGGAGGGTGAAACCGAGACGCTCGTACACGCGGATCGCACCGACGTTCGCCGCCGCCGCGTGCAGCAGGGCGCGGTCGCCGCGCTGCTGGATGTGGAAGGCCACGTCGAGCACGAGCCTCGAAGCGATGCCCTGCCCGCGGTGCTCGGCATCCGTGGCGACCGCGCTGATCTCGGTCCATCCCTCCGGATGCAGCCGCTCCCCCGCCATCGCGATCAGTCGCCCCTCGCGGCGGATGCCGACGTAGCGACCGAGCTCGTGCGTACGAGGGCGGAACGGCCCCGGCTGGTTGCGCTCCACCAGCGCGAGCATCTCGGGCACGTCATCGGCGCCCAGCAGCACCGCCTCCTCGTCGGGCCGAGGGCGCAGAGCATCCGTCTGCACGAGCTGCACGCCCGCACCACGACCGAGCTCCTGCCACCCCTCGGGAAGATCCGGGTCCGCACCTGATATCCCGATCTCCTCACCCGGACCGACGAGTTCGGTGAGCGCCTGCCACACCCTCGGGTGCTCCCAGGTGCGGACCGCGACGAACGGCGCGACCTCCGAGGGGTAGCGCCGAACGAGGTCGTCGCCGATCGCGAAAGACGAGTGCGGCCCCGTGAGCGCATGCCACGCGGGGTTGTCGAGGACGTCGTCTCCTGGTGCCGTGTGCGACATGGGATCGTTCCGTTTCATCGAGTGTCGAGATGGGTGTCCCCACGTTAGGAGCACACCGTCGGGTCAGGGGCCGCCAACCGCCGACTGTGTCGCCTCATGACCGAACACGTCGGCGCGTAACGATCGGCGTCGGTCTTTGACCACGCGCGTCAGCGCATGACCACCGGCGCCCGCGGCACCTCGGGGCGGTGAGAACATCGCCCATCGGCATTCCGCCGCCCCCTCGCTGCAACCACGGAAGGAGCCCTGTCATGCCCGCCACGCCCACATCACGCTCGACGATCGTCCGCTACATCGCGTCGAGGCTCGGCCAGTCGCTGATCGTGCTCTGGGCGGCGTACACGGTGTCGTTCATCGTGCTGTACGCGCTGCCGAGCGACCCGGTGGCCCTGCTCGCCGGCGGCGACGCGAGCGATGTGACGCCGGAGCAGCTCGCCGAGCTGACCGCGCAGTACGGCCTCGACAAGCCGCTCGTCGTGCAGTACCTCCTCCGCCTCGGCGGAGTGCTCCGGGGTGACTTCGGCACCTCGATCGCGACCGGGCGCCCCGTGTCCGAGGTCATCGGCGAAGCCGTCTCCCCCACTCTGCAGCTCGCCGGGCTCGCCTTCCTGATCGCCGTGCTCGCGGGCGCCGGTCTCGCGGTGCTCGCCACCTATGTGCGAGGGCGCGCACTCTCGACCTTCCTGCTGGGCCTGCCGCCTCTCGGCGTCGCGATCCCCTCGTTCTGGTTCGGGCTGATGCTCATCCAGTGGTTCTCGTTCCAGCTGCCACTGTTCCCGGCGATGGGCGACAAGAGCGCCGTCTCGCTCGTCCTGCCGTCGATCGCCCTCGCGCTGCCGACCGGCGCCATGATCGCGCAGCTGCTCTCGAAGAGCCTGGCCACAGCCCTCGGCGAGGCCTACATCGACACCGCGCGGGCGAAGGGCGCCGACCGTCGTCGAGTGCACCTGCGACATGTGCTGCGCAACGCGGCCCTCCCCGCCATCACGATGACCGGCCTGATCGTCGGTCAGCTGCTCAGCGGCACGGTCGTCACTGAGACCGTCTTCTCACGCCCCGGCGTCGGCCGGGTCACGGCATCCGCGGTGCAGCAACAGGACATCCCCGTCGTGCAGGGCATCGTGCTGTTCGCGGCCGCCGCCTTCGTTCTCGCCAACCTCGCAGTCGATCTCGTCTACCCGCTGCTCGATCCGCGCATCCAGCTGACGGCGGCACCGCGCCGCCGCCGTCAGACCCCCGTCCCCACGCACGCTGAGGCCCCCGTGGCCGCGGAGGCCGCCACCGACTTCGACACCGACGCCGTACTGGAGGCAGCACGATGAGCGAGACCACCGCCCTGCTGCCCGACACCGCACAGCATCCGGTCGACGGATTCGGTGCGACGGCGGGCGACCGCTTCCAGGACGCGGTCGCCGACCGCGCATCCCGCGCCGCCGCTCGACCGACGTGGACGAGCAGGTTCGGCTGGTTCGCCCGGCGGCCGGCAGCAGCGCTCTCCCTGCTCTGGCTGCTCGTCGTGATCGTCGCCGCGCTCTGGCCGAGCGCCATCGCGCCGGGCGATCCGCTCGTGGGCGTGCCCGCGGAGAACCTGCAGGGGCCGTCGGCAGCGCACTGGTTCGGCACCGACCAGATCGGCCGCGACCTGTTCACGCGCGTCGTGCACGGCACCTCGCTCACCATCAGCGCGGCGTCGATCGCCGTGACCGTCGGCCTCGTCGTCGGCTCGGTGCTGGGCCTCGTCAGCGGTTTCGCCGGCGGCAGGACGGATGCCGTCATCATGCGCGCCGCCGACGTGCTGCTCGCGATTCCCGGGCTGCTGCTCTCGCTCGCGATCATCACGGCTCTGGGCTTCGGCACCGTCAACGTGGCGATCGCGGTCGGCATCGCCAGTGTGGCGTCGGTGTCGCGCATCATGCGCTCCGAAGTCATAAAGGTGCGCAGTTCCGCGTACATCGAGGCCGCACGCGCCTCAGGCAACGGGTGGCTGCGCGTGCTCCTGCGGCACGTGCTGCCGAACTCCACGGGGCCGGTGATCGTGCTCGGAGTGCTCGAGCTCGGCGGCGCGATCCTCGCGGTGTCGGCGCTGAGCTTCCTCGGCTACGGCGCCCCTGCTCCCGCGCCCGAATGGGGAGCGCTCGTCTCCGGCGGCCGCGACTTCCTGCGAGGCGCCTGGTGGCTCACGACGCTCCCCGGCCTCACCATCGCCCTCACCGTGCTCGCCGCCAACCGGCTGGCGCGAGGGCTCGACGACGAAGGGACGGGCAGACGATGAACGCCCTGCAGCCTCTGCTCGAGATCGATTCGCTCTCGGTCGCCTACCGCACCCCTCGCGGCAGCATCGACGCGGTGCGCGAGGTGAACCTCTCGATCGGCGAAGGAGAGACCGTCGCGGTCGTCGGCGAATCGGGATCCGGCAAGTCCACGACCGTGCACGCGATCATCCGGCTGCTTCCGGATGCGGCGCGCATCACCCGCGGATCGATCCGCTTCGAGGGCGCCGACCTCGCGCGAGCCTCGGGTTCGGCGCTGCGCGCCGTGCGCGGACGACGGATCGGGTTCGTGCCGCAGGACCCGACGGTGAGTCTCAACCCGGTGCAGCGCATCGGCGTGCAGGTCGCCGAGGTTCTCCGGGTGCACGGGCTCGCCGATCGCCGCAGCAGCGCACGGCTCGCGGTCGAGGCGCTCGAGCGGGCGGGCCTGCCCGACGCCGCCGTGCGCGCGCAGCAGTATCCGCACGAGCTCTCGGGGGGAATGCGTCAGCGTGTGCTGATCGCGATCGCCATCATCGCCGACCCTCGACTGATCATCGCCGACGAGCCGACCAGCGCGCTCGACGTCACGGTGCAGCGGCAGATCCTCGATCACCTCGACGAGCTCAAGCGCGAACGCGGCTCGAGCCTGCTGCTCATCACGCACGATCTCGGCGTCGCCGGCGACCGTGCCGACCGCATCGTCGTGATGTCGCAGGGTGAGATCGTCGAGCAGGGCACTCCCGAACAGGTGCTGCTCACGCCCCAGCATCCGTACACCCGGCAGTTGATCGCCGCGGCACCCAGCCTGAACGCGCGCGGTGCCGGAGCCCATCGCGAGCCCACACCCGAG
Source organism: Microbacterium sp. ZW T6_19 (assembly GCF_044987465.1). Taxonomy (NCBI): domain Bacteria; kingdom Bacillati; phylum Actinomycetota; class Actinomycetes; order Micrococcales; family Microbacteriaceae; genus Microbacterium; species Microbacterium sp. ZW T6_19. The sequence continues at coordinate 420,820 of NZ_JBJDRH010000001.1, read as the reverse complement.
GCGAGGCGGTCTTCGCTCGTGCTGCAGGGCCGGCCCGGCGATCCGTTCGCGGAGCGCGAGGCGGAGACGGCGGCGCTCGATGCCCTGGCCTCCTCCGTCGTCGAGCCGGTTCTGCGCGTGGAGCGGCTCGTGAAGGAGTTCGCGCTTCCCGGTGCGGCCCGCGGCGTGCAGCGCGCGGTGGACGACGTGAGCTTCTCGATCGACCGGGGCCGCACCCTGGCCCTCGTCGGCGAATCCGGATCGGGCAAGACCACGACCGCGCGACTGGCGCTGCGCCTGGCCGAACCGACGTCCGGCGCCGTGCTGATCGACGGCGTCGACGTCACTGGGCTCCGGGGGTCCGCCCTCCGCCAGCTGCGCCGCCGCATCCAGCTCGTGCAGCAGAACCCGTACGCCGCTCTCAACCCGCGTCTGAGCATCGAGGCGATCATCACCGACCCGCTGCGGGCGTACCGACTCGGCACGGCCGCACAGCGCCGACGCCGGGCCGCGGAACTCGTCGACGTCGTGACCCTGCCGTCGTCGGTGCTGCAGCGCAGGCCGTCGGAGCTGTCAGGCGGCCAGAGGCAGCGTGTGGCGATCGCGAGAGCGCTGGCCATCTCGCCCGAGCTCCTGGTTCTCGACGAGCCGGTCTCGGCGCTCGACGTCTCGATCCAGCATCAGATCCTCGAGCTGCTGAGCGGCATCCAGCAGGAATTCGGGCTCAGCTATCTCTTCATCTCTCACGACCTCGCCGTCGTGCGCCAGATCGCGCACACCGTCGGTGTGATGCAGCGCGGACGACTGGTCGAATCGGGCACCGCCGATGAGGTCTTCCAGAACCCGCGCGCCGAGTACACCCGCACTCTGCTCGACGCGATCCCCGGTCGCCTTACGACCGCCCTGTAACCCCCGCACCCTCACCCGCACCCGCACAAGGAGTCTTCATGAACCGCACCCGCATCATCCTCGTCGCCGCGCTGGCGGTGACGACCGGACTCGTCCTCAGCGCCTGCGCCGGCGCCGCCCCAGCCGGCACCTCCGACTCCGACGCCGCAGCGACCCCCATCGACGGCGGAGACCTCACGTTCGCGATCGCGAACGACCCGATCTCGCTCAACCCGTCCGGCATCGGCTCGGGCAACGACACCTGGTACGTGACCCGCCAGCTCGTCGACTCGCTGCTCTACCAGAACCCCGACACCGGCGAGCTGGAACCGTGGCTCGCGACCTCGTACACGGCCAACGACGACGCGACCGCGTTCACGTTCGAGCTGCGCGACGACGTCACGTTCTCGGACGGCACGCCGTTCACGGCGGCGAACGTCAAGGCGACCTTCGACGACATCATCGCCGCAGGTGCTCTGAGCCAGTCCGTGAGCAGCTTCGTCGGCTACCAGGAGACGAAGGTCATCGACGACGACACGGTCGAAGTCCACTTCAGCACCCCGAATGCCGCGTTCCCGAATTCGACGGCCGCGGTCGGCCTCGGAATCGTCGGAGACGCCACCCTCGCGGTGCCCTTCGCCGACCGGGCGGACGGGAAGTCCGTGGTCGGCACCGGCCCGTTCACGCTCGACACGTACACGAAGGATGTCGAGACCGTACTCACTGCACGCGACGACTACGCCTGGGCGCCGGAGGCGCTCGGCAACGACGGTCGCGCCCACCTCGACACCGTGACGTTCCAGATCGTGCCGGAGGCGAGTGTACGCACGGGGAGCCTGACCTCGGATCAGGTCGACGTGATCGGCGGCGTGCAGCCGAACGACGTGCAGACCCTCGACGATGCCGGGTACCCGCTGGTCTCACGAGGGAACCCGGGCATCAGCTTCGGCCTGTCGTTCAACCTCGCGCGTCCCGTCGTGTCCGACATCGCGGTGCGCGAGGCCATCTCGGCCGCCATCGACCCGAAGGTCGTGCGCGACACCGCGCTGAACGACCTCTTCCACGTGGCCACGAGCGCGCTCGCCAAGAACACCCCCTCGTGGGCTGATGAGGGCGAGCACTTCTCCTACGACCCGGACCACGCGTCCGAGTTGCTCGACGAGGCGGGGTGGACCGAGGGCGCCGACGGCATCCGCACCAAGGACGGCCAGCCGTTGACCCTCCGCCTCGCCTGGATCACGAACTTCGGCCCCAACCAGACGTCGCTCGAGCTGATCCAGCAACAGCTCAAGACCGTCGGCATCGATGTCGTGCTCGAGGGCAGCACGGTTCCCGAGTTCCTCGAGAAGCAGGCCTCCGGCGACTTCGACATCGTCTGGGGCAACCTGTCTCGTGCGGACGGAGACGTGCTGCGCACGCAGTACTCGGTGGCGACGACCAAGCTCAACATCGACGATCCCGAGCTCGAGGCGCTGCTGCAGGACCAGCTCGCCGCGGGTGACAAGGCGGCGCGCGACAAGATCCTCGCCGAGGCGCAGGCCCGAATCGCGAGCCAGTACTACCAGATCCCGGTGCACGAGCTCACCTCGATCCTCTCGACGCAGTCCACCGTGCACGGCGTGTCGTTCGGCGCCGACTCCCGGCTGGATTCTCTCGTGGGCGCGTGGAAGGACGCGAACTGATGACCGAGCAGAAGATCATCGACGCCGGTTTCACACTCGCCGGAAACTACCCCGAGGCCGACCCGGTGGCCGGTCTCGAAGAGACGTTGCAGCTGTTCGAGTTCGCTGAGGAGATCGGCCTGCAGGTCGCCGGCATCCGCCAGCGCCACCTCGAGCGCGGTGTCTCGTCGGCGCTCACGTTCCTCGCAGCCGCGACCCAGCGGACCCAGGCGATCCGCCTGGAGACCGCGGTGGTACCGCTCGGCTACGAGACGCCGTTCCGGCTGGCCGAGGACTTCGGCACGGTCGACGCGCTGTCGAAGGGGCGGCTCAACGTCGGGGTGAGCTCGTCCGCCCCGCACGGGGCGCTGCTGCGCCACCTCGGCCGCCTGGAGGAGGACGGCGACATCGACGCCTATGTGCTGATCGCCCGGTTCCTCGAGGCGCTCGAGGGTCGCGCGCTCGGCGAGGACATCTACACCCCCTACGGCCCGCAGACGCCGCGCGTGCAGCCGCACATCCCGGGGCTGCGCCAACGGGTCTGGCTGGGGGGCGGCTCGGCGCGCTCGGTGCGCTGGGCGGCTGAGCAGGGTCTGAAGCTTCTGCTCGGCAACATCACCTCTGCCGACAACGGCGACGCGTTCGAGACCGCGCAGCGCGTGCACATCGACGACTACTACGCGCATTTCGCGGGCCCCGGCGAGCCGGCTGTCGGCGTGGAACGCGTGATCCTGCCGATCGACAGCGCGACTGCCGATCAACGCGAGCGATACACCGCCTTCGCCGACAGTCGCCACGAGCGCACGACGCAGCCCGTGAACGGGCATGTCTTCCAGCGCGACCTGTTCGGCACCGCCGACGAGATCGTCGATCGTCTGCTCGCCGACCCGGCGATCGACGGACGCACCGAGCTGCGAGTCGCCCTGCCCTATGCCCTCGCACTGGAGGACTACCGGCAGGTCCTCTCGGACATCCGTCATGCCGTCCTCCCCCGCCTCGGCTGGGCGCCGACGGCATCCGCGCTCGCAAGCAGCAGCCCCGCGAGCACCGCCGCCTAGACCACCGCCGTACCCACCAAGGAGCACACAATGAGTTCACGACTTCGCATCGGCGTCGCCCTCGACGGCGCCGGCTGGCACCCCGCCGCCTGGCGGGAGCCGTCATCGCGGCCCGCCGAGCTGTTCAGCCCCGACTACTGGGTCGACCTCGTGCGCATCGCCGAGGAGGGCCTGCTCGATTTCGCCACCATCGAGGACTCCCTCGCCCTGCAGTCCTCCGAGCGCGGTGGCCCCGACGACCGCACCGATGAGGTGCGCGGCCGGCTCGACGCGCTGCTGATCGCCGCGCGGGTATCGCCGGCGACCTCGCACATCGGTCTGATCCCCACCGTCACGACCACGCACACCGAGCCGTTCCACGTGTCGAAAGCGGTCGCGACTCTCGACTACACGAGCGAGGGACGCGCCGGCTGGCAGGTCAAGGTCTCGGGCCGTGCCGACGAGGCCGCGCACTTCGGCCGCCGGGAGCACCCCGGCGCCGAAGTCGCCTGGGGCGATCCGGCCTTCGATGTCCTCGTCGCGGAGCTGTTCGACGAGGCGGCCGATGCGGTCGAGGTCGTGCGTCGGCTCTGGGACAGCTGGGAGGACGACGCCGAGATCCGCGATGTCGCGACCGACCGCTTCCTGGATGCCGACAAAGTGCACGAGATCGACTTCGAGGGGCGGTGGTTCAGCGTCCGTGGCCCGTCGATCACGCCGCGTCCGCCGCAGGGGCAGCCCGTCGTCGCCGCCCTCGCGCACGCCGAGGTTCCCTACCGCCTGGCCGCGCGTTCGGCCGACGTGGTCTTCGTCACGCCGACGGATGCCGCGCACGCACGCTCGATCCTCGACGATGTCGGCGCGGCTGCGACAGCCGTGAGCCGAGAGGGCTCGCCTCTGCAGGTGTTCGCAGACTTCGTCGTCTTCCTCGACGACCGCGACGGCGAGAGCGGCGCCGACCGCCTGCGCCGTCTCGACGCCGTGGGCCGACCACTCACGAGCGATGCCCGGATCTTCACCGGCTCGGCATCCGAACTCGCCGACGTCATCGCAGAGCTCGGCGCCCTCGGCTACGACGGAGTCCGCCTGCGGCCCGGCGTGCTCACCGATGATCTGCCGCGCATTGCCGGCGATCTCGGCGCGGAGCTGCGTGCTCGCGGGCTCTTCCACGACGCCTACGAGGCCGACACCCTGCGCGGCCTGCTCGGGCTGCCCGAGAACATCCCCAGCCGCTACGCGGCCGTCTGACCGAACCGGAGGAGAACGACATGACCACCAGATCACGCAAGCAGATCATCCTCGCCGCGTATGTCGGCGGGGTCAACGAGCACACCCTGTGGGAGCACCCGGATGCCGGGAGCCAGATCGACTTCTCGACGTTCCGGCACGTGGCCCAGACGGCTGAGCGGGGCCGCTTCGACTACTTCTTCCTCGCGGAGGGGCTGGCACTACGGGCGCGCGCCGGACGCATCTTCGAGCACGACATCGCCGGCCGCCCCGACACCCTGCCGGTTCTCGCCGCGCTCGCGGCCGTCACCTCGCACATCGGACTCGTGGGCACCCTGAACGCGACGTTCAACGAGCCCTACGAGCTGGCCAGACAGATCGCCAGCCTCGACCACCTCTCCGGTGGCCGAGCGGGGTGGAACGTGGTCACCTCGTTCGACGCGTTCACGGGCGCGAACTTCCGACGTGGCGGTTTCCTGCCGCACAGCGAGCGCTACGTGCGCGCCGAGGAGACGGTCGCGACGATCCGTCGGCTGTGGGACTCGTGGGCCGAGGACGCGATCGTCGCCGACAAGGCCTCGGGCGAGTTCCTCCCCGATGCCGACGCCGGAGCATTCGTGCAGACGAGCAGTCAGTTCGACATCGCCGGCCGCTTCACGGTGCCTCGCAGCCCCCAGGGCCGACCGGTCATCGTGCAGGCGGGCGTCTCACCCCAGGGGCGCGACTTCGCGGCATCCACCGCCGACGCCATCTTCTCGCCCTACGCGACTCTCGCGGAGGGCAAGGCGTTCTACGCCGATATCAAGGAGCGGGCCGCCCGGTTCGGCCGGGGCCCGGAGGAGATCAAGATCCTCCCGGCCGCCGGATTCGTGCTCGGTGATTCTCAGGCGGATGCCGAGGAGAAGGCTCGTCACATCCGCGAGCAGCAGCTGACCGACAAGACCATCCAGGTCACGTTCGAGCAGGTGTGGAACCGCGACCTGTCGGCGTACGACCCCGACGGACCGCTGCCCGACATCGATCCCGACCCGGAGGCGGCGCCCATCATCCAGGGCCGCGCCTTCGTGTTCCAGGATCGGTTCGAGACGGTGCGGAAGTGGCGGGAACTGGCCGATGAACGCGGCCTCACACTGCGCGGGCTCGCGCACGAGGTCTCGGGCAAGGCCGCGTACGTCGGCACCGCCGCGCAGATCGCCGATCAGCTCGACGCCTTCGTGCAGGAGGACGGCGGAGATGGCGTCGTGATCGGATCGCATATCGTGCCGGCCGGGCTCGACGAGTTCGTCGATCAGGTCGTACCGCTGCTGCAGGAGCGCGGTTCGCTGCGCACCGACTACGAGGGCACGACGCTGCGCGACAATCTCGGGCTTTCGGTTCCCGCACGCGACGCTGAGCTCGCCGGAATCGAGGCCGTGCGATGACCCTGCAGGCCGAGGTCGAGACGCACGACGACTTCGCTCAGGAGTGGGAAGCCTGGCATCGCGCGAACGAGAAGAAGCGCGCGGACCCGCACGGCTTCCTCGCCGTCACGGGCCTGTTCTGGCTGACCGACGAGCCGACCAGGGTGCCGGGGCTGCCCGGCCTGTGGACCACCGGGGTGGACGGGCCTGTGGTCGAGCTCGGGCCCGATGAGGCGCTGCGGTTCGGCGAGACGCCGATCAGCGGGACCCACCGATTCGGACCGATCGCCGAGCGCGACGGCATAACGGTCGGCTTCGACGAGGGCGTTATCGAGATCGCCAAGCGCGGTGGTCGCGACATCCTGCGTCCGCGTCGCGCCGACTTCCCGTTCCTGCGCTCCTACAGCGGAACCAGCGCCTTCACGGCCGACCCGAAGTGGCGGATCCCGGCGAGGTTCGTGCGGTTCATCGCGCCGCGGGCGATCGAGGTGGGAGCGGCGGTCGACTCATTGGCGCACGTCTACGACTCGCCAGGCTACGTCGAGTTCGAGGTCGACGGCGAGACGTTCCGGCTGCTCGCCTTCCCCGGGTACGCCGCGGGCTCGCTGTTCGTGCTGTTCACCGACGCGACGAGCGGCGTCACGACCTACAAGGCGAACCGCACCGTGACGATCGAGGTGTCCGACGAGAGCGACGAGACCGTGATCGACTTCAACCGGGCGGTGAACCTGCCGTGCGCGTACACGGACTTCGCGACCTGCCCGCTGCCGCCGGCCGAGAACCACCTGCGCATCGAGGTCGCCGCCGGCGAGAAGACCCCGACGGCGAGGGTCGAGGGCGTCTTCTCCGACGCGGGGATCGTGCCTGCGGCATCCCCACCATCTGAGCGAGCACAGCGCCCCCTCTGGTCGTTGAGCGAGCGCAGCGCCCCCTCTGGTCGTTGAGCGAGCGACGCGAGACGAAACGTCGTGAGCCGAACTCGACGCCGGAGACAAGCGTTTCGTCTCGGTCGCTGCGCTCCCTCGCTCAACGACCGGTGGCGGGTCGTTGAGCGAGCGAGGCGAGGCGAAACGCGGCATCCTCCGGTCACTTCAGCCGATGTCCGCCGCCACGCGGACGGTGCGCGAATGGCATACGTGCACATCCTCCGTTGCGCGGACGACACCCTCTACGTCGGAAGCACGATTCACCTGTCACTCCGGCTCGAGCAGCATCAGGCGGGGCTGGGCAGCGCCTATACGAAACATCGCCTACCCGTCCAACTGATCTGGAGCGAGGATTTCTCCCGCGTCGACGAGGCGTTCGCCTGGGAGAAGCGCATCCAGGGCTGGAGCCATGCCAAGCGCATGGCTTTCATCGAAGGAGGGCTGGATGCCGTCAAGAGCTGGAGCGCCCGAACACGCGCGGCCGCGCGACAGTCCGGCGGGTGAAGGACGCGTTTCGTCACTTCGCGCTCAACGACCGGGGGGCTTCGTCGCTGCGCTCCTCGGTCAACGACCGGACGGGAGATCCAGCCCGAAGGCCAGCAGGTCGAGGAACCGGCCCGGCTCGACCTCGATGCGGTGCTCACGCTCGTGCAGTCGGCGGAATCCGAGCTTCGCGTACAGCGCGTGGGCGCCGAGCATCTCCGGGCCGCTGTTCATCACGACCCGCTCGACGCCGCGCTCCTCCGCGAGCGCGATGACGTGCCGGGTGAGAGCTTCTCCGATGCCTCGGCCGCGCGCCGATGGCGCCACCGCGAGCTGCCGGAAGTCGAGTTCGCCCTCTCGCGCGAGTTCCGACAGGCGTTCGCCCGGACGCGGGACCCACACCGTGCCTATGATCGCGCCGGCGGCGTCTTCCGCGACCCAGACATCTCCAGACTCGACCCGCGCGGCGACGTCTCGCAGTGAGTGCAGGTACGCCGGTGACAGCTCGGAGTAACTCGAGCTGTACGCCTCTTCGGTGACCTGTCCGGCAACGTCGTAGTCGTCGGCCGTCGCGATCCTGATGACGAGGGTCTGCGGTGCAGCGGATGCCGTCATGAACGGGCCGCCTCGAGCGGCCGTTCGGCTGCGGCGTCGAGCCCCCACACCTCGGCGAGCAGCTCGAAGGAGCGCACGCGGTCGCGGGGATCGTGCGTGATCGTGGTGACCAGCAGCTCGTCGGCCGCAGTCACGCGCTGCAGCGTCGCAAGCCGTTCTGCGACAGCATCCGGATCCCCGACGAAACGGGTATCGAGGCGATCGGCGACGACGTCGAGCAGGTCGGGCTCGAACGGCTCGACGAGCGCGTCTTCGGGGCGGGGATAGGCGATGGCGCCCTGGCCGGCGCGGATGCTGTGCACCCATTCAGCGTAACCGCGCCCGATGCGTTCGGCGTCGGACGCGGTGTCGGCGACCAGCACATCAGCCGAGACGATCACGCGCGGCTCTGCGAGCGCACCGGGACGGAACGCACGACGGTACGCGTCGACGGCGTCGAGCACGAAGCTGCCCGCGACATGGTAATTGGCGCCGAAGGGCAGCCCGAGGCGTCCGGCGAGCTCAGCGCTGATGCCGGCGGTGCTGCCGTGCAGCCACACCTGGATGTCCTGTCCCTCGGCCGGGGTCGCGTGAATCGGAACACCCTCGGGTGCGGCATAGCTGCCGTCGATCAGGGCGAGGATGTCGAGGACGTCCTGCTCGAAGCGGTCGGCGTCGCCCGCCGTGCGGCGCAGCAGACGCGCTTGAGCGGTGAAGCGTGCGGCGTCGAACGCGAAGGGCTTCGCCGCAGGCAGCAGCAGCCCGTCGACCACGCGAGCTGCGCCCGCGGCGGGAGGAGGTGTCGCCGCGGCACCGCTGGAACCGGAGCGTCCGATGCCGAGATCGAAGCGCCCCGGATGAAGAGCGGCGACGACTCCCGCAGCCTCGACGACCTGGAGGGCCGCGTAGTTGCCGATGATCGTCGCTGCGGTCCCGATGCGGATGCGCTCGGTGGCCGCGGCGATCGCGGCGAGCAGCACGTGCGGAGCCGACCCCGCCACGCCGGGATTCAGGTGATGCTCCGCGAGCCAGAACCGGTGATATCCGAGATGCTCGGCGGCACGCGCGAGCTCGATCGTGTCCCGCAGCCCCTGCCCCGGGGTCGACCCTTCGCCGAACGGGGAGAGATCGAGGATGCTGAGTGGCGTGCGGTCGGTCATGTCTGTGTCCTTCTCGGTGGCATTGGTGCGGGGAGGCGGCGGCGGGAGTAGAGCAGTGCGGACCGGCGCCCCTCACGCCGGCCCGCACCATCCGCTCAGGACTTGGGCAGCCCCTGCGGGTTGACCTCGGACTTCTCGATCCCCTCGGAGTCGAGGCCCCAGGCATCGAGGAGCTCGGAGTACGTGCCGTCGGCGATGAGCTGGTTGAGGACGATGCTGACCGGCTCGATCAGCCCGTTGCCCTTCGCCGTGCCTGCGGCGATGCTGGCCGCGAGCGGCCAGCCACCGGGGACGATGCCGACGAGTTTGGTGTCACCGGTCTCGCGCGCCGCCCACGCGGAGGTGGCGTTCGGGCCGAAGGTGACGTCGACGCGACCTGACTGCAGGGCGAGGACCGATGCCGCGTAGTCGTCGTAGTACTGCAGCTCGGCGGGCGCCTTGCCATCGGCCTCGAGCTCTTCGTTCCACTTCAGCAGTACCTGCTCCTGGTTGGTGCCGGAGCCCACGACGATCTTGAGGCCCGAGATGTCGGCGGCCCCCTCGATCTTCTCGATGTCGCTGTCGGCCTTCACGTAGAAGCCGAGCAGATCCTGCCGGTAGCTGGCGAAGTCGAAGAGCTCCTTGCGCTCCTCGGTGACCGTCACGTTGGAGGTGATCAGGTCGTACTTGCCGGATTGGATGCCGAGGGGCCAGTCGGCCCAGGCCACGACGACCGGGTTGTACTCCAGGCCGAGTCCTTCGGCGATCAGGCTGCCGATGTTCGGCTCGGTGCCGGCAGGCAGCGTCTCGCCTTCCGGCACGTACGCGAGCGGCGGCACGTAGGCGGCGACCGCCACGGTGAGCTTGCCCGGCTCGATCGGCTCGAAGCCGCTCTTCTTGAGCGCCTCGACGGCTTCCGGGACGACGTCTCCCTCGATCCATTCGATGTCGTCCGCCGAGACGTTGGCCGACGTCGCCGCAGGTGTCGGCGTCGCGTTGTCGGCGACCGCCTCGGCCGGACGGTTGAGGGTGACGGCGGCCACGACGCCGACGATCGCGATGACCGCTGCCGCGGCCACTCCGATCGCGACGCCCTGCTTCTTGCTGAGTGCCATGTGAATCTCCTTGGTGAGTGGTGCTGCGGCGCCTGCTGTCAGGCGCCGCGTCGGGTCGTGCGGGTCAGCCCAGAACCTTGGCCAGGAACTCCTGGGTACGCGGATGCTGGGGAGCGGTGAGGACCTCGGCGGGCGGGCCCTGTTCGACGATCACGCCGCCGTCGAGGAACACCACGCGGTCGGCCACCTCACGGGCGAAGCCGATCTCGTGGGTGACGATGATGAGCGTCGTGCCCAGCTGGGCGAGATCGCGGATGACGTCGAGCACCTCTCCGACGAGCTCGGGGTCGAGTGCGCTCGTCGGCTCGTCGAACAGCAGCACCTTCGGCTTGAGCGCGAGGGCCCTGGCGATCGCGACGCGCTGCTGCTGGCCGCCGGAGAGCTGACGCGGATAGGCGTCCGCCTTGTCGGCGAGTCCGACCCGGTCGAGCAGGCCGAGAGCCAGCTCACGGGCGTCGTCCTTTGTCAGCCGCTTGAGGGCGATCGGCGCCTCGGTGACGTTCTCGAGCGCCGTGAGGTGCGGGAACAGGTTGAAGTTCTGGAACACGATGCCGACCTGCGTGCGCCGACGGAGGATCTCGCGCTCGTGCAGTTCGTGCAGCTTCTCGCCGCGGAGCTCGTAGCCGATCAGCTCGCCGTCGACCGTGACCGATCCCCGGTCGACGCTCTCCAGGTGGTTGATCGTGCGCAGCAGCGTCGACTTGCCGGAGCCGCTCGGTCCGAGCAGGGCGATCACCTCGCCGGGCCTCACGGTGAGATCGATGCCGGACAGCACCTCGACCCCGCCGTAGCTCTTGTGGACGTTGTGGATCTCGACGAGTCCGCGGGTGGCGGTCTCTGCGACGACGGTGGTCATCGGACTTCCTTTCCTGCAGAGGCGACGACGGGCGCGGCATCCGCTCCCCCTGCTGACGGCGGGGCGTCTCCCAGCCGCACCCACTGCACACGGATCCAGTGCCGAGCCTGCTGGAGCGGGGTCGGCGGCAGTGCACGCACGGAGCCGCGGGCGAAGTGCCGCTCGATGTAGAACTGCGCGACGCTGAGGATGGTCGTGATGATCGTGTACCAGACCACCGCGACGAGCAGCAGCGGGATGACCCGGCTGTTGCGGTTGTAGATGACCTGCACGGCGTAGAACAGCTCGGGGATCGCGATCACGAACACGACCGATGCCCCCTTGACCAGGCCGATCACCTCGTTGGTCGCGTTCGGGATGATCGAGCGCATCGCCTGCGGGAGGATGATGCGGAACAGCCGCCGGGCCGCCGGGATGCCGAGGGCCGCCGCGGCCTCCTGCTGGCCGTGGTCCACCGAGATCAGCCCTCCGCGGATGATCTCGGCCGAGTAAGCGGCCTGATGCAGGCCGAGCCCGAGGATCGCCGCCGCGAAGGCGCTGATGAGCTGCACAGTCGGGAACTCGACGATCCAGAAGTCGGTCGTGAAGGGCGTGCCGAGTCCGAGCGTCGGGTACAGGTAGCCGAGGTTGTACCAGACGATGATCTGCACGACCAGCGGCACCGAGCGGAAGAACCAGATGTATCCCCACGCGGCCGAGCTCAGCAGGGCCGACTTCGACAGCCGCCCGAGCGCGATGATCGTGCCGAGCACGAAGCCGACCACCGCCGAGACCGCCGTGATCGACAGCGTGTAGCCGATGCCGATCAGCACAGGGCCGGAGAAGAAGTACTCGGCAAACGTGCCCCACATGTAGCGGTCGTTCGTGACGAGGCTCCAGGCGAACTGGGCGACGGCGAAGACGATCACCGCGGCGATCGTCCACCGCCACCAGTGGCGGGTGTGCACCACGGTCACGGCGCCGAGATCGACCTTCGTGCGGTTCTCGACGGGACGGTCGATCTCGGGATCGACCGGGGCGCCGACGGGCGGAGCGGCGGTGTCAGTCATGATGATCCTCGTGTTCCCCGCAGCGCCCGGTGCGCCGCGTGAAGCCAAGCTAGGGTCATCCGCGCCGCCCGTCCCAGCCGCGATTCACACGTCGCAACCGGCCGACGCACGCCGTAACCGAGAGGCTCGCCCCGTAACACGACGGGGCGAGCGGTCAGGCGTTCCGGAGGATCTGGTCGGTCACCCTGACCGAGAAGTACAGGGCGTCGACGGGGATGCGCTCGTCGGCGGCGTGGAACTCGCCGAACACGTCGAAGTCATCGGGCACGCGCAGGGGCACGAACCCGTAGCCGCGGATGCCGAGCTGAGCGAGGTGCTTGTTGTCGGTGCTCGCGGGCAGCAGATACGGAACGACGAGACCGCCGGGATCCTCCGCCGTGATCGCGTCCTGGAGGACATCGAGCAACGGTGCGTCCAGGGGCGATTCGATCGCGGGAACCGGACGCCCCCAGGCGATCTCGACGTCGTCGCCGACGATCCCCGCCAGCTCCTCGTGGAGCGCGGCATCGGCCCCCGGGAGCACCCGGATATCGAGGCGCGCGATCGCCTCGGCGGGGATCACGTTGGTCTTGCCGCCCGCGGCGAGCACGGTGGGTGAGACGGTGTTGCGGGCCGAGGCGCCGACCAGAGACGCGACGAAACCGAGGGTCTCGAGCTCGGCGTCGAGGTCGACTGCGGAGAAGCGGATGCCGCGGTGTCGCCCGAACACGTCGAGGAAGCGGTTCAGGGCGGGAGTGCGCACGACGGGGAACTCGTGCTCCCCCACCGCCGTCACCGCACGAGCGAGGCGCACGACGGCGTTGTCGGGGGTCGGCCGCGAGCCGTGCGCGGCATGGCCTCGGGCGGTGATCGTGGCCCAGGTCACGCCCTTCTCCGCCGTCGCGACGAGGTAGGCGCGGCGGTCGCCGGCGAGCGGAACCGAGAAGCCGCCGACCTCGCTGATGGCCTCGGTCGCACCGGCGAACAGCTCGGGACGGTTGCGGACGATCCAGCGCGCGCCCCACACTCCCCCGGCTTCCTCGTCGGCGAAGAACGCGAAGATGAGGTCCCGTCGGGGCACGACGCCCTGTCTCCGGTACTCGCGGGCGATCGCGAGGATCGTGCCCGCATAGTTCTTCATGTCGACCGCGCCCCGCCCGTACAGGACGCCGTCGTGGATCTCGGCGCCGAACGGCGGGTGGGTCCAGTCGGCCTCCGCCACAGGCACGACATCGAGATGCGCGTGCACGACCAGGGCACCGGCATCCGGGTCCGACCCTGCCAGCCGTGCGACCACGCTCGCCCGGCCCGCCTGCGGCTCGACGAGTTCGACGCGGTAGCCGACCTCCTCCAGCTTCTCCTTCACGAACAGCGCAGCGCGGGTCTCGCCGTCGCCGATCGTGGCGGCCTCGCCCGTGTTCACACTGTCGATGCGGATGAGCGCTCGGATGAAGTCGAGGGCCTCGTCTTCGAGAGGAGTGGTCATCTCGGGACTCAGTGCTTGTGCTCTGCGCGCGCGTCGCCCGCGAGCTTGAAGGCGAGCCGGCCGTGCGCGTAGCCGCCTCCCGCTCGGATCGCCGTGGCCACCCAGGCCGCCTCGGCGAGCTCGGCTTCGGTGGCCCCTGCTCGCACCGCGTTCTGAGAGTGACCGTCGATGCAGTACACGCACTGGGTCGTGATCCCGACGGCCAGCGCGATCAGCTCACGGTACTTCAGCGGGATCTCCCGGCCCTCCGTGGCGAACACGGCCTGATCGAAGGCAGCGAACGCGGCGAGGATGTCGGGCGTCTCGTTCTTGTAGACGCGGGTGAAGGTCTTGTCTGCGGCGCGATCGAAGTAGTCGGACACGTGCTCTCCTCGGGATTTCTGGCCGCGCGGGCGCCCGGCGCTCCCTCACGGTAACCGCGGCGAGGAGAGCGGATGACACGCGATGACGCGGATCGTCATCCCGCGTCTCGGAGCGTCTTCGACGATCGTTCATTGCGTCGCATGTCGCCAGGTTGCACGACGGCCCACCGTGCCACCCCCAGGGGCGAGACTCGTCGCATGGCAGATGTGATCGACACGGGGACCCTGCTGCGCGACCGCTACGGCGTCGACGCGGATGACGAAGCGCTGCACCTCGACGACTCCGGCACGATCCGGGGTCTGCTGGCCCACCGTTCGGTGCGCGCGTTCGAGCGGCGTCTCGTGTCACCGGCGATCGTCGACACTCTGATCGCGGCGTCGCAGTCGGCGTCGACCTCGTCGAACCTGCAGTCGTGGAGCGTGGCGGTCGTCCGCGACGAGGCCCACAAGAGCGCGGTGGCCGCGCTGGCCGGCGATCAGCAGTTCATCCGTGAGGCGCCGCTCTTCCTCGTGTTCGTCGCCGACTGGGCCCGGGGAGCGGCGATCTCGCGCAGCCGCGGCGAGGCGTCCGAGGGCATCGACTACTTCGACAGCACACTCGTCGCGACCATCGACGCCGCGATCGCGGCGCAGAACGCGGTCGTGGCCGCCGAGTCGCTCGGTCTCGGCGCCGTCTTCGTCGGCGCGGTGCGCAACCGACCCGACGAGCTCTCCGCGCTGCTGGAGCTGCCGGACGCGTCCTACCCGGTCGTCGGCGTCGCGGTCGGCTGGCCTGATCCTGCGAACCCGGCGCGGGTCAAGCCCCGCCTCCCGCAGTCGGTGGTCCGCCACGACGAGCGGTACTCCCCGGCATCCGTCGACGACCTCGCCGACTACGACGACGCCCTTCGGGTCTTCAACGAGTCGCAGGGGCGGACAGGGAGCTGGCTCGATGCGGTCGTCGCCCGCGTGCGCAGTCGATCGGCGCTGCACGGGCGTGAACGGCTGCGCAGCATCCTGTCTTCCCGCGGGCTGCCCTCGGCATGAGCGGCGAGGCCGGGGTGACGGAGTGGGACGCGCGGAGCCCTGCGCTCGAAGGGCAGTCTCCGCCGCTGCTCGAGCGAGTGTGGGCGAGCACGCTGCCCGAGCTCTCACGGCCGGTCGCGTCGGCGCACACCCCGCGACCGCGGCTGCTGACCCTGAACGAGGAGATCGCGCGTGAGCTGGGTCTCGCCGCGGAGTACCTGCGATCGGATGCAGGCGTGCGCTTCCTCACCGGCGAGGCGTACGATCCGGGATCGACGCCGGTCGCGCAGGTGTACGCGGGGCACCAGTGGGGTGTGTACAAGCCGATCCTCGGCGACGGCCGCGCTGCGCTCCTCGGCGAGCGTCGCGACCGCCAGGGGCGTCTGCGCGACGTGCATCTGAAAGGCATCGGCCCCACGTCGATGTCGCGCGTGGACGGCTTCGCCACTGTGGCGCCGATGCTCCGCGAGTATCTGATGGGCGAGGCGATGCACGCTCTCCGGGTCCCCACGACCCGCGCGCTGGCCGTGGTCGCGACCGGCGCGCCACGCGAGCTCGACGGGGTCGTGGCGCCGGGAGCGGTCCTCGCACGCACAGCGGCGAGCCACATCCGCTTCGGCTCCTTCGAGTACGCCCGCGCGCACGACGACCCCACGCTGCTGCACCGTCTCGCCGATCACACGATCACCCGCCACCACCCGCACGCGGCGTCCGCCGAGCATCCGCATCGGTCTCTCCTCGACGGCATCGTCGAGGCCGTGGCTGCCCTGACCGTCGACTGGATGAGCCTCGGGTTCGTGCACGGCGTGCTCAGCACCGACAACGTGCTCGTCTCGGCGGAGACCATCGACTACGGCCCTTGCGCGTTCCTCGACGAATACGAACCGGGGGCGCACTTCAGCTCGATCGACCGGTTCGGCCGATATGCGTACGATCAGCAACCCGCCATCATGCGTTGGAACCTCGAGCGATTGGGCGACGCGTTCGCGCCGCTGCTCGCCGATGATGCGGATGCCGGCGAGCGGATCGCTCAGGAGATCGTCGCGTCGTTCGACGCGCGCTACCGCGTTCATCGTGGGCGGGCGTTCCACGCGAAGCTCGGTCTCGATCACCGGGTCTCCCCCGCTGTCGCGTCGGATCTCGCGGACGACGCGCTCGCGATGCTCGCCGAGCATGCCGTCGACTTCACCGGGTTCTGGCGCGACCTGGCGGCCGCCGCGGACGGCGACGAAAGGCCGCTGCGCTCCCGCTTCCTCGGCCCCGTCGCAGAGCTCGACGACTGGCTGATCCGCTGGTCGTCCCTCGATCCCGATGCCGACCTCATCCGGGCGGCCAACCCCGTCTACGTTCCCCGCAACCACATCGTCGAGGAAACCCTCGAGGCCGCCACCGCAGGCGACCTCGAGCCCTTCGAGCAGCTGCTCGATACGCTCCGCGATCCGTACACCGAACGGACCGGCGGCGAATACCGGCGCTTCACCCTGCCCGCCCCTGAGGGAGCCGCGCGCCACATCACCTATTGCGGGACGTGATCGACGACCGGATGCGCCGCCTCAGTCCATCGGGATGAGGATGATCCGATCGTCGCCATCGCCCGGATCTCCGCGGCCATCCGTGTTGTTCGTCAGCATCCAGACCGCGCCCTCCGCGACCATGACGTCTCGCAGCCGCCCGAATCGGCCGAAGTAGTCCTCGGTGCTCGACGCGAGATCGTCGAGCGGCACGCGACGCAGCCGCTCTCCGCGGAGGTTCGCGATCAGGATGTCCGAACCGGTCACCGCGATTCCGCTCGGGCTCGCCTCAGAGGGTCGCCACTGCTGCACGGGATCGATGAAGTCGCCATCGCCGGCAGTCCCTTCGACCTCCGGCCAGCCGTAGTTGCCGCCCGGTTCGATGACGTTGAGCTCGTCCCAGGTGTCCTGCCCGAACTCGCTCGCGTACATCATGCCTTCGGCATCCCACCCGATGCCCTGCGGGTTGCGATGGCCGTAGCTGTACACCGGCGAATCCGGGAAGGGATTGTCTGCCGGGATGCCTCCCTCGGCGGTGAGACGCAGGATCTTGCCCGACAGCGCCTCGACGTCCTGCGCGCTGTCGCGCTCACCTGCGTCACCCGTCGTGATGTACAGCATCCCGTCAGGTCCGAATGCGATGCGCCCGCCGTTGTGGTTCGACGCGGACGGGATGCCGTCGATCACGCTGGTGGGCTCCCCCAGCGAGAGCTCGCCGGGCTCACCGAGAATCGTCCTGCGCTCCACGCGGTTCTCGTCCACGCCCGTGACGTAGGTGAAGAGCTCGTCATCGCGCACGGCCAGACCGAGCAGCCCTCCCTCGCCGCCGGGCGCGACGCCGTCGATCACTCCGACCTCGTGCCGCTCACCGTTCTCATCGAACTCGAGCACTCGGGCGCTGTCGCGTTCGCTGACGAGCAGAGCGTCGCCGTAGAACACCATCGACCAGGGGGTGTCCAGCCCGTCGGCGAACGTCACGGGAGCGGGTGCGGACGCCGAGACGACCGGGGCCCGCGGCGTACAGGACGTGAGCAGCAGCGCGGATGCCGCGGCGAGCGCCCCCGCGATGATCGATCGTCCCCGCGTCCGTCTCCCGCTGGTTCTTGTCATACCCCCATCCAACGCGTGCGGTCGGCGTGACGGAAGAGCCTTCGCGGCCTCTCGACGTAACCTGGCATCGACACCCGAGGACTCACGGCACGAGGAGGACACGTTGACCGCCATCACCATCCGGCCGATCTCACCGTCCGACGCGGGCGAGGTGCTGACGCTCCAGCGCGCCGCCTTCGTCTCTGAGGCGCAGATCTATGCAGATCCCGATCAGCCGCCGCTCACGCAGTCACTGCCCGAGCTGGAGGCAGAGTTGCGCACCGCGAAGGGCGTCGTCGCCGTGCTCGACGGAAGGATCGTCGGCGCGCTGCGCGCCCGTGAAGGCGACGGTCTGCTGCAGATCGGCAGGATCGCGGTCGCCCCCGACGTCCAGGGCGAGGGAATCGGAACGCGACTGCTCGACGCGATCGAGGACGACACCGACTGCGAAGAGGCCGAGCTGTTCACCGGCAGCCTGAGCGAGGCGAACATCGCGCTGTACGAATCGTGCGGATACCGCGAGACGGAACGCATCGACCAGGGCGACGGCACGGCGCAGGTCTTCATGCGCAAGCGGCTGCGCTGAGCGGCATCCGCCATCGCTACGCTGGGCGCATGATCGAGGAGCGCTCCCCCGCGACGGGAATCCTCGCCGTGCTGCGACGGATACCGGCCACGCTGTGCATGGTCGCCGTGATCCTGGCGGTGGGCGTCGTCTCTCGCGGACTCTGGGCTCCGTTCGAAGACGTCGACCTGTTCGAAACCGTCGCCTACGGTCTGCCCGCGTTCAGCGAGGGCAGATGGTGGACGCCCCTGACCGGCACGTTCTTCGTGAACCAGCCCTGGGTCTACGTGTTCACGATCTCCGGTTTCTGGGGCATGGCCTATCTCGAGTTCCGTCGGGGAGCAAGAGCGGCGCTCGCGTACTACTGGGTCGGACAGCTCTTCGCGATCCTCGCGACCGCCGCGCTGCTCCTGATGCTCTCGCAGTTCGAATGGGAGTGGGCGCAGACCCAGGCCGCCGCTCTCGATGTGGGGGCGTCCGGCGGCACGATGGCGTGCATCGCCGCCGCAGTCGGCCTGTTCCGCCCGCCATGGCGCGTGCGCGGCTGGCTCGTGCTGCTCGGCTTCGTGTTCATCGCGATGCTGTTCTGGGGTGCGATCGCCGATCTCGAGCATCTGCTCGCCGTGCTGCTCATCCTCGCCGTCGATCGGACGCTGCGTGTGCGCCGCACGACCGTGCGCGAGCAACGGCTCATCGCGGTGATCGCGGTGCTCGTCCTGGGTGCGATCGAGATCATCACGATCCTGGTGCCCACAGACGGCCCTTTCGGCCCGACTTCTCCCGCCTCCGGCGGCTTCATCGACCTGGCGATCGATGTCGTCGTGATCGCCGTCCTCGTGAGCGGACTCCGCAGAGGTCGCCGCTGGTCATGGGTCCTCGTCATCCTCCTCGGACTGTTCAACATCCTGGTGGCCGCGCTGGTGCTGACCTTGATCACCCTGACCAGCCAGACCCAGGTGGATCTGCGCTGGGACGGCGAGACCGAGCTCGCTCTCGCGAACGGGTTCCTCTGGCTCGTCCTGCTCGTCTACCTCGTCTGGGTGCGGCGCGCGTTCCGGGCGAGGCGCCGGTCAGGGATCGGCATGTCACCGGCCCCGACCGTCGAGGACCTCACGGCCGAGCTGCGCGCGCACGGCGGCGGAACGCTGTCCTGGATGGCGACCTGGGAGGGCAACAGCTACGCCCGTACAAGCGGAGGGATCGTCGCATATCACCGTCGGAACGGCGTCGCGCTCGCGCTCGCCGATCCCGTCGGACCTGCCGAGACTCGGGCCGCGGCGGTGCAGGAGTTCGTGCACGCAGCCGAGCAGGCGGGCCTCATCCCCTGCTTCTTCAGCGCCGACGATGCGACGCGTGCGGCTGTGCCGTCGGGCTGGCGCAGTCTCGTGGTGGCGGACGACACGATCGTGGATCTGCCGGGTCTGACCTTCACCGGCAAGCGCTGGAACTCCGTGCGGACCTCGTTGAACAAGGCCGGTCGTGAGGACATGACCTTCCGCCTCACCCACCTCAAGGCCGAATCGTGGGGCGTGCAGCAGCAGCTGCGCGCGATCTCGGAGGCCTGGGTCGGCGACAAGGACCTCCCCGAGATGCGCTTCACGCTCGGCACGCTCGAGGAGGCGGAGGCGCCGGAAGTGCGTCTGGCGTTGGCCGTCGCACCGAACGGCGACGTCGACGGATTCCTATCGTGGCTGCCGATCTACGGCGAGCACGGCGTCGTGCGCGGCTGGACGCTCGACCTCATGCGGCGCAGGGACGGTGGATTCGGTCCCGTCATGGAGTACCTCATCGCCTCATCGGCGCAGCAGTTCTCCGACGAGGGGTGCGAGATCATGTCGCTCTCCGGCGCTCCGCTCGCCCACGACTATCCCCCGGACGCCGGAATGATCGCGGCACTGAGCGAGCGGCTCGCCGAGGCTCTGGAGCCGGTATACGGCTTCGGCTCGCTGCACCGCTTCAAGCAGAAGTTCCACCCGCGCTACGAGACCATGTACCTGCTGTTCCGCGACGAGAGCGATCTCGCCGCGATCGGCGGGGCGTTGACCAGGGCCTTCCTGCCCGACGCGACGCTGCGGCAGTTCGCAGGTGCAGGCCTGGAGCTGGTGCGCGGGACGCGCGACTGAGCGGTTCAGATGTCGCGAGGCCGGCGGCGCATCTGCTTGACATCGGTGCGACGCTGCTTCGCCTTGAGCCGTCGCTCCTTCGACCCGCGGCTCGGCTTCGTGGGTCGACGCGGGGGCGCCGGCGGCCGGAGAGCCTCGGCGATCAGCGCGGCGAGACGCTCTCGCGCAGCGTCGCGGTTGCGCAGTTGCGCCCGGTGCTCGGATGCCGCGATCGTCAGCACGCCGTCGACCAGCCGCCCGCCGAGACGCTCGAACAGTCGCTGCCGCTGCGCCGGAGACAGTGCCGATGAGGACGCGGCGTCCCAGACGAGCTCGACACGCGAGTCCGCCGTGTTGACCCCCTGCCCGCCGGGCCCGGACGACCGCGAGAACCGCCACGACAACTCGGACTCGGGGATCACGACCCCGACCGAGACCCGTAGTCCTGGGCGGTGAGAAGCAGGCATGGGTCCATCATCCCCGACAGGAGGTGCGCATGGATCGCGTGGACGCGACGGCGGGAGTCGAACCCGCAACGCCTTCAGTTATGAGCCGAGGCCCGGGACCGCCCGGATCGCCGCGATGATGACCCCGACGCTACCGCGCGGTTCGGGCTCTGGCCAGGAGCGTTGCCTGGGATAACGCTATGAGTCCGGCGATGACCGCGACCGTCACCCGACGACATCCGGCGCCGGAGCGTCGAGGGCGCGCAGCATCCTCTCCACCGCCTCGCGGAGTTCTGCACGCCACGGCTCGGGGAATGTCGTGGTGTACTCGACGCCCTCGGGTATCCACAGCAGCGCGTACATGGCGTCGCGCCAGTCGGACCCGCCGAAGGGCCAGCGGGTGCGCTGTGCGTCCTCTGCCGTCGCGCCCTGCGACCAGACTCCGAAGCGCTCCTGCATCTCGTCCAGGGGCAGGTCCATCACGGCATCCGCCTCGACCTTCTGCGGCGACCAGGAGGAGGCGACGAACACCCGCTCCTCGATCTCCTCGGGGGTGATCGGCCTCCTCGCGAACAGCACGCGGGTGTGCTCCACCGTCTCGATGCGATCGACGCGGAACGTGCGCCAGTCGTCTCGATCGAGATCCCAGCAGAGCAGGAACCACTTTCGTCCGGAGGGAGCCAGCGCGTGCGGCTCGACCCGGCGGATGCTCTCGACTCCGGCCCCGTCGACGTACCGCAGCCGCAGACGCTCCGTGTCGCGGGTGGCGAGCGCGATCTCGCCCAGGACCTCGGGCGAGACGACCGGGGAGTCGCCGATGCGCGGAGGCTGCACGGACTCCGCGAGCGCGTTCACCCTCCGACGCAGCGCCGAGGGCAGCACCTGCTCGAGTTTGGCGAGGGCGGTGAGCGTGACCTCGGCTCCCCCGACGAGCTGCTGGGTCGCGGCCACGCGCAGCCCGATCGCCATCGTCACGGCCTCGTCGTCGGTGAGCAGCAGCGGAGGGACCGCGCTACCCGCCTCGAGCCGGTACCCGCCGGCCGCACCCGGCGTGGACTCGACACGGTATCCGAGGTCGCGCAGCCTGTCGACGTCGCGCCGCACGGTGCGCTCGGTGACACGGAGCCTGCTCGCAAGCTCCGTGCCGGGCCAGTGCCGGTGCGTCTGCAGCAGATTGAGCAGGGCGAGTGCGCGGGACGTGGTGTCGGACATGTCTCAAGAGTCCCAGATATTGCGGACAGTATCTGTCCTGGTTGCCTTCTAGCTTCGAATCATGGCAACTGAACCCATCATCGAAACCGAGGGCCTGACCAAGGTCTTCACCGTCAAGAAGACGTCGGTCGACGCGGTCACCGATCTCTCCTTCTCCGCAGCACGCGGCGAACTCGTCGCGTTCCTCGGCCCCAACGGCGCCGGCAAGTCCACGAGTCTGCGGATGCTGACGACGTTGATCCCTCCGACGTCGGGCACGGCACGGGTGGTCGGGCACGACATCCGCACCGACCCAGCGGGAGTCCGCGCCCGCATCGGTTACGTCGGCCAGCTCACGAGCGGCAGCTTCTCCCAGCGGGTGCGCGATGAGCTGATCAGCCAGGGGGCTTTCTACGGCATGTCCAAGCGCGACAGCGCGCGCCGGGCCGATGCGCTCATCGAGTCGCTCGACCTCGGCTCCTTCGCCACCAGGACGGTGCAGCAGCTCAGCGGCGGGCAGAAGCGCCGTCTCGACATCGCGCTCGGGCTCATGCACGCCCCGCCCCTCATCTTCCTCGATGAGCCGTCCACGGGCCTCGACCCGCAGAGTCGGGCGAATCTCTGGGATCACATCCTCGACCTGCGCGCTCAGCACGGGACGACCGTCTTCCTCACCACTCACTACCTCGAAGAAGCCGACCGTTACGCAGAGCGGGTGATGGTCATGGACAAGGGTCGAATCATCGCCGACGACGACGCCGCAGCCCTGAAGGCGACTCTCGCGGGAGATGTGCTGACGTTCGGCTTCGCCGACGAGGCGGATGCTGCGCTCGCTCGCTCCGTCGTCGCGACCCTGAGCACCGCCGCGGTCTCCCTCGACGGAGACTCGGTGTCGCTCGCGGTGCCGGAGGGCGATCGCCTGCTTCCGGTGATCGTGCGGGAGCTGGACGCCGCAGGCATCCTCGTCCGCCGCGCGACCGGGGTTCCGCCGACCCTCGACGACGTGTTCCTCGCCCTCACCGGTCGCACGCTGCGCGAAGCCGGCGAGGGTTCATCCGACGCCGCATCCGAGACCACCCCCGAGATCGAGACCGCCCAGACAGGAGTCCTCTCATGACCGCCACGGACACCCTCGTACGTCCGAACCTCACCAGGGACACGAAGAACGTGCTGATCAGGGAGCTCAAGCCCGTGCTCCGAGATCCCTTCACGCTCATCTTCAGCCTGCTCCAGCCGCTGGTGTTCCTCGGTCTGTTCGCGCCGCTTCTCGTGGGCAGCTCGGGTCGTCCAGCCGACGAGACGCTGGCGTGGTTCGTGCCGGGAGTGCTCGTGATGATCGTGCTGTTCGGCACCGGCGCCACCGGATCCAACCTGCAGTACGAGATGATGACCGGCTCGCACGAGCGCACCCTCGTCGCTCCGCTCGCCCGCTCATCGCTGCTGGTCGGCCGTGCACTCAAGGAGATCGCGCCGATCGTCGTGCAGGCGCTCGTGATCTCCGCTCTCGCCTGGCCGTTCGGCTTCGCGATCGATGTGCCGGGGCTCATCGTCGGGCTCGCGCTGCTCGCCGTGTTCGGGGTGGGGCTCGGCTCCCTCTCGTACTCGCTGGCGCTCGCCACCAAGGATCGCGAATGGCTGTTCTGGGGCGTGCAGCAGGCGCTGATCTTCCCGTTGCTGATCCTGTCGGGCATGCTGCTGCCGCTCGACGAAGGACCGGGGTGGATGCGCGCGGTCGCGTCGGTGAATCCGGTGAACTGGGTCGTTCAGGCCGAGCGGGCGCTGTTCGCCGGTGATCTCGGCGACGTCACGGTGCTGTGGGGCTGGGTCGCCGCCCTCGCGGTCGCGGTCATCGGGATCACGGTCGGCGTGCGCGCCATCCGTCGCAGCAGCTGATCGAGCCCAGCCTTGCACCCGCGCCTCCCGTCCCGGATAACGGGCGGGAGGCGCGAGTGCTGCGAGTTCGGACCTATGCGGTGCGCAGCTGCGGGTAGAGCGCCTCGATCGGCGCGCTGAGGCCGGCCTTGAGCTGCACCGAGGTCTCGTCGGCGAGGACCTCGTACTCGCCGCGCTCGGTGGCGTCGAGAACCGCGCCGACGAGGTCCGCCGGGTCTGTCTTCGGGTCGTCGACGTGGGCCGCCATCGCCGTGTCGACGTAGCCGACGTGCACTCCGACGACGTGGACGCCAGCAGGCGCGAGCTCGAGGCGGAGGGAGTTCGTCGCGGACCACAGCGCGGCCTTGGTGGCGCTGTAGATGCCGCCGACCGCGTACCAGGCGAGCGCGGAGTGGATGTCGATGATCGCCGCACCCGGGCGTCCGGAGAGCAGCGGCGCATAGGCACGGGCGAGGAAGAGCGGGCCGAGGAAGTTCGTCTCCACGTTCCGGCGGATGTCCTCGTCGGAGTGCGTGAGGATGCCGGCCGAGGGCACGGATGCGCCCGCGTTGTTGATGAGCACGGTCACGTCGGGGGCGGCCTCGACGACCGCGCTGATCGAGGCGGGGTCCGTCACGTCGAGAGCAAGGGGCACGACACGGTCGTCGTTCCATTCGCGCGGGCTGCGGGCCGTGGCGTACACCTTGGCCGCTCCGCGCGCCAGCGCCTGTTCGACGAAACGGGTGCCGATGCCCCCGTTCGCTCCGGTGATGAGGACGACGGCGCCGGTGAGTGAAGGCATGAGCGGATCTCTTCTCTTGTTGCGACAATGGGTGATGAGGAATCGCGTAAGCGACTCAACTCATAACTGAGTCAATTCAGTTTCTATTCCCAGAGTCCCTGATCCCCAGAGATCGCTCAGCGCCGGATCGAGTCGTGGAACGGATTCGGCTCGAGCGTGTAGTCCGTCGAGGCGTCCGACCAGGTGCCGAGCCCCGGCGCACGGCGCCGATCGCGCACCGCGGCCATGGCACGTGTCGCCGGCACTCCGAAGGCGAGGGCGGCGCGACCGCTCAGGGTGCGGTCGTCGCGCCCGAGGACGCTCGCCCGGTGCCACGCGGCCTTGACCGCTCCCCCACGCCCGTACCGCACGGGTCGCGCCGGAAGCGCGCCCGCCCGTCGTTGCGCCACCAGTTCCTCCACCCGCTGCCACCAGGTCGACTCGGACTCGGGGTGGAAGTAGTTGTCGCGCAGCCAGTTCGGATGCGGATGCCGGAACCGCCCCGCGATGACCTCGCTCCGCCCGCCCAGCAGACCGCTGCCGACGAACACGGTGTTCAGCAGCGACTTGCTGACCCCGAACGAATCGAGGGCGATCACCGGCACGCCGAGCGCTACCGCCTCGATCGCCGCGGTCGAGCTCACCGTCACAAGGCCCGCGGCCGTCGACAGGGCGTCGGCCATCGAATCGTAGGAGACCACGAGATTCGACGGCCTCCTGCCCTCGAGCAGGTCGATGTAGGCGTCGTGCTCGAGATGCGTCTCGGCCTCGCCGGGCCGTGAGCGCAGCTTCACGACGACCCGACGGTTCGGATCCGCGTTCGCCGCCTTCACCAGGGTCGCCGCGATCTCCGCCCGCTCTTCGCGCTCCATCGGCACGAGCGCCTGCGAGGCGAACACCAGATCCGTGGCCGGTGGTCGGAGCACCTGGCCCGCCGAGCGCTCAGCGACGAGAACCCCGCGCGCCCCCGCGGAGCGGACGAGCTCGGGCGACAGCATCCGCGCCCTGGTCTTCGCGAACGGCAGCGTCGCGAGGGCCGTGGGCACCTGCACCCCGATGCGACGGCCGAGCTCTTCGAACGCCCACTCCTCCCGATGCGAGTGCACGACGAGCAGGTCAGCGTGCCGCCGGTACTCGAGCGCTCCGCGCTGCGCGGGGATCGCCATACCCGGGAGCCCCGCGACCGTGACAGGCCGTCGGGACAGCGTGTCGATCACGCGTCCCATCAGACGCACGAACGGGCCACGGCCGGCGAGCAGGACGACATCGGGGCGCTGAGCCTCGAGCCACGGACCCGCTTCGCGGAACGCGATGCGCGACACCGACGACGCGTCGAGCCCTGCGCCGGCGAGCGCAGTGCGCTCCTGCGCAGCGCTCGCCGTCAGCGGCGTCTTCACCAGCAGCAGATGCGCACGGATGCCGGGCACGCTGCCGAGCAGGGATGCCGACCATTTGACGAACGAGTCGGCATCCGCGACCGCGACGACCCGCAGCGGCTCGCTCATGCCGGAACGCGACGCAGCTTCGCCATCGGCGCGCGCTCGCTGTCGAACACGCGCTTGACTCCGTCGCCGAGCGCCTTCTCGATCACGCGGATGTCGCGCACCAGGTGCTCGAGCCCCGCGGGCTCGAGCGAGGCCGCATGATCGGAGCCCCACATCGTGCGGTCCAGCGTGATGTGCCGTTCGACCGCGACGGCGCCGAGCGCGACGGCGGCGAGGGAGATCTGCAGGCCACGCTCATGACCGGAGTACCCGACCGGGATACCGGCGTAACGATCGCGCAGCGTGGAGATCACGCGCAGGTTCGCCTCTTCCGGCTCCAGCGGGTACGTCGAGGTCGCGTGCATGAGGACGACACGGTCGGTGCCCAGCGCCTCCAGCGCTCGGTCGATCTGCTCGATCGTCGACATGCCCGTCGAGAGGATGATCGGCTTGCCCGTCTCACGCAGGCGGACCAGCAGCTCGGTGTCGGTGAGGCTCGCCGAGGCGACCTTGTGGGCGACCACGTTCAGGTCCTCGAGGAAGTCGACGCTGGGCACGTCCCACGGCGAGGCGAACCAGTCGAGGCCGAGCATGGTCGCGTAGTCGCCGATCTCGATGTACTCGTCGCGGCCGAACTCGACACGACGGCGGTAGTCGAGGTAGCTCATGGTTCCCCACGGCGTCTCGCGCGGCACGTCGCGCATGTGCTCCGGCGTGGAGATCTCCGGCGTGCGCTTCTGGAACTTCACGGCGTCGGCTCCCGCCCGCGCCGCCACGTCGATGAGCTTCTTGGCGATCTCGACGTCGCCGTTGTGGTTGAGGCCGATCTCGGCGATCACATAGGCGGGATGGCCGCCGCCGATCACGTGCGATCCGATGCTGACAGTCATGATTCCTCCGGTCGTCGAATGCCTTCTCTCCTGGGTACGCGCCGAGAGTGAACATCGCGCGACGCCGGGGTTACCGGAGCGCGTCAGCTCGACAACACGCGTTCGACCAGTTCGCGAACAGCTCCCCTTCCGCCCTCGCGGGACAGCACGGCCCTCGCCTCCGCGATCACGAGCGGATGCGCGTTCGCCACTGCGACCGGCCAGCCGACGATGCGCATGGCAGGCAGGTCGTTCACGTCGTTGCCGAGGTAGGCGACGTCGGCGAGGTCGAGGCGGTTCTCGGCGGCCCAGGCACGCAGGGCTGTCGCCTTGTCGTCGATGCCGTGCAGCACCGGCACCTGCAGCTTCTCGGCGCGAGCGCGCACCACGGCGTTCACCTCGGTCGAGAGGATCAGCATCGGCACTCCAGCCTTGCGCAGCAGCGCGACCCCCATACCGTCCTCGCGGCTCACTTGCACGCGCTCTCCGCCGTCCGCGTCGATGATCGCCGTGTCGTCGGTGTGGACTCCGTCGAAGTCGGTCACGACCGCCTTCACCGGGATGGGATGCTCCGCCTCGTGCAGTGCAGCGAGGGAGCGGGCGATGCGCAGCTGCTGCTCGTCGTCGATCTCGATCGCCGTCCACTCCGGGACTTCTGCGATGGCCGTGCGGCCGAAGAACCGATGCCCGCTCTGGCGGAACCCGGCCGCCGAGAACACGTAGAACGCGCCGGTCTCGAGATAGTGCGGTTCGCGGTCCTGGCGCCGAAGCCGGTACGCGGCGTCGTGATTGATCGCCAGTGCCGCGCCGTCGGCATCCCTCCGCCAGAGGAATCCGTAGGTCTCGAACGCCGAGAAGACGCTGTCGGCCTCGCCATTGCGCACCTGCGCGACCGCCGCGGCCAGGGCGTCGGGCGGGATGAACGCTGAGGTCGCCTGCAGGAAGGCGATCACGTCGACCTGTTCTCCTGCGGAAGCGAGCTCGTCGAGAGCATGCATGATCGCGCTCTCGGATGTCGCCGTGTCCCCGGAGATCTCCGCAGGGCGGCGGATGACACGCGCGCCTGCGGCCGCGCTGACTCCGGCGATCTCGTCGTCGTCGGTCGACACCACGACGAGATCGATGCCGTCGGCGGCGAGAGCCGCGCGCACCGCCCTCGCCACGAGAGGCACCCCGCCGACCTTCTGCACGTTCTTTCGCGGCACCTGCTTCGACCCGCCGCGCGCGGGGATGATCGCCACTGTCGTCATCGTCCTCGTATCGCCTTCCATGCTCGTCCAGCCCGACGTCTGACGCCGAGCGCGGTCAGCCGCAGCTCTTCGGCCCGTCCGATGCCGCCCGCCGGCCGGAGCGCGCGCTGCACCGGAGTCGGCGCGGGGGCGCCTGGTAGACGCAGCGCGGCCAATCGTGCGGGCCCGAAGTAGCGATCGCGCTCGGTCTGCTCCAGCGTTCCGAGCAACCGCTCGGCCCGAGGGCGCAGGTGGGCGGCGATCTCGGGCTGCATCGCGTATCCGACCGCATCGACGAGGAGCTGCAGCGCCCCGACATCCGTCCACCTGCCGTCCGTACGGGTGAGTGCGTCGACGATCGTGGCGGGTATCCGGTTGCTGTTCTCGAAGGGGGTGAGGCGGGAGAGCACGGTTTCGTTCCCCGCCGATCCGATCTCGCGCCCCTGCAGGGCGCGGACGGTCGGGAGAGCGGTGGAGAAGCCTGCGACCACCGCGAGCGCGTCGAGACGTTCGGCGAGGAGCTCCGCGGCGAGCGGGCCCCGGTACTCGACGAACTCGACGTCGTGGAACGCGGCCCTGCTCCGAAGGGCATCCGTGAACCGAGGCGGCGCAGAGGGGTGGGGCTTGAAGACGATGCGCTCCGGCGACCAGGAGACTGCGCGATCGATCATCTCGACCTGCATCGCCACCTCCTCGGTCTCGGTGGCGAGTCCGAGCGCAGCCAGGTACTGGCCGAGGACGAGCACGGTCGACGAATCCGTGTCGAGCGATTCGCGATCGGCCGTCTCATCGGCCGTCTCGGCGAGCGCCGCGCCGAACAGCGCGGCCGGCACCGGCACCGCGGAAGCCAGCGGCGATCCCACGAGCGGCGTCACGCCCGGCACCACGTCGGCGTAGACCACGCGCACGATGCGAGCGGCGATCGTGTGCGGCAGCTTCACCCGCATCGGCGAGTAGGTCATCAGGCCATCGCCGACGATCGTGACGGGCGCTCCGGGGAACAGCGTCATGAGGGTCCGAGCCGGTGCCACCTGCGGGCTCTGCACGAACAGCTCGACCTCTCCCCGATCGAGACTCCACGCCCTGGTCAGCAGACGCTCGAGCACGGGCAGGTCGGCGTCGCGCGGCCTCCACGAACTCGGATGCGTGGCTCCCAGCAGCTCATCGAGGTCCTCGATGCGGTCGAACCGGTCGCGCAGCGACCGCAGGGCGGGATCGGTGCGGATGCTGCGGCTGATCTCGGGTATCCGCGACGAGGTGAACGGCACGAGCACCCGCTCGCCCCTCGTGCCGAGCAGACCGCCGTCGATCGCCGCCGCGGCCGTGGCAAGCCCATAGGCGCTGTGCACCGCGAAGATCTGCGTCATACGCGACTCCTCGCCCTGCGCAGCAGCGGTGCGAGCACACGGCGGCGCGGTCCGTCCAGACGTCCGACGACGGCATCGACCTCGTCGACGGGCAGGCGGCCCAGCAGCTCGCGGATGCCCGACCGCATCTCCCCTCGCAGCGAGGGCGTCATCCGTCGCGCACGCACGAGGTGCCGCGAGCTGAGCGCGAGCACCGTCCAGGTGGCCTTGGGTAGGAAGCGCCCCGCATCGGCATCCGCCTCGACCACGTCGATGACTTCTCTCATCGCACGCACGAAATCGAGCTGCCGCCGATCGCGCACCTGGGTGAGCGAGGTGGGGACACCGCGACGGTACAGCAGAGCCGGCGCGTCGACGACGGCGAACGACTGCGCCTGCAGATGTAGCCGCCAGATCCATGGTCGGTCCTCAGCCGTGAACAGGCCGGTCGAGAAGCCGGCGAGGCCCTGGTCGATGACCCGGCGGTGGAACATCCCGGCCCAGGCGAACGGGTAGTCGACCATGGTGGGCTCGTGCTCCGGAAGAATCGCGTCGCGCGGGGAGGCGACCCGTTCACGCCACGGGAACGGTGCGCGTTTCACCATCCGCTTCGTGCCGGTGACCGTGACGTGGTCGGTGCGCACGAAGTCGCAGTCCAGTTCGCGCAGCCTCGCGGAGAGCACCTGCAGCCGCAGCGGCTGCATCCAGTCGTCACCGTCGAGGAAGCAGAAGTGATCTCCGTCGACGTGGTCGAGTCCCTGGTTGCGCGCACTGGCGAGCCCGAGCGGGCGAGGATTCGTCAGCACGACGGCGTCGTCGAAGCGATCCGCGTAGCGGCGCATCAGCGCACCGGTGTCGTCACGCGACCCGTCATCGATCATGATGACCTTGAGGGCGGAGGTGTCCTCGAACTGCCGGGTGAGGGTCTCCAGCGTGGTCCCGATGTACGGGCCGGCGTCCTTGGCGGGGACGATGACGGTCACAAGTGGCGTACGCATGGTGCCAGGGATGGTCGCACGCGTTCGTGGCCGATCGGGGACGACGAGGTGAACGCCGGGTGTCCTCGCCCTGGTTCCCAGGTCGATCGGCGACGATGGACGCATGCCGCACCCGCACCGCCCCTCGTGGAGACCCGTGCTGCGCCATGGCTCCGACGTGCGCTGGCTCACGGCTCGGTCGTGGACGAACCGTTGGTATCCGCAGGGTGTCGACACCGGCCTGTTGCAGGGGCGGCGGATGCTGGCGATCAGCTGGTTCCGGCAGGATCGGAACCGCACGCACCTCGCCTCACGGGTCTCGTTCATCGACCTCGCCCGTCCGCGGCGCTTCGACGTGGCGCTCGCGATCGAAGGCGACGACGGGGCGCTCGAGCCCGCGCGGATCCACGTCGGCGGGCTCGCATGGTTCGGCGATCGGCTGTTCGCCGCCGCGACCAGGCAGGGCGTCTGGGAGTTCGATCTGGCCGGCGTCCGACGTGTCCAGGGGACGACCGCACGACGCCTGACCGGCGGCTCCCGCTCGAAGACGCTCGTCGCCGTGCGCGCCCGCGAGCATCCGATCGATCTGCGCTGCTCGTTCGTCGGGCGCGTGTTCGATGAGGCGGGGCGTTCGCTGCCGCGTGTGCTGATCGGCGAATTCCGCTCAGGCGAGGAGGGCCGGATCGGGGAGTTCGAGCTGACTGCGCACGGGTTCGCTCTGGTCCGAGAGTTCACCCCAGGTGTCCGTCATATGCAGGGCGCGGCGCTCTGGGGACAGGAGATCCTGATCTCGCAGTCCGACGGCCTGCGGCCGGGTGCGCTGTGGCGCGGGAGTTTCGGCGCAGTCGAACCAAGCGCGACGGCACTGCCCGCGGGGTGCCAGGACCTCGCGCTCGACCCGCACCTCGGCATGCTCTGGTCGCTGGGTGAGCACCCGTGGCACCGAGTCGTACGCGGCGTCCCCTTCGCTACGCTGGGAATCGGAGAGGATCGCGCATGACCGCTACACGACAGCGCCTTGCAAGGCGCGCGATCACGGCTCTGCTCGTCGGCCTGATATGCACCCTGCCGCTCACCGGATGCTTCGTGATCCCGCTCATCGACGACCGATCGCCCTTCGACGATCCGTTCGGCACCAGCACGACCGACGTCGCGAACGCGCTGCCCGTCGTTCAGGAGGCTCTCGAACTCGTCGACACACAGGACGGGCTGTGGCGATACGAGGTCCTGCGCGGGCAGGGGAACTGCGAAGGCGCGTGCGATCTGCACGTCGAGGTGCGCGTCGTCCCCTCCGGCATCCTCTCTGCATATCCGGAGGTCGATCTTGAGAGCGACCCTTCGCTGATCATCGTTCCCGAGCAGGTGCTGCGCGATGTGCTCGTGGCCGTCGTCCCGGCCGCGGAGCAGCAGCGGGTCGATGTTCGTGTGGTGCCGGGCAACGGCGACGCCGGCAGCAGCGATCTCGGCGACGCAGCCGATGCTCTGTTCGGGCCGCTTCCCGCCGATGGGCTCTCCGAGGAAGCGTTCGAGGTCGACGTGAACCACTCCGATGAGGTGTCGGTCAACGCGAACACCCGGGATCAGCAGAATGTCCTCGAAGCGATGGGATTGGCCTGACTGCGGACGCTGCCGCGCCCAGGCGAAAGTAGACTGAAAGAGTGAAGCCCGCACCGATCCTCGTCTACTCCGTGCTGCGGTTGCTGGCGTTCCTCCTCCCGCTCGCGATCCTCTGGTACTTCTTCCCGATCTTCCGCGAGCTGTGGTGGCTGGCCGTGATCTTCGCCGCGCTCATCGGTGTCAGCATCTCGATGCTGTTCCTGCGCGCGCCGCTGTCCGAGGCGTCGGCCGACCTCTACGAGCGCCGGCGCACCCGCACCACGACGGGCCAGGAGGACGCCGAGGCCGAAGACGAGGTTCTCGACAAGGACTCCGAGGTCTGAGCCCCGGCGTCAGCCGACGAACGCCCAGAACAGCGCGCCGGCGTACAGCAGCGCCGCGAGCGAGGTCAGCGCGAGCGCGATGACGAGTTCCGCCGGCTTGCGGTACGTCCACACGATCAGCAGTGCGGGCAGGGCCGCGAGCAGGGCGAGCAGCGCGATCCACGCGATCGGGAAGAGCAGCGCGAGCAGCACGGCGATCACGAACGGCGCGAGCACGAACAGCGTGAACAGCACCTGCGTCGCGCGCTTGCCGATCAGCACCGTGAGGGTGCGCTTTCCCACCAGGCGGTCCTGATCGATGTCGCGGAGATTGTTGGCGAGCAGCACTGCGCACGCGAACAGCCCCGCGGCGATCGCCCCGAGCCACGCCTGCTGCGGCAGCGCGAAGATCTGCACCCACGTCGTTCCCAGTGTCGCGACGAGGCCGAAGAAGACGAACACGAAGACCTCGCCGAGGCCGAAGTAGCCGTACGGGCGCTTGCCGCCGGTGTAGAACCACGCGGCGATGATGCACACGGCGCCGACCGCCAGCATCCACCACTGCTGAGTGCGGATCACGATCGCGATGCCGACCAGCGCGGCGAGCGAGAAGAACACCAGTCCGATGATCAGCACCGTGCGCGGCCTCACGCGACCCGACGCGGTCAGTCTCGCAGGACCGACGCGGTGGGCGTCGGTGCCGCGGATGCCGTCGCTGTAGTCGTTCGTGAAGTTCACGCCGATCTGCAGGAACACCGCGACCGCGAGACAGGCGAGCGCGATGACCCAGTGGAACTCCGGCCCGGTGCTGCGGGCGGCTCCGGTGCCGATCACGACCGGCGCGATCGCGAGCGGCAGCGTGCGCAGACGGGCGGCGCCGATCCAGTCACGGGCCGTCACCGGGCCCGCCTCGACGATCGGCTTCTTCGCCGGGTTGCCGCTCGTGCGGGTCGCTGTACGAGTGCTCTTCTTCTTGCTCGCGCTCTTGTTCTTGCGCTGTGAGGATGCTGCCACGGAGGAATCCTAGTAGGCGTGGCTTTGCGGGCCGCGTTCAGTCCTCGATCTCGAACGGCATCCGTTCCGGAGGAGAACTCGCGTTCAGAAGGAGGAATCCGCGCAGATCCTCCTCCACACCGCGAGTTCTCCTTCCGAACGAGCGCGGCGGATACGACAGCGGGTGGCTCAGCGCCGGGTGAACGTCACGTGGGTGACGCCGCTCTCGGCCACCTCATTGCGGACGGCGTAGTCGTTCTCGAGCCCACGCAGGCCGTCCCAGATGCGTTCGCCGCTGCCGATCACGAGCGGGGCGACTGCGAGGTGCATCCGATCGATGAGCCCTGCGCGTAGGAATTGCCGCACGACGTCCACGCCGCCTCCGATGCGCACGTCCCCGTCGCCGGCGACTGCGGTCGCCTTCGCGAGTGCCTCCTCCGGCGTCGCCTCGAGGAAGTGGAAGACCGTGCCGTTGGCGAACTCGATCGACGGACGCGCTGTGTGCGTCAGGACGAAGACCGGCACGTGGAACGGCGGCTCATCACCCCACCATCCCTTCCAGTCCGGATCATCGCCGTGCTCGTGCAGGCCGAACATGCCGGCGCCCATGATCTCGGCGCCGACCTCTTCGAAGTATGCAGCCGCGTAGTCCTCGTCGAGCCCGGTCGTCCCCTCCCCGGAGGAATCGCCGAGCACCCGGGCACGGAAGGTACGGGTCGCCACGTAGGCGGCGACGAGGCGGCCCCAGTCGTCGCCGAACGGGTTGTCGGGGGTCTGGTCGGTGGTGGTCGCGAATCCGTCGAGTGAGATGTTGAGGTCGGCGCGAACGGCCATGGTGGTTCTCCTTGCCGTGGAGTCAGAGAGCGGGCTTGGTGTCTTTGCCGTCGAGCCACAGGGTGTCCGAGGCGTCGGCGTGCGCACCGTCGGTGCCGACGTGCTTGGCGCTGATCTGCGGACCCTTGGTGATGACGTGCACGAGAGCCATTCCGTATCCGCGCGAGAGGTCGTAGTCGGCCTTCAGCCACTCGAGGATCGGGGTGGCCTTGGTCTGCGGGCCGAACCCCTTCTCGGTGGCGAGGTCGAGGAACTGGCGGGGTGTGAGCCCGGTCTTGGTCTCGATGTTGTCGAGGTATGCCTGGAACGACATGCTTTCTCCTGTCCTATGCCTGCACTGAGCGTGCCGATTCGTCCTCGTCGAGGAACGTCTGGATGATCGTGGGGGATGCGTGGATGCCGATGAGTCGCAGCATCCCGTCGCCGACGTTCGTGAAGCGATGCGGCACGAACGCGGGCCCGGTGGCGGTGTCACCCGCCTCGGCGACGAAGGTGTCGTCACCGACCGTGATGCGAGCGGTGCCCTCGAGCACCACCCAGGTCTCAGAGTAGGGGTGCCAATGCAGTCCTGGGCCCTGACCTGGCTGGTTCTCGACGTAGAAGTACGAGACATGCGCGCCGTGCTCTGCGCCTTCGAACTTTCGGCTGAGGCCGGTGCCGATTCGGATGTCGGCGCCGGCGACGACCGATGCGGGAAGCGGTGTCCTGTTCATGCCACCAGTCTCGACAGCCGCACGATGAGTCCCTAGAGTTTCGATGTGGGTCGAAACATGCCGATCGAAGGCGTCGAGCATCCCGATCACCGGGTCGAATTCGAACTGAGCCCTGGCGACATCCAGGCGGTGCGGTTCGGCATCTCCCCTGGCCATGAACTCGCCCATGCCGTGCGGGTGCTGCTGCGTCCGGCGCAGCATCCGCTGCAATGGGGC
This sequence comes from Microbacterium sp. ZW T6_19, assembly GCF_044987465.1. Taxonomy (NCBI): domain Bacteria; kingdom Bacillati; phylum Actinomycetota; class Actinomycetes; order Micrococcales; family Microbacteriaceae; genus Microbacterium; species Microbacterium sp. ZW T6_19. Next base: position 385,497 of record NZ_JBJDRH010000001.1, on the reverse strand, counting down.
TGGCTGCGCTCGGTGCGCGAGAACCTTCCTCGCGACAGCTTCGCGGTGCTCGCCGCCGTGATCGGCGACGACGGCTACCTGCCCGACTTCCTCACGGCGACCGCGAGCTGGGAGATGACCCCGGAAGCCGAACTCGACGCCCTGCGTGCGGCGTCGCTCGATGGCATGCGGGTCGACTTCGGCAAGATGGTTGTGCGCTCGACGGGTGCACGACGGCAGGCCCTGCGCGAGATGCAGGAGCACCCGACCCGGGCGCGGGCGATCATCGCGGACGCCTGGTCGGAGGTGTGGGAGGCCGCGCTCGCACCCGCGTGGTCCCAGCTCGAGCGCATCCTGCGCGCCGACATCGTCGTGCGTTCGCGCGCGATCGCGACCGGGGGCATCGCCGGCATGGCGGGTGATCTGCACCCGAAGGTCGGCTGGGGCGACGGCGCCGTGCGCGTGTCGCTGCGGCGGCACAGCGAGCAGGTCGACTGCCGCGGCAGCGGTCTCGTTCTGGTTCCCTCGGTCATGTCCTCGTGGGGTTGCATGGTGCTCACCGAGCCGCCGGCGCAGCCGACGCTCTTCTACCCCGCCCGCGGGGTCACAGCGGGATGGGCTAAGGACGCGATCGAGATCTCCGCCGCGCTGAGCGCATTGCTCGGTCCCGCCCGAGCGGAGATCCTGCTCGAGGCCGGCAATGCGCGCACGACGTCGCAGGTGGCGAAGGATGCCGGCATCGCGGTCTCGACGGCATCCCACCACCTCACCGTGCTCCGTGGCGCGGGTCTGGTCTCTTCGGAAAGAGACGGCGCCCGAATGCTGCACCTGCGCACGCCGCTCGGCGAGGCGTTGGTCGGCGCGACCCTGTGACGAAAGGTCGCCTACCCGTGGCGGCGAAGAAACTCGATGACAGCGCGCCCCGCGGCTTCAGGCTCTTGCTCCAGCGGGTAATGACCGGAGTCCTCGAGAACGACACCGGTCACGTCCTTGGCGAAGAGACGGACGCCGTCGGCGACGGCGGAGCCGAAAGCGAAGCGTCCGCCGAGCGCGAGTACTGGCGCGGCGACCTGATCGGCGACGAGCGCACGGACATCTCCGAGGTCATCGCTGCCGGTGCGGTAGTAACCGAGGCCGGCCTCCAGAACGCCCGGTGCGGAGTATGCCTCGATGTATGACCGGACTGTGTCGGGATCGAGCCCCGCCGGACCCGCGCTCTGCTCGAGGAACATGCCGTAGTACGCGGCTTCACGCCCGGGGACGAGCTGTTCGGCGAGACCGATCGTGCGATTGATGGGCCCGTGCCAGGTCGGGTAGTGGCTTCGACCCGGCTCAGGAATGTGGATGTCGATCCCGGGAAGGATCTCTTCCTCGACGACCAGGGCGGTCACCGCGGAAGCCAGCTCGGCGGCGAGAATCACGGCAACTGTGGCGCCCCAGTCATGACCGATCAGCGCGAACCGCGTGATCCCCCGCTGAGCGAGCATGTCTTTCAGCCAGTGCGCAAGATCGGCCTTGCGGAAGCTCGTGGCTTGAACGGGCTTCGCGCCGAGACCCGGCAGCGTGATCGGCACCGCGGCGAAGCCCGCCTGATCCAGAAGGGGGAGCAGATGCCGCCAGTGCGCCTCGGTGACGGGCCAGCCGTGCAGCAGCACGACCGGTAGACGGGATGATCCTGCAGTCATCGTTCTATGATGCCCGCATCCTCGGGCGGCGATCGAGGTCGTCATCCTGAAAGCCGCCGCCGTCACGCGGAGCGCCGGGCAGGAACGCCTATGGAGTGTTCTCGACCGAGATGATGGGCCGATGCTCGTAGTAGGTCTGCAGCACGACGGTGGTGCGCGTGCTGACATTGGCTTCCAGCCGGATGTCGCGAACCAGCTCCTCCAGGGCGCGCGGCGACGGAACCCGGACGAACAGCATGTAGCTGGCGTCGCCGGCGATCGAGTGACAGGCTTCGATCGCCTGCAGATGCTCGAGCAGCTCGGGGGCGTTGTCGGGCTGAGCGGGATCGAGCGGAGTGATCTCGATGAAGGCGGACAACGGGGTGCCCACCTGTTCGGGGTCGACGACCGCCCGGTAACCCGTGATGACGCCGCGGGTCTCGAGGCGCTTGAGTCGCGACTGAACGGCTGACACAGAAAGCCCGACGGCGTCGGAGAGCTGGGCGAGTGTGGCGCGCCCGTCGCGCGAGACCGCGGCGAGGATGGCGCGGTCGACAGAGTCATCCATGCATGGAATAATATCGGGAGAACCCGGCAATCACCGGAATATTTCCTGCATTTCATGATCGGAGGTCCCGATGTCCCTCACCACCACTCACAGCAACGCTCTCATCGGCGAACCCGAGGTCGTCGAGGACGCGTCGACTGCTGAGCAGTCCGCCGCCTGGGCCCAGCTCAAGGACGCCGCGATCGCGATTCGCGAGATGCAGATCAAGGACGGCTCGATCCCGGACGCTTCGCTCCCCACGCCCACTCCGGGCATCGCTGACGCGCTGTCCGGAGCCTCCGAGCGCGGGGGCCCCCGCTCAGCGACCCATGAGAAGGCCCGCCAGCTCGTCTCCGCGATCATCTCCGGCATCCGCGCGCTCTCCCCTGCCTTCCCGCACGACGCCGAGTATCTCGCCGCGTCCGTCGTGGACTTCGAGCGCTGGGCGGACTCCGGTTTCGGCGTGCCCGACTTCCTCGACTCGCTGATCGCGTTCCAGCCGCAGCAGAACCGCGTCGACGGCATCCGTCACCTCGTCGTCTTCCCGATGTACACGCAGAACGGCTCGAGCGACCGCCTGGTCGAGGCGCTCATCGTCGAGACGATCTGGCCGGAGTTCATCGGCGCGCTCGAGGCGGGCGACTACGGCAACAAGCTGTTCGTCTCGCTGCGCCTGATCGACTTCACCCCCGGCTACGACACGAACTCTGCGGTGCTGTTCCCCGAGACCGTCGCGATGCGCGAGATCCCCTCGTTCACGTGGGGTGCGATCTTCCAGGACCGTGAGGCGGCCCGCTACCGCCGCGTCGTGCGCGCGGCGTCCGAGATCACCAACCTCGAGCTGCCTGAGCGCGCCGCGGCGATGCTCGACGACCAGGCGCTGACCGAGCGTGCGTTCGTGATGTGGGACATCATCCACGACCGCACACACATGCGCGGAGACCTGCCGTTCGATCCCTTCATGATCAAGCAGCGGATGCCGTTCTTCCTCTACTCCCTCGAAGAGATGCGCTGCGACATGACCGCGTTCCGCGAGTCGGTGAAGATCGAGCGCGCCCTCGCGGCGCGCATCGAGGCCGGCGAGGAGCTCACGGCGAGCGAGCAGGAGATGCACGACCACGCCGGGCTGGTGCAGTACGCCGTGATCTTCGACCGGATCTTCCGCTTCGCGATCACGGGCAACCGCACGCGCAACTACGACGCGGTCGGCGGACAGCTGCTATTTGCCTGGCTGCATCAGCGGGGCGTGCTGCACTGGACCGACACCGCCCTCGCATTCGACTGGGACAACGTCCCCGACGCGGTCGTCGCGCTGGGCGACGCGATCGACGACCTGTACTGGCACTCGATCGACCGCCCGAAGGTCGCGCACTGGCTCGCCGCCTACGAGCTCGTCCGCGGCACGCTCACCCCGCACCCGGCATCGCAGTGGGCTCGCGGTCTGAGCGACGAGATCCTCGCCGGAGCCCCCAAGGGCTACACGGATGCGGTGATGGACGACGAGTTCCCGCTGTCGATGTTCTTCGAGACCCTCGACAAGAAGATGAAGCCCGTTATCGAGTCGACCGTCGGCATCCGCGGAACCGACGACTGAACCGCTCCCCTGCCCACGTCACGCCCACGAGCGAGCGTGACGTCTCGCGGAGGATGTGACGGGCATCGGAGATATCCCAGGGAGACCTCCGAAGCCCGTAACATCCTCCGCAGTGCGTGACACCCGCCCTTGAGGAGGAACCCCATGAACGTTGCAGGGCGCACGATCGTCCTCGCCGGAGCGACGAGCGACGCGGGACTCGTAGTGGCCTCCCGCCTTCTGACCGCCGGTGCGCGCGTGGTCGCGACCGGCCGCTCTGCCGGGCGTCTCGAGCCGCTTCGCGAGGCAGGCGCTCAGGTCGAGGTCGCCGACGCGACATCTCTTGAGTCGATGGCGGGGCTGGCTGCGCGCCTCGACAGTGTGGACGCCGTGATCCCGCTGGTCGGCGGGTGGCGCGGAGGAGGCGGCCTGTCGGGGCAGACGGATGCCGACTTCGACGCGCTGATGCCTGCGCTCCAGGCAGTTCGCGCCACGAGTCGCGCATTCAACGGTGCCCTGCAGGCCTCGGATGCCGGCCGGTTCGCGATCGTCTCGTCGTCTGCCGTCGCGCGACCTCTGGCCGGCGGTGCGAACTACGCCGCGGTGAAGGCCGCGAGCGAGGCCTGGACGCGGGCGGTCGCGCACGGATTCGCGAAAGCTGCTCGGGATGGGCAGGAGCCCCTGCGGGCGGCATCCGTCGTGTTCCGAGTCAAGGCGCTGGAACCGGAGACGCTGGCCGCCGCCGTCGTCGCTCTGTGGGACACGGACGCCGCCGAACTGAACGACACCATCATCGAGCTGTAGGCCCGCGCTCACGCGCCGGCGGCGAGCAGGCGGTCGGCTGCGGTCCGCACCCGGCCGCGCAACTCCTCCGGGGCCTCGATCACGGTCGCGCCGTCGACAGCCGCGATCACGGCAGGCAGCCAGTCCAGCCTCTCGGCGCGGATGTCCGCGCGGTGCCAGCCCACCTGCTCGCCGGCGAGAGGGGTGAGCCTCGCGACGGACTCCGGCAGGTGTCGCCTGATCTCCTCGTGCTCGGCCCGGATGCGCAGCACGACATGCCACCGGTAGTCGGCATCAGCGAAGCCCTCGACCAGCCGCGCAGCGGCATCCCGCGGCTGCGCGGCTGCGGGGAACGTCTCGACCAGCGCACGGGCGGTGCGGATGCGGTCGACGCGGAAGACTCGCTCGGTGGCGCGCTCGAGGTCGAGTCCCACGACGTACCAGCGGCCGCTCCGGGCGACCAGGTCGTACGGGTGCAGCACTCGCCGCGACGGCTCGTCAGCAGCGTTGCGGTATCGGATGTCGAGGGCTCGGCGCGTGCGCACCGCGTCGGCGACCGTGAGCAGGATCGACGCATCCGGTACGTCTTCTGCGGCCGGCGCCCGAACCACGGTGCCGGCGAGAAGTGCATCCAGGCTCCGGGATGCCGTAGGCGGCAGAGACCGCACGATCTTGGCGAGCGCGGTCCGCGCCGGGAGCGTCTCCCCCTCGTCGGTGGACTGCGCGCGGAGCAGGCTCAGGGCGACGGCGACCGCTTCACCCTCCTCGAGCATGAGCGGTGGCACGCGGTACCCGGGCGCGATGCGGTACCCGCCGTAGCGCCCTCGCACCGACTCGATCGGAATCTCGAGATCGATCAGCTGTGTCACGTAGCGGCGGACGGTGCGCTCTCCCACGCCGAGGCGCTCGGCGAGCTCGGCCACCGTGCGGGTCTGGCTCGACTGCAGCAGCTCGAGCAGCTGCAGCACACGGCCTGTCGTCCCCGTCATGAGTCCTATCATCTCGCAATACCGGACAGAATCAGCCCGGTATCTTTCCTAGCCTTCTGACGGGCTCGAGGTCCCGGGCCGAACATCACAAGGAGAGAAACCATGCAGCTTGCCGCCACCCGCATCATCACCGACGACGTGGATCGTCTGGTGGACTTCTACGAGCGCATCACCGCCCTGAAGGCGGTTCGACTGCATCCGCTGTTCGCGGAGCTGCGCACGGCATCCGCGACCCTCGCCATCGCGAGCTCCGCCACCGTGCCTCTGCTCGGCGAGAACGCCGCGGAGGCCGGGGCGAACCGCTCCGTGATGCTCGACTTTCTCGTCGAGGACGTCGACCACTCGGCGTCGTCTCTGCGGTCGGTCGTGACCGAGTTCGTCAGCGGCCCCGCTGACATGCCATGGGGCAATCGTTCTCTGCTGTTCCGCGATCCGGATGGCAACCTGATCAACTTCTTCTCGCCGACGGGCGCCGAGGCGAGGTCGCGATTCGAGCGCTGAGGGCGACGGCGACGGCGACGGCGACGGCGACGGCGACGAAGATCGTGGCAGTCTGAGACGACGGATGCTGCGGCGTCCAGTCACGTCGACACCGAGGAGTCCGATGAGCGACAGCGCCGAGACCCCGGCCATCTCCCGCCGCGCGCAGAGCGACCGGCTCAAGGAGCGCATCTATCTGGCGTTCGTGGCCCTCGCCGTGGTGCTCGCACTCGGATCGCACGAGGTCACCGCGGCCGATGCACTGACGACGCTCGCCGTGACGACCCTGGGCACCCTGCTCGCGGTTCTCGTCGCCGACGTCATCTCGCACATGATCATGACCGAGCGCACCATGACCCGCAGCGAATTCGCGCACGCCGTCTTCGCGAGCTTCGGCGCGCTGTCAGCCGTCGCCGTACCCGTGGTCGCGCTGCTCATCGCGTTGATCGGATGGTGGTCGACCAAGATCGCGCTGCGCGTTTCGGCTGCGGGGCTCATCCTGTCGCTCGTCGTGATCGGATTCGCCGGCATCCGGCGCGTGCCGATGACCTGGTGGCAGCGCCTCCTCGCGCTCGATCAGGCGCGGTCGTCGCCGGGAGCCTCGATGCCGTCCGCTCCCGCCCTGCCGCCACGCGCCGACACCGGGTCGATGGGCGCCGAGGCGCCAGACGGCGCTGCCTCGAGGGAGGGCGAGGCAATTGCATCCACCTCGCCCTCTCCCGCTTCTTGGGCGGGCGCGTGCGCGTAGAGGTCGGTGAGCTTGCGGTATGAGCGGGTCAGGAAGGCGAGTCCGCCGGCGACGACCATGATCAGGCCGGCGAACAGGCAGATCAGTGCGATGCCGCGCGCTTCTCCCTCACCCAGCAGCCACCCCCAGTGCCGGTCGCCCTCCGGGGTTCGCATGTACGGGATGATCAGGAACTCTGCGATCGGTGCGATGAGGAATGCGGTGACCGGAGCGGCCGCCGCCTCCATCGCGGCTGCGACGCCGAACACGCGGCCCTGCCGGTCGAACGGCACCACTTTCTGGATGATCGTCTGCTCCGCGGCCTCGGCGGGCGGCACGAGAGCCATGTACATCCACATGCCGATCACGTACAGCGGCCACCACTCGCGCAGCATGAACACCGCGCCGAGCAGACCCATCGCCATGACGATGAGAAGCAGCGTGCGCATCGGTTTGGCTCCGAGCCCGAACTTCGCCACGAGCCCGCCGCCGATGAGGAATCCGGTCGAGGCGAAGGCCAGCGCGAATCCCCATGTCTGCGCGTCGAAGAGAGTGAGGCCGTAGGGATCCATGAGCGCCATGTAGACGCCGCCGATGAGGTTGTTGAACGTCGAGAAGATGATCAGCGCGAAAAGCCCTGGCGCCAGCCTGATCGCCTTCACGCTGCCTCGGAAGTCGAGCGCGCTCGACGCAGTGGGGTCGGGTTCGGGCGCGCCCTCGGGGATGCGGATGAACAGGAGGTGCACGAAGGTCAGCGCCATCGCGGCGATCGCGATCGCGAGGGTCCAGCCCATGCCGAGAAATCCGATCGAGAGGCCGGAGAACACGCTGGTCACCAGGAACGCGAGCCCCTGCACCGTGCCGACCAGTCCGTTCGCGTTCGCGCGCTTGTCTTCCTCGACCAACAGCGTGACCGTGGTCGACAGCGCGATGTTGCGCAGCTGCTCGATCACGCCGCCGAACAGGATCACGAGGGCGAAGAGCCAGAACCACGGACCCCCGAGGTCGAGCAGCGCGGCCTCGGGCTGCCAGAGGTACAGGAGCCCCGCGACGAGGAACGCGGCGGCCGAGATGACACTCGAGAGCAGCATGACGGTGTGCTTGCGGTGACGGTCGACGATGGTGCCGAAGATCATGGCGAAGAACGCGATGAACAGCATGTACGCGCCGCCGATGATGCCGGTCGCGAGCACCGACCGGGTCTCGATGTACACCCAGAACGTGAGGGCGAACCAGAGGAAGCTCGTCGTCACGTTGGCGATGAGCGTGTTGAGGAGGACGTTCGTGAACGCCGTCTTCGCTGCGGTGCGCTGCATGCTTCGAGGGTAGGCGGGGCCGTCGACATCCGGTAGAGCCGGTTCCGGCGGATCGCGCGGGCGTCGAGCCCAAATAGACTTGGTCAGTGAGCATTCAGCATGACCCCGCGATCCGGGGATTCGCCAGCGACAACTACTCCGGCATCCACCCTGATGTCCTCTCCGCGATCGCGGCCGCCAACGGTGGCCACCAGGTCGCCTACGGGGAAGACGCCTACACGGCGCGCCTGCAGGAGGTCTTCCAGTCGCACTTCGGTGAGGGCGCGCAGGCGTTCCCGGTCTTCAACGGCACCGGCGCCAACGTCACCGGCCTGCAGTCGATGCTGCCGCGCTGGGGAGCCGTGATCGCGGCGTCCACCGCGCACATCAACGTCGACGAGGGCGGCGCCCCCGAGAAGATCGGCGGCTTCAAGCTGCTCGCCGTGCCGACCGACGACGGAAAGCTCACCCCCGAGCTCGTCGACCGCGAAGCCTGGGGCTGGGGCGATGAGCACCGCTCACAGCCGCTGGTCGTCTCGATCACGCAGTCCACCGAACTCGGCACCCTGTACACGGCCGAAGAGATCAAGGCCCTCGCCGACCACGCGCACGGGCACGGCATGAAGCTGCACCTCGACGGTGCGCGCATCTCGAATGCGGCGGCTGCCCTCGACCTGCCGCTGCGGGCGTTCACGACGGATGCCGGTGTCGACGTGCTCAGCTTCGGCGGCACCAAGAACGGCGCGATGCTGGGTGAGGCGATCGTCGTGCTGAATCCCGCCGCGTCCGACGGCCTCATCTATTCCCGCAAATTCAACATGCAGCTCTCCTCGAAGATGCGCTTCGTGTCGGCCCAACTCATCGCGCTACTCGAGGGCGACCTCTGGCTGCGCAACGCGCAGCACGCGAACGCGATGGCCCAGCGCCTGCGCGGCGAGATCGACGCAGGCATCGCCGACGGCTCGATCACGGGCGTCGCCTTCACGCAGCCGACGCAGTCGAACGGCGTGTTCGCGACCCTCCCCGACGGTGTGACCGACCGGTTGCGCGAGAAGTTCCGCTTCTACGACTGGGATGCCGCGCGCAACGAGGTCCGCTGGATGTGCGGCTTCGACACCCAGGAGGAAGACGTCGACGCGTTCGTCGCCGAGCTGTCGCGCCTCACGCAGGGCTGAGAGCTCTCCGCCTTACGGGGTGTGCGTGTCGCGGTAGTAGATCGATCCCGTGACCGAGATGTGCACGGTCGAGTCGGTCTGCAGCAGATGAGTGAGCTCGTCGACGGTCATCCCGTTGCGCTCCGCGACGACGTCGATCTTGTCGCCGAGCGCGTCGATCGCCTCCTGACCGCTCTTCGGCTCGTCGAGGACATTCGTGCTGCCCAGCTTCACGTCATCATCTCCGTCATCTCCCTCGTTCGTCGGTGCGGGCGTCTCCGGTTGCTCTGTCCGAGCAGTCGTGGGCGTCGATGTCGCGGTGGGCGTCGGTCCTGCACCGGGCTGCTGAGAGATCGCGAACGCCCCCGCACCGACGACGATCGTCGCAGCGGCGAAGAGTGCGATCAGCGGCCCTCGCCGCTTTCCCGGGCGGCGTTCGGATCCTGCTGCGTTCTCTGCCATGTCAGCATCCAACCTTGTCAATATGCGGATGGGGTGGGAACCGCTCTCGCGACTCCCACCCCATCCTCAGTCCGGTGAGATCAGCTCTCCACCGAGACCTTGCGGCGAGCGCGGACGCCGAAGGCGACCGATGCCCCCGCTGCGAGAAGCACTCCGGCGACCAGGAGCGACATCGTCACTCCGCCGAGGTCGCCACCCGTGGTGGCGAGGTTGCCACCCGGGGTGGTGGTGCCGCCGGTGCCACCAGGACCGGTCGGAGCCTGCGTGATGGTGAAGGCGACCGCCTCTGCGTCGTCGGACGTGACGCCGTTGATCGCCTGGTTCGCGACGACGGTGTAGGCGCCCGCGGGAAGCTGACCGAGGGTCAGCGTCCAGTTGCCGGCGGCGTCGACCACAGCGGATGCCGTGACCGATACGCCTGCGCCGTTCGACACCGTGATGGTGACGGTCGCGCCGGCGATGCCGGTGCCCGATACGACCGGAGTCGCGTCGTCGGTGGTGGATCCGGCAGCCGGGGCCTTGACCACCGGAGCGTCCACCGGAGCCGTGACGGTGACCGTGGCGGTTCCGGGAATCTCGATGGCGTCGAGCTTCTGCGATGCCACGATGTCGGTGTTGCCGAACTCGTTCGCGGTGATGGTGGCCGTCCATGCCCCGGTGTCGTCGGCGTTCGCGGTGCCGACGACTGCGCCGCCGACCGTGAGGGTGACGGTCGCGTTCGGCGTCGCCGTGCCGGTGACCTCGACGTCGGAGCCGCCGGTGACCACGGTGCCGTTGGCCGGCGTGTCGATCACGATCTCCTCGGTGACGAGCTCTGCCGCGGCTCCCGAGAGCGTGTAGTTGCCGAGGCTCGCGTAGTCGCTGTAGCCGCCCGCGTTGGTCGGAGTCGCGCCCGCCCCGCTGCCCGAGCCGACGCCGTCGACTGCGAGGTAGTACGTGCCCGCGGGAACGGTGGTCGAGATCGAGGCGCCGAGGCCTGCCGCGACCTCGATAGAGGTGCGCGTGGTCGGAGCATCGTTCTCAGCGAGGACCGCACCCGAAGCGTCGGTCAGCGTCAGCTTGGCGTCGAGGTTCGGGTTGACGTCAGCGACCTCGACCGTGGCGGTGAACGGACCGCCGGCGGTGACGACGCTGAAGACGTCGACGTCGGCCGTGCGCTCGATCACGCCGGCGCCTTCGAAGGTGCCGTCGTTCGCGAGGTTGGCGGCACCCGCCGCGTCGTTGCCGACCTGGTCGGCAGCGTAGTCGGCGCGGTCGATGTACGTGAAGTTCAGCGTGAGCGGCGTGAGCTCGCCCTGGCACGACCCGCCGTTCGGCAGGAAGAGGGTGTCCCCGGGCTTCAAGTTGTCGAGGTCGACACCTGAAGGCACGCAGACAGCGCCGAAGTAGTGCTGACCGTCCGGAGTCGCCACGAACGCGAACGGATTGGCAGCCGCTCCGCGGTTGGTGATCTCGCCCAGGTCGTCCTGATTGTTCGTCGAGCCTGCGTAGTCGCCGTTCGACCACTGGGTGAGCGGAACCTCATACGTCGAGCCCATGATCGGGCCCCACACTCCCGCGGTGGGCGAGTAGTACTCGCTCGCCTCGCCGGCGATGCCGTCGTGTTCCAGACCGAGGTTGTGTCCGGCCTCGTGCGAAGCGATGTCGGCGATGTCCTTCGCCGTCGCCGCCGCCGGATTGCCACCGGTCGCACCGTAGGTGAAGACGAGCGCACCGGTCAGATACTGCGAACCGGCTCCCTGGAGCCAGGCCAGGCCCGAACTGTTCGCCGCCGCCGGGAGCACGTCGGTGAAGGAGTCGGTGACGATGACGTGCACACCGTACTCGGCGTCGCCGTCCGACGTCTTGTAGAGCTTGTCGTCGCTCGGACGCGTGGTGGTGACGTTCACGTTGAAGGGGGCGTAGTCTTCAGCAACGCCCGCCCAGACGTCCGCCCGGAACGCCGCGTTGGCCACCCCGGTCGGCGCGAACGCGAGGCTCGCGATCTCGGAGTCGTCGTTCCACTGCGTGCCTTGGAGAGTCTCGCCATCGAAGTCGAGGTAGACCGTCACGGGCGCACCCGGGCGGGATCCCGCACCGGGATCACCGGGAACGGGAGCGCCGAGCGGCGCGACGGGAAGCGCGAAGGCCGACGCCTTCATCTCGGCGCGGGCGTCATCGATCTGCAGGACGAAGCCGTTGTCGGCGACCTTGATGTCTCCGGCGGCCTCTGCGCTCTTGAGTTCCTTGACAGAGTTGTCGGAGTACGCCGCGGCGAGCTCGTACTTGTCTGGGCTCTCCTGCAGCGAGAGCGAGCCGTCTTCTGCGGCGGCCGGAAGGGCCGCTCCTCCGAGTGCCAGCGCGCATGCGCCGACAGCCGCTGAGGTGGCCACGAGCCACTTGCGGTGTGTTGTCTTCACGTCGTTGAGTCCTATGGGTCGTAGGCGGGAAAAAGGGCGTTCCGCCGATCACCGTATTCCACGGGAACTCATAGGGAACGCCCAGGGAGAACCCATGTGGGAACTACGTACATCCTTCGTGGACGCCCGGCCCGGACGACGACGCCCCCTCCGACTGACGGGTCGAGAGGGGGCGTGGAAGAGCGAGCTGAGAGACTGCTACCGCAGCAGCCCGAGGTTCGCGAGCGCCTGCCGGATGAGAGTCCCGCGGCCGCCTTCCATCTCGGCGGCGACGGCATCCGACCCCGCCTCCTCGGGTGTGAACCAGGTCACCTCGAGAGCGTCCTGACGCGGCTCGCACGTGCCGGTGACCGGCACGACGTAGGCGAGCGACACGGCATGCTGACGGTCGTCGTGATAGGCGCTGACCCCGGGGATGGGGAAGTACTCGGCCACCGTGAACGGCAGCGGCTGCGGCGGCAGCAGCGGGAACGCCATGGGGCCGAGATCGTTCTCGACGTGCCGGAACAGGGCGTCGCGGATCGTCTCGCCGAAGCGCACCCGACCGGAGACGATCGTGCGGGTCATCTCGCCCATCGGTGTGGAGCGCAGCAGGATGCCGATCTCGGTCACGACGCCCGAGCCGTCGGTGCGCACAGGGATCGCCTCGACGTAGAGCATCGGCAGGCGGCGCCGTGCCTCCTCGAGCTCGAACTCGCTCAGCCAGCCCGGATTCGATCCCGGCGCGGGTGTCGCCGCGGCGTAACCGGCGAGACCGTCGTCATCGGGCTCGGGATCAGGATCAGGTGTGCGGACCGCCATGTGTCCTTTCTACCAGGCAGGATGGAGGAGTGAGCGAGAACCTGACGATCGACGACACCGCGACGCTCTGGTCGACGCAGGCCACGGAGCGGATGCCGCTGCTGGTGCTGCTGCACGGTTACGGCGCCGACGAGAACGACCTGTTCGGACTCGTCCCGTACCTGCCGGAGGGCATCGCCGTGGCATCCGTCGCCGCTCCCCTCTCCCCTCCTTGGCCGATGCCGGGCCGATCCTGGTATCCGATCGAGGGACTCGACGGCCGCGACGCCTCGCACGTGACGGCCGCCGCCGAGGCGTTGCTGCGCTGGCTCGACCAGACCGGAGCCGAGAAGATCGCCCTGCTCGGCTTCTCCCAGGGCGGTGCGGTGTCGGTGCAGGCTCTGCGGCTGGCGCCCGAGCGCATCAGTGCCGCGATCGTTCTCAGCGGCTACGCCACCCCTGGCGATCTCCCACGCGATCCCGAACTGCAGGAGCTTCGCCGTGCGGTCTTCTGGGGACGCGGCACGCACGACGACGTGATCCCCCCTGAGCTCATCGCCCACACGGCAGACTGGCTGCCCGCCCACTCCGATCTCTCGGGTCGGGTCTACACCGGCCTCACGCACAGCATTTCGGAGGAGGAGCTGCGCGACGTGACGCAGTTCCTCACCAAGTGGCTGGACGGCCTGGCCGGCTGAGGGGAGTCAGCGCCTGGCGCCCGGAACGTCCGCGTCGAGCCACACCAGACGGTGATCGCTCGACGGGAACGGATACGTGCCGGTCAACGCCGACAGCGGGTCGCCGGAGGCGGGCCAGAACACACCGGAGTCGAGGATGCGGATCTGCCGACTGGGCAGCACATAGTCCACGCGCAGGTTCCCGGGAGGCTCGGAGAAGTCGGCGGTGTCCTGTCTCGGGTCACCGAGATGGGCCGCGTTCACACCGCCCTGGAGTTCCGCCGCTTCTGGGGCGCCGACGCTCGTGGGCACGGAGCCCGTGTTGATTCTCGGATTCTCGAGCAACTGGTGGATGGCGCCGGCTGTCGAGTCGCCGTCGTTCGGATCGGCGTTCTGGTCGCCCGCGATGACGAACAGCGAACCGCCCTTCAGCCCTCCGGTCCGCCCCGCGTCGTCGGCGATGTAGGCCGCCGTGCGGCCGCCGGTGACGTAGTCCGCCCAGAACCGGATCTCGTCGTGATTGCGGTTTCCGTTGCGATCCTCGGCTCCGTCGAAGGTCGGCGGCGTCGGATGCGACACGAGGAAGTGCACGGTCTTGTTCTTCGAGACCCGGATCGGCACATCCCAATGCGACTTGCTCGACAGCGGCAGCTGCTCGAGCTCGTCGGGCGAGTACCAGTCGCCCGACGCAGCCGTCGCGGGGTCGTCGGGCAGCAGCGCACCCGGCATGTCCGCCCAACGGAAGTTCTGGAAAGTGCGGATCGCGGCCTCGTCGATCGGCAGCTTGGAGTAGACGGCCATGCCGTACTGCCCGGGGAAGAGCCCGAATCCCCAGGCGTCATCGCCTCCGCCGATCCTTCCGTCGTTATTGAGGTCGAAACCGCTGGGCACTCCCGTGTTCACGGGCGCGGTGTATCGATAGGGGTACTCGACGGGCGCCGCGTCTCCGTGCGGCACGGAGAGGTAGTTGTCCTGGAACAGGCGCAGCGCCTCGCCACCGGCGACGTAGTCGAACTCGTTGATGAGCAGCACGTCGGGGTTCGCGCGCTGGATGATCTCGGCGACGGCATCCGCCTGCGCGTTGCCGGGCGCTGACAGATCGCTGACGAGGGCGCCCTCGGCTCCGCGGTTGAGCGAGGCGTTGAACGTGGCGAATCGCACGTCACCCGCGGTGTCCCCGGTGCTGCCGGCAGACGGAGCAGAGGAGGCGAGCGCCGGGGCGGCCGCGGCCATCCCGGCCGCGGTGAGGAGCAGTGCGGCGATTCCGGCGGTGCGCACGCGGCGATGCGTTCTGATCATGCAGCCACGCTAGACCCGGCAGGTGACGACCGGGTGAACGATCTCGGTGCATCGGATGCCGTCGGCTCAGCCTGCGGACCGATCGTCAGGTTCGTCGGCCGGCGCGGCATCCGATTCCTGCTCCCGCCCACCCTGTGCGAGTCGCGATGCCGCCACGGCGAAGGCGATCATGACGACCGTGCCGAGAGCGATGCCGAAGCCGATGCCCAGCGCCATGTTGTCGAGTGCCACACCGAGCGCCACGCCGACTCCCATGCCGATCGAGAGCCCGGTGCCGAAGCCCACCCGCCGCATCATCTCGCCGGAGCTCGGGTTGTCGTGTGCCATGCCTCCACGGTAGGTGCTGAAGGTCTCGCGGGTATCCCCCGCAAGGCGGATCATCCGCGACACGCCCGGGTTGCAGGCTCCGCTCCGGACGGGTAGCCTCGTGGAGTCCTGTCCGCCGTGTCTGGAAGTCCTTTGATCTGATCCGTCGCCTCCGCGCCCCTCTGTTCGCGCGCTGACCCGACGATCGCCGACTCCACGGCCACCCTCCCTGTTCCGGGAACCCCTCGATACTCCGGGGGATCGGTGTCAGTGCACCCTCGCACTCGACAGGAGACACTCATGTCATCACCCACCCTTCACGCATCGGTCGTCCTCGACCGCCTCACCTTCACCTGGCCCGACGGATCGACTGCGCTGAGCGAGGTGTCCGGATCGTTCGGAACCGGACGCACCGGGCTCGTCGGACGCAACGGCGCCGGAAAGTCCACACTGCTGCGCCTGATGGCCGGCGATCTCACTCCGACGTCGGGAGTCATCACGGCGACCGGTGAGATCGCCTATCTGCCGCAGCGGTTGACCCTCGACGTCGAACGACGCGTCGCCGAGCTCCTCGGGGTCGCGCCGGCACTCGACGCTGTCCGCGCGATCGAGGCCGGCGACGTGGACCCCGGCCATTTCGACGCCGTGGGAGACGATTGGGACATCGAGGCGCGAGCCGAGGCGTCCCTCGCGGAAGCCGGCCTCTCCCCCGACTTCCTCGATCGCCGCGTCGGGGAGTTGTCCGGCGGTGAGGCCGTGCTGGTGGCGATCGCCGGCATCCGTCTTCGCCGCGCACCCATCACCCTGCTCGACGAGCCCACGAACAACCTCGATCGCGATGCCCGCGCGAAGCTCGCGGCGATGGTCGAGTCGTGGAGAGGCGCCCTCGTCGTGGTCAGCCACGACCTGTCGCTGCTCGAGCTCATGGACGACACCGCAGAGCTGTACGGCAGCGAGCTGAGCGTGTTCGGCGGCCCCTACTCGGAGTGGCGGGCGTGGCTCGATGCTGAGCAGGATGCCGCGAAGCAGGCCGAGATCGCCGCGAAGCAGGTGCTCCGCAAGGAGAAGCGCCAGCGCATCGAGGCGGAGTCAAAGCTCGCGACCCGCGCGCGGATGGCGAACAAGGCCGAGGTCGAGAAGCGGGTGCCGAAGATCGTCGCACACGGACGGAAGATGGCGGCGGAAGTCTCGGCCGGCAGATTGCGCGTCGAAGTCGGGGCGAAGGAGGACGCCGCACGGTCGGCCCTCGACGAAGCGGGGCGCCGGGTGCGCTCCGACGCCTCGATGAAGATCGAGCTGCCGGATCCTGGCGTCTCGCGGGCTCGCCGCATCGCGACGATCGGCGACGCCGAGCGCTCGTGGGTCGTCCAGGGTCCCGAGCGCGTGGCACTGATCGGGCGCAACGGCGCCGGCAAGACGACGCTGCTCGAACGGCTGGTCGGGAGCGCCGCCCTCGGAGAAGAGCATCCGGATCGGACCGAATCCGCGGATTCGACCGAGCCGGGCGCTCAGGGCCGAGAGATCGGCACGGATGCTGTCGCGCACACCGCACAGATCGGCTACCTGCCGCAGCGCGTCGACGGCCTCGACGAGGCCCGCACCGTCTTCGAGAACATCTCGGATGCGGCACCTCAGGTGCCGGAGAAGGAACTGCGCAACCGGCTCGCGCGGTTCCTCATCCGCGGCGCGACCGCAGAGCGACCGGTGGCGGCCCTGTCCGGCGGCGAGCGCTTCCGCGTGGCCCTGGCGAAGCTGCTGCTGAGCGATCCGGCCCCGCATCTGGTCGTGCTCGACGAGCCGACCAACAACCTCGACATCGACACCGTCGATCAGCTCGTCGAGGCGCTGCGGGCCTACCGCGGAGCGGTGCTCGTCGTGAGCCACGACGACGCGTTCCTCGCCCGGCTCGATCTCGACCTCACACTCGAGATCGATGCCGAGGGGGCCCTCCGCGCTGTCTGACCGGCACCGCGCGGCCGGACCGGGATCGATTCCCGGTCCGGCCGCGCAGCCCCTCCTCCGGCTGCGCCCTCCCCCTTCATCCGACCGCGCCTCACCCGAACGGCACTGCCCACCACGGCACCGCCCCGACCTCGACGTGGCGCAAGGAGCCGTCGGATCCGAGCACACGGAGCGAGTCGGGCTGCCACGAGTCCGGCTCGGCCACGATCACGGCCGTCGTCCCCGACGGGCCCGTGACCGCCCGCAGAGCGTCGGCCCCCATCTCGACCGTGTCGACGATCTCGCCCGTCGCGACCGACACGCTGCTCACCAGCCTCCGATCGGCGTTCACCGATTCGCGGTGCTGCACGAGGACGTATCCCGACCCGAACCCTGCGGGCGACGCCGTCGCCTCTCCTGAAGAGGCCTGGGCTCTCGCCTCCTCGAGCAGCGCCTCGATGTCGTCGTGGTCGACATCGCTGAAGTCGCCCTCGATGAACTGCCCTGTCTCGAGCATCACGCCCAGAGGCGACGCCTCGGAGACCGGGAGTATCTCCGCATCGACCAGCTCGGTGCGACGGATCGTGCGGCCGTCGGCCGACGTGATCACGAGCGCGTCACGACTCACAGCCTCCGCGATCGTCTCGATCTCGACCGTCGTGCCATCCGCGCCCCGTGCCGTGTCCACGAGACGCGTGAGGGCGGTGGTGTCGAGGAGCGCCGTGGCACTCAGCGCACCGCGCCAGCGACCCGCGACAGCGGAATCCGCCGGAGCCGCCGCCGACGTGCCGACGGGGATCTGCATCACCGCACCCGAGCCCGTGAGAGCCACGACCGAGTTCGACTCGGCATCGAAGCCGTAGGCAGATGCGGCGAGCACCGCGTCGGCCCCGATACCTGCGACGCCCGTCCCCTCGGCGACGATGCCGCCGGTCACCGCGTCCAGGATCACGAGCCCGTCGTCTGTCGCGACGTAGACGAACGTCGAGTCGCCCGCGAGTGCCGCGGCATCACTGCCGAGGTCGTCGTTCAGGCGCTGATCCCAGAGCGTGTCGCCGTCGGAGAGCCGGATCGCCGCCGCTCGGTGCTGGAACATCGGCTCGCCGAATCCCGGGCGGGAGTTGTCGGCGTAGACGACGATCGCCACGTCCTGCTCGTCCAGGCTGATCACCGCCGCTCCCGGCAGGATCTCCAGGTCCCGCATCGGCGGCGCGAGCGCTGACGTCACGACGATGATCAGGCCGCCGATCAGCACGGGGGCGAACAGGAAGCCGAGAAAGCGGAATCGGATGCGCTGCCGCACCTTGTGCGGGTCGTGCGGTTTCCGGGGCGGAACCGGCGTCGATCCCAGGGGAAGAACCGTGCTGCCGTTCAGCACGTACCCTCGCGACTCGTTCGTGTTCATGATGTCAGCATCCCGTCGCAGCCGTTCTCCCGATCACGGGTTTCGGCGCACCGTCGCAACCGCTCTATAGGCTGGCCGTCATGAGCGCGCCCACCGATCTCTCTCCCGAGGCGCCGGCCGTGGAGTCGGGCCGGGCGCGGCATCCGCGCGCTCAGGTGATCGCGCAGGCCTGGATGGAGCTCGGGGCATCCGTCGCCCCGCTGAGCAACGGATCGGGGCGCCCCCTCGCCCGCACGGCGAAGCTGATCCTCGATCCGCTGGTGATCAGGCCTCTGCAGAACCCGGGACTCGCCGCCGGGACGCTGACGGACGATGCCGCGGTCGAGCTTCGGGAGCGCATCCGCGCAGCCGGCCCAGATCTCTCGGCGGCGGCCGCGTGGTTCCTCGAGTTGAAAGCCGCGCGGCGTCGGCTGCGCATCACCGACGGCAATCCGCAGGAGAAGTACTTCCAGCGCTGCTACGAGCTTGCCCGTACCGCGGGCTCGCCCGCCGCGGATGCTGTGGCCGTGGCCGCCGGGGCCGTGTCGGAGATCGCTCAGGCCTCGGGCGGCTCCCTGCTCGCCCGAGTGCGTCAGCTGCTCGCAGACGAGGAGCACGCGGCGGATCTCGGCCGAGAACTCGATGACGCCTGGCGCCGGCGACCGGCGTCGATGCCGCCGCCGGCGCCGGCCGAGACCGTCGCCGCGGCGCTCGACGAGTGTCCTACCGGCGAAGGCTCCGCTGCGTTCGACGCCCTCGTCGCCGAAGCGGCGGGAACAGCCTCGGGCGCCGGACTCGCCGACGAGGGGATCGCACAGGGACTCGGGCTCACCCGGCATCCGCTTCCTCCCCTGCCCCGGATCGGCGAGACGGCCTCGAAGCGCGACCTGCCCCTGCCGTTCGACCGCTCCATCTTCGAACGCCTCTTCGCGGCGCTCTCCGGAGGAGTGCCGCCGGACCTCGCCGTCGACGCCGAGGGGCTGCTCTCCGAGGAGATCGTCCGGTCCGCGCGCGTGTGGCAGCTCGGCGAGGAGGAGGGCCGCGTCGCGATGCTTCTGGGCGCAGAGGCGAGCAGCGCTCTCGAGGAGAACGGCCCGGCGCGACCGACGGCGGCGCACCGGCTGCTCGCGGCGCGCTGGCACCGCGAGGCCTACGTGCGGCGGGCGCTGCGGCTGCCCGCCGATCTCAGTGGTGTGCCGGCCGCCGTCGTCGACGACGTGCGCGCCGTGCGCCGCGGCTATCTGCGCCGGCTCTGGGTGAGGCTGCACGGCAGAGAGCTGCGCGATCAGCGCGTCGAGGGTCGTGACGTGTGGGATCTCCTCGACGGCGTGCTGCGGTCGGTCGTGATGGATCAGCGCCAACGCCTGAAGACGGCCATGACCCGCGGGGCCGACAATCGGGAAGCGACGGAGGCCGCATGAGCGTGCAGATCCGTGTGCAGGGAGACGCCGTGCGCGTCTCTTCGTCCGAGGCTCTCCCCGATCGGATGCCGTATCTCGTCGCCCTCGTCGAGGTCGCTGGCGGGCTGCTGCACTGGGATCCGACGGAGCACATCGTCTTGCCGGACGCGGATGTCGACGACCTGCACGCGGCGACCGGCTGGCTCGCGGAGATCTACGGGCAGGACGTGGCGGATGCCGTCGGCCAGGGCGCCGACGCGACGCTGCCTCTCGGCCACGGCGATCCGGCCATCGTCGACGCCGTCCTCCGGTTCGGGCATCTGGCCTGGGCGCGGGCCTGGTGGCCTGCCGGAGCCCGGTTTCCCGCCCTCGACCCCGCGCTGCTGGCCGCCGAGGCGGCGGTGACCGCGCACGATGTCGAGCACCTCCTCGACGATGATCGGGCGATCGAGCGGGCGCTGGCGGATGCCGCGGACGCCCCCTCGGCGCTGGCTGCCCTTCCTCCGGCCTTCGCCGCGGAGGCTGAACGGCTGCTGTCGACGCTGACGGACCTCTCCGAGGACTACGGAGTCGCGCTCGAATCCGCAGAGCCCGTCGCTGTCCGCGAGGACTGGGCCCTCGCGGCGAGCGGAGTCCACGATGTCCGGGAAGGGGTCGAGATCGCGTCCGGCCGCGCCACGGTGAGATGGAGCGACGTGCCAGCGCAGACCGTGGATGCCGAAGCCGAAGCTCGGTGGGTGATCCGTCAGCGTGCTGGCGCCGCTGTGCTGCGCGTCGAGGCGGCGGCCGTCGATTCCCCGCTCGCAAGCCGCTCGCTGATCGCTCGATTCGGTCCGGCGGAGCTCGGCGTGGAGGTGGTGCTGCGGCGCGAGACGACGCTGTTCCAGGGAGAGGCCGAGGTCCCCGCATCCGCTCTGTTCCTCCCTTCGGCCGAGCACACGCTCTGGGTACGCGACCCGGTTCTGAGTCCCGAAGACGACGGTGCCTCCGATCCGCACGACGCTCGCGAACGGGTGCTCTCCTTCGCGGCCACGCGGCTGCTCTCGCCCGCGGCATCGCTGGCAGAGCGCACGGCCGGAGCCCGGCGGTGACGTCTCCTGAGGAACGGCCCCCGAGCGCCGTGCTCGGTCGCATCCCGGCGACGCCGCGATGGAAGCCTGGACGCGACAAGAACAACGAAGCGGCGATGATGCTGCACGCCGGGCGCGTGGACGAGGCCGCTGCCCTGCTCGGCGAGGTCGTGGCGCTCACACGCGTCGCCGACGTCGACGGCGAGGGGCTGGACATGCGCGCCAGGGCGCTGCTGAACCTCGCGGCGGCGCACGAGTTCCGAGGCGATCTGGTCGAGGCTCTGCGCACCGCCGATGAAGGCCTCGCCGCAGCATCCGAGGCTCTCGAGCTGATCGGCGACGAGCGGGCCACACGCACCGTGCAGCTCAACGGGATGCTCGCGAGGGCGCAGACGCTGACGCAGATGGATCGTTTGGACGACGCCCTCGCCGGCATCGACGACGCCGAAGCGCTGCTGGACTCCGAGGGCCTCGACCAGCGCGAGCTCCTCCAGTTCTCCGTGCACAACGCGCGCACCGCGGTGCTGATCGTGACCGGGCGACTGCAAGAGGCGGACGACGAGGCTCAGCGCGCGCTCGCGGTCGCGCTACCCGTCGGTCCTGCTCTCTCCGGACACGCATACGCGAACCTCGGCGTGATCGCACAGCGCACCGGAGACGACGAGGCGGCGCGCGAGTACCTGCAGCTCGCGCATCGCGCGCAGGAGCTCTCCGGCGATGCCACCAGCCGCCAGCATGCGGTGGAGAACCTCGCTCGCGCGGCCCTGCAAGAGGGGCGCATGCGAGAGGCGGAGGAGGGCTTCCGCAAGGCCGCAGAGCTCGCGCAGCAGATCAGTCTCACGACGCGGCTCGCCGCGAGCAGGACGGGCCTCGCGGCGGTGCTGCTGCAGTCGGGACGGGCAGGAGCCGCGGCGAAAGCGCTGCGCACCCTGCTGGACGAACTCGATCCGGATGCGGCCGTGCACGAGCGACTCGAGGCGTACTCGTTCCTGGGCGACGCCGAGTCGACGCGCAATCGCTACCCGGCGGCCGACGACGCCTACAGGGCCGCCCTCGACCTCGCCCGATCACCGCGCGACCGCGGCAGGATCAACCTGCGCCGCGCCGAGATGCACGCCGAGTGGGCGTCGATGTCGATCACCCCTCACTCACGACGCGCCCGCCTCGAGAAGGCACGGGATCTCGCGATCCCCGTGCTGCTCGTCACTGAGGCACTGCGCGACGGATTAGCGCCCGGGGGCACCCGCGAGCGCTGGAGCCTGCAGGTGGCCGCCCCTGCGCGAGAGCTCGCGTTCCGTCTCGCACGCACGCTCGGCGACTCGGCGCTGCTCTTCCAGCTCGTCGAGAACGCTGCAGCCTCCGTGACCCTGCAGGCGAGTGCCGCGGCAGACACCGCCGTGATCCTCCCCTTCGAGCGTCCGAGCGGCCCTCGTGATGACGTGTGGGAGCGCGATGAGCTCCCCGCGGCCGCCGCGGGGCTGGTCGGTGGCGAAGGCACGGCGTCCGTCCGCTTCGCCCCGCCACCGCGGGTCGTCGCCGTGCCCGGCGGCGAGCCGGTGCTCGACGAATGGATCCGCACGGCCGAGGCCGAGTACGGCATCCCTCTGCGCACCGAGACGACGGTGCCGGCGTGGTGAACGGCTGGCGCGATCTCACCGACCTCGGTGCGCCGTTGCCCCTGGCCCGCACCGAAGGAGCAGCGGTGCTGGTCGACCTGCCGGAGGGGCAGCGCCCCGTCGCCCGGCTGCGCTTCGTCGACGGGGACGACCTGTTCGTCAGCTGGGTCTGGGAGCATCAGCGCAGCTCGCCGAGGATGACCCTGATCGGACGGGAGCTCGTGACGCCGGCACTCCATCGGCTCGCCAGAGCGCTGCCCTCGCCGCTGCCGGGCGAGAGCGGGATCGACGCGCTGACCAGGGCTCTCACGCGTGGCGACCTCGTCGACCCGGATCGCGAGCAGGAGCTCGCCGGCCTGCTCACCTCGGCGCTGATCCCGCAGTGGCTGGGCGCGGAGCTCGATGCGCTCGAAACGGCCGGACTGCGCCCCCACCTGCGCATCCAGCTGTCGCCGTCGACCGCGCAGCTGCCGTGGGAGCTGCTGAGCACGTCGGGCCGAGAGCGCGGCATCGACATGGCCGATGCATCCGTTCTGCTGCCTGCCACCCTGCGCAACGATCCGTCGAGGACGGTGTCGCCGTGGTCGCCCCTGTCACCCGTGGCGACCGCGCTGGACCCGGCGGTTCCCGGCTTCTCGGCCACGAGCGAACTGGGAAGCGTGCTCGGCGAGGTCGCGGCCGATTCGAGCCTCGCGCGGGCCGTCGACGACCTCGGCACGCGGCGCCTGCCACGCGGCGAGGCATTCCGCCGGGCGGACATCGACCGACTCGCGCTGGCTGAGGCGGTCGCGGATGCGGGGCGGCTTCTGTACGTCGGGCACGTCACCGCCTCGACGCACGCTCTCGACGCGCGGCTGCATCTGTCCGACGGTGCGGACGCCCCCGGCACGACCCCTCCCGTCGGATCGCACCGTCCGTACTCCGCCGCCGAGATCGCGCTGGGCGGAGCGGGCCTCCCACCGCTGCGCGCTCCGAACAGGGTGGCGCTGATCGCCTGTGATTCGGGCACCGATCTGCGTTTCGCAGAGCCCACCGGGCTCGTCGCGGCGTTCCTGCACCGCGGCGCCGAGTACGTCACGGCCACTCGTTGGACCCTGCCCACCGAAGCGGGACTGCGCCGTCTCGTCCCTGGTCTCGGCGATCGGGCCGAGGGGATGCTGACGGATGCCGTCATCGCGGTGAATGCCGCTCACGAGTCGGACGACCCGATCAGCGCGCTGGGCGCGTGGCAACGCGATCAGCGCAGACTGTGGACGTCGACCGGAGACCCGCGTCACTCCCCGATCATGTGGGGCGCTTTCGCGACGGCCTGGGCTCCGGAGCCGGTGCGGCTCTGACACCGGCTGGTTGTAGGTCCGCCCGAGACTGCCGGCGTTCCTGCTGGTGTGTCACCGCGCGGGATCGCACTCTCCTTCAGCTGCGCCGTTCGGGAAGAGGCCGATCACCGTGGTGCCGTCCGACAGGTAGACATTGATGCAGCCTTCGATGCTCCAGAACTCACTCTGTCGGATGTAGCCGACCTTCCCATTCGTGGCGTACGCGGCAGAGAGGTCGGGAATGCCGTTGTCGTTCGGCACTCCGTAAGTCTCATCGTTTACGTTCGTCCCCCACTCCGTCGTCTCCGAACCTCCGTACCTGGCGGTGACTGACCACGGCGTACCCGGGTCGGCGATCACTGTGATCGATGTGCTGTCACCGCCGGGAAGACGGCCGTCATTGATATGCGTCGTCAGATTCTTGCGGACCGGATCGGAACAGTTCCATGTGACGCGGTCATCGCCACCGGTGGGCGCACGGAGCGGAACCTCGATCTTCCCGCCTTCGGAGCAGGTGACGTCGAGGATCACGCGGTCTGCTCCCTCGGGCACCGGTCCCAGTTCGATCTCGCCCGTCCCCGTGTAGCTGCCGGTGACGACCGTCTCGAACGGAGTCACGGTCGTCTCCCCCGGCAGCCCGCTCACGACGACGGCGGCGCCGGTGAGCGCGCCGACGAGCGCGAGGGATCCGATGGCGATCGTCGCTGTGCGGGTTCGACGCTGGTGGCGTCGCAACCGGCTGCGGGCGGTGCCGATCGCGGCGAGCTCACGCTCGACGGCGGCTGCGAACGTGCGATTGATCGTGGTGGTGTTCATGCTCGTTCTCCTTCGGCGAGGAACCAGGTGAGATGCGGTGAATGCGAACCGAGGTCGCTCTGCAGCCGACGGCGTGCGCGCATGAGCCGCGTGCGGGCGGCGCCAGGACTGAGCCCGAGCAGGGGTGCGGCGTCGGCGACGCTCAGCCCGTCGAGCGCGGTGAGGGTCAGCAGCGCGGCATCCTTCGCATCGAGACGAGCCAACGCCTCCCGAAGTCGGACACCGAGCACCTCCGCCTCGATGATCGACACGGCCTCCTGCTCCGCATCTGGTGCCACCTCCTCGCGCGGCATCGTCGCGAGCAGACGTCGATAGCGCAGACCGCTCCGTCTCTGATTGCGTGCCGTGTTAGCGACCGTGACGAGCAGCCACGGCAACACCGTGCCGTCGACGAGCGTCACCGCCTTGCGACGCCTCCACAGCTCGAAGAAGGCGATCGCGGTGGCATCCTCGGCATCCTGGAGTCGGTCGACGAGCGCGCTCGCCCGACGGAAGACACTGTCTCGATGGCGGCGGAAGAGCTCGGCGAAGGCGTCGCCGCTGTCGGCGCACGCTCTCTGCCAGATCTCGGCTTCGTCGTTCTCTTCACTCATACCCGGTGATGTCCGGCAGGTGCGGAAGTGTCACAGACGCTTGGATCGCATCGCCCTCGTGTGCGCGAGCGTGGGATCGGCGGCAAGCGCCGCGTACTCCTCCGATTCCCGCGGAACCAGGGCGACACGTCCCTCGGTGTCGTGCACGATGCCCCAGCCGTAGCGCTTGCCCAGAGGAGAGGAGCGCAGGCAGGCCTGTCCTTTCGAGAAGAACTCCTCTCGCGCGGCTGCATCATCGACAGGGATGCCGTGACGCAGCGCGTGGGTCTCGAAGATCACGTCATCCGAGGTGCGGGCGAAAGGGCGTTCCGAGATCAGTCGATAGTGCAGGGCGGCGATCGTCGGATTCTCAGTGATCGGCGGTTCGACAGCGTGGGCTGCGGGGCAGTCTTCAGCGACCTCGCTGAACGTCGCAAGGTAGTTCGTCGTGTGCAGCGCCATGCGCCCAGCATCCCGCATCCCACCGGCATCCGGCACACCGCCCTGCCGGATCCGGCGCTTTGTCGGGAGGTTTCACGTTCGTCGGGTGGATCGGGAGGGACACGCCGGGAACTCGCCCCTTCCTTCCGACAGAGTGAGTCATCGGGACGGCCCACCAGGGGCAGGATGGAGTCATGAACCCTCTCGTGCGCCCGCGGAAGGACCGCGTCATCGCCGGTGTCTGCTCGGCTGTCGCCCGGCGCTTCGGCATGAAGGCCTCCACCGTCCGACTGCTCAGCGTGATCCTGGTGCTGTTCGCCGGACTCTCGCTGTGGGCCTACGTGCTGCTCTGGGTCGTCATCCCGAACGAGTGAACCGAGCCGATGTCCGTCCCCTCGGCGAAGATGGAGGGATGGGTGATGTGCTCGATCGGTTCACCCCCGCCACGCAGGACTGGTTCCGGGGTGCTTTCAGCGCACCCACACCGGCGCAGGCAGGCGCGTGGCAGGCGATCTCCGCCGGCAAGCACGCCCTCGTCGTCGCGCCCACAGGCTCGGGCAAGACGCTGTCGGCGTTCCTGTGGGCGATCGACAGCGTCTTTCGCGAGCGGATGCAGATCACGGATGCCGCCCCGAAGAAGGATGCCTCGCGCACCCGCATCCTCTACATCTCACCGCTGAAGGCGCTCGGCGTCGACGTCGAGCGGAACCTCCGTTCTCCACTGATCGGCATCGGACAGTCCGCCCGTCGTCTGGGCGTGACCGCCCCGAGCGTCACGGTCGGCGTGCGCTCGGGCGATACGACGTCGAGCGACCGCCGCAAGCTGGTCGCCGACCCGCCCGACATCCTCATCACCACTCCCGAGTCGCTGTATCTGATGCTCACGAGCCGCGCGGGCGAGACGCTGCGCGACGTGCACACGGTGATCATCGACGAGGTGCACGCGGTCGCGGCCACCAAGCGTGGGGCCCACCTCGCGGTGAGCCTCGAGCGCCTCGACGCGTTGCGCAGTGCGCGCGGCGCACAGGCTCCCGCCCAACGAATCGGCCTGTCCGCGACCGTGCGGCCGATCGACGAGGTCGCGCGCTTCCTCGGAGGCTCCGCGCCCGTCGAGATCGTGGCGCCTCCCGCATCCAAGACGTTCGAACTCGGCGTGATCGTACCGATGGACGACATGACCAACCCTCCCCCGCCACCGGGCGTCACAGCTCCTGTCGACGGCGAGCCGGCGGAGTACTCCGAGGTGACCGGCTCGGTGTGGCCGCACGTCGAGGAGGCGATCGTCGACCGTATCCTGCAGAACAACTCGACGATCGTATTCGCGAACTCCCGCCGCCTGGCCGAGCGGCTCACGGGGCGTCTGAACGAGATCTACTCCGAGCGCAACGGCATCGCGCTGCCCGAGGCGTCGGTACCGGCCGCGATGATGGCGCAGGCCGGAGCGACCGCGGGCGCCGACCCGGTGCTCGCGAAGGCCCACCACGGCTCGGTCTCGAAGGAGCAGCGCGCGCAGGTCGAGGAGGAACTGAAGTCCGGCATCCTGCGCTGCGTCGTCGCGACCAGCAGCCTCGAACTGGGCATCGACATGGGCGCCGTCGATCTCGTGATCCAGGTCGAGGCGCCGCCGTCCGCGGCGTCGGGTCTGCAGCGGGTCGGCCGCGCCGGACACCAGGTCGGCGAGATCAGCCGCGCCGCGCTCTTCCCCAAGCACCGCGGAGACGTGCTGCACACCGCGATCGTCACCGAGCGGATGCTGGCAGGCAAGATCGAGGCGATCCAGGTGCCGCGCAATCCGCTCGACATCCTCGCGCAGCAGACCGTGGCCGCAAGCGCACTCGGCGAAATCAGCGTCGAGGAGTGGTTCGAGACGGTTCGGCGTTCGGCGCCGTTCCAGTCGCTCCCGCGCTCGGCATACGAAGCCACCCTCGACCTGCTGGCCGGGCGCTTCCCCTCCGACGAGTTCGCAGAGCTCCGCCCCCGTCTCATCTGGGATCGCGACGCCGGCACGCTGACGGGCAGGCCGGGAGCGCAGCGCATCGCAGTCACCAGCGGCGGCACGATCCCCGACCGAGGGCTGTTCGGGGTCTTCGTGGCCGGCGAGACCACAGGGGCGCGCGTCGGAGAGCTCGACGAGGAGATGGTCTACGAGTCCCGGGTGGGCGATGTGTTCACCCTCGGTACCACGAGCTGGCGCATCGCCGAGATCACCCACGATCGCGTGAACGTGATACCCGCCTACGGCCAGCCGGGCAAGGTGCCGTTCTGGCACGGCGACGGCATCGGCCGCCCGTTCGAGCTCGGCGAGGCGCTGGGCAGGTTCTCGCGCGAGGTCTCCGCGGCGACCCCCGAGAAGGCGGCGCAGCGACTGATCGAGGCGGGTCTCGACGAGCAGGCCAGGGCGAACCTCATGGCGCACCTGACCGAGCAGCGCGAGGCCACCGGGACGCTCCCGACCGACCGCACGCTGACCGTCGAACGCGGCCATGACGAGGTGGGCGACTGGCGAGTCATCCTTCATTCCCCGTACGGCATGAAGGTGCATGCGCCGTGGGCGCTGGCGATCAACGCGCGCGTGCGCGAACGACTCGGCGTCGAAGGATCGGCCGTCGCGAGCGACGACGGCATCATCGTGCGCATCCCCGACGCCGACGCCGAGCCACCAGGTGCCGAACTGTTCGTGTTCGATCCGGACGAGCTGGAGCAGCTCGTCACGGACGAGGTGGGCGGGTCGGCTCTGTTCGCCTCGCGGTTCCGCGAGTGCGCGGCCCGATCGCTGCTGATGCCGCGCATGAACCCGAACAAGCGGACGCCGCTGTGGCAGCAGCGCCAGCGCTCCGCCCAGCTTCTCGAAGTGGCGCGCCGGCATCCGACCTTCCCGGTCATCCTGGAGACCCTGCGCGAGGTGCTGCAGGACGTCTACGACCTGCCGTCGCTGCGGCGCCTCGCCACCTCGATCGCCGACCGGCGGGTCCGTCTCGTCGAGACCGAGCCCGCCCAGCCGTCGCCCTACGCACGCGACCTGCTCTTCGGCTACGTCGGGGCGTTCATGTACGAGGGCGACTCGCCTCTCGCCGAGCGCCGCGCGGCGGCCCTGTCGGTCGATCCGGCGCTGCTGGGCGAGCTTCTCGGCACGGTCGAGCTGCGAGAGCTGCTCGACCCCGACGTGATCGCCCAGTTCGAGCGCGAGGCTCAGCGACTCGACCCAGAACGCCACGCACGAGGACTCGAGGGGGTGGCCGACCTGCTGCGGATGCTCGGGCCGCTCAACGCGGCGGAGGTCGGCGCGCGCCTCGACGAGCCTTCCGAGGCGCAGGACCACCTCGACGCTCTCGTCGCCGCACGCCGCGCGATCCCCGTGACGATCGCCGGGGTTCCGCGGATCGCCGCGATCGAAGACGCCGGCCGCCTGCGCGATGCGCTGGGAGCCGCTCTCCCCACCGGCATCCCCGTCGCCTTCCTCGAACCGGTGGCCGATCCGCTCGGCGACCTCGTCGCTCGACATGCCCGCACGCACGGACCGTTCACGACGGATGCCACAGCTCTCCGATTCGGCATCGGAACCGCTGTCGCGCGGCACACGCTGCAGCGCCTGGAACAGGCCGGACGGATCACGAGCGGATACTTCCTGCCCACGGCCGCAGGCTCCGCCGACGATCTCGAATGGTGCGACACGGAGGTGCTCCGGCGGCTGCGGATGCGCTCGCTCGCCGCGATCCGCGGGTCGGTCGAACCGGTCTCCCCTGAGGCCTACGCGCGGTTCCTGCCCGACTGGCAGCATCTCTCCCGGCCGCTAGAAGGACTCGACGGCGTGCTCACGGTGATCGAGCAGTTCGCAGGCGTGCCCATCCCGGCGAGCGCCTGGGAGTCGCTGGTCCTCCCCTCGCGTGTACGCGATTACACCCCCGCCATGCTCGACGAACTCACCTCCTCGGGCGAGGTCGTCTGGGCCGGCAACGGCTCGCTCCCGGGACGAGACGGGTGGGTGTCGCTGCACCCGGCAGACCTTGCCCCCTTCACGCTGCCCGAATCGGATGCCGAGATCGGCGCCGATTCGCTCGAGGCGCAGCTCCTCGCTGCTCTCGGCGCGGGAGGCGCGTACTTCGCCGCCCAGCTCAAGGAGATGACCGGAGCCGAGAACGAGCAGTCCGTGCTCGAAGCCCTGTGGAGTCTCGCCTGGTCGAGCCGCGTGACGAACGACACCTTTGCGCCGATCCGTTCGCTGCTCGCTGGCGGTTCCCAAGCCCACAAGGTGACCCGCCGCGCCCCGCGCACCCGCACCTATCGCGGCGTCTCGCTCGCGCGCACCGCACCCCGCCCGACATCTCTCGGCGGGCGGTGGTCGCTGCTTCCGGCGCTCGACGCTTCGACCGGCTCATCGGCCCAAGATGCGGCGAGGCGCGCGACCGTCACCGCGGGGCTGCTCCTGGACCGCTACGGCGTGGTCACGCGCGGCGCGGTACAGGCCGAGGGCGTGCCCGGCGGCTTCGCCCAGGCGTACCGCGTTCTCGCCGGATTCGAAGAGGCGGGGCACTGCCGCCGCGGATACGTGATCGAGCGACTGGGGGCTGCGCAGTTCGCGGCATCCGCCACCGTCGATCGCCTCCGCACGTTCGCGGGTCTCGCCGACCCGCCCCCGCGGCACGCAGTCACCCTCGCCGCGACAGATCCCGCGAACCCGTACGGCGCCGCGCTCGGCTGGCCCCGCCGCGACGGCGTCTCGCATCGTCCCGGCCGAAAAGCAGGAGGGCTGGTCGTGCTCGTCGACGGCGCTCTCGTGCTCTACCTCGAGCGCGGAGGGCGCACGGTGCTGTCGTTCAGCGACGATCCGGACCTGCTGCGGGCCGCCGCATCCGACCTGGCGAGCACCGCCCGAACGCGACGTCTTGAAACGCTCACCGTCGAGAAGGTCAACGGCGAAGGTGTGTACGGCACCGAGTTCGCACTCGCCCTCAACGAGGCCGGATTCGTCGTCACGCCGCGCGGATACACGCTCCGCAAGGCGGTGTGACCCCCGTACGCTGAGACACATGATCCAGGAATTCGGCGCCGGAATCCGCACCCTGATCCGCGGGTTCGGGCTGTGGCGCACCCGCCCGGGCCTGATGAATCTCGGTCTCATCCCGGCAGTCATATCGATCTTGCTCCTGGGCGCCCTGCTGCTGCCGCTGATCTTCGGGATGACCTCGATCTCGGCGTGGCTCACTCCCTTCGCCGAGGAGTGGCCCGCGCCGTGGAAGGGTCTGCTGCGCGGCGCCGTCGGCTTCGTGATCGTCGCCGCCGCGATCGCCCTGTCGACCGCGGTGTTCAGCGCGCTCACGCTGACGATCGGGGACCCCTTCTATCAGCGCATCTGGCACGCGGTCGAGGTGGATCTCGGCAACCCGCCACCCGAGGACGGCGGCGGTTTCTGGACAGCGCTGGGCGAGGGGCTCCGGCTCGTCGTCCTCGGCATCCTCACCGCGCTGCTGGTGCTGCTGATCGGGTTCGTCCCGCTGGTGGGCGGCATCCTCGGCGGAGTGCTCGGCGTGGTGCTCTCCGGCAGGCTGCTCGCCCGAGAGCTCACCGGGCGCTCCTTCGACGCGCGCAATCTCAGCCCCGCCGATCGCGCGGCCCTGTTCTCGGGGAGCAGAGCGCGGGTGCTGGGGTTCGGAGTCGCCACGCAGCTGTGCTTCCTGATCCCCGGCGGGGCGGTCGTGGTCATGCCTGTCGCCGTGGCCGCATCGACCATGCTCGCGCGAGACATGATGGCTCGGACGCCACTCGCGGCCCTGCCCCCGGCGCTTCCCCCGACCCCCGAGCAGGCCTGATGCCCGAGGGCGACACCGTCTTCCGCACCGCGCACCGTCTCGACGATGCGCTGGCGGGCTCCGAGGTGATCCGGTTCGACCTGCGCGTTCCGCAAGCGGCGACGGTCGATCTGACGGGCCAGGTCGTGCAGGGCGTCGCCTCCCGCGGCAAGCACCTGCTGATGCGCATCGGCGACTTCACGGTTCATTCGCATCTGCGCATGGACGGCGCATGGTTCGTCTACCGGCCGGGTGAGAAGTGGCGGCATCCGGCCTTCAGAGTGCGCGCGATCGTCGGCACGGCCGCCTGCGAAGCCGTGGGCGTCGACATCGCCGAGATCGAGGTCGTGCCGACACACGATGAGGAGTCACTCGTCGGCTATCTCGGCCCCGATCCGCTCGCGCCCGACTGGGACGCGGAGGAGGCGGCCCGCAGGCTCGGAGCGGATGCTCGCAGCATCCACGTCGCTCTGCTCGATCAGCGCAACGTGGCGGGTTTCGGCAACGAGTACGCGGCGGAACTCCTGTTCCTGCGCGGGATCCTTCCGACTACCCCGACGCCGGATGTCGACGTCGCCGCGCTTCTCGACCTCGGCGTGCGCACGATCCGCGCCAATCGCGATCGCGTCGATCGCACCTTCACCGGCGTGAATCGTCGAGGGCAGACGACCTGGGTCTACGGCAGAGCCGGACGCCCCTGCAGGCGCTGCGGGACGCCGATCAGAAAGGGCTCGCAGGGCGCAGATCCGACCCGCGAACGCGTCACGTTCTGGTGCCCGAACTGTCAACGATCCCCTCTGGTTTCCTGAGCCTGTCGAAGGATCACCACCCGGGAATGAATCCGGATGATCCGTGGTTGTTGCTATATCCGGAGAACTCCGGAACACGGGAGGAATCGTGGGCAAGAACTACGTCGACATCGAGAACGATCAGGGTGGCACGCTGCGGTACCGCAAGCACGCCAACGGTCGCGGCCTCGTCGCGCACGGCGCGAAGGTGCATCCGATGGCGCACATCGAAGCAGGTGCGTACATCGAGCCCGGCGCCCGCGTGGGTAAGGGAGCGACCATCGCACGAGGTGCGTGGATCGACGCGGATGCCGTGATCGGCGACAACGCGCACATCGACGCGCACGCGCATGTGGGTCAGGGCGCCGCGATCGGCGACGGCGCGCATGTGGGAGTCCGCACGGAGATCGGCCCGGGCGCGCGCATCGTGCGCGGAGCCCGCATCGGCGACGACGAGACCGTCGCGGCAGGGCTCACCGTCGCCACCGACCCGAAGGGTCTCTGGCTCGCCGCTTGAGTACGGGCGCGCACTCGCGAACAGCGAGCGCCGGCTACAGCAGCCGGCGCTCCGACGCCCAGACCGTGAGCTCGTGCCGCGACGACAGTTGCAGCTTGCGCAGCACTGCCGAGACGTGGGTCTCGACCGTCTTGATCGAGATGAACAGCTCGGCAGCCACCTCCTTGTAGGCGTAGCCACGAGCGATCAGGCGCATGACCTCCTGCTCTCGTGCGGAGAGGCGGTCGAGTTCGTCCTGAGCTGTCGCCGTCTCACCGGACACGGCGCCGAAGGCGTCGAGCACGAACCCTGCGAGACGCGGCGAGAACACCGCGTCTCCTCCGGCGACTGCGTGCACAGCGCGGCTGACCTCGGCTCCCGATGAGCCCTTCGTGATGTACCCGCGGGCGCCGGCTCGGATCACCCGCACGACGTCTTCTGCGGCATCCGACACGCTCAGAGCGAGGAAACGGGTCGCGGTCGGCTGCGAGCCGCGGAGGACCGCTTCGCCGCCCGTCGCTTCCGCCCCGGAACCGCCAGGAAGATGCACGTCGAGTAGAACGACGTCCGGCGACGTCTCGCGGATCACCGCGATCGCGCTGGGCACGTCTGCGGCCTCGCCGACCACGTCGACGCTCGCATCGAGGTCGGCGCGCAGCCCCGAGCGGAAGATCGAGTGATCGTCCACGATCACGACGCGGATGCCGTCAGACACGGGTTTCTCCTCCTGCCGGGAGGTGCAGGTGCACCTCGGTGCCGTTCTCATCGCTGCGCACGCTGCCCGAGCCTCCGGAGCGGCGCATCCGGCCCACGATCGACTCGCGCACGCCCAGCCGATCGCTCGGCACCTCATCGAGCGTGAATCCGCGCCCGCGGTCGCGGATGAACACGTCGACCCCGGCCGCGCTGCCTTCGATGTACACCGAGATCTCCCCGCCCGCATGCCTCGCGGCGTTCAGCATCGCCTCCCGAGCGGCCGCTGCCAGGCCGCCGCTCGCGCGCTCCGCCGACATGCCGGCCGAGACCACGTCGATGCGCACGGGGAAGTCGAGTTCGAGAGCACCCGCGTAGTCGCGGAGATCGGTGGGCAGGTCGCCGTCGGCGGGTGCGTCGCCGTCGTACAGCCAGGCGCGAAGCTCGCGCTCCTGCGCTCGGGCCAGCCGCGCCGCCTCGCTCGATGCGCCGGCGCGGTTCTGGATCAGCGCGAGGGTCTGCAGAACCGAATCGTGCAGGTGCGCGGCCATCTCGCTGCGCTGCTCCTCGCGGATGCGTCGTACCCGCTCGCCGGCGAGCTCGCGCCAGCGATGAACGAACGTCGAGGACAGCACTGCAAGGAGCCCCGCGAGCGGGAGCAGCACGAGAGCGGGAGCGGCGCCTGGCCGCATGACGAGCAGCAGGCCGAACACCCCGGCCAGCAGCAGAGCGGCCAGCACCAGGACGATCATCGAGTGGCGCGGCCCGCGCGCGGTGTCGGTGCGGTCGATCAGCGCGGCCCAGAGGCCTGCGCCGGCGGCGAGAGCGGATGTCGCCCCGACGACGACAGCTGCCGTCGGCGACGATGCGACGTATCCGCTGAGCCCCCATGTGAGCACTGCGAGGGCGCCGACAGCGGCGGCGACCACGAGCATCCACGCCACCGGCATCCGTCTGGTCGGCGGGCTCTCCCCGTCGGCCCACGGCGTGAACAGCCAGCACCACGCGTACAGCAGCACGCCCGCGCCGCCGCACAGGGCGAGCGCGATGAACAGCGCGCGCACCGTCCAGAGCCTTGCCCCCAGGTGCCTGGCCAGCCCCGCGCTCACGCCCGCGACCACACAGTCTCGGTCGCGCTCGAGCGGCGGCCGCATGCGCGCGGGCGCCGGAGCGGTGGAAGAGGGCATGACGCCATCCAACCATTCGCCCCGCCCCGAGCGCCGCGTAAGGGGTCAGAATCAGGGGTCGCTCAGGGGAACACCCCATGGCGGCGTGCGAGCGGATGCCGGGAGGATCGACTCATGACGATTCCCACCGAGCCGCCGATCGCGGAACCGGACGCCGCTTCCGCGCCACCTTCGCCTTCTCCCTCTCCCGCCTCGCACAGCAGCGACCGATTCTTCCTGTGGGTCGCCGGTCTGGGCGTGGCACGCTCCGAGGGCTGGCTCGGCGGCGTCTCCGCCGGTATCGCCGCGCGGTTGCGCATCGACCCGCTGATCGTGCGGGGAGTGCTCGTCGTCGCCGCGCTCTTCGGGTTGCCCGTGATCTTCCTCTACGCCCTCGCCTGGGCTCTGCTGCCGGATGCCGACGGTCGGACTCACGCCCGAGACCTGATGCGCCGCGACTATCAGCCGGTGCAGCTCGGCATTCTCGCGATGGCGGTCATCGGCCTGATCCCGACCGCGCCTCTCACCGGCACCGTCTTCGGCCTGGGCTACGTCAACTGGTCGGCCCTGTCGATCCTCAGCTGGATCGCCGGCCTCGGAATCGTGGTCGTCCTGCTCGTTCTCATCGTGCGCGCCGCAAGTCGCGCCCCGGGTGCTTCTGCGCCGGATCTGCCGATGGCTTCGGCAGACCCGGCGGCCCCGGCCGCGCCCGTCACCCTCGGCGTTTCGGGTACGCCCGAGGGTGCGGGCGCCCCTTCTTCGGGTGCAGGTCTGCCACCCGCATCACCGTATGGTGCGCCCGTCGTCGACCCGTCCTGGGCTGCGCCGTCGGCAGATTCTCCGCAGTTCGTCCGCCCCGAGCCCCCCGCCGCGCCGGCCGCGAACGACGCGGAATCCGTGGCGGCCTGGCGTGAGCAGCACGCCGCCTGGCGGAACCAGGATCAGGCGTGGCGACGGCAGCAGCAGGATGCGGAGCGCGCGGTGCGCGACCAGTTGCGCCGCGAACGACAGGCCGAAGCGGCCGTGTTCGCCGCTGCAGCCGCGGAGCGACAGCGCATCCGCCGTGCGTCGAACCCACGGGCCAGCTTCGCCTACGTCGCCGCCGTGATCGGTCTGGCGATCGTCGTCGGGGCCGGTGTCGGCCTCTGGGGAGGCTTCGGTGCCACCGCCGGAGCGATCGGCGCATTGGCCGCCGCGCTCGTTCTGGCGATCGGCATGATCGTCGCGGGACTGTGGCGTCGGCGCAGCGGGTTCCTCGCCTTCGCGACCGCAGCGACTCTCGTCGGCGGTCTGATCGCCGGAGCGGCGAGCACCGTCCCGCAGGTCACAATAGGCAGCGCGAGCATCACGAACAATCAGTCCGAGACGGTGACCCAGCCGTTCGGAGACACGTACGTCGGCCTGTTCCCCGTCGACGCACCGAGGAAGATCGACGTGACGAAGGGGACGGGGCACACCCAGATCATCGTCGACCCCGGCGTCGAACTCGATCTGCGCGCGTCGGTCGGGAACGCGACCGTCGAGTGGATGCGCGTGCGATATGGATCCGGTGAACTCATCGACAACGGCACGTGGACTCCTGACGAGCGCAACGGCGAGCGTCTCGTCGACGAACGGGCCTCGTCCGACGAGGCCAGCATCTCGACTGTCCAGACGGTCACTCTCAACCAGCAGAGCGGCTCGATCATGGTCGTCATCTACGAACCGGAGGAAGAAAAGTGAGCACCGAGACCATGGACTTCGAGCAGGCAGCGTCCAGCCCGACGGCATCCGCTCCCGAGATCGCATCCGCCCCGACTCCCCCGCGCACCCGCTGGGCCGCGATCATCTGGGGAGCCATCTTCGCCGCGATCGCCGTAGTGGCGATCGGTCTGCTCGCCGACGGTCGCCGCAGCGACGACGTGAGCGACTGGATCCTGTCGCTCACTCCGGCGTCGATCACCGCGATGGCTCTGCTGGCGCTCGGGGGCATCGTGCTGATCTGCGGGGCGATCGGACTCATCCGGCGTGTTCAGCGGCGTGCGGCAGCCTCCTGGTCCCCGTCGCAGCGCGGGGTGGACGGCGATACCCTGGCCTGATGGCGAAACAACCTCGGCGTCCCGCCGGCCCCGTGCGCAGGAACAAGGCAGCGCCCGCCGAGCGGTTCCCGCCGCGCAAGCCGCCGAAGAAGACCGCCAAGGTCGTGTTCGACGCTCGGGCCGCAGCCCCCGACGAACCGCGCAGCTTCCGGCTGGGCGTGGTGGCCGGAGCGACGCCCGGCAAGTGGATCGATGCGTGGAAGGAGCGGATGCCGCGGGTGCCGCTCGAGCTCATGCCGATCGAGGTCGCAGACCAGCGCTCGGCGATCGACGCGGTCGATGCGGCCCTCGTGCGGCTGCCCATCCCGGACGAGGATCTGCACGTCATCACGCTCTACGACGAGAGGCCGGTGGTCGTGGCCGGGATCGACTCGCATCTGCTCGCCGCCGACGAGCTGACGGTCGCCGACCTCGACGGGGAGGTCGTGATCGGATTGATCGACGACGTCCTCGGCCCGCTCGACCTGCCGGGCACGACGCCGGCCTCCTTCGCGGCGCTGCCCGCCGACGAGGCGATCGCGACGGCCGCATCCGGAGTGGGGATCGTGATCGTACCGATGTCGCTCGCGCGGTTGCATCACCGCAAGGATGCCGACTACCGCGTGCTCGCCGACGGCCCCACCTCGACCGTGGCTCTGGTGTGGCCGCGCGACCGCACGACCGCCGACGTCGAGACCTTCGTCGGAATCGTCCGGGGGCGCACCGCGAACTCCTCGCGCTGAGCGCCGAACCCGCTGTCATGGCCGCCTCTTCGAACAAGCCCGAGCTCCACGTCGATTCTGTCGCGGAGTGGGAAGCCTGGTTGAGCGCTGATCCCGACCCGAACGGCGTGCGGCTGCGTGTGCGGAAGAAGGCGTCACGCCTGCCAGGGATCTCCTATGCGGAGGCGCTCGACGTCGCCCTGTGCTTCGGGTGGATCGACGGACAGACAGCATCCCTCGATGCCGACTACTACCTGCACACCTTCACGCCCCGACGTCCGCGCAGTCTGTGGTCGAAGGTCAACATCGGTCACGTCGCGAGGCTGATCGCCGAGGGGCGCATGCGCCCGGAGGGTCAGCGCGAGATCGACCGCGCGAAGGCGGACGGACGCTGGGATGCCGCCTACCGGCAGAGCGACGGCGAGGTGCCGGTCGAGCTCCAGGATGCTCTGGATGCCGACCCGGAGGTCGCCCGGGCGTACGCGGCGCAGTCGGCGCAGAACCGGTTCGCGATGGCGTTCCGGGTGTCTCAGCTCAAGCGGCCAGAGTCGCGCGCCTCGCGGGTCGCCCAGTACGTGGAGATGCTCAAGCGAGGCGAGACCCTGCACTGATCCCCGCCTGGTCGCCTGGTCGCCTGGTCGCCTTGAGTAACGATTCGACCCGCGCCGGAGCTCACGCGCCGCGCTCAGTAGAATCTCCGAGTGGCTTCGCTTCTCTACGTCTGCGTGCGACCCGAGATCGGGGCGGCGGATGCCGAGCACGCCTCGTTCCGGCGGGCGCTCGGCGCAGACGTCGTCGACAGGCTCGATCTGCTCGACGAGAGGCTCGACCTCGACCGGCTCGCGCGGTATCGCGGAGTCGTGGTGGGCGGCTCGCCGTTCAACGTGAGCGACCCGTCGAAATCGTCCGCGCAGCTGCGCGTCGAGGCCGATCTCGAGCGCATCGCCGGCGCGGCGATCGATGCGAGGATCGCCGCGTTCTTCACGTGCTTCAGCATCGGAGTCCTGACGCGGATGCTGGGTGGAGAGGTCGCGAACGACACTCCCGAGTCGGCGAGCGCGACAGTCATCGAGACCACGGCCGAGGGCGACGCCGATCCGGTGTTCGGCCCGAGTGCCCCGGCGCTCACCGTGTTCACCGCCCATAAGGAGAGCGCGGTCGCGGTACCTGACGGCGCCGTGCTGCTCGCCACGAACGAGGTCTGCCCGGTTCAGGCGTACCGCGTCGGAACGCATCTGTACGCCGCGCAGTTCCATCCCGAGCCCACCCCGCGAGATTTCGCCGACCGGATGACCTTCTACCGCACGACCGGATACTTCGACCCTGAGGAGTTCGACCTCGTGCAAGGCCAGGTGCTCTCGGCATCCGTCACCGAGGGGGCTGCCCTCCTGCGCCGGTTCGCCGAGCAGTTCGCCGCCTGACGCGACCGGTATCGCTCACGGCTGCCGGTCGTCGAGCGAGCGCAGCGAAACGCACCGCCAGACCTTCACACCGGTCGTTGAGCGAGCGCAGCGAGACGAAACGCGAAATCGTCACGCCGGTCGTTGAGCGAGCGCAGCGAGACGAAACGCGTCCTTCGTCTGTTCGTCGTCAGTCAGTCATGCGGTCAGGTACGCAGCACTGTGCGCCGGGCCGGCTTCGCTGGGGTGGAGTGTCGTGGGGTGCGCCATCGCTGAGCAGGGTCCCACCAGGCGGGACCGCGGATCTGGGGGATGCCGTCGTTCATGCGGATCTCCCACCCGGAATGATCGAGGGACCTGTGGTGCCACCAGCACAACGGGACCCCGTTGTCGGTGTGCGTGGGGCCGCCGCGGGCGTGTTCGGTGACGTGGTGGATTTCGCACCATGAGGCGGGGACGTGGCATCCGGGGATGAGACATTCCCGGTCCCGAGCGACGATCGCCCGCCGCTGATGCGCGTTGAAGATCCGATCCGTCGTAGTGATGCCGACGATCCGGCCCTCGTCGAACAGCACCCGCTGGACCGCCCCGGAGCACGCGGTGTGCGCGGCCACCGACAGCGGCACCGGCGCCCCGTTCCCCGGAAGCGTCGCCCACCCCGTACCCGCGGCAAGATCCTTCGCGTCCACATGCACCACCAGCGTCGGCGCCGCGCCACCCAGCGACGGCATCTCCTCATGCCGCGCCGCGATCCCCAACGCCGCCGCAAGAGCGTCATGACGCTTCTGGCCGGGCGTGCGCGGATCGATCACATTCCGCGGATCCACATTGAACTCGTCGACCTCGTCGTCTCCCGCGGTCTCGGTGAACGCGACGCCGGGGGCGGGAGCGCCGCCGACTTTCGGGTTGTTGAACGCGTCGAAGATCTGCTGCAGCTGCGCCGCCACCTCCGGTGTGATGTTCCCGACGAGGCGATGCGCGCCCTTCTGCAACCGCCCGAGGTTCAGAAACCGCCCCTGCTGCGCGTCGCGGTCCGTGGGCTCCGCCCCATCCGGATCCAGAATCATCGCCAGCGTCGACGCGAGGTGCCGCAGATCATCCGCCGTCGCGCGCGGACCCCGATGCCCCATCTCCGCATCCGCATCCCGATCGGCGCCAGCGTCCGCGTCACTGGGCGTATCCCCATCGTCCGATGCACGCACATCACCCACATCGCCTGCAGCGTCTGCGTCACCCACAGCATCCTCATCTCCTGCCGCGGCCGCATCACCGCCGGCGTCGTCGGCGTCCCGGATCCCGCGGGCATGCATGGCGAGGACCTCGTCCGCCCAGAGCCTCTCCTGCGCCCCGACCCGGTCATGCGCGTACTCGATCGGATTCGTTGCCGCGAGCAGACCCGCCACCCCGACCGCACCATCGAGCAACGCCGAACGCAGCGCCGGCCATCGAGCGGGCAGCCGCTCCCCCGACACCAGGCTCACGTCCCGCGCCACCAGGCCCGCCGCGCGCGCGAACTTCGACGCCGACGGCGCATCGGTCAGCAGCGCTCTCTGCAGCAGCTCGTTCATGCCCCGGCATCCGAACCGATGACCGAACTCCACATCCGCCGTCGCCACCGCCTCCACCACGACCGCATCGACCAGCCGCGACACCTCACCGGCACCCCGCAACGCCTCGGCCCGCTCCGCATCCGACAGGCCCGCGAGGGCATCGTCGGACAGCACCGCACGCAGGTCGGTCGCGACCCGGGCGAGAGCGGAAACCGTGCTGTTCATACCTCCAGTATGAACAGGGCCACCGACATTCTGACCCCCGAATGAGCCTGATCAGAGAACTTTTCCCACCCTTTCCCCGACGCCCCTGCCGAGCGATATCAACACCGCACTCCGGTCGCTGTTCATGCCGCCGAAACCGACCGCAAGAGGCGCCAAACGCGACCGGAACGGGCACCTGGGGGGACCCCGGATCGGTCACCAACCTGCCGTGAACCTCACGACGTTTCGTCTCGTCGCTGCGCTCCTCGCTCAACGACCGGAGACAGAGGCACGCCTCGCCTCGCTCCGCTCGCTCAACGATCGGAGCACGCGCGGGGCCGGCGCCGAATCAGCCGAGCAGTTCCACCCGCTCCCGCAGATACCCGCCCAGGGGCACGAACCCGCCCGCCGCGCTCCAGCGCACCGAGGGCACTCCGTCGATCATGGAGAGCGGCCCTGAAGAGCCACCTGCATCCACTGCCTCCACGTCGATCACGCTCCAACCGACGTGTGCGATCTCCCCTTCGCGGAAGCCGCCGCGCAGGGCCAGCGCCCGACGCTCGGCCCGGTCGCGCGCCGACTCGGCCGTGTAGCCCCGACGCCCGGGCTCCGCGGCGCGCAGCACCTCGGCCGTGGCGAGCGCGTGAGTGTCGGTGAGCAGCAGCACGCCGAGGTGCCAGGCCTCGCCGACGCGCACGATGCGATGCCCGCGCCACCGCGAGCTCCGCTCTTCGCCGAGCCCCTCTTTCGGAACTCCGGCGAGCACCGATCGGGCATCGTCGAGAAGTCGTGCGGCAGTGTCCACGACTCCAGGTTAGGAGCCGATTCGCCCGGCACCGGCATCCACGGCAGAATCGATGCACACCCTCGAGGAGCCCCCATGTCTCAGCCTGATACCGCCCGTCTGCTCATCGCCTGCGACGACCAGCCAGGCATCGTCGCCGCCGTGGCCGGCGTGCTCTCTGAGCACGGGGCGAACATCATCTCCCTCGACCAGCACTCCACCGACTCCGAGGGCGGCCGGTTCTTCCAGCGCACGGTCATCCATCTGCCCGGTCTGTCGGCCGCCCGCCCCGCACTCGAGGCCGATCTCGAGAAGGTCGCCGAGCGCTTCGGCATGGAGTGGTCGCTGCACGACACGGCCCGCCGCAAGCGGGTCGCGATCTTCGTGTCGAAGTACGACCACTGCCTGATGGAGCTGCTGTGGCGCACGCAGCGCGGCCAGCTCGACATCGACATCACGATGGTCGTGTCGAACCATCCGGATCTCGCCGAGGCCGTCCGTTCCTTCGGAGTCCCGTTCGTGCACATCCCCTCCGGCGACAAGCAGGCCATGGAGCAGCGGCAGCTCGAGCTCCTTCGAGGCAATGTCGATCTCGTGGTCCTCGCGAGGTACATGCAGATCCTCACCGACGACTTCATCGTCGGCCTCGGCGCACCCGTGATCAACATCCACCACTCTTTCCTGCCGGCGTTCATCGGGGCGAATCCCTATGCGCGCGCGAAGGAGCGCGGCGTCAAGCTGATCGGCGCGACCGCGCACTACGCGACGGCCGACCTCGACGAGGGACCGATCATCGAGCAGGACGTGACGCGCGTCACGCATTCCGAGTCCGCCGCCGAGCTGCAGCGTCGTGGGGCTGACGTCGAACGCCTGGTGCTCGCCCGCGCCGTGCAGTGGCACGCCGAGGACCGCGTGATCGTGCATGGGAAGTCCACCGTCATCCTGTAGCCCACCCGGATGCCGGCGCGGATCACCGCCCGTCCGGAACCCCGGCCACCAGCTCTTCGAAGGCCTCTCGCGCTGATGCGTACCGTGCGAGGGGTGCGGCCTGCCCCATCCACAGCGACTGCAGCTCGCCGAGATTCTGCTCGCCGGCCGCAGCACGGAAGCGGCCGGTGAGCCAGTTCTGCATCGGGAAGGGCGCGATCGTGCCGCTCGCCTCGATCGCTCGCACGGCGCGGTTGCGGGCTCCTCTCGCGAGGCGTCCGCTCATGGCCGTCGTCAGCACCGTCTCATCAGCCGCGGTCGAGCCGATCGCGGCTCGGTGCCCTTCCGAAGCGGCCGATTCCGCCGTCGCGAGGAACGCCGTGCCCACCTGCACTCCGGCGGCCCCCAGAGCGAACGCTGCGGCCACACCGCGCCGATCCGAGATGCCGCCCGCCGCGATCACCGGAACGTCCACGGCGTCCACGGCCTGGGGCAGCAGGGCGAACAGACCGACCAGCGAGTCCTCGGCCGGCTTCAGGAACGACACACGATGGCCTCCCGCCTCGGCGCCGGTCGCGACGATCGCGTCGACGCCGGCATTCGACAGCGCGACGGCCTCGGCGACCGTGGTCGCGGTACCCACGACGCGGATGCCGCGGCCGTGCGCCTCCTCCACCAACGACTCCGAGGGCACACCGAACACGACGCTGAGCACTGCCGGTGCCGCCTCGAGAATCGCTTCGGTCTGCTCATCGAGAGACGGCAGGTACTGCTCCGGTCGCGGGGGTACGTCCACTCCGACCGCGGAGTAGAACGGCTCGAGCGCCTGGGCGAAGACCGCGTGCTGCGGGTTCGGCGCGACCTCGTCGCCCCTGGGCAGCCAGACGTTCACGGCGAACGGCTTCGAGGTCGCGGCCCGGATCGCGGCGATGGTCGAGCGGATGCGGTCACCGTCGTAGCCGTACAGGCCGTACGACCCGAGGCCTCCTGCTTCGCTCACCGCCGCCGTCAGAGCGACGGACGACATCCCGCCGAAGGGGCCGAGGACGATCGGATGCTCGAGGTCGAAGAAGCTCATGGATCCGACGTTACGCCTGCAGCGCACGGGAAGGATCGACGATGACGGGGGTGATAGCGTCGCTTCCGAAAGGGGTGCGCGCATGAGCGAGTGGTTCGGCGAGATGCTGGGCTTCGTCGCGGCCGCGCTCGGACTCGTCCAGATCCCCGATGCCGCCGCCCTCGGGCTCGCGATCGCCCTCGTCGCCGTCACCGTTCTCACGATCGCCGTGACGCTCACGCTGCTGCCGCTGCGGACCGCGGGCAGACCGCATCCGCATCGCGCCATCAGCGCCGGAACCCGGCTCGACCAGAGCGATCCGGATGCCGCGGGCCACCCGCGTCCTCGTGCGCCGGGAGTCGCCGTACCCGCGTAGTCCCTGATCGGGAGTGCGCGGTCTTCGCCGACCCTCCCGACTCATGAAAAGGACAACGCTGTGGACATCTTCGCCTTCCCTCCCCTGACCTGGCTGCTCGACGCCGCCTACCGCGGCCTCGCCGGCCTCTCCGACCTCCTCGATCCCCTGAGCACAGCATCCGCCGCCCTGGCCGTCGTGCTGGTGACTCTGCTCGTGCGGGCCGTGCTGATCCCGGTGGGCATCTCGCAGGCGAAAGCCGAGCAGACAAGAGCCCGGCTCGCGCCCCAGCTGCGCGCGCTGCAGCAGAAGCACAAGAAGAACCCCGAGAAGCTGCAGGCCGCGATGCTCGACCTGTATCGCCGCGAGAACACCTCGCCCTTCGCCGGGATGCTCCCGGTGCTCGCGCAGGCGCCGGTCGTCGGCATCCTGTACACGCTGTTCATCCGCCCTGAGATCGCCGGGCATCCGAACGAGCTGCTCACGCACGACCTGTTCGGCGCACCGCTCGGCACGAGCCTCGTCCACATGCTGACGGCCGGGCCGTTCTCGGGAGCCACACTGCTCGTCACGGGCGCGCTCATCGTGATCATGATCGTGGTCGCCGACATCACGCGGCGGGTGTTCCGACCCGCTCCCGTCGACGACTCCCCGATGTCGTCGCCGGGGATGCTGCGCGTGATGAGTGCTCTGCACTACCTGACGGCGGTGTTCGCGGTCTTCGTCCCGCTCGCCGCAGCGCTCTACCTCACGGTCACGGTTGCGTGGACTCTCGTGCAGCGCGTCGTGCTCCGCCGGCGCTACCCGATGCCCGTGCCGGTCGCGGCCTGACGCGTGCTGCTGCCCGCACCGGACCGGTTCAGTCGGGCAACGGGATCGGAGCGGTGAAGGGGCCGTCGGAGCGACGGTCCCTTCGCACGCCGAGAGTCGTGCCCACGCTCGCGGCGATCACCAGGGCGACCGCCAACATCCGCAGCACCGTCGCGTCCTGTCCCAGGATCATCCAGCCCGCCAGCGTCGCGAAGGCGGGTTCCAGGCTCAGCAGCACACCGAACACCCGTTGCGGCAGTCGTCGGAGCGCGGCGAGTTCGAACGTGTACGGGATGACGGACGACAGCACGGCGGTGATGGAGGCGAGCAGCAGCAAGTCAGGCGCGCCGGCCACTGTGACGGATGCCGGTACTCCGACGGGAAGCAGAAGAACCGCGGCGACCAGCAGCCCGATGGACAGGCCGCCGTGCCCCGGAATGAGCGAACCCACGCGCGC
This sequence comes from Microbacterium sp. ZW T6_19, assembly GCF_044987465.1. Classification (NCBI taxonomy): domain Bacteria; kingdom Bacillati; phylum Actinomycetota; class Actinomycetes; order Micrococcales; family Microbacteriaceae; genus Microbacterium; species Microbacterium sp. ZW T6_19. Next base: position 340,575 of record NZ_JBJDRH010000001.1, on the reverse strand, counting down.
GCTCATCCGGATGTACATGATCCAGAATCCGGCCGCGACGAGGATGAACAGCAGCCCGAGGGGATCGAGCGGCTCGGCGCCGATCATGCCGTCCACACCCAGCAGAGCCATGCCGAGGAGAGCCACTCCCACCCAGATCGCATCCGCCACCCGCCGCGTCAGCACGGCGGCGAGCACGAGCGGTCCGAGGAACTCGATGGCCACCGCGGGCCCGAGCGGGATGCGGTCGATCGCGGCGTAGAAGAATCCGTTCATGGCGGCGAGCGAGATGCCGAACAGCACCGCCGCCAGCCACTGCTGACGGGTCCATCGCCGCGGTCGCGGTCGCACGATGACGAGCAGCAGCAGGGCCGCGATCGCCACCCGCAAAGACGTGACGCCCCAGGGCCCCAGCACGGGGAAGAGCTGCGCGGCGACTGCGGCGCCGAACGGCAGGGAGAGGCACGAGCCGACGACGAGGGCTACACCCACGAAGGGGCGGGACGACGTCGGCGGCTGCACCTCTCCAGCCTAGGGGCGCGCTGCGGTCAGAGCGGCTTGCCCCCTGTCACGGCGAGCACCGAACCCGAGACATAGGACGACTCGGCCGAGGCCAGATACACGTACGCACCGGCGAGCTCGGCCGGCTGGCCCGCCCGGCCCAGCGGCGTGTCGGCCCCGAAGGACTTCAGCCGCTCGGCATCCCACCCTGTCGCGGGGATCAGCGGCGTCCAGATCGGCCCGGGGGCCACGGCGTTCACCCGCACGCCCCGCGGGCCGACCTCCTCGGCGAGCGCCTTCACGAACGCCACCTGAGCCGCCTTGGTCATGGCGTAGTCGAGCAGACCGGGTGAGGGGTGGAAGGCCTGGATGGATGCGGTCACGATGATGCTCGCACCCGGCTCCAGATCGGGCAGCGCCGCTCGCGTCGTGAACAGCTGCGAGACGAGGTTGGTGTCGAAGACCCGGCGCATCCGCTCGGTGCGCAGGTTCTCGATGCCGTCGATGTCATGCTGATAGCCGGCATTGAGAACCAGGACGTCGAGTCCTCCGAGCGCCTTCCGCGTCTCGAAGACGATGTCCGCGGCGAAGGACTCGTCGCGGATGTCTCCCGCGAGGCTCACGCCATTGCGGCCGGCCTCTCGGATCAGGGCGACCGTCTCGTCGGCATCCGCCTGTTCCTCGGGCAGATGCACGATCGCGACGTCCGCGCCCTCACGGGCGAAGGCGATCGCCGCCGCCCGGCCGATGCCGGAGTCGCCTCCCGTGATGAGCGCTCGCCGGCCCTCGAGGCGCCCGTGGCCCACGTAGCTCTTCTCACCGTGGTCCGGCCGAGGGATGGTCTCGTCCGTGTGACCCGGCTGGTCCTGGTGCTGCGGAGGGAATCCCTCCTCGCGGTGTGCGTGGCGGGGGTCGTTGGTGGCGTCGCTCATCGAATCTCCTCCTCAGTCGTCTGCGGAGTCTCCAGCCTGTGATCTGCGCCTCAGCCGTTCCAGGGGGTTGACACGGCACAGTGCCCGCCACTGCTATCCGGCATCCACCGCTCTCAGCCAGCGGAAGCCGTAGGCCTCCAGATCGAACACGAACCGCCCGTTCTCGGCAACGACCGCAGGGCTCGACGAGAGCAGCTCGTGGAGCGGGCTTCCGCCGACGACTCCCGCCGAGAGCACGACTCGCCGCGGTTCGTCGCCGAAGTTGTGCAGCGCGAGGAAGACGACTCCCTCGGTGCTCAACGTGTGGGCCAGAACCGCGGGATCCTGCGTGTCGAGCACGGCGACCGAACCCCAGGCGATCTCCGGAGCCTCGCGGTAGCGGGTGATGAGCATCCGCAGGAAGGACAGCAGAGAGTCGGGGTCGCGCTGCTGCTCGTGCACGTTCACGTGCTCCGGCCCGTAGCCGCTCTTCGCCAGTTCCCTCCGCTGCCGAGAGACCGGCGCCATCGAGAAGCCGCCTGTGCGGTCGGGCAGCCACTGCATGGGCGCGCGGACCGCCATCCGGTCGCCCAGACCCGGCACCTCGCCCATCCCGATCTCCTCCCCGTAGAAGAGCGCGGGGGTTCCCGGCAGCGCGAACATCAGGCTGTACGCCATTCGCAGTCGGCGAGGATCGCCGCGCAGCATCGGGGCGAGACGGCGCACGATCCCGCGCCCGTAGACGCGTTGCCGCTCGTCAGGCGCCAGTTCCTCGAACACCTCCTGCCGCTCCTCCTCGCTCAGCTGATCGAGCGTCAGCTCATCGTGGTTGCGGAGGAACATCGCCCATCCCTGGCTCACATCGATCTCCGGTCGCGCGCGCAGCGCCGCCGCGACCGGGCCGGCGTCGTGCCTCACGAAGGCGAGGAAACACGCCTGCATGGTCGCGAAGTCGAACTGCAGATCGAGCTCCGCGCCCTTCGCGCCGAAGTACTCCAGCTGCTGCTGGTGCGGGAGATTCACCTCTCCGAGCAATGCGGCGTCGCCGCGACGACGGGTGATGAAGCGGTGCAGCTCTCGCAGGAAGTCGTGCGGGTCAGCGGTCTGGGGCCCGCCGGGCTGCTGGATGAGGAACGGCACAGCATCGATGCGGAACCCGTCGACCCCGAGCTCCAGCCAGAAGCCGACGATCCGCGCGATCTCGGCACGCACAGCGGGGTTCGCGAGATTCAGGTCGGGCTGGTGCCGGTAGAAGCTGTGGAGGTAGTACTGACCGCTGCGCTCGTCCTTCTCCCACACGCTGTTCTCCTCGCCGGGGAACACGAGGTTCTTCGACCCGCGTGTCGGCCGGTCCCGCCACACGTAGTAGTCCCGGTAGGGCGAGGTGCGAGAGCGTCGCGCAGCGACGAACCACGGATGCCGGTCGGATGTGTGGTTCACGACGAGATCGACGATCACCCGCAGCCCGCGGCCACGCGCGATCCGCAGCAGCTCGACCACGTGCCCGAGATCGCCCAACCGGGGATCGACCCCGTAGAAGTCGGTGATGTCGTACCCGTCGTCACGGTCGCGTGTCGGCTGGAACGGCATCAGCCACAGGCAGGTGACGCCGAGATCCGCCAGATAGTCGATCCGGTTCGCGAGCCCTTCGAGGTCTCCGACACCGTCTCCGTCGGAGTCCTGGTAGGTCTCGATGTCGAGGCAGTAGACCACAGCGGTGCGCCACCAGAGATCGCTGGTGTCCGCCGGCCTCATCGCTGGCTCGTCTCGGTGCCCAGCAGTCCCCGCAGGGCCGGCAGCAGCTCCGCCCCGCACCGGTGCAGGAACGGAGACTGCGCGCGACCCACGTGGTGCAGGTAGACCTCGTCGACGCCGCGCGCGAGCTCGGCGATCCGTTCGGCGAGCTCCTGGGTCGAGGCGGTGATGATGACCGATCGTCGCAGGTTCTCGTCGGTCGGGTCGGCCAGCGCCTCGAACTCCTCCGGCTGCTCTACATCCCACATGAGCTCGGCGGGCGCGGTGGAATGCGACCACTGCTCCCGCGCGGTCGCCATGGCCTCGTCGAGGGTGTCCTCGAGGCTGATGTGCACCTGCAGGACCGTTCGCCCGGGGCCGCCGGCTCGGCGGTACGCCTGGAAGGTCTCGCTGCTCGCCGCGGCGTCCGTCCCCACCGTGATGACCCCGTCGGCCCATGCGGCCGCGCTGCTCGCCGTGTGAGGGCTGACAGCCGCGGCCAGAAGAGGAGGCGGAGTCGACGGACGGCTCCACACCCTCGCCTCGTGCACGCGCACCTCGGCGTCGGCGCTGACCCGCTCGCCGTCCAGCAGACTGCGGATGACACGGACGCACTCCCGTAGCCTCCGATCCCTCGCATCCTTGTCGGGCCAGGGATCTCCCGTCACGTGCTCGTTCAGCGCCTCCCCGCTGCCGAGCGCCGCCCAGAACCGCCCGGGGAACATCTCCGCGACCGTCGCGATGGCCTGCGCGGCCACGACGGGGTGATATCTCTGCCCCGGCGCCGTGACCAGCCCGATCGGGAAGCGGGTCGTGGCGAGGGCGGCTCCGAGCCACGACCATGCATAGCCGGATTCTCCCTGGTTGCGTGTCCAGGGAGCGAGATGGTCCGAGCACATCGCCGCGTCGAAACCCGCGGTCTCGGCCAGGCGAACGGCCGCCAGAAGCCGTCCGGGCGGCACCTGTTCGTGCGAGGCGTGATAACCGATGACAGTCACTGAACGCTCCTTCCCGGGCGCCAGGAAGAAGCCGGCGCCCACCCCCGATGCTCTCGGGGATGGGCGCCGTTGGCACGGGGGTTGACAGCCCCGTGCGATGATCGGATGCGGCTCAGAGCGGCGGCGTCACCGGCGTCTCACCCGTGCCAGGTGTTTCGCCCGCCTCGGGGGGCTCCGGAACGAGGTACAGCCCGCTGGGCGCGTTCGCCGTGAACGCGAGGGCTTCGATCCAGGCGCGGTTGATGGCGGGCTGGCGGCTGCCGAAGTACTTGAAGACCAGGGCACTGCCCGGCTGGATCCACACGGTCGTGCGTCCGCCGCCGACGCTGGCGTCCTCGCGCCAGCTGAACGGGAACGGTTCGCCGCGGCGCAGCTTGGCCGTGATCACGAGCTGAAGATGAGTGAGCGCTCGGTCCTCGATCTCCGTCTTCACTCCGTCTTCGTAGATGAACTTGCCCATCGAGAGCGCTCCTTCTGGCTTGCGTGTCAGTCCGACGAGGACTGTCGAAAACATCCCCCCATGCGTAGCGTATTCGGTATGGGCCTGCTGTATTACGACGACTCCGAGGAACCCGTTCAGATCGACGACCTCGCGCTCGCCCATCTGAAGGTGGTCATCGCCGCGAAGCTGCGTCGAAACGAGAGCTTCACGCTGTCATGGCGCCATCCCGACGGCGAGAGGGCCGGTCGATCGACGATCTGGCTGCATCCCTCGATCCCCTTGCGCTTCGTGTTCGACGAGCCGACGCCGCCGCCTCTGCAGCAGGAGCGGATCACTGCGATGGCCGACTCCGCGAACTCGACCGGCGGCATCATGATCGCAGCCGCCGACCTGCTCGCCGACGAGACGACGGCCACTCGGGGGAACTGAAGTCAACCCCCTCGGCCAGGCATCCGTTCCCCTCTAAGCTCGGCACTCCGACACGAGGAGGCCGCGTTCCATGGACGAACGACACATCGACGATCGCCCCGATGAGGGGTACACCCCCACGACCACGCACGCCGAACGAGGCGCGGGTTCTCCGCGCCTGCGCATCACGCGCGATGACGAGCGCACCGAGTTCGCGTTGGACGCGGACGTCGTGCGCATCGGCTCGGCCGCGGGCAACGAACTGCAGCTCGCCGACACCGATCCGGTGCACGCCACCATCACGCACGACGATCGCGACGAGTACGTCCTCGAACTCCACGGCGAGGGCGAGATGAACGCGAGCGCCGGTGTCGCGGCGACTCACGGAGGCGACCGCACCGAGACGCTGCGCACGGGAGCGCGATTCACGACGGGCCCGTGGACCCTCGTCTTCGCCCGCGAGGAGTTCGCGGATCACGGTCGCCCGTTCGGGGGTCGGCTGGGCGGCGAGTACTCGGATCAGCCCGTGCAGCCTCCTCGCCCCGAGTACGCAGGCGATGAGCGCGTGCCCCCCGAGGCGGGCACCGATGAGACCGCGACCACCGCGACAGGCACGGACGCACCCCGTCAGTCGGATTCCAGAGCTGACACGTGATGCGGCACCCCCACCGGCTTCGACTCCGCTGAGCCGCGCTGGCGAAGGTAGATCGAGAACGCCACCATCGTCCCGACCGCGAGGAACTCCGACTGCCAGTTCTGCAGGGTGCGGTCCCAGAAGTCCGCCGAGACCACGTAGTCGAGCCAGGTGATCGCGGGCGCGCCATGCATCGAGTTCTCCTCGTTCATCACGACGACGCCACCGAGCGACTGTGCGAGCCACGAGAGGACGAACACGGCGCCCATCACGATCAGCAGGGAGTTGCCGTACACGACCGTGCGCCAGCCGCCGATGCGCGCCCAGCGAGGGGAGTCTCCGCGGGCGTGCGCGCCGATCCGCTGATCCTCGTCGCTTCCCGGCCCCCCGTCCCCGGGTTTCTTCGACTCGGGCGAGCCGCGCTGCACGAGCCAGACCGTCGCCGCGATGAACAGGAAGAACTGCAGGAACTCGGACTGCCAGTTCTCTGCGACGTCGACCAGGAAACCCGACGACGTCACGAACTCGCCGAAGCCGATCGTGGCCATGCCGTGGTCTGCGAGTTCGGAGTTGTTGCGGAAGAAGCCGGCGATGGACTGCCCGACCAGCGCCAGCACGAACAGCGCGAGGAAGAACAGGCTCAGTCCGTTGTCGCGGATCGCTCTGCGCATGCTCACCTCCCGCTCAGCGGCACGAGGATCATGGCGGCGAGCCCCGCGACGATGATCGTCATCCAGCTCCAGAACATCCACCGCATCCCCGCGGTCTCCTCTTCTCCGGGCATCGAAGCCCTCCCTTCCCTATGCCGGCATCCTGATCGCGCTCGTGACGGCGCGCCAGGGGCTTGACGGGCGCTCCTCCGGTTTGTCAATCCCCCTCCAGAGGCTTCCGGGTGCGCCTATCGTCGCCGACACGGAACGTTGACACGACACGAGAAGGAAGACCGATGACTACCGCAGCCGAGATCATGACGCCCAGCCCTCGTTGCATCGGAGTGAACGATTCGCTCCGCATCGCCGCATCCGTGATGGCCGACCTCGATGTCGGCGCCCTGCCGATCTGCGGCGAGGACAGCAAGCTCAAGGGCATGCTCACCGACCGCGACATCGTGGTGCGCGGCATCGCGATGGGGATGGACCCGGAGACGACAGCAGCCGGCGCGCTGGCGCAGGGCAAGCCCGTGACCGTCGCCGCCGATGACGACGTGCGGGTCGCGCTCGACCTGATGCAGGAGCACCAGGTGCGGCGGCTGCCGGTGATCCAGGATCGTCTTCTCGTGGGCATCGTCAGCCAGGCGGACATCGCCCTCTCGCTCTCTGCCGCGACCACGGGCAAGACCGTCGAGAGCATCTCCCGCTGAGCACCGCGATGGACGAGGTGCGCCGCCTTAGTGAGATCGCCCGGGAACGGGGCCTGCGAGTCTGCGTGGTCGAGTCGCTCACGTCGGGTCGGCTGGCCGCCACCGTGGGCGCGGGCGAGGATGCGTCCTCGTGGTTCGCGGGCGGCATCGTCGCCTATCTCACCGAGGTGAAGGAGCGGCTGCTCGGGCTGACGCCGGGCACGGATCCCTGCTCCGCCGCATGCGCGCAGCAGATCGCGGAGGGCGGGCTGGCTCTTTTCGATGCGGATGTCTGCGTCTCGACGACGGGTGTCGGCGGGCCGGGTCCCGAGGGCGGTCACCCGCCTGGCGAGGTTCACCTCGGCTGGGCGACTCCGCTCGGCACCGGCCACCGGGCGCTGAGCCTGACGGGCGAACCCGAGCAGGTCATCGACGAGGCGTCGGACGCCGCGCTGCGGCTGCTCCTCTTCCATGCGGAGGCGGTGCGGCCTGCAGGCCCGCTTCGAGCACCTGCGGGGCTTCAGCCCGGCACAAGTCCGATCCGCAGCGGAGCGTCCGGTGCGGATGCCGCAGCGAGCGCGTCATCGAGCTCGCTCAGCGGTCGCACTTCGCCGACCGCTTCGGCGAAGGGGTAGGCACGGCCCCGACCCGACAGGAAGGCGATCGCCTCGGCCAACTCCGATCCGGTGCAGCCTTCCACACCGCAGATCGTGACGAGTCGTCGAGTGATGCTCTCGAGGTGGACCGGAACAGGCTCGGCGGAGAGGGCGCTCCCTGCCAGCACGACCATGCCGCCGACCGCCACCCCCTCGATCGCTTCGGCCACGGCGCAACCCGATGTCTCGACGACGATGTCGGGATCGCGGGAGATACTGCTGGCGCCGAACCTGGCCGCGAGGGCCCGCCGGGCGGGATTCGGGTCGACCACTTCGACCGATGCTCCGAGCTCCGCCGCGATGGCCGCGGCGGAGAGGCCGACGAGCCCGGCACCATGGATCCGCACCGCAGCGCCGTCGAGGTCGCCTCGTGCCCGGGCGAGCGCCGCCCAGGCCGTCGAGGTCGCGCACGCGGCGGGTGCGAGGACGGATGCGGGCAGGGTCTCCGGCACCCGCACGATGGATGTGCCCGATCGCAGCTGCACGTGACTTCCGAACGCGCCGGTGAGGTCGCCGTGCCCGCCGATGCGATCGTGTCCGTATCGGCCGAGTGTCCGGCACTTCTGCGGGAGCCCTGCGGCGCATCGATCGCATGATCCGCACGAGATCGTGACGGACCACACCACTCGGTCCCCGATCCGCAGCGCAGTGCCGGAGACGTCGAGTGCACCGGCATCGCCGATCGCGATCACGCGCCCGACGCTCTCGTGGCCGAGCACGAGCGGCACGGGCGTCGCGCGGCGCCCGTGCACCGTGTCGACGTCCGCGTCGCAGATCGTCGACATCTCGACCGCGACGAGGACGTCGCGGTCGCCGAGCGCGACTCCAGGGACCGCGATCATCTCGTGACGATGACCCTCCCCGATCCAGACCATCGCAGTCGCGGCAGGGCGAAGAGCGACATCGCGGCGGTGCCCTGGCGGACGGACCAGCAGAGTTCCCATCGTCGCACTCAGACCGTCGCGACGAGGAGCCGCAGTCCGCGCTCTGCGAGGACGCCGCGCAGCGCGGTGGCATCGGTGGCGGCGGAGAGATCGCGGCGCTTCATCGCGGTCCTTTCGAGGATGTGGGGATGGATCACCCACGACTCTCTCAAGGGAATGCGGCGCGACCGCGTCCGACCCGGAAGAGTTCAGCCTCCGTTCACCCGAGGTTCCTGCTGCGCATCGTGCAGTGCGCGTCCGCTGCCGTGGATTCGTGTGCGCAGCGAGGCACAACGTGCGGCAGCCGGAAGCGGCCGCGAAGCGACGTGGGCGACGACACAGCCCTGAACACAGAAACGCGATCGCGAGCGCAGTGGTTCAGAAGCCTAAGAAGATCGCGCTCGCGATCGCAGCGCTGGGGACGCTTTTCTGGGGAGATCCCAGACTACGAGGGATGGGGGGACATCACGTAGAGCCATACGGCGAGACATATATGGACTTTCGTCTAGTCTTCGTTTTCGCTCGTGATCAGGACATCGGTAGCCTGGCACGCACCTGCCAGGCGTCTTCGACGACGCCCGCGCTGAACTCGCCGCTCGCGCCGATGACGCGCTCGGCCATCCGCGTGAGACCTGTGCCGCTGGACGGGAGGTCTCGCCGCGGCGTGGCGGGCAGAGGACTCCGGATCGTGAGCGTGGCGGCATCGTCGTCGATCTCCATGTGGATCTCGACGGGCCCGGGCCCGGCATGCTTGAGGATGTTGGTCGCCGACTCGCGGACGATGCGGGCGAACACGATCTCGGCGACGCGCGGTATCCGCTCATCACGAGGGTCGCCGTCGATCACGACCGGGTGCCCGGCTGCGTCGATCTCGCCCTCGGCTTCGTCGATCGCCTCGCCGAGGTCTCCGGTCGGCATGCCGGACGAACGCGGTCCGTCGTCGGCGAGTTCGATGACGAAGCGCAGATCGGCCATGGCTTTGCGCGCTGCGACCCTGATCGCCTCCTGCGATTCGGTGCTGGCCGCGGGCTCGTCGAGCATCTGCACGTGCAAAGCCACGACGGTGAGGTGGTGCGCGATGCTGTCATGCAGTTCGCCGGCGATCCATCGCCGCTCGGCGAGAACCGCCTGACGCTCCTGCTCCGCGCTCTCGGCGAGTTCGTGCTCGAGCTTCCGGCCGCGCGCGAACGCGATTCTCAGGGTGAAGCCCACCGCTCCGGAGACGGTGGCGATCACGAGGTAGGTGCCGACGTTGACGGGACCGTCGACCTCGACGAAGGCGGCGATGGCGACGGCGACGAGGAAACCGGCGGCGTAGGTGAGGATCAGGGCGAATCGCCCCAGCCGCAGCACGAGGCCTGCAGCCACAGCGGTGGCCAGCAGAGCCGCGACGGCCGTGTCTGCGGCGAACGACAGCGCGAGCACCACTCCCAACAGGAGTGTGGCGACAGTCGGCGACCACAGGTAGGCGGCGAAGACCGCCGTCGTCGCGATGCTGAACACTTTGGGGACGACGGCGAGATCAGGCGTCGTGAAGGCGCTGATGACATCGAGGGCCAGGAGGATGACGATGATCGCGAGAAGCGCGATGCGTTCGAGGGCGCTGGGCTTCTCTCCGCGCCCGAGGCGGAGGATGCCGGGGTCGTCCCGGGTCGAAAGACCAAGCGGCATCTCTTCAGTATCCCCTATTAGCCAGGTAGATTAGCGGTAAAGACCAAATGCGCGTGCGAGCTGCTCCCAAACGGACATGCGATTCACCTCCAATATCAGGTCGTTTGTCCAGGTACCTATTGATCTTCTCGGCTGGCTGCTCGGGGCACATCTGTCTCTTGTCCAGACCTTGTTGGCCAAAGGTCTAGAGATGCCCGGGACCTGTCGCCCAACGCCGTTAGGCTTCGTTCATGCCCGAAATCCGTGTGCTCATCGTCGATGATGACCCTCTCGTGCGCTCAGCCCTCTCGCACTTCGTCGCCCGCGATCCGGAGATCACGGTGATCGGTCAGGCCGAGGACGGATATGAGGCGATCGACTTCATCGAGCACGACCGCCCCGACGTCGTCATGATGGACGTGCAGATGCCGGGCATGAACGGCATCGAGGCCACCGCGGCGATCGCCGAGCGCTGGCCCGAGGTGCGGGTTCTCGCGGTCACGACGCTCGACGGCAGCGACACGGTGCTGCCGATGCTGAGCGCTGGCGCCTCCGGCTACCTCCTCAAGGACTCGAGCGCCGAGAGCATCGTCACCGGCGTGCGCGAGGTGCACAGCGGCGCGAGCTCGTTGTCGCCTCGCATCGCCTCGCTGCTGGTCAAGCATGTCCGCAGCACCGAGCCCGCCGGCGGCGGCGCCGAGCTCGAGGTGCTCACCGATCGCGAGTCGGAGGTGCTGGAACGCCTCGCCCAAGGCATGTCCAACGCCGAGATCGCGCAGTCCCTCATCGTCTCCGAGGGCACCGTCAAAGCGCACCTCGGTCGAATCATGTCGAAATGGCAGGTGCGCGACCGCGTGCAGATCCTGGTCACCGCCGCCCACGCGGGCCTCGTCGACTTCCGCTGAGTCGTCCACGGCGCGGCGTTCGGAGTCAGGCCCAGCGCTCCTGCAGCCACGCGATCCCGGTCAGAGCCTCCTGCCGCTGGAACTCGCGCAGCGTCGGCATGCCGGGAGGCGCCGGCAGACGCGACTTGAACATGTACCCGCCCGTCAGGGCCGCGATCAGCGAGTCGATGTCGGCATCCGCCACGCCATCGAAGAGCGGATGCCGCCCCAGCACCTCCTCGACGTCGATGGCCTCACCGCGCATGCGCACATCGAAGAGGTAGCAGGCGCCGTCGGTCCAGCGCGCACCGATGCCTGCCCACGGCCAGTCGATGATCCAGGCGGCGCCGTCACGGTCGAGGATCACGTTGTCGGCGCGGCAGTCCAGGTGCTGAAGGTGCTCCCCCGCCGTGGCCTCCGCGACACGATCCGCCGCCGCGAGGATGCGGTCGTATGCTCCCTGCACCCATTCGGGCAGCTCACCGATCACGCCCTCGGCCTCGAGCCGGCACCACCCCTCGGCGTCGCCGGCGAACTCCGCGGCGGCGTCCGGCAGAACCGCGGGGTCTCCGGCAGCGATGCGAGGGAAGCCGGCCAGCGCATCGAGGACGGCATCCACGTCGCGCCCGTCACCCGTGGCACCGGGATGCGCTCCCTCGATGTCCCTGCTTCCGTCGCGGGATTCCGGTCCTGCCACGAGACCCGCCGTCCGCGCGTGGCTCTCACGGCGAACGGCGGGTCTCACGACCGGAGGCGGATCAGATCGCGGCTTCCCGGCGGCGGACCCTCGCGACGAGCAGCACCAGCGCGCCGATCGCGAGCAGAGCGAGCGCCCAGCCCAGCCCGGTGACAACGCCACCTGTGGTCGCGAGGACCTGCAAGTCGACGGATGCCGTCGCCGCTGCCGTCACGGTGACCGCGCCTGCGGCGCCGCTCACGGTCGCGACGTTGACGACCTTGCCCGCGGCGACGTCCGCCGCGGTGAGCGCATACGTCACGGGTCCGCAGTCGGCCGCCGCGCCAGGAGCGAGGTCTGCGATGTCGCAGTCGATCGCGCCGCCGAGCATGGGGTCCGTGATCACGATGCCGGTGAGCGTACGGGAGCCCGTGTTGGTCACCGTGAAGCGGAACTTCACCGTGTCGCCCGCGTTGATCCTGCCGTCGCCGTCGGCGTCGGCGTAGTCGCCACCCGTCTTGGTGAGCGCGATGGCCGGCTGCGCCTCGATCGGCGTCACCACGGTGTCTTCGATCGTGGGCGGCTCCTCGCCGGTTCCGGTGCCCGTCGCGGTGGCGGTGTTGATGATCTCGCCGGCGTCGACCTCGGCCTGCGTGAGCACAGCGGGCTCGCCCGCGCACACCGTGGAGGCGCCGGGCGCGAGCTCGGTCGTGTCGCACACGATGTCGCCGGTCAGCCGAGGATCGGAGACCGAGACGCCCGTGAGCGTCGTGGTTCCGGTGTTCCTGACGGTGAACGTGTAGGCGATCGTGTCGCCGGCGTCCGTGCGTCCGGTGCCGTTCGCGTCCACGATGGCCGCCGCCGACTTCAGTAGGGAGAGCGCGTCCGTGCCGATCACCGCGACGTCCGCCTCATCCGTGGCCTCGGCTGCCTCTCTCCATGACTCGCCCTCGACGCTCGCCGTGTTGTGCACGGTTCCGGCGTCGACATCCGCCTGCGTCAGCGCGTAGTCGATCGGGCCGCAGGTGGCGTCCCGACCGGGCATCAGCTCGAGCCCGTCCAGAGCGGGGCAGTCGAGCTCTCCGCCCAGCAGCGGGTCCGTCAGCACGATGTTCCGCAGGGCCGTGGTTCCGGTGTTCCTGACCGTGAACGTGTAGGGCACGGTGTCGCCCGCGCCGACCATGCCGTCGGCACCCGGGTCGATGGAACCGGGGGTCTTGGTCAGTGCGATCGCCGTCGTGCCGGCGAACATCACCTCGGCCGAACCCTCGTCGCCGACCTCGCCGATCGGGCTGTCGCCGGTCGCGGTCGCGGTGTTCGGGCGACGCTCCGCCTCGATGTCCGCCTGGGTCAACGCGTAGGTGAAGGGGCCGCAATCGGCGCTCGCACCCGGCAGGAGCTCAGCGATCGTGCACAGGGCACCGGTCCCGAGGAGCGGATCGGTCACGGCGACATCAGTCAGGGTCGTGTTACCGGAGTTCTGCACCGTGAACGAGTAGTCGATCGTGTCGCCGGCGCCGACGAAGCCGTCGTCGTTCGCATCGGTGACCTGACCGGCCTTCTTGGTCAGCTCGATGCCGGCCGTCTGATCGATGTCCGCCGACGCGGACGCGGTGTCCTCGACGAAGCGGTTGTCGGGTCCCTGAGCGATTGTCGAGGCCGTGTTGCGCACCACCCCGTTGTCGATGTCGTCCTGCGTGAGCGTGTACGCCACCGGGTCGCATGTCACGGACTGTCCCGGCGCCAGCACTGCGCCCTCGAGCGCGTCGCAGGTGACTGCTCCCCCGAGCATCGGGTCGTCGATCTGTCCGTTGTGCAACGTCGTCGTCCCGGTGTTGGTGAGCGTGAAGGTGTACTGGATCGTGTCGCCCGCGTTCACCTGGTTGTCGCTGTTGATGTCGACGACCGTGCTCGGGGTCTTGGTGAGGCTGACGCTGTTCACGCTCGGGACGATCACGTTCGCCTCCGCATCGTCGGTCGCGGTGCCTCGAGCGGACTGTCCTGTGACGGTCGCCTCGTTGTGCACGGTGCCGTTGTCGATGTCCTGCTGAGTGAGCGTGTAGGTCACCGGCGCACAGGTGACCTCGGCTCCGGGCGCGAGCGGTGCGCCGAGCGCCGCACAGGTGACGGCGCCGCCGAGCTTCGAGTCGGTGATCTGCGTGCTCGTGAACGTGGCGTCTCCCGTGTTGCGCACGGTGAACGTGTACGCGACGGTGTCGCCCTGGTCGATCCTGCCGTTGCCGTTCGCGTCGACCGGAGCGGCCACCGCCTTCTCGAGCTCGATCCGCGGGGTTCCGGCGACCGGGACCGTGCTGGTCGAGCTGTTGTCGGACGGATCGGGATCGGGCGTCGTCGAGGTCACCGTCGCGGTGTTCGACAGCTGTGCGTCGGGCGTGGCCGGGTCGACGGTGCCGGTCACGGTCGCCGTGAACGTGGCGCCGACGGCGAGGGTTCCGACCGTGCAGTCGAGCTGAGCCGTGGTGATCGTGCACCCGGAGGTGGGCGTCGTCGGATTCAGCAGCGCCGCCGGGAGCGGATCGGTGACCGAGACGGCGGATGCCGCGCTCGGCCCGTTGTTCGTAACGACGATCGTGTAGGTGATCGGCGCGTTCAACTGCGCCGGGTTCACGGATGCCGTCTTCACGATCGACAGGTCGGCAGAGGGCGTGCCGTCGATCGTCGATGTACCCGTGTTGTTCGAGGGATCGGGATCGGGCGTCTGCGACGTGCCGGTGGCGGTGTTCGTCACTGCCCCCGTCGCCACCACGCGCGCTGTCACTGTGAGCGTCGCCGACTCTCCGGGGAGCAGCGTGCCCACGGTCCAGCGGGCGTCGGCGGCCGACCAGGTGCCGACCGACGGCGTGGCGTTCACGATGATGAGGCCGGGCGCTGCCGCCTCGTCGACGACGACACCGGCTGCCGTGGACGGACCGTCGTTGCGCACGGTGACGACGAAGCTCGCCTCGCCCTCGAGCGGAACGCTCGGGGTGCTCGTGGTCTTCGTGACCACGACGTCGGCGCTCGGGGTCAGCGGCTTGTCGACGGTCGACGTGTTGTCGGAGGGGTCGGGATCGGGCGTCGGCGATGTGACCGTCGCCGTGTTGCTGAGGGTCCCGGTCGCGCTCTCGGCGAGTGCGCCCTCGATGCGGATCTGCACGACCTGGCCCACGGTCAGGTCTCCGACCGCGCACGTGAGGGTGCTGCCGGAGAGCACACAGCCCGCGGGCGTCGCGCCGATCACGAATCCGGCCGGAAGGGTGTCGCTCGCGACGACCCCGCGCGCGACCGAAGGGCCGCCGTTCGAGAAGGTCAGGGTGTAACCGAATCCGCCACCGGGCACGGCCGAGGCGTCGGCGGTCTTGACCACGCTGATGTCGGCGCTCTGCACGACCTCGACGTCGGCCGAATCGGAGTTGTTCTCGGGGGTCGAGTCCTGGGCGGGCGAGGCCACGGATGCCGTGTTCGTGAGCGTGCCGGCCGGGGCGTCAGCCGCGACCAGAGCCTGCACGGTGACCGTGCTCGACGCACCTTCGGCGAGTGTCGGCCATGTGCACTCGACGCCACCCGACGTCGTCGTGCAGCTGCCGGAGGTCGCCGTCGCGTTGATGACGGTCAGTCCCGTCGGAAGCGTGTCGCTGAGAACGGCGTTGACCGCATCCGAGCTTCCGTTGTTCGTCACCACCATGGTGTACGTGACGGTGCCGCCGGCGGCGACCTGCGCGGCCGATGCCGTCTTGGTCACGGCGAGGTCGGCGATGATCGTCGGGTTGAAGCTGGTGGAGTCGACGTTGTTCGACGGGTCGGGGTCGGGCGTGCTGCTGGTGACGCTCGCCGAGTTCTGCACGACGGCGCTCGCTCCGGAGGCGAGCGCCACGGTGACGGTGATCGTCGTGGTCGCGCCGGGGGCGAGAGTGCCGACGAGGCAGCCCAGGGTCTGCCCCGTCATCGAACAGGAGCCCTGCTGAGGGCTCACGCTGACGAAGGTGGTCGCGGGGTCGAGCGGATCGGTCACGCGCAGGTCGCGAGCCTCGGACGGGCCGTCGTTGTGCACGGCGAGCGTGTAGGTCACGTTCTGCCCTGCTACGGGCGCCGCCGGCGCGTAGGTCTTGACGATCGAGACGTCGGCCTCGGCCGTGAGGGTTCCGGATGCGGAAGCCGTGTTGTTCGAAAGGTTCGGATCGGTGAGGGTCCCCGACACGGACGCCGTGTTCGTGAGCGCTGCGCCGGGGCTCATCGACGCCGAGACGGTTCCCGTGACGGTGATGGTGCTGCTCGCGTTGACCGCGAGGGACCCGAGCGTGCAGCTGATGCTCGCACCGATCGTGCACGTGCCCTGCGCGGGAGTGACCTGGGTCACCGCGAACCCGGCGGGCACGGCATCCGTCACCGACACGCCGGTGGCCGTCTGCGGGCCGTTGTTGGTGACGGTGATCGTGAAGGTCGCCGGCTCGCCGGCCACGAGCGGCGAGGTGTCGAGCGTCTTGGCGATCGCGAGATCGGCCGCCGCATTGACGGGCGTCTGCACCTCATTGCTGGTCGAGGTGCGGTTCTGGTTCACCACTCCGTCGTGGAAGGCGACGTTCGCCTCGTTGAGGACCGTGGTGGCCGCAGCAGACACCGCGACCTTCGCGTCGAACGTGTAGCTCGTGCTCGCTCCCACGCCGATCGATCCGCCGACGGTGGCGCTGCCGTTGTCGCCGAGGCGCACTCGCACCGTTCGGGACCCGGCGGCGTACTCGCCGCGGTCGTCGCCGGACGCATCCGTCAAGGCCCCGGCGCCGGCGCCGGCGGTGATCTTGACCGATCCGGGGACGAAGTCGATCCCGGCGGCCAGCTGGTCGGTCGAGACGGCCTGCGTCGCCGGGTTTCCGCCGTTGTTGACGGTGGTGACCGTGTATCGGAGGACGTCGCCGACCTCGGCCGTGGACCCGCCCCGCGTGAGGTTCGTCACGCTCTTGGTGGTCACGAGGCACGGGCCGGTGCCGAATGTGATGTCGTCGAGGAAGTTGCCGACCGAGGCGTTGCCCGAACCCGCGCTGACCGCCTCGAACCCGAAGCGCGTCACGGTCTGGCCCGCCGGCACGGTGTAGGTGCCCGAGTGCGCTCCCCACGCGGCCGTGGTGTCGGAGAGATTGGGCCCGCTCTGCACGAGCGTTCCCCCCGGGACGCCGATCACGACCCTCATGACGTCGGTGCCCTGGCGCGCGCGGTGCTTGAGCGACCAGGCCAGCGTCTGGCCCGGTGTCGTCGCGACGTCCTGGTAGAGCATGCTGGCGCTGTTCGCGTTGAGTTCGGCGAACTGCCGCCCCTGCGCCGCGGACACGCCCTGGAATCCGCTCGACCAGACCTCGATCTGGTTCGCGCTGTCGTTCGTGAGCCACCCGGGGACCTGAGCCTCGGGTATCAGTCGGTAGGTCGCGTTGCCGATCGCCGGCGATTCGAACGAGCCGTTGGTCAGCGAGACCGTGCCCTGGCACTGCGTCGGGTTCTGCGCCGCCGACGCCGACGTCGGCGCGATTGCCTCGGTCACGACCGTGAGTCCCGCCGTGAGCAGCAGAGTCGACGTGACCGCCGCGATGGTGCGCCGAAGGCGCGCGTGAGCGTGTGAAAACACAGCCGTCCCCTAATTTCTCCCCAGAGGCTCCCCGCATCGCCCGGGCGATGCACCTCTCCGCATCCGACACTAACGGAGTCGTCAGCGCAGAGCCATACTCGTCCCGTGCTCCGATGCGGGATCGAGACCCGATTACGATCGAAGGTGCCCGCCCGCAGGAAGGTCGCCATGCCCGTCTCCACGCACGCCCTCGCCCACGCCGAGGATCTCGCCGACTTCGTCGCCGCATCTCCGTCCAGCTACCACGCAGCCGAGGAGGTGGCCCGCCGGCTCGAGTCGGCGGGTTTCGCCCGGCTTCGCGAAGAGGACGCCTGGTCGGTGCAGCCGGGAGGCCGCTACGTCGTGGTGCGCGACGGCGCCGCCATCGCCTGGACGGTTCCTTCGGATGCCGTCGCCACGACGCCCGTTCACATCCTCGGCGCGCACACCGACTCCCCCGGCTTCAAGCTCAAGCCCCAGCCGACGACCGGGTCGGCCGGCTGGCTGCAGGCGGCCGTCGAGGTCTACGGCGGCCCGCTGCTGAACTCCTGGCTCGATCGGGAGCTTCGCCTGGCCGGGCGCCTCGCCCTCGCCGACGGCCGGGTGGTGCTGGCCGACACGGGCGCTCTGCTGCGTCTGCCGCAGCTGGCCGTGCACCTCGATCGCGAGGCGAACACCGGTCTCGCACTCGACAAGCAGTTCCAGACCCAGCCCGTGTGGGGCCTGGGAGATCCGACGCAGAACGACATCCTCGCGGAGCTCGCCGCGTCCGCCGGGGTCTCGGCATCCGACATCCGCGGGTACGACGTCGTCATCGCCGACTCCGCACGGGGCGCGGTGTTCGGCAAGGACAGCGCCTTCTTCGCATCGGGCCGCCTCGACGACCTCGCCTCCGTGCACGCGGGCGTGGTCGCCCTCTCTTCGCACTCCACGGACGCGGGCCCGATCGCCGTGCTCGCGGCCTTCGATCACGAGGAGCTCGGCTCCGGTTCCCGCTCGGGAGCCGGCGGCCCCTTCCTCGAAGATGTGCTCGAGCGCGTGTACGCCGGGCTCGGCGCGGACTCCTCGGCGCGCCGGCGCGCCTACTCGTCGTCGTGGTGCCTGTCGAGCGACGTGGGTCACTCCGTGCACCCGAACTACGTCGGCAAGCACGACCCCGTCGTGCACCCGGTGCTCGGCTCGGGGCCCATCCTCAAGCTCAACGCGAATCAGCGCTACGCGACGGATGCCGTCGGCTCCGCCGCCTGGCGGGCCTGGTGCGAGAGTGCGGGTGTGCGCCCCCAGGAATTCGTGTCGAACAACAACGTGCCGTGCGGGTCGACGATCGGTCCGATCACCGCGACGCGTCTCGGCATCCGCACCGTCGATGTCGGCATCCCGATCCTCTCGATGCACTCCGCCCGCGAACTGGCCGGCGTCTCCGACCTGCACGATCTGACGCGCGTCGCCGGAGCGTTCTTCGCTGGCTGAGCCTCCGAGGACCGCCCGCCACCACATCGTCGACGCGCCACCGCCGAATCGGCGTGAAGAACATGGTGGCGCGTCGACGATGTGGTGGCAGAGCGGGCGACGCGATGCCGACCGATTCCCCACCGGCGCTTGCGGTGCCAGGATGTGCACATGAGCGACAACAGGAGTGCGCTGATCGAGCGCGCCGGCATCGAGATCATCCCCGAGTCCGACCGGGGCGCGAAGCCCCGCGATCTGTTCTGGCCGTGGTTCGCCGCGAACGTGTCGGTGTTCGGCATGTCGTACGGCTCGTTCATCCTCGGCTTCGGCGTCTCCCTGTGGCAGGCGACCCTCGTCTCGGTGATCGGCATCGTCGTGTCGTTCTTCCTGTGCGGGCTGATCGCGATCGCCGGCAAGCGCGGATCTGCCCCCACTATGGTGCTGTCGCGCGCGGCTTTCGGGGTGCAGGGGCAGAAGCTTCCGGGCATCGTGTCGTGGCTGACCTCGATCGGCTGGGAGACGTCGCTGGCGATCACGGCCGTGCTCGCCACGGGAACGATCCTGCGCACGCTCGGATGGGTGAGTGGGAACGACGACACGGCCGTGAAGATCATCGCGACGATCGCGGTCGCCGCACTGATCGTGGGCGCCTCGGTGCTCGGATACCACACGATCATGAAGCTGCAGTCGGTGCTTACCTGGCTCACCGGTGCGATGACGGTGCTGTTCCTGATCTTCACCTTCCGTCACATCCAGTGGGACGTCGCGTTCTCCCGCCCCGACGGCACCTTCGCGCAGACCGTGGGAGCGCTGGTCATGGTGATGACCGGCTTCGGGCTGGGCTGGATCAACATCGCCGCCGACTGGTCGCGGTATCAGAAGCGCACGGCATCCGACGGGCAGATCATCGCCTGGAACACGATCGGCGGGTCGGTCGCCCCCGTCATCCTCGTCTTCTTCGGTCTCCTGCTCGCGGGATCCGACGACGAGCTGTCGGCAGCCGTCGGCGGCGACCCGATCGGCGCCCTCGCGACCCTGCTGCCGCCGTGGCTGCTGTTCCCGTTCCTGATCGTCGCGATCCTCACGCTCGTGTCCGGCGCGGTGCTCGGCATCTACTCCTCCGGCCTCACGCTGCTGAGCCTCGGCATCCGCATCCCCCGCCCTGCCGCGGCCGCGGTCGACGGTGTCATCCTCACGACCGGAACGATCTTCGTGGTGTTCTTCGCGACGAGCTTCATCGGGCCGTTCCAGTCGTTCCTCATCACGCTGGGCGTGCCGATGGCGTCGTGGGCGGGCATCCTGATCGCCGACATCCTCCGCCGCCGCGCCGACTACGACGAGGCGGCCCTGTTCGACTCGCGCGGACGTTACGGCGCGATCGACGGGCTGTCGATCGGCACCATGCTCGTCGCGACGGCGATCGGCTGGGGCTTCGTGATGAATCAGATCCCCGGCACCCCCTGGAATGACTGGCAGGGCTATTTCCTCGATCTGTTCGGCTGGCGCGACGACTGGGGCTACGCGAACCTCGGCGTGCTGTTCGCCCTCGTGCTGTCGTTTCTCGTGACGTGGTTCGGACGGGCGGGAACGATCCGGCGGCAGGAGCAGGCGTGACGCAGTGGCTGGTCATCATCGACCCGCAGAACATCTTCGCCTCCCCCGAATCGGCCTGGGGATCGCCGTTCTTCGCGGCGGCGATGCCGCGCATCAGCGAGCTGGCCGACGCCTTCGGCGAGCGCGTGATCGTGACGAGATGGATGCCGACAGCCGATCGATCGACCTCGTGGGGCGACTACTTCGCGGCATGGCCGTTCGCTGATCGACCGGCGACGGATCCGCTGTACGACCTCGTCCCCGATGCCGCGCACCTGACTCCGCATCCGACGCTCGATCTTCCGACCTTCGGCAAGTGGGGTACAGAGATCGAGGCGATCGTGGGGCACGGGGCGCACGTCGTTCTTGCGGGAGTGTCGACCGACTGCTGCGTGCTGTCGACCGCACTGGCGGCAGCGGATGCCGGTGCGCACGTCACGATCGCGGCCGACGCCTGTGCGGGGTCGACGGCGGAGAACCATGCGGCCGCGCTCCACGTCATGGGCCTGTACCCGCCGCAGATCACGATCGCCGACACCGCGAGCGTCCTCGCCACACTCTAGATCCGCCCCTCGCCACACGAACCGGAATACTGCCACACTGTCGGTGGGAGGGGTTCCATGAGCACGCACGCCGCAGAAGAGCGCACCGACGACGTCGTCCACCCGAAGAAGCGACGCCGATGGCGGCGCACGAGGATCGCGCTCGGCATCATCGTCGCGGTCGTCGCCGTCGTCGCGATCATCGGATCGATCACACCGTGGCCCTCGGCCATGGTGATCCGCTCGGTGTTCTCGAAGGGCGGGGACGACACCGCCGCCGAGATGGACAAGCACGTCCCCGACACGAAGCTCACCGAGACGCTCGACGTCGCCTACTCGGACCACGGCGTCGACACCACGATGGACGTCTTCTCCCCGGCATCCGCCACGGGCCCGCTGCCGACGATCGTGTGGATCCACGGCGGCGCCTGGATCTCAGGCTCCAAGGAGAACGTCGACCCGTACATGCGCATCCTCGCCGCCGAGGGGTACACGACGATCGCGGTGAACTACACGATCGGCCCCGAGGGCGTCTATCCCCTCGCAGTGCACCAGCTCAACGACGCCCTCGCCTACATCGACGAGCACGCGGACGAGCTCGGAGTCGACCCGACGCAGATCGTGCTCGCCGGGGACTCCGCAGGCGGGCAGCTGGCCAGCCAGATGGCGACGCTGATCACGAACCCCGAGTATGCCGAGATCATGGACATGACCCCCGCGCTCACGGCGGATCAGGTCGTCGCGACGGTGCTCAACTGCGGCGTCTACGACCTCTCGGCGCTCGCCGAGCTCACAGGCCTCGTCGGCTGGGGCTTCAAGTCATCGATGTGGGCGTACGCCGGCACGAAGGACTGGGCCGAAGGCTCGACCGGAGCCACGATGTCGACGATCGACTGGGTCACCGCCGACTTCCCGACCACCTACATCTCCGGCGGCAACGGCGACGGGCTGACCTGGCTGCAGTCCATCCCGATGGCGAAGCGCCTCGACGAGCTCGGCGTCGAGGTCACGACGCTCTTCTGGCCCGCTCCCCACGAGCCGTCGCTCCCGCACGAGTACCAGTTCCACCTCGACACTCCCGATGCACGGACCGCGCTGCAGAAGACGATCGACTTCCTGAACGCGCACACCACGCACTGACGACCTCCGTCTTCCGGCTTCCGGCCCTTGCAGTTCGAGGGACGACACGCCAGATCGGGGGACGAAAGTCGTGTTTCGTCCCCCGATGTGGCGTGTCGTCCCCCGGATCGGAACGGTGCGGAACGGGTGCAGGCGGACGGATGCCGCGCGCGTCACTTCATGGTGTCGAGGATGCCCACCAGATCGTCGAAGGTCGTGAGCGGGTTGAGGATCGCGAATCGGGTGTTGGGGCGGCCCGCGTGCGAACTCGGCACCACGAAGGCGTGCTGCGTGTCGAGCAGTTGATCCGACCAGCGATCGTAGTCGGCGCGGTCCCAACCGTTGCGCTCGAACACCACGACCGACAGCTGCGGGTCGCGCACCAGCGTCAGCTCGGGGCGTCGGGCGATCTCCTCGGCGATGCGCTGCGTGAGCGCGAGCGTCGCGCTCACCGCCTCGCGGTAGGCCGTGACGCCATAGGTCGCGAGCGAGAACCACAACGGCAGGCCGCGGGGACGCCGGGTGAGCTGGATCGAGTAGTCCGAGGGGTTGAAGTCGTCGGCATCCGTCAGCGTGTCGAGGTACTCGGCGTGCTGCGTGTGGGCGCGGCGACCGCTCTCGGGATCGCGGTACAGCAGTGCGCAGCAGTCGAATGGGGCGAACAGCCACTTGTGCGGGTCGACGATCATCGAGTCGGCGCGTTCGACGCCCGCGAAGATGTGCCGGGCCTCGGGCGCCAGCATCGCGGTGAGCCCGTAGGCGCCGTCGATGTGCAGCCAGAAGTCGAACTCGTCCTTCAGGGCGGCGATGCCGGCGATATCGTCGACGATCCCGAAGTTCGTTGATCCCCCGGTCGCGACGACGGCGCACACCTCGTCACCGTGCTCGGCGAGGGCCGCACGCACCCCCTCGGGATGCAGCCTGCCGTCGGCGCCGGCCGGGATTAGCAGCACGTCGGCATCCATCACCTTGGCGGCCGACTTGTTCGAAGAATGCGCCTCGGTGCTGCACACGATCTTCCAGCGCGTCGGGAGCTCCTTGCCCGCAGCGATCAGTCGAGCCTTAGTGGCCTCTCGTGCGGCCACGAGAGCCGACAGGTTGCCGATCGTGCCGCCCTGCACGAAGACGCCGCCAGCGGTGTCAGGCAGACCGAACTCGCGGGCGAGGAAGGCGAGCACCTCGTTCTCGGCGTGCACGGCGCCCGCGCCCTCGAGCCAGCTGCCGCCATAGAGCCCGGAGGCCGAGACGACGAGATCGAACGCGATCGCGGCCATGGTGGGCGCGGTCGGGATGAACGACAGGTAGAGCGGATGACTCGTACTGAGGCACGCGGGGGCGAGCACGTGCTCGAAGGTCGCAAGCGCCCTGGTGGCGCCGAGCCCCTCGTCGGTGATCGTGCGTCCACCCGTCAGCCGGGTGAGCTCACCCGGTGTCTGCGGCTTGTCGAGCGGCACGAAGTCCGACAGCATCCGTCGCCTCGAATAGTCGAGGACGGCGTCGACGATCGCCGTGGATTCGGCCGAAGCCGCGTGCATGCGTTCAGCTGCCATGCGCTTTCCTGTTCTGTGTGGGGTCAGCCGAGGACGGCTGCGAGTGTGCGGCGGGCGAGGTCGGCCCGGTCGTGCGGAGTCCACTTGACCAGCGAGTGGGCGCTCATGCCGTCGACCATCGCGAGCAGCAGCCACGCGGCGGGCTCTGGATCGACGGCTCCTGCGGATGCGCGGCGGATGACGTCTTCGAGTCCGGACTGCCAGAGATCCATCTCATGACGGACCCGCTGCCCGAGCGCCTCGTTGCGAGCGCCGAGCGACCAGGACTGCACCCAGACCAGCGCGACGTCTTCGCGGGTGTCGTCGAGCAGCGTCTCGATCAGGCGCTGCAGGTTCTCGCGGAGGTCCCCCGAGAAGACGAAGCCGCCCAGAACCTCTTCGCGTTCGGCGGCGACGATCTCTCCGAACACCTCGGCGACGAAATCGTCCATCACCGGCCGGTAGTGCGCGATGAGCGCGGGCGTCACTCCCACGCGGCTCGCGACGGCGCGCACGGTGAGCGCGTCGATGCCGCTCTCGCACGCCAGCGCCTTGGCGCCGTCGACGATCGAACGCTCGCGCTCGGCGGGCGGCAGCCGCTTCGCCGCGGCTCTTGACGTGTTGTTCATCACGGGATACCGTAGCACCTGTTGGCCACCCGTTCAATAGGCATCCGCCGCGGTTCCGATCTCGGCGAAGCACGGCACCCCGAGGAGACCCCATGACCTGGCGAATGCCGGCAGAGACCGCCCGCCACGATCGCATCTGGATGGCGTTCCCGGCCGAGGGGCAGACCCTGGGCGAGAACGCAACCGAACGCGAAGAGGGCTACGCCACCTGGACCGCCGTCGCGCACGCCGCCGCCGAGTTCACGCCGGTCTCGATGCTCGTCGACCCAAGCGAGCTCGACAGGGCGCGCCGCATGCTCAGCAAGACGATCGAGATCGTCGAGGCGCCTGTCGACGAGTTCTGGATGCGCGACTCGGGGCCGAGCTTCGTCGTCTCCGACGACGGCCGCCTGGGCGCGGTCGACTGGATCTTCAACGGCTGGGGCGCTCCGGAATGGGCACAGTGGAGCAAGGCCGCTCAGCACGCCCGCATCATCGCGGGCGCCGTCGGGGCCGAGCTCGTCAGCTCCGTGCTGGTGAACGAGGGCGGCGGCATCCACGTCGACGGGGAGGGCACCGTTCTGCTCACCGAGACCGTGCAGCTCGACAAGCGCCGCAACCCGTTCGCCGACCGGCAGCGGGTCGAGGCCGAGATGCTGCGCACGATCGGCGCGACCGCAGCCGTCTGGCTGCCCCGAGGCCTCACCCGCGACTACGACGACTTCGGCACGAACGGCCACGTCGACATCGTCGCGACCATCGCCTCCCCCGGCCGCCTGCTGCTGCACGAGCAGCAGAACCCCGAGCATCCCGACTTCGAGGTCAGCCGGCAGCTGCGTGCGCACCTCGAGCAGCAGACGGATGCCGCCGGCCGCGGCTTCGAGATCATCGGGCTCCCCGCACCCGCCACGCTGCGCGATGACGAGGGCTTCGTCGACTGGAGCTACGTCAACCACCTCGTCACGAACGAGGGTGTCGTCGCCTGCGGATTCGGCGACGAGCAGGCGGATGCCGCGGCCCGCGCCATCCTCGCCGACGCCTACCCAGGGCGCACCGTCGTCACAGTCGACGCACGCCCGCTGTTCGACCGCGGGGGCGGCATCCACTGCATCACCCAACAGCAGCCGTCGCTCTGACCCGACCGCCCGTCTGCATTTCGTCTCGCTTCGCTCGCTCAACGACCAACTTCCGCGGGTCGTTGAGCGAGGAGCGAAGCGACGAGACGAGACGAAACGCATCAACCGACAAGGACTCACGATGTTCAACGTGCATGAAGCCTCCATCGCCGATCTGCGGCGCGCGCTCGAATCGGGTCGGACCACGGCGGTCGAACTCGTCGAGGCGTACCGGGCCCGCATCGCCGCCTACGACGCACCCGGCACCGAGACCGCGCTGAACGCCGTCGTGGTGCACAACCCCGACGCACGCGCCGAAGCCGAAGCGTCCGACGCCCGCCGTGCAGCCGGCCAGACGCGCGGCCCGCTCGACGGCATCCCCTACACCGCAAAGGACAGCTACCTGGTCACGGGGCTCACCGCCGCATCCGGCAGCCCCGCCTTCCGCGACCTCGTGGCGCAGCGCGATGCCTTCACGATCGAGCGCCTCCGAGCCGGAGGAGCGATCTGCCTGGGTCTGACGAACATGCCGCCCATGGCCAACGGCGGCATGCAGCGCGGCGTCTACGGTCGCGCCGAGAGTCCGTACAACGCCGACTTCCTCACCGCCCCCTTCGCATCGGGCTCGTCGAACGGGTCCGGCACCGCGACGGCGGCGAGCTTCGCGGCCTTCGGCCTCGGCGAGGAGACATGGTCGAGCGGCCGGGGACCTGCGACGAACAACGCGCTGTGCGCGTACACGCCCTCGCGCGGCGTCATCTCGACGCGAGGCAACTGGCCGCTCGTGCCCACCATGGACGTCGTGGTGCCGCACGCGCGCACCATGGCCGATCTGCTCGAGATCCTCGACGTGATCGTCGCCGACGACGCCGAGACCCGAGGCGACTTCTGGCGCTCGCAGCCGTGGGTTCCGTTGCCCTCGGCATCCGACGTCCGCCCTGGCTCCTACCCGGCCCTCGCCGCCTCGGCGTCGCTGCAGG
The DNA here is from genome assembly GCF_044987465.1 of Microbacterium sp. ZW T6_19. Lineage (NCBI taxonomy): Bacteria > Bacillati > Actinomycetota > Actinomycetes > Micrococcales > Microbacteriaceae > Microbacterium > Microbacterium sp. ZW T6_19. The sequence goes on along the minus strand of NZ_JBJDRH010000001.1, from coordinate 314,312 downwards.
GCGCCCGCATCGGCATCCCGCGCATGTACATCAACGCGGATCCGGATGCCGGCAACGCCGAGAATCCCGGTATCGGCGGGCCGACCGGGCAGCGCATCGAGACCCGCGCGTCGGTGATCGAACGCTGGGAGGCCGCACGCCGAGACCTCGAGGCGGCCGGCGCGACCGTGGTCGAGGTCGACTTCCCCGTCGTGTCCAACTACGAGGGCGACCGCCCGGGGGCTCCGACGATCGCGACCCGCGGTCTGGTGTCTCCCGAGTACCTGAAGCGGGAGATCGTCGACCTGTCGGCATGGGGCTGGGAGGACTTCCTGCAGGCCAACGGCGACCCTGACCTCTCGACTCTCGTCGACGTCGACGGCGCCGCGATCTTCCCGCACCCGGCGGGCGCGCTGGCCGACCGCTACACCGGCTTCGACGACGACATCGCCGAGTACCCGGGCTGGGTGCGCGAGCATCCGGGCATCGGATTCCTCGACATGCCGGAGCTCGACGGCGGGCTGCGCGGTCTGGAGGAGACCCGTCGCGTCGATCTCGAGGAGTGGATGGATTCTCTCGGCCTGGATGCCGTCGTCTTCCCCGCCGTCGCCGACGTCGGCCCCGCAGACATGGACGTGAACGAGGCGTCGGCCGATCTCGGCTGGCGCAACGGCACCTGGATCGCGAACGGCAACCTCGCCGTGCGCCATCTCGGCATCCCGACGGTCACGGTGCCGATGGGACTGATGGCCGACATCGGGATGCCGATCGGCCTCACCTTCGCCGGCCGCGCCTACGACGACGTGAAGCTGCTGGCTCTGGCCGCGGCGTTCGAGGCGGCAGGCGCTCCGGGTTCCCGCCGCACTCCCCCGCCCCGCACACCGTCGCTGTAGTCCGATGGCGGGTACGGCGCGTCTCGAGCACCGGCGTCTACGCTGAGCGCATGGACCTCAGCGCGTTCTTCTTCACGCTCTTCCTGAACGTCGTGTTCTGGAGCGTTGTCGCCGTTCTGCTCCTCAGCGCCGCCTTCGCCGTCGTCTGGCTGATCACGGCGGTGATCCTCGGCGTCTTCGAGACCCGCCGGACGCGCCTCGAACCCGATGCGGAGCACGACGCCGGCGTGGAGGATCTGTTTAACATTTCACACCTGTGACGCTCGCCACGAAAGTGATATGTTCGGGGCATGAGCACTGAGAACGAGCGCGCGCTCGAAGACGGCATCGTCACCGACTTGACGGGCCGGATGACCTACGGGTCGTACCTGGCTCTCGATCAGCTGCTCACCGCGCAGCGCCCGGTCAGTGCGCCCGAGCACCACGACGAGATGCTGTTCATCATCCAGCATCAGACAACCGAGCTCTGGCTCAAGCAGCTGCTGCACGAACTGTCCTCCGCCCGCCGGCTGCTCGCGAGCGACGATCTGCGAGAAGCGCTCAAGCGGGTCGCCCGCATCAAGAAGATCCAGGACGTGATGACCCAGCAGTGGTCGATCCTGGCGACACTCACCCCGACCGAGTACGCACAGTTCCGCGGCTCGCTCGGCAGCTCCTCCGGCTTCCAGTCCGTGCAGTACCGCGCGGTCGAGTTCGCCCTCGGCAACAAGAACGAGAAGATGCTGAGCGTCTTCCGCGATCACCCGGCGAACCTCGCGCTGCTGACGGCCGAGTGGGAGAAGCCGACGCTGTACGACGAGTTCCTGCGGTACGCGTCGCGCCGCGGCCTGCCGGTGCCCGCCGAGATCCTCGACCGCGACGTGCGCGAGCCCTACCGCGAGACCCCCGAGCTCGTGCCCGCGATCCGCGAGATCTACGTGAATCCGCAGCAGCACTGGGACCTGTACGAAGCCTGCGAGGACCTCGTCGACCTCGAGGACAACTTCCAGTTCTGGCGCTTCCGTCATCTCAAGACGGTCTCGCGCACGATCGGCATGAAGATCGGCACCGGCGGGTCGAGCGGCGTCGGTTTCCTGCAGCGCGCGCTCGAGCTGACCTTCTTCCCCGAGCTGTACACCGTGCGCACCGAGATCGGCGGCTGATGCAGACCCTCCCGCACGAGGATGGCACGGTGATCGGCGGCTTCACCGATCACCACGTGCATCTGCAGCTCGTCGACCACACTCTGCTGGCCGGATCGCGGCTCGGAAGGGTCGTCGATCTGGGCGGGAATCCGCGTTTCGTCTCGTCGCTGTGCTCCTCGCCCGACGACCAGTCACACGTCCGCAGAACGTCGATCGAGTTCGCGGGCGCGTTCCTCACTCCTGTCGGCGGCTATCCCTCCGACCGCTCCTGGGCGCCCGCAGGCTCGTTCCGCGAGATCGCGGACAGAGCGGATGCCGCATCCGCCGTCGCCGAGATGGCGGATGCCGGCGCCTCCCGCATCAAGGTCGCGAGCAACAGCACCGCCGGGCCCGTCTTCGACGACGACATGTTCCGCGCCATCGTCGGACTCTCCGCGGCACGCGGCCTGCCGGTCGTCGCCCACGCGGAGGGCGTCGGCGAGGCACAGCGCACCGTCCGCCTGGGGGCCGCGATCCTCGCGCACGCTCCCTTCACCGAGCGGCTCTCGGACCACGAGATCGGAGAGCAGGCGGCATCCGTCTCCTGGATCTCGACCCTCTCGATCCACGACGAAGCCGCCCTGGCGACCGCGATCGACAACGTCCGCCGCTTCCACGCGGCGGGCGGCGCCGTGCTGTACGGCACCGACATGGGCAACGGTCCGACTCCGGTCGATCTGAACCGCTACGAGATCGACGCGCTGCGCGAGGCAGGCATCGACGGCGCCGACCTGCTGAGGGCTCTCGATCCCGTCGATCCCTCCCATCCGGCATCCGTCCGCCTGCTCCTGCCCGCCGGCGATGCCGACCCGCTCCACGCACAGATCCTGAAGGTGTGACATGACCGACCTGCTCACGACCGCCCGCGCCCTCGACGCCGCCGACCCGCTGCGCTCGCACATCGACGCCTTCGCCGAGATGCCCGGTGTCACGGCCTACCTCGACGGCAACTCGCTCGGCCGCCCGCTGCGCGACGTCGGCGAGAAGATCTCCGACTTCGTGCGCGGCGACTGGGGCACCCGCCTGATCCGCTCGTGGGACGAGCAGTGGATGGATCTGCCCGTCGCTCTCGGCGACCGCATCGGCGCGGCCTGCCTGGGTGCCGCCGCAGGGCAGACTGTCGTCGCCGACTCGACCACCGTGCTGCTGTACAAGCTCATGCGCTCGGCCACCGCGGAGCGCAAGGACCGGTCCGAGATCGTGATCGAGCAGGGCAACTTCCCCACCGATCGCTTCGTCGCCGAGGGCGTCGCGGCCGAGTCCGGCATGGCCGTGCGATGGATCAGCGCCGATCCGGTGCAGGGCGTGCAGATCTCCGACATCGCCGATGCCGTCACCGCGCGCACGGCTCTCGTGGTGCTCAGCCACGTCGACTATCGTTCGGGTGCCCTCGCCGACATGGAGGGCATCACGGCGAAGGTCCACGAAGCCGGTGCGCTGATGCTGTGGGACCTGTGCCATTCGGTCGGCGTGATTCCGATGCGGCTCGATGAATGGGGCGTCGACCTCGCCGTGGGCTGCACGTACAAGTACCTGAACGGCGGACCGGGCGCCCCGGCCTTCGCCTACGTGCGCGCGGCGCATCACGGCGTGCTTCGGCAGCCGATCCAGGGGTGGATGGGCGCCGCCGACGTGTTCGCGATGGGCCCCGCCTACGTCCCCGACGCCACGATCCGCCAGTTCATCAGCGGAACCCCTCCGGTGCTCGGGATGCTGCCCATGCAGGGGATGCTCGACCGCATCGAGCAGGCGACGATCGAGGGCGTCCGTGCCAAGTCGAAGACGCTCACCGATCTCGCGGTGCAGGCCTTCGACGAGGTTCTCGCCCCGCGCGGTGTGCGCCTGCTGAGCCCACGAGATGCAGAACTCCGCGGCGGCCACATCACGATCGGCCATCCCGACTTCCGCGCCGTGACCCAGCGGCTGTGGGCCGACGGCGTGATCCCCGACTTCCGATTCCCCGACGGCATCCGTCTGGGTCTCTCGCCTCTGAGCACCTCTCACGTCGAGACCGTGACCGGCGTTCTGGCCGTGCGCGATGCGCTGCTCCAGGGACCCATCCAGGAACCCACGGGATGACCCCCGTCTTCGATGACATCGACGCGCGCCCCGGCAGCACCGCCTCGCTTCTGCGGACTTTCGTCGGCCTGTATCTGCGCCGGCTCGGCGGGTGGATCTCAGCGTCCGCGCTGGTCTCCCTGGCGGGTTCGCTCGGAATCCCCGAGTCGCAGGCACGCACCGGCGTCACCAGACTCAAGCAGAAAGGCCTGCTGCTCGCCGAGCGCGACGGCGTTCCCGGGTACCTGCTGAACCCCGGGGCCGTGCCCATGCTGGAGCGCGGCGATCGACGCATCTTCGAGATGCGCGAGATGACGGATGCCGACACGTGGTGCCTCGTGTCGTTCTCGATTCCGGAGAGCGCCAGGAACGTGCGCCATCAGCTGCGCAAGCGGCTGCAGTTCATCGGGGCGGGAGTCGTGTCATCCGCTCTGTGGATCTGCCCCGGTCATCTGCAGGGCGAGGTGGAGCAGATCCTCGACGACCTCGATGCGCGACCCTGGGCGACCCTGTTCTCCGCGGCTGCCCCGGTGCCGTCCGGCTCGCTCGTCGAGGCCGCGGCCGCCTGGTGGGATCTGACCGCGCTCCGCGCCGCGCACGAGAGCTTCCAGACGTCCCTCTCGACTCTGCCGGAGGAGCCGTTCGCCGCGTACGTCCATCTGATCGACCGCTGGCGCGTGCTGCCCTACACCGACCCTGGACTGCCGCCGGCGATGCTCCCGGCCGATTGGCCGGGAGCATCGAGCTTCCGCGCGTTCGCGCGGCTTGCGACAGAGAACGCGGGCCCTGCGTGGGAACGGGTTGAGGCGGCTACCCGCTGACCTCCGTGAGGAATCCCGAGACGTGCTCCTGCAGGCGCAGGATCCGCAGGTCCCTGGCCAGCTCGCGGTCGTAGCCCTGATACGCCAGCGGCGGCAGCATCCGGACGTTCCGCGAGCAGCCGAACTCGGCGCAGACCAGAGTGCCGACCGCATCGCCCTTGCGTCCGGCGGCGCCTGCCTTGCGGGCGACGAACAGCTGCACGTCATTGCGGAGCGTCACGTCCTCGCACCAGGAGCACTGGCCGCGCGCAGCGAGCCGCTGCTCGGCTCGCTGCAGGAAGATGCCGACGGGGTCGTCTTCGAGCCGGGCGACGACATAGGCGCGGCGGGGCAGCTTGGGATCGACCCAGCCGAGATAGTCGAGCTTGTCGAAGTCGATGTCGGCGAAGCCGACGGGAAGGTTGAGGTCTGCGACCTCTTTGCGGGAGGCGTTGATGAAGGACGCGCGGATGGCGCGCTCGTCGAGGGGACGCATGAGTGATGAGTGCTTTCGTGAGAAGGATGGAGGTGGGTACGTCTCAGCGCCGGCGACGGGGGTTCCGCCTCCGGCTGATCCTCAGCCTCTGCCCGCGGCGCTGAACGCGCCTGCGGCTCCGTTCCGCGCCGGGAGGGCGCTCCTCGAGAACAACACGCGTCGATCCTACGCCTCTTTGTTTCACTGCGTGTCGGGTGCGCTTCCCGATCCGACACGCCCGACCTACTCTTGCGGGAACGCCTCGACCGACAGGAGAAACCCGTGTCCACGCCGCAGAACTTCCTTCCGCCCCTTCAGGTGCGTGAGCGTTCGGCGTGCATGTGCTCGCGCGGTGAGATCTGCTCTTCGTTCGCCTCCGGTCACGGTCTGCACCTGATCCAGGCGCGACTCGCCTCGGCGACGCCGTCGGAGTGGGTCGACGCGATCGTCGAGCGAGCGGATGCCGCGACCGGCGAACTCGTCGTACGCACGCTCGAGGGCGACGCGCACGCGCTGTGGAACGCCACCGGCGCTGCGCTCGAAGCAGCGCCGGGCAGCCCGGTCGCTCTGCACGTGCGCTATGGCGTGCTGGCGGTCGGCCGCACGCAGTTCAACGTCGCCTCCGTCTGAGGGCTCGTCAGGCGGACGCCATCATCATGTCCTTCATGGCCATGCAGGCGTCCATGCAGGCCTTGCACGACTGAGCGCACATCCGGCAGACGTCGCTGTCATCGGCATGCATCATGCACATGTCCATGCAGGTCTGGCACATCGCGATGCAGGCGTCGAGCATCGACATCATCGAGGCCGGCGTCATGCCCTGCATCCGCATCATGGAGCGCATCATCGTGTTGCACATGTCTGCACAGTTCATGCATGCGGGGGCGCAGTCCATCATCTGCGTCGAGCAGACGGTGCACGCCTGCTCACACGCCGAACACGCATCCATGCACGCCTGCATGACAGACATGTCCATCATCACCATGTCAGGCATCGACATCATGTTCTTGGACATGGCGCCCATCATCATCGAGTCCATCGCACACCGCTCTCGTCTCGGGTCAGCGGGCGGAATCGTCCGCTTGCCGCCAGAGTAGTCCTCGCCGCTCGCCGCGTCGATGGGCGATCCCTAGACGGATGCGAAGCCGGATGTCAATCCCGTCGTGATCACGCTCGTCTCGTGCGACAGTGGCCGTTCCACTGATCGCTTCGCGAAAGGAGCACACCATGGGCGTCGGAGACGACATGAAGAACGCTGCCGAGAAGATGGGCGGAAAGGTCAAGGAAGGCGTCGGCAAGGTCACCGGCAACGAGGACCTCGAGGCTGAAGGCCGGGTGGATCAGGCCAAGGCCGCGGCCAAGCAGGCGGGCCAGGACGTGAAGGACGCCGCGAAGAAGGCGGGCGACAACGTCCGAGACGCCTTCGACAAGTAGGTGCAAGCAGCTCCCCGCGCGTCGGCAGGGCGCTCCCTCGGGAGGTCGCCCTGCCGGACGCCGCGTGGAGCGCGGGAACAGAGAGGAGATTCTGATGCCAGGACGCAGGAACAACTCGTTGAAGGACCCGAAGCTGTACGAGGAACTCCGCGAAGACGGTGCCTCCAAGGAGAAGGCCGCACGCATTTCGAATGCCGCAGCGCGAGACGGTCGCAGCGCGGTCGGGCGGCGAGGCGGCGAGCACGGCGACTACGAGGACTGGACCGTCGACGAACTCAGGAAGCGCGCGAAGGAGCTGGGTCTGCACGGCTACAGCAGCAAGCGCAAGTCGGAGCTGATCTCCGACCTGCGGGATCATTAGGTCCTGATGTCCGCGCGCTTCGGCGTCGAGGAGGAGTTCGTCGTCCTCGATCGTCAGACCCTCGCACCGATCGGGATGGATCACGGAGCGCGCGAACGCATCACGGGCCGCCGCGGTGGCGGTGAGGTGATGCCGGAGTATCTGACCTGTCAGCTCGAGTGCGCCACCAGTCCCGCCGAGACGCGAGCGGAGGCCGGGGAGCAGTTGATGAGGATGCGGGCCCTGCTGGCCGAGCACGCTTCTCAGCAGGGAGCGGTCGCGGCCTCGTCCGCGACGCCGTTCATCGCTGCCGGCGGGTTCGTCGTGTCGACCTCGACGCACTACGACGAGGTCGCAGATCAGCTCGGCGAGATCACACGAGATCATGAGGTCAACGGCCTGCATGTCCACGTGGAGGTGCCGGACGACGAGGAGCGCGTGCGCGCTCTCAATCGCGTGAGGGAGTGGCTTCCGACGCTGCTGGCGCTCACCGGAAACGGTCCGTACGCGCACGGCAGGCATTCGGGATTCGCGAGCTGGCGCAGCATCCTCATCCGCCGCCTGCCGTCCTCATGGTGCCCTCCGAGCTTTCACGATCTCGACGACTACACCGCTCGCGTGGATCGTCTGGTGGCGCTGGGCGCCATCGGCGACGCGGCCTCGATCGCCTGGGCGGCGCGACTCTCCCGGCGTTTCCCCACCGTCGAGGTCCGGGTGTTCGACGCACAGCTCACGACCGATGACACCCTGTTCGCCGCCGCGCTCGCGCGAGCGCTGATCCTCTCAGGTTCGGCGAGCGCACGCCCCGCCGAACCCGACGCCATCGACGCATCGATGTGGACCGCCGCGCGGCGAGGCACGCAGTCACGTGTGATCGACCCGACCACCGGCGAGGTGGGCCCGTTCTGGGAGGTGGCCTCGGCCATGCTCGACCATGCTCGATCCGTGCTCGCCGACCTCGGGGACGAGGAATTCGTGGTCGAGCAGTTCGCACGCATCCGTGCCGACGGCACGGGTGCCGAACGCCAGGAGCGCGCCTATCAGCGCGGCGGCGTGGCGGGCCTGCGCGACCTGTACCTCTCCGGCATGAGCGCCTGACCGGCATCCGCCCCTCGCGTCCGTTCACGACGGTAGTGTTCCGATCGTGGCTTCTTTCGCTCCTCTGCAGCGGCTCGTGATCGTGATCGCGGTCCTCGCCTCGTTCGTGACCTTCCTCGACGGCACAGTGGTCAACGTGGCCCTGCCCGCGATCAGCCGCGAACTCGGCGGCGGCATCACGACGCAGCAGTGGGTGGTGGATTCCTACCTCATCACCCTGAGCGCACTCATCCTGCTCGCCGGCTCCGTCTCCGACGCATACGGGCGAGTGCTCGTGATGCGCATCGGCCTGATCGCCTTCGGCGTCGCATCCGTCGCGGTGGCCGCGGCCCCCGATCCCCTCGTCCTGATCATCGCGCGCGCTCTGCAGGGGGCGGCCGGAGCTCTGCTCGTTCCGAGTTCGCTCGCCCTGATCACGGCGACCATGCGCGCCGACGTGCAATCGCGGGCGATCGGCGTGTGGACCGCGTTCACGACCGCAGCCCAGCTCGTCGGCCCGCTGCTGGGCGGACTCTTCGTCGACTATCTGTCGTGGCGCTTCGTCTTCCTCATCAACGTGATCCCGATCGCGGTGAACCTCGTGCTGCTCGCCCGGTTGAAGCTGCAGGAGCACCCGAGCGGCGTGCGCGTGGACTGGTGGAGCGGAGCACTGTGCGCCCTCGGTCTCGGTGCCGTCGTATTCGCGCTCATCGAGCAGCCGACCAGGGGTTGGACGTCGCCGGTCATCTGGATCCCCGGCGTCGCCGGGGTCGTGCTGTTCAGCGGATTCCTCTGGCGGCAGCAGAGCTCGACCTCGCCTCTGCTGCCGATGTCGCTGTTCCGTGTGCGAGACTTCGCCTGGGGCAACCTCGCGACGCTGTTCGTCTACGCGGCGCTGTCGCTGAACGGTTTCGTGGTGGGTGTGTACCTGCAGCAGGGTGCTGGTCTTCCGGCCACCGCCGCCGGGCTCGCGAGCCTTCCCATGACGATCCTGATGATCCTCGTCAGCTCTCGCGCCGGCGCCTGGGCCGGTCGTCTCGGCCCTCGGCTGTTCATGACCGTCGGCCCGCTCATCATGGCGGTGGGCGCAGTGATGCTGCTGCTCGTCTCGGAGCGCTTCGACTACTGGTGGCAGGTGCTCCCGGCGATGATCGTGATGGGCCTCGGCCTGTCGCTCACCGTCGCACCGCTGACGGCGGCGATCCTCGGCGCGATCGACGAGGCGCACTCCGGCATCGCCTCGGCCGTCAACAACGCGGTCGCGCGGGTCGCGGGTCTGCTCGTCGTCGCGATGATCTCGACGATCGTCGGCGGCACCCTGAACCTCGCCGGCTTCCACAGCGCGGCGATCGTGACCGCTGTCCTGCTCGTGCTGGGTGGAGTCGTGTCATGGATCGGCATCCGCCGCAATCCCGCGCAGGAAGCCGAGGCGACACCCCGTTGACCCTGTCGGCGACCCGGCGCAGACTGAGGGCATCGTCGCCCGTCACCAACGGAGGTCCACCGTGAGCACGGCTCCCCTTCCCCCTGTCGTCGACGCCGCCACCTGGCAGCGCGAACTCGACGCCCTGCGCGTGCGCGAGAAGGCGGCCACCCGCGAACTCGACGCTATCGCTGCGCAGCGACGCCGTCTGCCGATGGTCGAGCTGCCCGAGTACACCCTCGTCGGCGTGGACGGCCCCGTGCGCCTCGCCGACGTGTTCGACGGGAGCTCCCAGCTGATCGTCTACAACCACATGTGGTCGGACGGCAACGAGTGGCAGTGCCCCGGATGCACCGGCTTCACCTCGCAGTTCACCCGCCTCGATTTCCTCGAGCGCTACTACGACGCGAAGTTCGTGATCGTGAGCAACGGCCCGATCGACGAGCTGCTCGCCTACCGCGACCGCGTCGGCAATCGGATGCAGTGGTTCTCGAGCGCCGACAGCACCTTCGGCGCCGACGTGGGCGCGCCTGCGAACGCGGGCTTCGCCCTCAACGTCTTCCTCCGCGACGGCGACACGGTCTACCGCACGTGGCATTCGAACGGACGGGGCACCGAGCGCCTCAGCCATCTGCAGGCTCTCGCCGACCTGCTGCCCTACGGACGCCAGGAGGAGTGGGAGGAGTCCCCTGAGGGCTGGCCGCAGCATCCGACCTATTCGCAGGGAATGGGCTCCAAAGAGATCGGCGCACTGTACGGGGCACGGAACTGAGGCGTCGACCGGCTTCCGCTCTCGCGCTCGCCCTGGTCCTGGCCGTGGCCGCCGGGCTCGGCGGGTGCGCAGCGGATGCCGCAGACGTCGCACTTCCGCCGGCCGGGGCCGAGCCCGACTACCAGCTCGGCGGCGCGTATCCGCCCGCCGGCGCGGTGGGCGTCGTCGCCCGCGACCGCTCGGAGCTGCCCGTCGACGGCGTGTACTCGATCTGCTACGTGAACGGCTTCCAGACGCAGCCAGGAGAGCTCGAGTCCTGGCCCGACGACCTGCTGCTGCAGCGCGATGGAGAGACGGTGTTCGATCCCGACTGGCCCGATGAAGCCCTGCTCGACACGTCGACGCCCGATCGCCGCGAACGCGTGGCGGCGATGATCGAGCCCTGGATCGCGGGATGCGCGGCCGCCGGCTTCGACGCGGTCGAGTTCGACAACCTCGACTCCTACACCCGGTCGGACGGGGCGCTCGCGCTCGACGACAACCTGACCCTGGCGACGCGCCTGGTCGAGCTCGCCCATGACGCCGGGCTCGCCGCCGGCCAGAAGAACGCCGCAGAGGACGCCGCCACCCTGCGAGACCGCGCAGGGTTCGACTTCGCCGTGACCGAGGAGTGCGCGGCGTACTCGGAGTGCGAGGCGTACACAGAGGTGTACGGCGACCACGTGATCGACATCGAGTACGTCGACGAGCTGCCGCGGCCGTTCGCCGAGATGTGCGCCGATCCGGAATCGCCGGCGTCCATGGTGCTGCGCGACCGGGAGCTGCGCACCCCCGGTGATGCGGGCTACGCCTTCGAGACCTGCTGATCCGCGAGGAACGCGCGCACCTCGGCGACGATGGGATCGAGCGGCCGAGTGGGAACGTCGTATCCGCGTTCGGCGAGCCACTGGTCGTCGTAGAGCTTGTCGAGGTAGCCGCGGCCGTGGTCTGGCAGCAGCACGACCACGAGGTCGTCTTCGTCGAGCTCGGCCGCCGTGCGCAGAGCCGCGACGACCGCCATGCCGCTGGATCCGCCGACGAACAGCCCCTCCTCCGCGGCCAGGCGACGCGTCATCGCGAAGGATTCGGCATCTGAGATCCGCTCGTAGCCGTCGACGACCGAAGGGTCGAACGTCGGCGGCATGAAGTCCTCGCCGACGCCCTCGACGTGATAGCCGTGGATCGGTCCGCCCGAGTAGATCGACCCCTCAGGATCGGCGCCGACGACGCGAACCCGTCCTTCGCTGGCCTGCTTCAGATACCGGCCCGTGCCCGTGATGGTTCCGCCGGTGCCGATGCCCGCGACGAAGTGGGTGACCCGGCCGTCGGTGTCGGCCCAGATCTCGGGCCCTGTGGTCTCGAAGTGCCCGCGCGGACCGTTCTGATTCGCGAACTGGTTCGGGTTGAAAGCGCCGGGGATCTCTGCGGCCAGGCGGGCGGCGACGCTGTAGTACGACCGCGGGTCGGTCGGTTCGACGCTGGTCGGCGTGACCACGACCTCCGCGCCGTAGCCGCGCAGAGTGGCGACCTTCGCGCCGGCGAACTTGTCGGGAACCACGAACACCATGCGGTAGCCGCGTTGAAGGGCGACGAGCGCGAGGCCGGTGCCGGTGTTGCCGCTGGTCGCCTCGACGATCGTGCCGCCGGGCGCGAGCAGTCCTTCCCGTTCGGCGGCGTCGATGATCGCGCCGGCGATGCGGTCCTTCGCGGATCCGCCGGGGTTGAAGTACTCGACTTTGGCCAGGACGGTCGGACGGATGCCGGCGGTCACGGAGTTCAGACGGACGAGGGGCGTGTGGCCGACGAGTTCGGCGATGTGCTGGGCGTAGCGCACGGAAGTTGTTCCTGATCTTCAGGGGCGCGCGTCTCGAGACGCGCGCAGGTGTCGGGGGTCAGTCGAAGGTGAGCGGAGCGCTCAGCGACAACAACGACACGTCAGAGACACACCCGAACTGTAACCCGCGCAGGCGCGGCCTGGCAACTCACGCCACTCGATCAGACGAGATCGGCGTCGTCGTCCGTCGCGCCTCGCGCGATCTCCACCCAGCGACTCAGATAGCGGGCGCCGGCTTCGTCGTGGATGAGCGTCGGATGCTGGCGCACGGGGTACGGGGTCGCCGGCACCCCGTCTGCGGGCCGGACGTCGACGTGCACGACCTCGTGCCCGTTCTCGTGCAGCCAATCGGCCATCGCGTAGTCGGTACGCGAGTCGCCCATGGTGCGCCATGCGCGCGGAAGGGGGACGCCCTCGTCCGCGAGGAAGGCGAGCATGAGGCTCGCACCGAGATCCTTGCCCACGCGGTTCGACTCGATGTCGGTGGAGATGATGGTCGGATCGATCCGGTAGTCCACGCGGCCGTCGGCATCCGGGACGCGCTTCTCCCCCCACTCGTACCCGAGGCCCTGATCGCTCATCGCCTGGGCGATGGCCCGGTTGAGAGCAGGCTGACCTGCGAGGAAATCATCGTTCTCGATCTCGGTGCGCTGCTCGACCGAGACCATCGCCCGCTTCGTGTCGTCGTAGAAGACGAGGTCTGCGAAATCGTCGTGGACGATCCGCTCGACGTCGCGGCCGAAGGCCGCCGGCATCCGCAGCTCCTCGTCGACGGTCACCTCCTGAGCGCCCGCGGCCGTGATCCGCATCCACACCGCCCCCTTCTCGCAGATGCCCCACACCCGCACGCCGGCGTCGAGCCCCGCGGTCAGCAGCGGCGGGACGACCTGCTCACGGAGGAACGCGTCGGAGCGCCCCGTGTTGAAGGCGATCGGTACGCCGAGGTTCGCGAGCGCGGCGAGGTCGGCGGCGATGCTCGGGATGGCGATCGAACGCGTCACAGGGCTGGCGATGGGGCCGTCGACGTCGAGGAGGAGGCCGAGCGGCGGCGTCGAGTCAGTCACGGATCGATCCTATGCGCCGCGGCACCACCGGCCTGAGCCCATGACATGTCGGAGCGGCCCCAATAGGCTGGGCGGGTGATCGATGTACGGGGCGCCCGCGACCGCGCGCGGGCGATCGCAGCGCGCGGGTTCCGCTCGGTGTTCTCCCGTCGCGCGCTTCCCGCCTGGATCACGGTCGGCACTCTGGCCGCCGCCGCAGCCGCGCTGATCGCCGTGGGCGCGTTCGACACCGCCGAGAACGAACCTGCGGCGACGGCTCTCGGCGAGGAGGTGCGCCTGCCGACGTACTCGATCACGGTTCTCGACGTCGAGGTGACGGATGCCGTGGAAGAGCAGTTCCTCGAGGCTGATGAGGGCGAGAGCCTGCTCCTCGTGACGATGCGGCTCGAGAATCTCAGCGACAGCACGATCGGCGTCGACGGCAGCGCAGACGAGGTCTCGTCGAATCTGCTGAACACGGCCTCTCCGATGCTCGACCTGTCCGGTGTGACAGAGATCGGCAGCGCGCGGTACTGGCGCGACGTCACGTCATCACGCCGACCGCTCCTGCAGCCTGAGGTGCCCGCTGTCATCACCGTGGCTTGGACGGTGAAGACGGCGGACCTCGGCTCCGACGGGATCGTGCTCGACGTGCACGAGGCCGACCCCCGCCACGGCAATATCGTCGTCGCGTCGAGTGCAGTGACGTGGCGGCAGGGCGCCTTGGTCGCCCGCATCGACCTGGAGGTGGGTGGATGAAGAAGGTTCTCCCCTGGCTCACCGGCGCGGCTCTCGTCCTCGCGGCCGGTACCGTCGCCGCCGTCACGCCCGATCCGGTGGCGCAGGACGGCCCGTTCCTCATCCGAGGAGCAGCCGATCAACCGGTAGCCTCGCGCGACCTCATCGTACGAGTCGGAGAAGCGCGCTTCGCCGATCGTGTCACGGTCGACGACGAATGGCACGCCGATGGCAACTGGTTCGTCGTGAGTCTGTCGGCCGCTGCGACACAGACCGAGGTCGACGCCGCCATACGGTTGATGAAGCTCGTCGTCGACGGCCGGGAGTTCATCGCGAGCGAGCGGCCGTCGACGTCTCTGATCGGCGTCGGCCTGCGTGTCGGCACCGACACCGAAGGGATGGTGGCGTTCGAGCTGCCGGAGGACATCACGACCGGAGACGCGGAGATCCGGGTGTCGACGCCTCACTCCACACCGCACCTGGATGACGTGATCGTGGTGCCGCTCCACCTCGACGACCTGCCTCGTGAACACAGCATCGAGATCGCTGAGCCGTCGATCGAGGAGATGCCGTGACCTGGCTGCGCACGCATCGTCTCGCGCTCACAGCGCTGATGTTCTGCGTCGCGGCGGTGGCCGGCGTGCATCTGTGGCTCGATGTGATGCCGATCGCCGAGCGGCAGGAGAAGACCATCACCGTCGTCGAGGACGACACGACCGAGATCGCCGGGCAGGAGCTCACGCTCGAGGATGCCCGCTGGGACGAGTACCCCTCCCCCGACGGCACCAGGGTCGTGAGCGTCCACATGCGAGGATCGGGCGGTCCCGATTCGGCGAGCTGCGGCCGTGTGACGCTTTCGGAAGTGCACGGTTCGCGCACCTGGCTCGACGCTGACGACGTGATAGACGTGCCCTACGACGCAGGCGCGGCGTACTGCATGAACGAGTCAGAGCCCTACGACATCATCTCTGTGTTCCTCGTGCCCGACGACGCCGAGGGGCCCTTCTTCCTCGACATCGACGGCGAGGATCGCGCCGTCACCCGTTTCCTCATCGAGCCCTGACCCTGCGTCCAGTCCGGCTTCGGGTCTCCCGATCACGGCGTCGTAGGCCGTGGCCATGAGCGCGACCCGGAGCGGTTCGACCACCGCGGCCACGGCGACGAGGATGACAGGCAGATAGGCCTTCCAGAAGTCCGTGTCATGCCCGCCGATCAGTTGCAGCACGCCGCGCGTGCCGGCGTGGTCGACCAGCATCCAGAGGGCGTAGGCGAGTGCGGTGGTCCCGAACGTCACCGGGCCCCCGCGCCAGATCACGGCGGCTGCGGCCCACAGGCTCTCGAGACGCACGACGAGCGTGCGTGCGAGTGACCGCGCGGTTCCGCGAAGCGCCGTGTCGCTCCATCTGCCGAGCCCTGACTGCACGTCGAAGGTCGTGCCGTAGATGACGCCGACCACCGCGAGCCAAGCCGCCGGCACGATGAGCACTGCGATCACGATGCCGATGAACCAGCTCCCGCCCTCCCAGAGACCGGCCACGGGCGGCAGGTGGGCGGCGAACCAGTCGCCGACATCCCGCAGCCAGTTCGCGCCCGTGCGCTGCGACAGCCATTCGCTGACGCCGCGCCACCATTGACCGACCAGCGTGACCAGCATGAAGGTCCACAGCACTTCGGCATACGTCGCGAGCACTCGCAGTGGCGCGGACAGCCGATCTTCGAATCGCGCGAGCACGACCCGCACCGCCAGCGCCACGAGGAGCACCGTGACCGGAAGCACGCCGACGCTGATCAGTCCGGCTCGATCGCCGATCTCCTCCTCGCCATATCCGGACTGGGCGACTCCGACGTAGATGGCGATCTTCAGGAACGCGCTGCGATCCGCATCCAGCATCCCCCACGCTTCGTAGAACGCGAAGAACGGGAGGATCGATACGAACACGGTGCGCGCGAATTCCCGGTAGCTGATGCGCTCGTCGGTCGCGGCATGCGGGAGCGAAGGGCGCACGGTGAGGTACATCGCCACGTACGACACCAGGCGGGCCGCCACGGCGATGGGGAGGATGAGCAGTCCCCCCAGGGTCGTGTATCCGCCGACGATGCCCGCGACCTCGATCGTGAGCCGATGGACGACCTCGCCGCCCAGGTACCACGCCATCAAGGCAGGCCAGTGCTCGGCCAGGATGCGGCCGAACGTGCGGAGAGCCTGCTGCATGCCTTCACGGTACCGGGCCGAGTCGCGCCCGCGCACGAAATCCACCTCCCCTAGGCTTCTCGCATGCCCGAGAGCGACGCCACCACCGTCTGGAACGGACGGGTGCGCGTCGTGTGGGCGAGCGGAGCGGATGCGCGCAACGCCGTGCTGCGACGGCTGCGGGAGGATGCGGGGGTCCCCGACGACTCGATCGCGCATGAGTGCCCGACGTGCGGCTCGACGATGCACGGCCCCCTGCGGACCTCCTCGGGGACGACGGTGCTGAGCCTCAGCCACGCCGGGGACCTCACCGTAGGAGCGATCGCCCGAGCGGATGACGCGGCATCCGTCGGCATCGACGTCGAGGCCGACCGCGGCGCTGCGCGCCTGACCGAGCTCGCCGCGCTCTTCGCGCCGCGCGAACCTCCCACGCTGCGCGAGTGGACGATGATCGAGGCCGTCGTCAAGGCCGACGGACGCGGTCTGCGCATCGCCCCGACGGATATCCGGTTCGATGGCACGACCGCACACATCGCCGGTCGCGCGCCGATCGAGGTTTCGACCGCTGCTGCGCCCGAGGGCTATCTGATCAGTGTCGCGATCGATCCCATGGGACGGTTCCGCCGAGCCCCAGGATGGGCCCGGTGATCGGGGCCGCCTCGGTGTCGGCGGGACCTGCGGGCAGCGGCGGCACCGCCGACTGGTCGAGCCATGGAGAGAACACCGCGTCGAGCGCAGACCCGCTCACCGCCGATGCCAGCGCGATGAAGTCGGCCGTCACCGCTGTCGCGTAGGCCCGTTCGGCCGTCCACGTGCGCAGCACCCGGAAGAACGCCTCGTCGCCGATCGTGAGCCGCAGCGCATGCAGCGTCAGCGCCCCGCGCTTGTAGACCCGATCGTCGAACATCGCGTCAGGGCCGGGATCTCCGAGGACGACGTCCTGTTCGAGATCTGCGAGTCGCGCATGGTGCGCGAGGGCTTTCGCATGGGCTGAGGGGCCTCCCGATGCCTCCGACCAGATCCATTCGGCGTAGCAGGCGAAGCCTTCGTTCAGCCAGATGTCCTGCCAGCGCGCCACGCCGACGCTGTTGCCGAACCACTGGTGCGCGAGTTCGTGCGCGATGAGGCGTTCGAGTCCGTGCTCGCCGTCGATGTGGTTCGCGCCGAAGATCGCCGACGCCAGCGCCTCGAGCGGGATCTCGAGTTCGTCCGCAGTGACGACGACCGTGTACTCCGCGAACGGGTAGGGTCCGAACGCCTCCTCGAACACGGTCATCATCCGGGCGAGATCCTCGAGATCCGCGTGGACCCGCGCGATCAGCCCGCGCGGGAAGAACACCCGGCCGGCCACGGCGCCCAGCGGCATCCGCTCTTCGTCGTACTGGCCGATCTGCAGCGTCATCAGATACGTCGCCGTGGGCACCGCGATGTCGAAGTCCCACACCGCCCGGCCCTTCGACGTCGAACGCTTCGGCGGCACCGAGCCGACGACCGCGTAACCGGGGTCGGTCGTGACGCGCATCCGGTACGTGGCCTTGTCGTAGGGCACGTCGTTGCAGGGGAACCAGGTGGGCGCCCCGGTGGGCTGCGAGGCGACCAGGAGGCCGTCTTCGAGCTCCTCCCAGCCGAGCGCGCCCCAGCGGGTGCGACGCGGCTTCGGCGCGCCCGCATAGTCGACGGCGACCTGCAGCACCGTGCCGGCTTCGACGGGGGCGCCGAGAGCGATCTTCAGCTTGCGATCGTTCTGGCTGAATCCCGCCTTCGGGAGCCCCTCGACGCGCACCTTCTTCGCGCGCAGGCCGACGAGATCGAGACTGAAGGTCGTGGTCTCCTGCGCGATGCGCACGTCGATCACAGCCGTGGCCGTCAGCCGGTTGGTCGAGAGCTTGTAGTCGAGGTCGAGGTCGTAGTGCTCGACGCGGATGCGGGCATCACCCGCGTGCGGCGTGTACGGGTCGACGTTCATGCGCCTTCGGCCTGGTAGGCGCGCACGGTCACGGCCCGCCACGGCCCGATCGGGTTGCCACTCCAGCGGCTTCCCGCGGGGACCGTCTCGCCGCGCATCACGAGGGATGCCGGACCCACCGTGGCGTCGGCTGCGATGGTCGCGGCCGGCAGCACGACGGAGTGCGGGCCGAGTGTGGCGCCCGATTCCAGGGTGACCGTGTCGATGCTCATCACACGATCATGGAACAGATGCGTCTGAACCACACATCCGCGGTTCACGGTCGCGCCGTCGCCGAGGCGCACGAGGTCGGGTTCGGGAAGCCAGTAGCTGTCGGTCCAGACGCCCCGCCCGATCTTCGCGCCGAGGCTCCGCAGCCACACCACGAGCGCCGGAGTGCCGGCGGCCGCATTCGCGAACCAGGGCGCGGCGACCATCTCGGTGAAGGTGTCGGCGACCTCGGTGCGCCACACGAAGCTCGACCAGAGCGGATGCTCGCCGGCGCGGATCGGGCCGACGAAGATCCACTTCGCGGCCGTGGTGATGGCCGCCGCGAATGCCCCGGCCGCGAGCATCGCGCCGCCGGACAGGAGGATCGCAGCTCCCAATCCCCAGGTCTCAGTGAACCAGGCCAGCGTCAGCATGACGGCGAGTCCGAGCGCACAGGTGACGAACACGGGGAGGATGCGGCTGAACTCCCACAGTCCTCGCGCCCAGCGCAGCGACTGCCGGGGCCGATAGGTGCGCTCGAGGTCGGAGTCGTTCACGACCCGGCGCAGCCGCACCGCGGGCGACCCGAGCCAGGACGAACCGGGCTTGGACTTCTCCGGGGCGACGGAGAGCACCGCGATCAGGCCGTCCTTCGGAACCCGGTGCCCGCCTGCCGCGAGACCGGAGTTGCCCAGGAACGCGCGTTTGCCGATCCGGGCGGTCGCGATGCGCATCCATCCGCCGCCGAGCTCGTACGTGCCGACCATCGTGTCGTCGGCGAGGAAGGCGCCGTCGTCGATCACCGTCATGCAGGGGATCAGCAACACCGTCGACGCCTCGACCTCCCGGCCGACCTTGGCGCCCAGCATGCGCAGCCAGATCGGGGTGAACAGGCTCGAGTAGATCGGGAAGAGCAGCGTGCGGGCGGAATCCAGCAGCCTCTCGGTCGTCCACGCCTGCCACGCCACGCGCCCGTGCACGGGATGCACGCCCTCGGTGAGACCGATCGAGAGCAGCCGCACGAACAGCACCACAGCACCGGCGAAGACGAGTCCGGTGACGAGCACGGCCGGCACGAGCCACGCGGCGAACGCGCCGATCGCCGCGTTCAGGGTGTCGGCGCCGCGGACGCCGGAGGCGAGCACGAGCACGCCTGCGGCGAAGGCGACGAACGGGAGGAGTCCGAGTAGAGCCGACGAGGCTCCATACGCCCACAGCCAGCGACGACGCTTCGGCGGCGCCTCCGAGGCGAACGGAACGCTCTTGCCGCCCACCCGCACGGCGGGCGATCCTGCCCAGCGCTGGCGGGCGCGCACGCGTCCGAACACCGCGGAACCCGGCGCGATCTCAGCGCCGCGGCCGATCTTCGTGCCCGGTGCGAGGGTGCTGCGCGCGCCGACCGTCGCGTCGGCGCCGATGCGGATCTCGCCGATGCGCACGGTGTCGCCGTCGATCCAGTAGCCGGCGAGGTCGACCTCCGGCTCGATCGCGGCGCCGTCGCCGATGTGCAGCATCCCGGTGACCGGCGGCAGGGAGTGCAGGTCGACGCCCCTGCCGATGCGCGCGCCCAGGGCGCGCGCATAGTGGATCACCCAGGGGGCGCCGGCGAGCCCCACGGCATCGACCTGGTGCGAGACCTGCTCGGCGAGCCAGAGGCGCAGATGCACCGAGCCCCCGCGCGGGTAGTCGCCGCCGCGCACGCCGGCCAGCAGCAGCCGCGCGACGAGCGCCGAGAGCGCCATGCGCCCGAAAGGGGTCGTGAACACGAGGAGGCCGATGACGATCGTCCAGAGCGGCGCGTCGGGCAGGAAGTCGAAGCCGGGCACGAGCTGCAGCAGCCAGCTCGCCGTGAGCAGCCAGGTGATCCAGCGGGCTCCCGAGAGGATGAACAGCGGGATGCCGAGCAGGGTCTGCACCCACTGCATACGCCTGGGGGTCGGCGTCGCTGCGGTGAAGGAGTGCACGTCCTCGTCGACCGAGGCCGCCTCCACGGCATCCGACATCTGAGCCAGCTTCGGGAGGTCGTAGACGTCGGCCATCGTGAACTCGGGGGCGCGGGTGCGGATGCGGGAGACCAGCTGCGCCGCCGCGAGCGAACCCCCGCCGAGCTGGAAGAAGTCGGCACTCTCCTCGGTCGGGCGCATGCCCAGCACCGAGAACCACTGCTCGGCGAGCCAGGCTGCGGTGCCCGACAGGGTGGAATCGCCCGCATCGGTGTCGATGAGCGGCCAGGGAAGAGCCGCCTTGTCGACCTTGCCCGAGGTGCGCACCGGCAGATCGTCGACCACGGCCAGCAGCGGGATCAGCGGCGCGGGCAGGGCCTCCGCGAGCTGCGCGCGGGCACGCTGTCGGTCGAAGCCCGCGGCGGGGACGACGTAGCCGACGAGCAGGGCGATGCCGGCATCCGTCCTGCGCACCGCCACTGCGGCGGCCGTGACGTCGTCGATCGCCTGAAGAGCGGCCTCGACCTCACCGAGCTCGATGCGCCGGCCGCCGATCTTGACTTGGTCGTCGACGCGGCCCTGGAAGATGAGGCCCTCGGGGTCGGCGCGCACCATGTCGCCCGAGCGGTAGGCGCGCTCCCAGCCCAGCGTCGGCATCGGGGCGTACTTCTCGGCGTCCTTGAGGGGATCGAGATAGCGGGCGAGGCCCACTCCCCCGATGATGAGCTCGCCGGTCTCGCCGTCGGCCACGAGCTGCCCTTCGGAGTCGACCACGGCGAGCGCCCAGCCGTCGAGCGGCAGGCCGATGCGCACAGGGCCGTCGCCGCGCATGACGGTGGCGCAGGCGACGACCGTGGCCTCGGTGGGCCCGTAGGTGTTCCACAGTTCACGCCCTTCGCCGACCAGACGCGCGACGAGCTCGGGCGGACACGATTCGCCGCCGAAGATCAGCAGGCGCACGTTCTCGACCGTGTCCTGCGGCCAGAGGGCCGCGAGCGTGGGCACTGTGGAGACGACCGTGATGCCGTGGCCGACGAGCCACGGTCCGAGGTCTTCGCCCGAGCGGACGAGGGCTCTCGGAGCCGGCACCAGGCAGGCGCCGTGACGCCAGGCGAGCCACATCTCCTCGCACGAGGCGTCGAACGCGACCGACAGCCCTGCGAGCACGCGGTCGCCCGGACCGAGCGGTGCGTCCTGCAGGAACAGCCGCGCCTCGGCATCGACGAAGGCCGCCGCGGATCGGTGCGAGACCGCCACGCCCTTCGGGGTGCCTGTCGACCCCGAGGTGAAGATGATCCACGCGTCGTCGTCCGGCGTGGGCGGCTCGACGATCGGCACGGCCGAGGTGCTGGGGTGCGGGGCGTCGCCTGCGAAGAGGTCGCTCGCCCCCTGTGCGTCAGACGGCGTGAAGACGCCCCCTGCACCGATGATGCCGCGCACCTTCGCCTCGCCGAACACGAGGTCGGCGCGCTCCTGCGGGTCGTCGGCGTCGACCGGGACGTAGGCGGCCCCGGCCGCGAGGATCGACAGGATCGACGTGTACAGGGCGCGCTCGCCCGACGGCATCCGCACGCCGACGCGGTCTCCGCGGCGCACGCCCTGCTTGTGCAGGCGAGCGGCCGTGACGTTGATGCGGGCGATCAGCTCGGCGTAACTGACGGCGCCGACCGCGTCTTCGATCGCCGAGGCGTCGGGGAAGCGCGCTGCGGTGTCGCGGAGGATGTCGATGAGGGTCCGGGGATCCGGGGCCAGGTCGGTGCGGTCGTAGCCCTGCTGCGCGTCTGCCACTGTCGGTCTGTCTGCCGTCTCTTCTCGACGCTCAGGCCGAGAGCAACACGATCAGCTGCGCCTTGGTGAGGCGGGAGTAGCCGGTGCGTCCGCTCTCGCGTGCGCGGTCGCGGAGGGCGGCGACGGAGAGGGCGGCGAGATCAGCGGATGCCGCTGAGGTGGTGGCTTTGGCGGGTGCGGTGCTCGCGGCGGGCTTGCGGGCGGGGGACTTTCGTGCCGGCGTCGTGGCGTCCGTCACCGAGTTCGAGGGCTTCTTCGTCGGCGCCGCGGGCTTCTTCGCGGGTGCCGCGGGCTTCTTCGCGGGTGCTGCGGCTCGCCTGCGGGCGGGTGCCGCGGCGCGCTTCGGGGCGGTGGCCGAATCCGCATCTCCCACGGCAGGTTCCGGTGCATTTCTGACCACCGCTGCCGGAGCGGATTCCGCAGTGGCCGCTTCGGCATCCTCCGATGCCGAAGCGGGTGCGGTTTCGACCACGGCTGCGGGCGAGGACTTCTTCGAGATGGTGACGGTGGCGACAGCATCCGTCTTCTTCGAGGCCTGCGTCTTCTCGCTCTTGTCTTTCGCCGATGCCTTGCCCGCGGCATTCTGCGCTTTCTTCTCGGCAACCTTCTTCTCGGCAGCCTTCTTGTCGGCAGCTTTCTTGTCGGCAGCCTTCTTGTCGGAAGCCTTCTTCTCGGCAGCCTTGGCCCCGAGCTTCGCCGCGGTCTTCTCGAGCCGCGCCGTCGCGGCCACCGCGACCTTCTCGACCTTGCGGGGCTTGGCGGCGAGCTTCTTCTTCGAGGGCTGGGCCGCGTCTTTCGCCTCATCTACGAGCTCGCGGAGCTTCTTGCCGTCCTTCTTCGGGAGGGACTTGCTGAGCTTCTTCGCGTCCTTGGCGGCGATCGCGGCGGCATCGATCGCAGCTTCCGCAGCCTTCTGCGCTTTGGTCTTCTTTGCCATGGGGTCCTCACGATCCGTTCGGGCAGCACTGATCGGGGTGCCGCAGGGCGCTAATCGTACTGAGGGCCGGTGAACGGATGGAGAACTGCGACGCGACGTGACACGCAGGGCGGTGCCCCAGCACCTGCGGCGGGGTCGGCGGAGTGAACCGATAGCCTGCCAGTGACAGACCGGAGTCGGGGGGATTCTGATGAGGGGAAGAAGCCGTCGCGGCCGGATCGGCGCGACCCTGCTTGTGGCGCTCGCGCTGGTCGGATGCTCCACGATGCCGAGTCCTCCGAGCGCGGTGGGCGAGAACTTCCCTGGCACCTGCACGCCGCCGCAGTTCGCATGGCCGTCGGACTTCATCGAGAGCCTTCCCGGTGAGACCGAGGGCATCGGGACGATCGTCGGGCTGCGCCTGGAATACCTGGACGACGACTCATGGGCCTGGCGCGTGCGCTCCCCTGACGCGCGCGAGGACTTCTTCGGCGAGCGGGTGAACGACCCGAGTCACGGACGAGAGGTGTTCCTCGACGCCCAGACGCTCGGGGTCATCGCCACGCAGGAAGTCGAACTCACCGAAGCCGAGCAGAACCTGACGAAGAGCGCATACGACGCCGCACAGGAGTCCGGTGAAACCTGGCCGAGTCCGCTGATCGTCGAGATGGCGCGGGTCATGGACGACGGGCGAGCCGTGTGGCAGCTGACGATGTGCGACACCGCGACGACCGAGCTGAGCGTCGTCACCGTGCGGTGACGAAAGTCAGACCTGCGACCACAGGCTCGCGATCAGGATCTCCCGCCCGATGATCCGCTCGGCCGCGCGATGCCCCGACAGCATCGCCGCGGGGACGGTCGCAGGATCATCGGTCCAGGTCGCCTCGCCGGCGATGTGCAGGATGCCGCCGATCGGAGTCGCGAGATCGTCGTGATCCGCGGTCGTCGACCCCACGGTCATGTAGGCGTAGGAGCCGTGGGCGAAAGGGTCGTCCTGCCAGGCGGTGCGGTGCACGCTGACGGGCGCAGGGATGTCGCCGCCGAACAGTCGCCGCAGCGGCGCCATCACCGCATCGGCGACCTGGGCGTCATCCAGATCGCGGATGCCGCGGGCGGCGGGACCCGCGGCGAAGGTGAGCAGCGCGGGCTCATCGTGCAGCGGAGTGAGGTCGTACCAGGAGTGCCACAAGCGCCCAGCGGGGCCCTGCTGTCGGATCGCGTACACGTCTTCGTCCCAGAACCTCACCGGGAAACGAAGAATCACCTTCTCGAAGGCGTTCATCTCGAGGCGAGCCAGCGCATCGGCGTTGATCCGAGGCAACGACGGCACGATCTCCACGTCGCCGGACTTCAGCACCCCGACGGGCAGCGTGAGCACTACGGCATCCGCTGTGAGATCCTGCCGTGCCGTGCTCACCCGCACTCCGTCGCTCCACTCGACGCGCGTGACGACGTGGCCGAGGCGGACGTCGAGGCCGTCTGCCAGGTGCGTCGGCAGTTCGTCGTACCCGTTCGGGAAGACGACTTCGTCGCCGTCGATCGAATCGTCGTCGAGCCCGTGCGCCGCGAGATCCTCGATCCACACGCCGTACTGCTCCTCGGCGCGATGCTCGAGGTATTCGCGCACGCGCTGCGTGCGCTCGGCATCCCAGCGCATGCCCTCGAGAGCCGCCTCCGTGACCTCGCGGTACGAGGCGTCCGGCACCGAGGACGCGACCACCATGGCCAGGGCGGCGTCGACCTCGTGGATGTCGGCGGCGAAGCGGGCGGCCTCGGCATCCGAGAGCCTGGTGCCCTCGGGGCCGTAGTAGGCGATCGGCCGGCTGTCGGGTTGAAAGCCGCCGACCGTGAACTCGACGGTCGGCATGCCGAACGCCTCGGCGGCGGCCGCGACAGAGCTGTCGGTGATGCCGTGGATCCAGGAGGCGCCGAGGTCGGTCACCCGCCCGTCGCGCATCGTGTGCACGCGTCCACCGACGCGATCACGTGCCTCGAGCACGATCACGGTCAGCCCCTGCTCCTGCAGCAGCCGTGCGGCAGTGAGCCCCGCGACTCCCGCCCCGACGACGATCACGTCCGCGTTCTTCATGGGTTCCTTCCACCGGGTCACGTGCCCTCTCAGTCTGGATGCGGCGGCGGCGATCGTCCAGCCCGGTGCCGTTCCTGGGTCGTCACTGCGCCGTCCGCATGCCGTCCGCGTGCCGTCCGCATGCTCAGAATCCGTCTGCATGCTCGGATCGCCGTTCTCGGCATGCGGAAGGGATCTCGGCCTGCAGACGGGACGGGCGGGAGCCTGCTCATGGTGAGATGGAGTCATGACCGCTCCCGAGAACGCACTGTCGCTCACGATCGCCGGCAACCCGGACTTCCCGGGCGAGGTGCTCAAGGCGCTCTACCGCATCACCGGACGCTCCACGATCGAACTGCGGAACTCGATCCGCGCCGGCGAGCCGGTCTACACCGCGGCGCTGTTCGGCAACGACCACATCGACGTCGTGCCTCGCCTCGAGAAGACCGCCGCCTACCTCGACGAGATCGGCGCGGCGTTCGTCGTGCACGAGTGGGCCGACGGCGGGCGCGAGCAGATCACCCGCGACGTCATGCGCGAGATCATCGAGTCTGCGGACGGGGACTTCCGCTGAGCATCCGCTCGTAGCCCTCTCGGAACGAGGGGAACTCCAGCGCGCCGACCAGCCCGTGCATCAGGCTTCCGTCGAGAACCGTTCCCCCGCCGGTCTCCGGAACCAGGTGCGGAGGAGGCGCGACTCCGAGCTGCTCCGCGATGAAGGTCACGACCTCGCCGAGCGGCACCGGCGCCCGGTCGACCGCGTGCACCAGAGCGGGCGGAGACTCGGCGGTCAGCATCATGTGCAGGAAGCTCACCAGGTCGTCCTGGTGCACGCGATTCGTGCGGCGGGAGTAGTCGACGGGTGCCTGCTCGCGCACCTTGCGGATCAGCGACTCGCGCCCTGGCCCGTAGATGCCCGCGGGACGGACGATGCACGCTCCGAGGAGCTCGGTGGCCACCAGCTCGCCGTCCCGCAGCTCGCGCGCCCGCGGGCTGGTGGGGTGGGGCCCGGTCTCCTCTGTGAGGGGCGTCTCGCCGGCGGAGCCCTCGAGGACACGCGTCGACGACACGAAGACGAAACGGGAGGGACGCTCGGGCAACGCCTCGGCGAGCGCGGTGAGGGATGCTCGATAGAAACCGGCGCCCGGAGGAAGAGTGATCACCACCGAATCGCAGCCGGGAAGCTCCCGCGGGCGCGGAACGCTCAGGTCGTCGGTGATCACGGCGAACTCGGCCGGGAGCCCCTCGGTCGTCCGGCGCAGCGCGATGACCTCGTTGCCCTCGGCGACCAGCCGGAGTCCCAGCTGCGTGCCAAGCGATCCGCATCCGACGAGGAGCGTCCGGCCGGGGCGTCTGCCGCCGACCGCGCCGGACTCGCTCATGCCTCTCGACGCTTCGAGGCCGTCGCGAGCACGGCGCCGAACGACGGCCAGAGCGCGTCGGCGACGGATGCCGCATCGCCCAGGTAGCCGTTGACCATGGCCCCGTCGCGGAGCATCATGAGGCGCCGGCCCGCGGCCTCCGCGTCTTCGACACCTGCTTCTGCGGCGATGCTGGTGAACTCGTCGAGCATCCACCGTCGGTGCCTGGCGACGACCCCTCTCACCGGATCGTCAGGGTCGGAGAACTCGGCCGCCGCGTTGATGAACGCGCAGCCGCGGAAGCCGGGACTGCAGCTGGCCGCTCCGATTCCCTCGGCGATCGCGCGCAGGGACGCACGGGGATCGCCCGCGACCCGCACACCGGTAAACCAGGCCTGCTCCCTCGCGGCCTGGACTTCGAGGTAGGCGACCACGAGATCGCTCTTGCTCGGGAAATGGCGGTAGAAGGTCACCTTGGTGATGCCCACCTGCTCGATGATGCGGTCGGCGCTGGTCGCACGGATGCCGTGGGCGTAGAACACGCCGTTCGTGGCTTCCAGGATCCGCTCGCGCATGCCGGTGCGCGTCGTGGACGGTGTTTCCGACTGCATGACTGCCTCCGAATCGAGTCGCGCGGCTTGCGCAGGTATACGAAATAGTCTACCGTCATCTCAGTAGACGAACTAGTAACTCTACCCACGATCCAGACAGGAAGACACCATGGCCGACCACTCGTTCACCCGCTCGCTTCGCTCCCTCTACTTCGTCCGCTTCGCCTTCGCGATCATCTGGGTGGTCATCATGTTCGCCACCTCCGCGAAGACGACCGAGCCGAACGCGCTTCTCACGATCCTTCTGATCGTCTATCCGCTGTTCGACGCGGGCGCCGTGCTGTGGCAGCTGCGCTCGAACCCCGATCGCCAGCGCTCGAAGACTCCCGAGTGGATCGGTGTCGCCGTCAGCATCATCGTCACGATCGCGCTGGGCGTCACCTCGTCGATCTCGCTCTCCGCCGCCCTCGCGGTGTGGGGCGCGTGGGCGATCGTCTCCGGCGCCCCTCAGCTGATCACCGCGATCCACAACCGTCGCAACGGCGGCCAGATCGCGCAGATGCTCTCCGGCGGCATCTCCCTGCTCGCCGGAGCCGGGTTCCTGTTCCAGGGCCTGCAGGGCAGCAGCATGATCATCGGCGTCGCCGGCTATGCCGCCGTCGGCGCGATCTTCTTCCTCGTCTCCGCTGTCGTGCTGAGCGTGAGACTGAAGAAGGCGGCGTGATCAAGCCACAGCGTGCGGCAGTGCCAGGTTCACGAGACTCACCACGAACTTCCCCGGCTCTTCGAACATGCACAGGTGCGCCGAGTCCTCGAACCAGACGACGTCCTTCGACGGCGCGGTCACTCGCTCGAACCAGCGCGTCACCGGAGCCGTCGGAGTCGTCCAGTCGTGGCGGCCGAGGAACTGCAGCAGGGGAACCTCGAACGCGGTGCGCTCCCGGGCGTCGAAGGACAGCAACGCGGGGAGGACCTGCGGCATGGTCACCTGCTGTCCGACGCCGATCAGACCCAGGTCCTCGTCCGTGTAGTACGGCGAAAGGTCCTGCGATTCCATGAAGTACGCGGAGTCGGATCGATAGGCAGACAGCCCTCCGTAGTGCTGCGCCCATCTCCTGCAGGTCACGATTCGCTCCGTCGTCAGCGGCTGGGCTCCCGGATACTCGCCGAGCGCCTGCAGTTCCGCAACGGCTTCCGCATTCCGATCCGCAGTCGCACTGCGAACAGCGAACTGGAAACTCTCCGCCTCGTTCTCCACGCCGGAGATCACCTGCCCGACTCCGACGTAGCCCCAGAGCAGGTCGGGTCGCCGCTCGGCGACAAGGAGACCGATGATCGTCCCCCAGCTGTGGCCAAGAACGCCCACCTTTCTCACGCCGAGCTCGTTCTGCACCCAGGCGATCAGTTCGATGAGATCGTCCACGTACCTGTCGATGCTCAGATCGATCTCGCCGCCTGCCCGTGCCGCGGACTTGCCGCTGGCGCGCTGGTCGTAGTTGACGACGGTGAAGTAGTCCTCGACCGCTCGTTGCCAGATCCAGGACGAGGGCAACGAGGGAAGAGCCGGCCCACCGTGGCACACGATGAGCACCGGATTGGTCGCGCGTCGGCCGCGGATCGAGACGAACTGCGACACACTCCCGAGTTCCACGAATTCCGTGCGGTCGATCGCGTCGGGATTGGGGATGCGGCACAGATCCGCGATCACCGCTCGGCCGGTCTCGTCACTCATGGGAGCCAGCTTAGAAGGACAGTGGATCCGGATCTCTGCGGGAACTTCGGCAGACTGCCGAAGTCACGCATGTCCGCCACGCCGCCCTCCGGAAGCCGGATGACTCCGGGCCCATGCCGGACGGCGAGCTCTCCCGACGCCTGTTAGGGTTGCCTTACCAAGGTTCCCCATACTTTCCCGTATCCCCTTCAGAAAGACGATCCGTCATGCCCTCACATGCCCGCCGCCGCTCCAGTGCGCTCCTCGCCGCTTCGGCTTGCGCTCTGCTCCTGCTGTCCGGTTGTGCTGTCGATTCTCCCGCCGAAGAGGATGCCGCGCCCGAGTCCACCGGCACGCACGACGTCGAGCACGCGCGGGGAACGACGGCTGTCCCCGACGACCCTCAGCGAGTGGTGACTCTGGAGCCGCTCGAACTCGACACTGCCGTCGCGGTCGGCATCGTGCCGGTCGGCGCGGCCGTCGCGAGCAATGTGACGGGGGCGCCGGAGTACCTGGGCGCAGACGGAGTCGAAGCCGTAGGCACCGTCCCCGAGCCCGATCTCGAGGCGATCGCCGCTCTCAAGCCCGATCTGATCCTCGGCACCGAGGCGCGGCATTCCGAGCTGTACGACCAACTCGCATCGATCGCTCCGACGGTCTTCATCGCGACGCAGGCCGATCCGTGGCGCGACAACGCGCTGCTCATCGGCGACGCGCTCAACCGCGAGGACGAAGTCGCCGATCTGCTGTCCGCTGTCGACGACCGCTGCGTGTCGCTCGCCGACGAGTACGAGGTCGGGGGTGAGACGGCCCAGTTGATCCGTCCCCGTGATGAGACGACCCTCAGCCTGTACGGACCCGTGTCGTTCTCGGGCAGCCTGCTCGAGTGCGCCGGCTTCACGATCCCGGAGCAGAACTGGGCCGACGGTCTGCAGGCTGACATCTCGCCCGAGAACATCCTGTCCGCGCAGGCCGACCACGTGTTCATCACGGTGGCCGACGTCGACGACGAGTCGGCGATCCCCGCGGCGATCACCCAGAACGCCGGCGCCTTTCCGTCGGTGACCCTCGTCGACACGAGCTACTGGGTCTCCGGGGTCGGACCCAAGGGCGCGCAGGCCGTGCTCGACGACATCGAGTCCTTCCTCGAAACGAGCCGTTGACCTCTCGCTCCGACACCGCGGCGCCACCGACGCGGCTTCCTCGACGCGGCGCGCGTGCGGCCGGGGGGATGTTCATCCTCCTCGCCGCGCTCGCGCTGGCCGTCGTGCTCTCGCTCTCCGTCGGCGCCAATCCTCTCTCTTTGGAAGCCGTGTCGACCACACTGCGCGGCCAGGGCACCGCCGAGACCGACTACATCCTCTTCGATCTGCGCATACCCCGCACCGTCACCGGCCTCGTGGCCGGCGCCGCCCTCGGCGTGGCAGGCGCGCTCATCCAGGCCTTCACACGCAACCCGCTCGCCGATCCGGGGATTCTCGGCGTGAACGCCGGCGCCGCGCTCGCAGTCGCCCTCGGAGTGAGCGTCCTCGGACTGCGCGACGCGTCGCAGTTCGTGTGGCTCGCCTTCCTCGGGGCGCTGGTCGTCACGATCGCGGTCTATCTGATCGGGTCATCCGGGCGGGGCTCCGCCGACCCTCTGAGGCTCACCCTGGCCGGGGTCGCGCTCGGCGCCGTGCTGTCGGGCATCACCACCGGCCTCTCTCTCAGCGATCCGGACGCCTTCGAATCGATGCGCAGCTGGAACGCGGGGTCGCTGCTCGGACGCGGCTACGACGTGATCCTGCCGGTGCTCCCGTTCGTGGTGACGGGCCTCGTCCTCGCCCTCACCCTCGCGCCCGGCCTGAACGCGGTCGGCCTCGGCGAAGACGTCGCGCGCGCGCAGGGCGCGAACGTCGTCGGCATCCGCATCGGCGTCGTCATCGCCGTCACACTCCTCGCGGGTGCCGCCACCGCTCTCGCCGGCCCGATCTCGTTCATAGGACTGATGGTGCCGCACGTGATCCGCTGGACGTTCGGCGTCGACCAGCGAAGGATCGTCCCGCTCTCTGCAGTGTTGGCTCCCGTCATCCTTTTGCTCGCCGATGTTCTCGGCCGCATCATCATCGCCCCGGCAGAGGTGCCGGTCGGGATCGTGGCGGCCTTCATCGGCGCGCCCGTACTGATCCTCCTGGCTCGTCGTCGCTCCGCGAGCGCACTGTGAGGGTGCCGTCGCCGATGAAATCGACAGCCGATGCGGGTTACCGTCGTGTGCTGCTGCGCTGCGGTCCGCTGCGCATGCCAGTGCGCCTGCGCAGCATCGTCGTCGGACTCGCGGCTGTCGTCGCGCTGGGCGTGCTCGGCGTGCTGTCGCTGGGCCTCGGCACGTATCCTCTCTCACCGCTCGAGGTCGTGCGGACCCTCATGGGCGGCGGCGGCGCCATGGACCGCACGGTCGTGATCGACTGGCGGCTCGCCCGGTCGATCGCCGCGATCACGATCGGCGCGCTGCTCGGCGTCGCCGGCGCGCTGTTCCAGACCGTGACGCGCAACCCGCTCGCCAGCCCCGACATCCTCGGGCTATCGAACGGCGCATTCACGGGGATGCTGCTCGCGCTGGTGCTCTTCTCGGGGAGCTGGCCGACCCTGACCGCCGGCTCCCTCCTCGGAGGGTTCGCGACGGCTGCGCTCATCTGGATCCTCTCCGCGCGAGGCGGCATCCAGGGCTTCCGGCTCATCGTGGTCGGCATCGGCGTCTCGGCCGTCCTCGCCTCGCTGAACACCTGGATGCTGCTGCAGATCGAGCTGGAGACGGCGATGTTCGCCTCGGCCTGGGGAACCGGCTCCTTGAACGGCGTCACGGCGGGTCCGCTCGTAGGGGCGCTCCTGTGTGCGCTGCCGTTCGTCGTCATCGCGCTCATGCTCGTGCCGCGACTGCGTCAACTCGGGCTCGGCGACGACATGGCCGCCTCGACCGGCGCAAGGCCCACCGCGATCCGTGCGACCGCACTGCTCACCGGAGTCGTGCTCATCGCAGCGGCCACGACGGTAGTGGGTCCGGTCGCCTTCGTCTCGCTCGCCGCACCGCAGATCGCCCGCCTCACCGCTCGGACTCCACACCTCTCGCTCGTGCTCTCCGGGCTGCTCGGGGGCGTGCTGCTGCTCGGAGCAGATCTCGTCGCACAGCATGTGCTGCCTGTCGCCCTGCCCGTCGGCGTCGTGACCGTTTCGGTCGGCGGCGCCTATCTCATCCTCATGATCATCCTGGAGATCCGCCGCCGTGCCTGAGACACCGCCACACACGTCGACCTCTCGGCTGTCCGCCGAGGGGATCACTCTGTCATACGACCGCGCCGAGGTCGTCCGCGACCTGTCGGTGACTGTGCCTACCGGCGGATTCACCGTGATCATCGGCCCGAACGCCTGCGGCAAATCCACGCTGCTGCGCGGGCTGTCCAGACTGCTCGCTCCCTCGAACGGACGCGTCGTGCTCGACGGACAGACGATCAGTTCGTATCCGGCGAAGGAGGTCGCCCGCCGACTCGGCCTGCTGCCGCAGAGCGCGACGGCGCCCGACGGCATCACGGTCGCCGATCTGGTGGCGCGTGGCCGCTATCCGCATCAGAATCTGCTGCGCCAGTGGTCGGATGCCGACGAGCAGGCGGTCCGGCGCGCTCTGGACGCGACCGGCACCACCGACCTCGCTGCCCGGCCCGTCGATGCGCTCTCCGGTGGTCAGCGCCAGCGCGTGTGGGTGGCGATGGTGCTCGCGCAGGACACCGATCTGCTGCTGCTCGACGAACCCACCACCTTCCTCGACGTCGCGCACCAGGTGGAGCTCATGGAGCTGTTCGCCCAGCTCAACGCCGAGGGGCGCACGCTCGTCGCCGTGCTGCACGACCTCAACCACGCCGCGCGATACGCGAGCCACATCATCGCGATGCGCGACGGGCACATCGTTGCCGAGGGGACGCCTGGGGACGTGATCACCAGCGAACGGGTGCACGAGGTCTTCGGCCTCGCGAACGTCGTGATCCCCGATCCGGTGACCGGTGGACCGCTCGTGGTGCCGCTGCGCGGTTCCGCCCCGGCGAGGTCGCGATCGTGACTGCGGAGCGCCCGTGGGCCTACAGCGCGTTCCCTGTCGAGGTGCGCGCCCGCCGGATGCTCAGCCCGCACTTCGTCCGGCTCACGCTGGCCGGTTCGAGCCTCGTGAATTTCGCCGACTGGGGCACGGACCAGCGGATCAAAGTCGTGCTGCCGCTCCCTGGTGGCGGCATCGCCGACTTCGGGCTGCTCGAAGAGCCGACCCCGCATCCGTCCGATTGGTACTCCCGATGGCGCAGTCTTCCTGAAGAGCAGCGGAATGTGCTCCGCACGTACACACCGGCGGCCATCAGGGCGGACGAGGGCGAGATCGACGTCGACTTCTTCCTGCACGACCCGGCCGGTCCCGCATCCACATGGGCCGCCACGGCCGTTCCCGGCGATCGCCTCGTGGTGACCGGACCGGACGCACGCATGGGGTGGACCGGATACGGCCTGCACTGGCAGCCGGGCGACGCGCGGAGGTTCCTGCTCATCGCTGACGAGACGGCTTTCCCGGCCCTGCTCGGCATCCTCCGTTCGCTGGCACCCGATGTGCGCGCCGACGTCATCATCGAATGCGCGGATGCCGCAGATGACCTCGTCTCAGCAGCGGCACCGCTCGCCGCACGAGTGCAACGAGTGCGACGCGACAGCGGCGACTCCGCGGCGATCGAGCGAGCGGTGCGAGCATGGGGCGCCGAACACGGCGAGGGCGCCCGCTCCGACGCCGCCTTCTATGCATGGATCGCCGGGGAATCCGGCACGACGACGACGATCCGCCGGTACCTCACCGCCGATCTCGGAATCGAGAAGGAACATGTGTCGTTTCTCGGCTATTGGAAGCGGGGCGGCCCCCTGGTGGGGTGAGCAGCATCTGTCATCGCGATCTCCGCGCTCTGAGAAGATGAAGGACATGATCACCGTTCACCTGCGCTACGAGATCGACCCCGACAAGCTCGACGTCTTCACCGAGTACGGCCGCGCGTGGATCCGGCTTGTGGCGAAGCACGGAGGAACCCACCACGGGTATTTCATGCCGAGCGAAGGCGACAGCGACGAAGCATTCGCGCTGTTCACGTTCCCCTCCTTGGCAGCGTACGAGATCTACCGCACAGCGTCGAAGACCGACCCCGAATGCGTGGAGGCTTTCGAACTGGCGCGCAGAACACAGTGCATCCGCCGCTACGAGCGCCGCTTCCTCAGCCCGGTCTTCTCAGCAGACGCGGACTGAGGCTCACCGACACCATCGCGATCGAGCTGGCCGCGCGAGCATGGGCTGCGCGAGCAGGGGGCGCTGATTCTACGCATGGACCGTCGGGGGCTGGAACTTCGGCGGCCGGCGAAGGAAGATGTCCCCATGACCGACACGACCTCCTCCCCCGCCAGCGAGAT
Source organism: Microbacterium sp. ZW T6_19 (assembly GCF_044987465.1). Classification (NCBI taxonomy): domain Bacteria; kingdom Bacillati; phylum Actinomycetota; class Actinomycetes; order Micrococcales; family Microbacteriaceae; genus Microbacterium; species Microbacterium sp. ZW T6_19. Next base: position 280,160 of record NZ_JBJDRH010000001.1, on the reverse strand, counting down.
CCCGAACGATCCAGGCAACCCGCCCGTGCCGCCCGGTGCGCTGTTGCTGGAGCTCGTGCCGGTGCCGGTCACCGACATCGAACGGGCCAAGGCCTTCTACCAGGACCAGCTCGGGTTCCGTCTCGACGTCGACGTCAATCCGAAGCCCGGTGTCCGAATCGTGCAGCTCACTCCGCCCGGCTCCGCGTGCTCGATCACGCTCGCCGAGGGCCTTCCGACGCTCGACATGCCCGCCGGAACACTGCGCGGCCTGCATCTGGTGGTCGCCGACATCGAGGCTTCTCGCGCTCGACTCGTCGAACGCGGCGTCGAGATCCGCGAGGTCGAGGACCTCGGCGGAGTGCTCTACGCGTTCTTCGCGGATCCCGACGGCAACACCTGGTGCCTTCAGCACATGCCCTGGCGCTAGACGTCCGGCGAGCCGACGCACGCCGAACACGAAGAAACCCACGATCTCTCGGGGGTTTCCATGGCGGTGACGGTGGGATTTGAACCCGCATGACCTTTGGAACCGAGCGACGGCTTTACTATAAGCCGGAATCATGCGGGTTCTGGATCACTAGGATCACCCTGGATCAGCCTCAGCCATGAGCCCTGTTGCCGCGCAACTACTTGGGTGTCACCGCGGAAACCGAGTTCCACGCGGACGGCAAGACTTACAAGTGCTGGATATGGGGCAACGCCGTCACGATCCACGACACTTCCGGATGACGACAAAACCTCTCAACATATCGACCTGTTTCGATGCTGTCTGTAGGTAGAAGAGGGGACAGCGCGGAGGAGCGTTGCGTCAATAGGGTGTGCCTGTGAACTCACTGATAGGGACCAAGCGTCCAGGACCATCATTCGCCCGTCGTCTTACGGCTACCGCCGCGGCAGCCGCAGTCGTCCTTGCGGGAGTACTCATACCTGCCACTGCAGCATCCGCGACTGCGATCGAGCCGGGAACGCAAGCCCTCGCACAACAACTTGTGAACAGCGGCCGCCTGTCGGGAACCAGCGAGACGATGGCGCAGATCCAGGCTTATGCGAACGGAGCAATGCGCGTCAACCCGTCAACCGGCCGCGAGTGCCTCATCGACGCCGCGATCCTTAAAGCGCTGAAGACCGTCGTCGTAGACAAGAACTTCTCCATCAGCATCTCGTCACTGAACCGCTACTGCACCAACGAGCAAGTCGGTACAGGAACGGCTAGTTACCACTACCGCGACGGCGGCGGTCACGCTGTCGACATCAACAGGGTCAACGGCGTTACCGCGACCGGTAGCACCCCTCAAGATCTTGCTCTGATCAACGCGATGTTCTCTGCGCTTCCCGCACCGGCCGGCCTCGGGCAGATCGGTTGCGGCGGCCGGAACGTCACCGTGCCCTCCGGATGGGTGCAGTTCAAGGACGGGTGCAACCACAACCACTTCGAATACCGCGGCGGACCCATCTCCGTCCCCATCGAGGACCTCGACCGTTCGTTCAGCATCGCGACCGACGGTACGCTGCAAGCAAAGACTGGCATGTACCAGCCCATCGTGAATCTCCGCACCGACATCGTGGCGCTCGACGTCGACGGCACCACCACCGCAGCCGTCGACACCGCAGGCAACGTCTGGGTGCAACAGGGAGCCTTCGACAGCGGCTGGGTAGGGCTGGCAGGAGGAGCGAAGGACGTCGAAGTCGACGGCGAACGCTTCGTGGTCCTCAAGACCGACGGCACCGTGATCGCCAAGGACGGCCTCTACTCCACGGCATGGACCACCCAGCTCAGCGGCGTAGACAAGATCGACGCCGACGGCGGTCGCCTGGGCGTCCTCAAAGGCGGACACCTCTTCGTGAAAGAGGGCAACCTCTGGGCGAGCTGGGTCGACCAGGGCGGCGGTATGACTGATTTCGACCTCGACGGCAACAGGGTTGGCGTCATTTCTGGGGGGACTGCCTTTGTGAAGGAAGGCGACCTATACGCCTCATGGGTCACCATGCGCAACGGCAGCCGCGTCGAACTCGAAGGTACGCGTGTCGCCGTGCTCACACCGGAGGGAATCGTCACAGTGAAGGAGGGCAACCTCTGGGCCAGCTGGGCTGACCTGACGGGTCCCGGCGTATCCGATTTCGACCTCGCCGGGAGTCGCGTCGCCGTCGTCAGTGGCGGCTCCGTCCTGATCAAGTCGGGGCCGCTGAACGCCGGATGGATCGGCGCGTACTCCAATTCGAAGGGCGTCAAACTCTCGTAAGGGCAAGAACTGAGAAGTGCCCCCGCCCCATTCGCGGGCGGGGGCTTCGACTCCGCGGGCCCCAATCGGCAAATCACCAGGCAACGCCCGAAACCTCTCGACCTATCGATGTGTGCCAGCCCTGTCTGTAGGTAGAAGAGGGGACAGCGAAGGCTGGCGGTTCTCTGACAAGATGACCGCCATGGGCGACGGCGCCCATGACGATCGGAGAGAAAGTTGAAGAACAAGATTAAGGCATCGGGCGCGTCGGCGCTCGCTCTCGCGTTGGTGCTTCTCGGGGGAATGGCACCTACGGCGGCATCGGCGGAATCGTCGGCACCGGGCGATTCAGCCACGGCCGAAGACTCATCAGCTCGCTGTACAGCAGGGTGGAGGTATCAGGCGGTCACGCGGGTGAGCAACTCGCTGATCAAGGTCGGTCCCACGTACTCGAACTACAACGGGACCGGTAGTAGCGCCTCGATGACGTTGACGAACTCGGTTTCCGGAACGGTATCGGTCACATACTCGGGCAGCTCGAACGTCTCCGGAAGCGTCAAGCTCGTTACGCTCGGCGCGACGTTCGGCATCAGCGCGCAAGCGAGCATCACCGCCACTGTGGGCAACTCGATCACAATCACTGTTCCGGCAGGCAAGACCGGAAACGGCGACTACGGCGTATGGAGGGCCTACGTGACAGGAAAAGAGGTTTACTACCTGAACAACTGCACATCAGGTGGAAGCTCGGCATCGAACGTGTGGGCCCCGTACCGTGTCGGTTGGAACACGTGGATCAGTTGAAGCCCGCCGCCGTCATCAGCGCCCTCGTTGTGGTGCTGATAACGGCGACAGGGTGCACCGCCGAGAGCGGAGTCGGTCCATCGCCGATTCCGTCCAGCGGGTCCGCCTCGACGGAGACAACACCTACCGAATTGTTAGCGTCGTATCCCGACCAAGAGGCGTTGATCGAGAAGATCGATTCTGGGCGCGGGACGGCAGAGGTTGGTCCGTTCGATCGAGCAAATGATCGCGTGGGCGTGTACGTTCGGTGTTTTGGTGAGGGAAGTGTCCATGTTGAGGTCGTGGGAGCTGCTGAGTTTGACCAAGACTGCTTGACCGATCCTGACGATCCGGGCACGCGCAACCTGATCGATGTGAGGTACGTCGAACAGGTCACCGTGAAGGCCAGCTCTGACTCTACGAATATGTGGTCGCTCGCGGTCACCGCCATCACAGATGGGTAGGGATGAGACCATGAAGTAGTGCCGTCCGCGCGGAATAGAACAACGACCCCCACCCCGTCGAAGGGTGGGGGTCTTGTTCCGCTCGGATAGATGACAACTGCTCCGCCGGGATCGCGGCTCTCGACACGTACGCCGGTCTCTTCGACGATGACCTCGACGGCCTTGCAGCCTCGCCCGATCAGGCACGACGCGCAGCAAGTGCCGTCGTGGCGTTGCCCCGGGACAAAGAGAAATCCCGCCCTCCCCAGTGGTTCCTAGGGAGAACGGGCTTCTGTAGTGGCGGTGACGGTGGGATTTGAACCCACGGTAGGGGGTTACCCTACACAACTTTTCGAGAGTTGCACCTTCGGCCGCTCGGACACGTCACCGCGGACAAGCTTAGAGGAGATACGGCCCGGATGCGAATCGGGGCGCGTGCGGGCACGGGGCACCAACCGAGAAGCTCACGAGACGGTTCGCCCCGATTCCAGCCGCACCACCCGATCGACCGCCCCCTCGGGCGGAGCGACGTGCGAGATCAGCAGCACCGACTGCGCCCCCGCGGCACCCAGCAGGTCGCGGAGCAGAGCCTCGGATGCTGCGGGGTCGACGCCTGCGGTCGGCTCATCCAGCGCCAGCACCGGGAATCCGCGCAGAAGCGCCCTCGCGAGCGCGATGCGCTGGGCCTGGCCGCCCGACACGAGTGCTCCGCGATCACCCACCCGGGCATCGAGGCCGCCTCTTTCACGCACCCATCCGCCGAGACCGACCCGCTCCAGAACCTCGAGGAGTTCAGCATCGGTCGCGGTGTCTCTGGCGAACAGCAGGTTCTGCCGAATGTCCTCGTCGAAGAGCTGCGGGCTCTGCTCGCACAGACCGATCGTGCGGCGGAGGGCCTCACCCGACAGTTCGGAGGCGTTCATGTCTCCGAGGGAATACTCTCCCTCGACGCGAAGGAATCCCACCAGCGCGGCGGCCAGCGAGCTCTTGCCCGCGCCGCTCGGGCCCGCCACGAGAACGCGCTCCCCCGGTGCGAGATCGAGGTCGACACCGGCCAGCGCCTGTGCTCCACCCGGCCAGCGCGCGCTCAGCCCGCGCAGCCGCACGGGCGGCACGGAGTCGAAAGACACGTCCGCTCCGTCGTCCGTCCGCAGTTCCGCCGGGAACGACGAAGGCAGCACCTCGTCGATGCGCTGGGCGCTCGCCCGTACGCTGCGCCACGATGCGGCGGCGATCGGCACCGCTCCGAAGATCTCGAACACCACCATCGGCGCCAGCACAACGACCGCGAGCCACGGTCCGTCGATCCCACCGGAAACGAGGCCGGGAGCCGCGGCGGCGAGCGCCCACGCCGAGGCCGCTCCCGCGGCCGCCGAGACGACCCCGGCTGCGACGGCCTGTGCGATCGACGCGCGGCGCACGGCGACGCGCAGGACACGGTCAGCGGCGGCGATGCGCTCTCGCGCCTGCGGTTCCGCCCCGTAGGCGATCAGCACGTCGAGGCTGCCGAAGTAGTCGACGAGCGCGGCCGACAGATCCCCGCGGTGTGACGATACCGACGCCTCGGCTCTCGACCCCAGCAGCCAGCCGAGGCCGATAGAGGCCGCCGCCGCCAGCAGCAGGCAGGCCGCGAGCGTCAGGGCGGCCACGGGCGAGACGAACGCGACGAAACCCACGGCGCCCACGGCGACCAGCGCCGCGACGACCAGGGGCTGCACGACGCGCAGCGGCAGATTCTGCAGGTTCTCGACATCGTCGACGAGCGCCGCGAGCACGCGCCCGCGATCGGTGCCGCCCAGCCCCGCGGGAGACAACGGGATGAGCCGGCGCACCATGTCGGAACGTGTCGTCGCGAGTTGCCGCAGGGCCGCATCGTGCCCGCTGAGCCTCTCGAGGTACCGGGTCACGGCCCGCGAGACGGCGAAGAAGCGCACCCCGACCACCGCGATCGACAGCGGCACGAGCGAGTCAACGATCGACGCGCTCACGATCAGCCAGCCGCTCACGGCGAGCAGGCTCACGGCGGCGGCCGACGACAGCACACCCCAGACGAGCCCGGGCAGGAAGCGGCGGAGCGGCGGCTGGGCCGCTCTGAGCACGCGGTTCATGCGCTCACCCCCAGCGTGACGATCTGATCGGCGATCTCCCTCGCCGATCGGCGGTGCGAGACGAGCAGGATCGTGGCCCCGGCATCCGCCCTCTCCCGCAACGACGCCCACAGTCGCGCCTCGGTGTCGGCGTCGAGAGCGCTGGACGGCTCGTCGAGCGCGAGCACCCGCCGGGGATCGGCGGCATGGCGGTAGAGAGCGCGCGCGACCGCGACGCGCTGCGCCTGCCCGCCCGACAGCCCGCTCCCCTGCACGCCGAGTTCGAGCGCGGGGTCGAGATCCGCGCAGGCCGCGATGAGAGCAGAGCGGATGCCGTCGGCATCCGGTTCCGCATCGCCGAGGGCGACGTTCGAGGCGATCGTGCCGCGCATCAGCTGCGGACGCTGATCGGCCCAGGCGAGCCATTCGGCCGGGCCCACATCGCACACGTCGACGTCGTCGATCGTCGCCGCGCCGTCGAACGCTGTCGCGCCGCGGAGGGCTGCGAGCAGGCTGGACTTGCCGACGCCGCTCGGCCCCTCGATGAGCGTGATCGCGCCCGGACCCGCGGTGAACGAGACAGGCGGGAGTTCGCGCACCCGCACGTCGCGGACAACGAGCCTCCCACTCCCCCGGGACGTCTGCAGGACCGGCGCACGTCTGCGGGACGACACGCCTTCGTCGATTCCTGCATCCGTGTCCGAGTCCTGCAGACGTTCCGAGGATGAGGAGGAGGGGAAGGAAGAAGACGTGGTACCGGCCTCATCCAGCACCGCGAACACGTCCTCCGTCGCGGCGACGCCTTCGGCCGCGGCGTGGAACTGCACGCCGACCTGCCGGATCGGCAGGAACGCCTCGGGGGCGAGCAACAGCACGAACAGCCCGACCTCGAGCGTGAGGTCGCCCGCGAGCAACCGGAACCCGATCGACACCGCGATCAGGGCGACCGCGAGCGAGGCCAGCAGCTCCATCGCGAAACCCGAGAGGAACGAGAACCGCAGCACCTTCATGGTCTCGCGGCGATAGTCGTCGGCGGTCTGCTCGATGCGGTCGGCCGCGCGACGATCGCGTCCGAACAGGCGGAGGGTCGACAGCCCCTGCACGGTGTCGGCGAAGCGCACGGCGAGCGTCTGCAGCGTGTTCCACTGCCGCTTCTGCACCGTGCGGGTCGCCATGCCGATCAGCACGAGGAACAGCGGGATCAGCGGCAGCGTGACGAGCGCCGTCAGCCCGCTCAGCCAGTCCTGCCACCACATCACCGCGACGATCACCGGCGTCGCGATCGCAGTGAGCACGAGCTGCGGGATGTATCGGGCGAAGTACGCATCGAGGGCGTCGAGCCCGTGCCCGGCGGTAACCGCCAGTGCGGCCTGATTGCGCTGCGCGAGCCATCCCGGGCCCAGCTTCCCGACAGCGGCGATCAGGCCCGATCGCAGCTGCGAGCCGGTGGATGCCGCGGCTCTCGTGCCGGCGGCATCCGATGCGGCGATCAGCAACCCGCGCAGCAGGGCCAACCCCAGCAGCCAAGCCACCTGCGCCCCGACGGCGCGACCGTCAAGAGCACCCGTGACGGCATCGGTCAGCACCCAGGCGAACGCGACCGTGACAGCCGTCTGCACCACCCCGATCAGCGCGGATGCCGCGACGAACCGCCGCGCGGCGCTCGCGTACCGCAGCAGACGGGGGTCGAGGGGTTTCATGGGTGCCGCGCTAGTGCGCGGCCGCCGCCTCGATCGAGACGCGGGTGACGCGCTTGCGGAACACCCAGTACGTCCATCCCTGGTACAGCAGCACGAGCGGGATCGCGATGAGCGCCGTCCAGCTCATGATCGTGAGCGTGTACGGGGTGCTCGAGGCGTTCTCGATCGTGAGGCTGAAGGCGTCGTCGATGGTGGACGGCATCACGTACGGGAACAGCGCGCTGAACAGCATCACGACGGCCGAAGCCACCGTCACGGCCGCGGCCGCGAAGGCCCGGCCGTCGAGACCCCGGGTCGAGAACAGCACCGCGGTGATCAGTGCCACGGCGGCGATGGCTCCGCACGCGATGACGAGCGGCAGCAGCGGCGCTTCGCGCCCGGCGGCCATCAGAACGGTCCACACCACGGTCCCCGCCGCGGCGAGGATGGTGGGGCCTGCGAGCAGCTTCGCGAGGCGCCGGGCGTCGGCGTGCACCTGGCCGTCGGTCTTCAGCGCCACGAACAGCACGCCGTGCAGGAAGAAGATCAGCAGCGTCGTCACGCCGACCAGGAGCGCGTACGGGTTCAGCAGTGAGAGCAGCCCGCCCACGAAGATGTGATTCTCGTCGAGCGCGACGCCCTGCACGATGTTGCCGAAGGCGACACCCCACAGCAGCGCGGGCACGACCGAGCCGATCACGATCATGCGGTCGAAACCCGCCCGCCAACGGGCCGATTCGCGCTGGTGGCGGTATTCGAAGGAGACTCCGCGAAGGATCAGCGCGAGCAGGATCAGCAGCAGCGGCAGGTAGAAGCCGCTGAACAGCGTCGCGTACCACTCGGGGAACGAGGCGAACAGGCACGCGCCGGCGACGATGACCCAGGTCTCGTTGAGATCCCACACCGGCCCGATCGAGTTGATCACCTGGCGCCGTGAGACGTCGTCCTTGCCGAGGATCGGCAGCGACATGCCCACTCCGAAGTCGAATCCGTCGAGCACGAAGTAGCCGACGAAGAAGAAGGCGACGATCCAGAACCAGAGGTATTCCATGGTCTTCTCCGTCTCTCAGTACACGACAGACGACAGCTGGGCCGTCTCCTCGTGGGGCTGCTCGGTGGTGTCGGGACCCTTCTGCGCCGCGCGGATGATCAGTCTGATCTCCACGACCGCGAGGGCGGCGTAGATCGCGGTGAAGGCGATCAGCGAGATGAGCACCTCGAGGCCGCTGACCCCGGGTGAGACGCCGTCTCGCGTGGACATCAGCCCGAACACGATCCACGGTTGCCTGCCCATCTCGGTGAAGACCCAGCCGACGATGTTCGCGCCGAGTGCGAGCGGGAACGACCAGATCGCGAGCTTCCACATCCACGGCGCCGGCTCCTTCTTGGCGCTCTTGCGGGTCAGCCACAGACCGATCACGGCGACGAGTGCGGCCAGCATCCCGAGGCCGATCATCCAGCGGAACGCCCAGTACGTGACCCACAGCACGGGGGCGAAGTTCGTCAGGCCGGTGTCGGCGAAGGTCTGCGCGTACTCGGCGTTGAGGTCGTTGATTCCGTGCACGCACTCGTCGAGCGAATGCGTCGACAGCAACGACAGCAGGTAGGGCACGCGGATCGAGAACAGCTCGGACGTGCCGTCTGGAGTACCCAGGGTGAACAGGCTGAAGGATGCGTCGGCGCCGCACACCGTGTTGAACGTCGCCTCGGCGGCCGCCATCTTCATGGGCTGCGCCGCGTACATCGCGAGTCCCAGCTGGTCTCCGGAGAGCACGACGCCCGCGGTGGAGACGAGCATCCCCCACAGCCCGAATTTCAAGGACTTGCGCATCGTCTCTTCGTGCTGCTTGCGGGCGAGGTGCCAGGCCGAGACCGAGATGACGACGCCGGCGGCGAACATGAAGGCGCCGAAGATCGTGTGCGGGAAGGCCGCGAGCGCCACGGGGTTGGTGAGCAGGGCCCAGAAGTCGGTGAGTTCGGCGCGGTTCGTCTCCGGGTTGAAGACGTAGCCGACCGGATTCTGCATGAACGCGTTCGCCGCGATGATGAAGTACGCCGACAGGATGCTGCCGACCGCCGTGCACCAGATCGTGGCGAGGTGCAGCTTCTGCGGCAGCTTGTCCCAGCCGAAGATCCAGAGCCCGATGAACGTGGCCTCGAAGAAGAACGCGAACAGACCCTCGAAGGCGAGCGGGGCGCCGAACACGTCGCCGACGAATCGGGAGTAGTCCGACCAGTTCATCCCGAACTGGAACTCCTGCACGATGCCGGTGACCACACCCATCGCGAAGTTGATGAGGAAGATCTTGCCGAAGAAGCGGGTCAGGTGCAGGTACTCGATCTTGCCCGTGCGCACCCAGACCGTCTGGAAGATCGCGGCGACCGTGACCATGCCGATCGTCAGCGGCACGAACAGGTAGTGGTAGACCGTGGTGAGACCGAACTGCCATCGGCTCAGGATCAGCGGATCAAGCCATTCCATGTGTCACTCCTCCTGCGTCCACCAACTGCGCTCGCGTGTCGCTCAGATGCACCGTGCACTCCGACTGCTCGCCTCGCACGCACGACGCCGTGAGCGGTCCGCCGGCTTCGGCGAGCACGCCCTGCATCAGACTCAGATGCACCTGGCACAGCACCGGCCGGTCCTCCGGACGCGCCGCCGCGTGCGGGCACGGGGTGAGCTCCACCGTGAGGCGCGTGCCGTCGATGACGGGCTCGAAACCGCTCTCCTCGAGGTGCTCGATCAGGGCGTCGAGCTGGTTGTCGGCGGCCGGCCCCAGATCGGATGCTGCGCCGGGGACGATCCGTCGCATGATGTCGCCACGGACCGCAGCGGCCTTCGCCTTCTCTCTGGCGACCGGGCTGGACGCCCCTGGCGCACCGGTGGCCGCGCTGTACAGGGTGCGCGGGCGACCCCGAGTCGCACGGCGCTCGATCTGGGCGATCACGTAGCCGCCGTCGATCAGACGCTGCAGATGCTCGCGCACGGTGTTCGCGTGCAGACCGGTGGCCTCGCACAACTCGCCGATCGTGCGATCGGCTCGGCTCTGCACCAGGTGCAGGATCTGCACTCTGGAGAAGCTCGAGATCGGCCCGCAGACGGGCCCGGCGCTGGCCATGTCTCCATTATGTTCTGGGCATCATCCGCAATCCGCCTGTTGGGCCGTGAATAACGTCTCCAGGCGATAGGGATGTCGGATTCCGCCGATAGCGCCCGCGCATCACTCGGCCGGAGGCGCCGCTGACGCGGCCTTCCGCACCTGCAGAAGACGGGCGGCCGGGCACACCGGATCCCGTGTCGGATGCCGCCACTAGCCTTGTGTGATGGCCACCCGCAAACCCGCTCCCCCTGCTTTCGTCTGCACGGAATGCGGCTGGACGACCGCGAAGTGGGCGGGCCGATGCGGCGAGTGCCAGCAGTGGGGCACGATTCAGGAGCAAGGCACCCAGACCGGCATCGTGCAGCGCGTGACGGCGGTGGCGCCGGCATCTGATCGGGTCGCCCGCCCGATCACGCAGATCACGACGATCGACTCGCCTCGCCGCACCAGCGGGGTCGGCGAGTTCGACCGCGTGCTGGGCGGCGGCATCGTCCCGGGAGCTGCGATCCTGCTCAGCGGCGAGCCCGGCGTCGGCAAGTCGACGCTGCTGCTCGAGGTGGCCGCGAAGGCTGCGATCGCCGGGCGCCGGGTGCTGTACGCGAGCGCCGAAGAGTCGCCCGCCCAGGTGCGTCTGCGCGCCGAGCGCACGGGCGCGCTGCACGACGAGCTGTACCTCGCGAGCGAGACCGATCTGGCGACCATCCTCGGGCACATCGACGAGGTGCAGCCCCAGCTCGTGATCGTCGACTCGGTACAGACCGTGGCGTCGTCGCTGATCGACGGGGCCGCGGGTCAGCCCAGCCAGGTGCGAGAGGTGGCCTCGACGCTGATCCGCATCGCCAAGGAGCGCGGCCTGCCGATCGTCATCGTCGGGCACGTCACGAAAGACGGTCAGGTCGCCGGCCCTCGCGTACTCGAGCATCTCGTCGACGTCGTGTGCCATTTCGAAGGCGACCGGCAGACCTCGCTGCGTTTCCTGCGAGCGCTGAAGAACCGTTTCGGCCCGACGGACGAAGTCGGATGCTTCGAGATGACGGGCGACGGCATCGCCGAGGTGCCCGACCCCTCCGGGCTGTTCCTCTCACAGGGTGCGACAGAACCCGGAACGTGCGTCGCGATCGCGCTCGAGGGGCGCCGTGCGATGCCCGTCGAGGTGCAGGCGCTGACCATCAGGACCACGGCGCCCAACCCGCGGCGGGTCGTGCACGGGCTCGACGGGTCACGGGTCGCGATGGTGCTCGCCGTGCTCGAGCGTCGTGCCGGCATCAAGGTCAGCGACCAGGACGTGTACGTCTCGACGGTGGGCGGGGTGCGCTTCACGGAGCCCGCGGCAGATCTCGCGATCGCGATCGCGGTGGCGGGATCTCTGAGCAACAGCGCGGTGCCGCGCACGGTCGCCGCAGTGGGAGAGTTGAGCCTCGCCGGCGAGGTGCGCCCGGTCACGCAGTTCGCCCAGCGCCGATCCGAGGCCAAGCGGCTCGGTTACGAACAGGTGATCGACGATCGCTCGAAGACACTGCGCGCGGCGCTCGGCGACGTGCGCTCACGCAGCACGCAGCGTCGCGACGAAGACGACATCTCGCCGTTCTGATTCGGGCGAAAGCTCAGGCGTCGAGCGCCTTCAGCAGTTCCTCGGGCGACGCCTGCATCGGGTGCGGGCCGGCGATGTCGAGGAAGACCGTCGTGATGGGGTGAGTGGCGAGGAACTGCCTCAGCCAGTCAGCGGTGTAGATCCCGACGCCCGGAGGCAGATTGTCGGGCTTGTGCTTCGCGTCGCTGAACAGGAGAAGCGCGAGGTCACCGGTGCGGGAATCCCGATACGTCCATACTTCGCCGGTGTCGAGCGGGTTGTCGCGCGCACCGGGCTTGACCAGGGGAACGACCGTGGTTCCGTGGCGGAGCGCCAGGGCGACCGCGGCGACATCCTGTTTCTCCAACGCCGCTGCCAGAGCATCCGATCGGAATTCCTCTGGTGCCGGTTTCTTGCTGCCGGGCTTAGCCTTCTTCGCTGCCATGACTCCAGCTTATTCACGGCTCATCGGGCCGCGCGCGAAAAGACGACCTGGATAGAGTTGGGGCCCTCTCGAGTCCCACATTGGGGACTGGGGTACTCGAGAGGGCCCTTGGGCTCTCGAGCGGCGGTGTCGAAGCGCTGGGGACGCTGTAAGTCGACGCCACTGGGGATGGCATGATGCCGCGTGTTCAGAGAGCCAAGTCAATGGTATCCCAAAGAACGGATGCTGTGGGCACCAATTCTGAGTACGAGTCTGTATTCGCGCTCAGTAGAGCAGGATCTGCTTCGACACCGTTCCCTCGAACCCGCCGATCTGCACGTCGACGTGGTACGAGGCGCCGCCACCAGGGGCGTGCGGACGGTTCTCTGAGGCGCAGGATTCGACGCTCGAGCGGGTGCGGTCCCAGGTGACAGGCGTCTTGCTCTCGACAGTGGCGCCGGCCGCGAGGGTCGCGATCATGCTGCTCGGATTCTGCTGGCAGTCTGTCGAGCGCCACCACACGTCGTCGCCGCTGGACACCGTGAACACCTGAGTGCTCGATCCGACGTCGATCGTGCAGTCAGTAGAGCCGTTGTTGGTGAGCCGGATCGACAGCTGCGGCAGCACACCCGCCTCATAGGTGTCGGCGTCGGTGAGCGCTTCGATCGCGACGTCCTTCGCCTCGCAGGCGACGATGCCGGGAGTCTCCTCGTTCGTCGGCTCGGCGCTGGCCCCGGTGGTGTCGGTCGCTTCGGGCGATGCCGTATCGGTCACGGGCGCAGTCGGCGTCGGGGTGTCGACGGCTTCGGCCGCGTTCGCCCAGGGCTTGGCGACCAGGAGCCAGATCGAGACGCCGATGACGGCGACGACGACGATCAGCGCGAGAAGCAGGACGAACCGCCGACGGCGATAGACGGCGGCGGAACGGCGGGGCATTCCTCCAGGCTAACCGAGCTTCTTGAGCATCCGCGTGTTGCCGAGCGTGTTCGGCTTGACGTGCGCCAGGTCGAGGAACTCCTCGACGCCGGCGTCGCCGCTGCGCAGCAGCTGGGAGTACACATCGGAGTCGACGACCTGCTCGCCGATGGGCGTGTAACCGCGGCGACCGAAGAACTCGGTCTCGAAGGTGAGGCAGAACAGTCGGCTGAGGCCGAGGGCTTTGGCGTGCTCCTCGAGCCGGTCGACGATCGCCCGGCCCACGCCGTGGTGCAGCCACTCGTCGCTGACCATCAGCGTGCGGACCTCGCCGAGGTCTTCCCAGAACACGTGCAGCGCACCGCATCCGATCAGCGCGCCGTCGGCCTCGGCGACGACGAACTCCTGCACGGCGCCGTAGAGCACCGCGAGGTCCTTGCCGAGGAGGATGCGACGTTCGACCATCGGCTGCAGGAGGTTGCGGATGCCGACGATGTCGGTGCTGCGGGCCGGACGGACGATGTAGTCGCTCACGTACTCAAGCCTAGGTCCAGGCGCCTGCCAGGATGCTGCGCGCGCCCGCCCGGGTCCCGTCCCGCGCGCGCCACCAGGTTCTCGACGCGCCACCAGGTTTCAGGCGTTCACTCGACGGTGGGACGCGCATGGCGTGGTGGCGGACGCGTCTCCCCCTCACACGGCGCCCCTCACACGACGCCCCCTCACACGACGAAGGGGCGGATGCCGCAGCATCCGCCCCTTCTCAATTCCTGAGCCCGCCCGAGGCGGACCGGAGGTCACTCCCCGCTGGCGACCGCCAGGTCGGGGGTGGCCGTGATCTCGCCGCCGGTGTTCACGCCGACCGCGATCTTCTCGCCACGCGGACCGTGCTCGAAGAGGAACTCGCCGTTCTCGGCGTCGACCTTGACGTGGTCGCCCGAGGAGAGCTCGCCGTGCAGGATCTTCTCCGACAGGCGGTCCTCGATCTCGTGCTGCATCGCGCGACGCAGCGGGCGGGCGCCGAGAGCCGGGTCGAACCCGATCTCGATGAGACGCTCCTTGGCGGCGGTCGACAGCTCGATCGTCATGTCGCGGTCGAGTAGCCGCTCGCCGAGGCGCTTGGTGAACAGATCGACGATCTGCACCAGCTCCTCCTTGTTGAGCTGCGGGAACACGATGATGTCGTCGACGCGGTTCAGGAACTCGGGCTTGAAGTTGCGCTTCAGCTCCTCGTTGACCTTGCCCTTCATCCGCTCGTAGGTCGTGGCGTTGCTGCCCTCGATCTGGAAGCCGACGGGACCACCGGCGATGTCACGTGCACCGAGGTTGGTGGTCATGATGATGACGGTGTTCTTGAAGTCGATCACACGACCCTGACCATCGGTCAGGCGACCCTCTTCGAGGATCTGCAGGAGCGAGTTGAAGATGTCCGGGTGGGCCTTCTCGATCTCGTCGAACAGCACCACGCTGAACGGCTTGCGACGCACCTTCTCGGTGAGCTGACCGCCCTCTTCGAATCCGACGAATCCGGGAGGGGCGCCGAACAGACGCGAGACGGTGTGCTTCTCACCGAACTCGCTCATGTCGAGCGAGATGAGCGCTGCCTCGTCGTCGAACAGGAACTCGGCGAGCGCCTTGGCGAGCTCGGTCTTTCCGACACCCGTGGGGCCGGCGAAGATGAACGAACCAGAGGGGCGCTTCGGGTCCTTGAGGCCCGCGCGCTGGCGGCGGATCGTCTTGGAGAGGGCGGCGATCGCCTCCTCCTGACCGATGACGCGCTGGTGCAGGGCCTTCTCCATGAAGACGAGTCGGCTGGACTCCTCCTCGGTGAGCTTGAAGACCGGGATGCCGGTGGCCTGAGCGAGCACCTCGGCGATCAGACCCTCGTCGACCACGGCGGGGCTGGAGACGTCACCCGAGCGCCACTGCTTCTCGAGGCGCAGACGCTCCGCGAGGAGACTCTTCTCCTCGTCGCGCAGCGACGCGGCCTTCTCGAAGTCCTGCTCCTCGGAGGCGACCTCCTTCTGCTCGCGGACGTCGGCGATCTTCTCGTCGAACTCCCGCAGCTCGGGCGGGGACGACAGGATGCTGAGGCGCAGGCGTGCGCCGGCTTCGTCGATCAGGTCGATCGCCTTGTCGGGCAGGAACCGGTCGGAGACGTAGCGGTCGGCGAGGTTCGCCGCGGCGACCAGGGCGCCATCGGTGATCTGCACCTTGTGGTGCGCCTCGTAGCGGTCGCGGAGTCCCTTGAGGATGTTGATCGTGTGCGGCAGCGTCGGCTCGTTCACCTGCACCGGCTGGAAGCGGCGCTCGAGCGCAGCATCCTTCTCGAAGTGCTTGCGGTACTCGTCGAGCGTGGTCGCGCCGATGGTCTGGAGCTCGCCTCGTGCGAGGAGCGGCTTCAGGATGCTGGCGGCGTCGATCGCGCCTTCGGCGGCACCCGCACCCACGAGGGTGTGGATCTCGTCGATGAAGACGATGATGTCACCGCGGGTGCGGATCTCCTTGGTGACCTTCTTCAGGCGCTCCTCGAAGTCTCCGCGGTAGCGGGATCCGGCGATGAGCGAGCCGAGGTCGAGCGAGTAGAGCTGCTTGTCTTTCAGCGTCTCGGGCACGTCGCCCTTGACGATGGCCTGTGCGAGGCCCTCGACGACGGCGGTCTTGCCGACGCCGGGCTCGCCGATCAGGACGGGGTTGTTCTTGGAGCGGCGGGAGAGGATCTGCATGACCCGCTCCGCCTCCTTCTCGCGCCCGATGACCGGGTCGAGCTTGTTGTCACGGGCGGCCTGGGTCAGGTTGCGGCCGAACTGGTCGAGCACGGCGGATCCGCCCTGGGCGCCGGCCGGCGAGTCGTTGGTCTGTGCGCCGACGGCGGCGGGCTCGCGCCCGGGTGCGCCGGAGAGCAGCTGGATGACCTGCTGGCGGACCTTGTTGAGGTCGGCGCCGAGCTTGACGAGCACCTGGGCTGCGACACCCTCGCCCTCGCGGATGAGGCCGAGCAGGATGTGCTCGGTGCCGATGTAGTTGTGGCCGAGCTGAAGGGCCTCGCGGAGGCTGAGCTCGAGCACCTTCTTGGCGCGCGGCGTGAAGGGGATGTGACCGGTCGGCTGCTGCTGACCCTGGCCGATGATGTCCTGCACCTGCTCGCGGACGGCGTCAAGGGAGATGCCGAGACTTTCGAGCGCCTTGGCGGCGACGCCCTCGCCCTCGTGGATGAGGCCGAGCAGGATGTGCTCAGTGCCGATGTAGTTGTGGTTGAGCATCTTCGCCTCTTCTTGGGCGAGGACGACCACTCGACGGGCTCGGTCCGTGAATCTCTCGAACATTGTTGACTCCTTGGTTCGTTCCTCGCATTCCGGGTGCCGGGACACGGAGGGTCGAAGCGCTGATACATCGAGAGTAACCACCGGGCGGATGCTGTATGCCCGTGTTCGCCGTGGGCATAGCGGGGTCAGGCGGTGGTGCGGGCGGTCTCGGGCAGCAGTCGCTCTGCTGTGAGCGCGAGCACGAGGAGTGCACGTTCACGGGGCGGCGGTGAGCGAACCGTGCAGCAGGGCCGTCCGCACGTGCGCCTCGCGCAGCCGGTCACACGCAGCCGGAGCAGGGCAAGCCTGCTCGCCCGGAACAAGTTCTTCGATGCGTCAGCATCCGTGCGTCGGGATCCGCCCGCCTCAGGCGGCGGGCCTGAATCGGTACGGCGGCGGATCGATCCCCGACCAGGCGTAGGCCAAAGTGGCTCGCTGATGCAGCACGTAGCTCTCCCCCTCGCGCTGGTGCAGCACGAAGTCGCCCTTGCCGTCGCGGGTGATGCGCCAGCCGCCGTGGTGCAACTGCATGTGATGGAAACGGCAAAGGAGTATCCCGCGGTCGATGTCGGTGCGACCGCGATCCGCCGCCCATTCGTCGATGTGATGTGCCTCGCAGTACGAGGCCGGGCGATCGCAGCCTCGCCACCGGCATCCGCCGTCTCTGATCGCCAAGGCGATGCGCTGCTTTGGGGTGAAAAGCCGCTGCTCGCGGCCCACATCGAGTGGATTGCCGCAGGAGTCGACCGTGACCGACACGAATCCGCTTTCGCACATGTGCTGGGCGGCGACGCCCGCCGGAAAGGAGGTCAGATGGTCTTCGGTGTGCGCGACCCGCGCCGGCGTTTCGGACGCGTCGACGACCTGCACGAGACGGACGCCGGCTTGCCTTGTCCCGAAGACGCTCTCGGCGTCGGCGAGGACTCCGGCGCGCAGCACATCGAGCAGCAGGTCGTAGGCGAGCTGGTCGTTGGTGCGCGAGTCCGCGGTGAGATCTGCGGCCCGCTCCTGCTCGTCTGCGTCGACGAATCGGGGACCGCCGCGTCGTGGCCGCAGTGCAGCATCGAGCATGGCGGTGACGAACGCTCCGCCCTCGTCTTCGAACGCGATGCTCGCTCGAAGCACCCCGTCGGCATCGCGATACGTGCGGAACATCCGCTTCTCGTAGCGCGCCAGGAAGCGCGCCTCGGCACCCTCGGGATCGAGCAGATCGCGGAGCATCCGCGCCGCCCCACCGAGTTCTTCGGTGGTGCGCTCGGCGGCTTCGCGCACGAGCTGCTCGGCCGCTGCGGACCACGCGTCGCGGACGGCGCGCTCGATCGCCGCGAACTCTTCTGCGGACAGCCCGTCAGCGGCGGGCGCCGGCGGCTCACCCAACCCGCTCCTGATCGCGTCGTACTGCGCCGAAGTCAGCACGCCCGAACGCATCGCCTCGCGCAGCGGTGCGTGCCAGACGGGCGGCACCTGCTCGGAGCATGAGGCACCCGCCGCACCTTCTCCTCCCGAAGTACCGGCGCCGCCAGCGTCCCCCGCACCGCCATCAGCACCGGCATCCGCAGGCCCGGCGTCCGCCCCGCCGCCGCTCTCCCCCTCGCCGTCGAGCAGCCCTCGCCCGACGCGAACGTCACGCGCAGCCTCGCTCCTCGTCGATCCCGTGAGGTGCTGAACGAGCTTCTCCGGCGAACCGTGCCCCTGCGACTGTGCGAGCCCGGAATGCCCGACCTCGCGCGTCGAGCGCTCTGCGATCAGCCCTGCTGCGACGACGCGAATCTGATCAGCGGATCGCGAGACTGCGACCGATTCGCGCAGGATCGCGACGACCTCGGCATCCGTCATCTCCGTCATGAGGGTGACCGCCTGTTCCAGGCAGGCGCCCTCGTCGAGTCGCTCGCCCAGCGTGGGGATCAGCGACGCGATCTCGGAGAAGATTGCCATAGTTCATCATGACGCTGGCCTCCGACATTCGAAGCTGAATGCAACTCCTGCGAGACCCGACTCAGGTAACGAACGCATAACAGTCGACAGCGCTACCCTTTCCGCATGCCCTCTCCTTTCGACGACCCTGAGTTCCGCGCTCAGATGGCGAAGATGGGTGTCGCCCATCAGCCCGGAATGGCGGCTGACCTCATGAGAGATCTCGCCCCGCTCTTGAAAGCCGACGGCGTCGATCTCGATGAACTCGGCGAGACCGACATCGCGACGCTCGACGCGGCGCTCGGCCGAGCGATCGAGCGCCGCAATCTCGAGCTGCTGACCTCGATCGGCGCGCAGCGCGCCGGCGCGATCGCCACGCTGCGGGTGTTCACTGCGGCGATGCCCGAGGGGAACGAGAAGATCGCCCGAGCGATCCTCGATACCGTCCGGCAGAGTTGCGCGGTGTCGTCGCGCGGGGGCTGCTGACGGCGATGGCTGTCATGGCCACGATGGAGGATTTCGGGGACTTCGACGACCCCGAGGAGTAGGTGAGACGCGCCAGCGGGACCACTTTGTCAGGCGTCCCTCATACACTCGACCGAACCGAGAAGCGCCTGTGTATATTCGGGTGAACGCGAGAAGGGAATCCGATGTCTGTCCGTGTGCCGGTCAAGCCTGAGATGCTCGCGTGGGCGCTGAAGCGGTCCGGCATGGAAAGCGGCACCGATCGATACGAACGCTTCTCGCAGTGGGCCACGGGGGACGGAACGCCCACGTTCCGGCAGCTTGAGGAATTCGCCAAGGCGACCCATGCTCCGCTCGGCTATCTCTTCCTCGATGAGCCCCCGGCTGAGACCGTTCCCATCCCGGATTTCCGCACGATCGGCAACTCCGCCATCGCCAGCCCGAGCGCTGATCTGCTCGACACGATTTACGAGGCCCAGCATCATCAGGACTGGTATCGAAGCTATGCGGTCAGTCAGGATCTGGCTCCCATTCGATACGTAAGCTCAGCTGCTGTCGACAGCCCGCCGCGCGTAGTCGCGAACGAGATGCGCGAGGCGCTCGACTTCGGGTTGGAACGCCGGTCGCGCTTCACTTCATGGGAGGAGGCCCTCCGCGCTCTCATCGACGCGATAGAACGACTCGGCGTTCTGGTGATGGTATCGGGGATCGTCGGAAGCAACACCCACCGCGTTCTCGACCCGAACGAGTTCCGAGGTTTTGCTCTGGTCGACCCGCTGGCGTCGGTGATCTTCGTGAACAACGCCGACACCAAAGCTGCTCAGATCTTCACCATGGTTCATGAGCTGGCCCACGTATGGCTTGGCGAAAGCGCGCTTTCGGAGTCGCCTCTCGCGAGCGATCCTCAAAACGCTCACGAGTTGTGGGCGAATCAAGTCGCCGCTGAAGTACTGGTTCCGACTGACGCGATCCGTCGGGACGCGACCGCAGGAGCGGATCTGCCGGAGTTGAAACGCCTCGCGCGCCTCTACAAAGTGAGCACTCTCGTTGTGCTGAAACGCATGCACGACGCGTCATTGCTGACGTGGGAAGAATTCCAGGTGCGGTATCAGGAGGAGCTGGCGCGTCTAAAAGACATCATGGCGACGAGTTCCCAAGGCGGCGGCAACTACTACAACACCCAGCCGTTGCGTCTCAGCCAGCGCTTCGCTCGCGCGGTGATCGTCGACACGCTTGAGGGCCGCACGCTCTACCGCGATGCGTCGCGGCTCCTCGGGGCCGCCAAGCGCTCGACGTTCGAGGGACTGGCCAGCAAGCTCGGAGTTGCGTGATGTATCTCCTCGATGCGAACGTCTTCATCCAGTCGCATCGTGCGCATTACGGTCTCGATTTCGTCCCGGGATTCTGGGAATGGATCGATGTCTCCTTCGCTGCAGGAACCCTGGAGAGCATCCACCCGATCGCCGTCGAGATCGCCGCTGGTCACGACGATTTGTCGGAGTGGGCGGCCGCGAGCTCGCACTTGTTCGTGCCGATGGATGCCGCATGCGCGCCGAGCCTGTCGGCGATCTCCACGTGGGTGAACGGTGCCTCCTACACTCCTGGCGCTGTCGCGGAGTTTCTGTCAGTCGCCGACTACCAGCTCGTCGCATTTGCTCGCACGCACGGTCACACAGTCGTGACGATGGAGCGCTCCGAGCCGCAGCGCAAGAGCAAGGTCAAGATCCCCGACGTATGCAACGCGCACGGAATCACCTGGACGACGCCCTTCCAGATGCTTCGCGATGAGCGCGCATCCCTGGTCCTTGGGCCGTAGGCCGGTTGCCGCCGCGCTGGCCCTCCTAGGTCGTCTGGTTAACGAGGTGCAACCTTGGTTGCGCTACCGCAAGTTCGAAGTCGGATGCATCGAATCGGAGCACGACACTTTCTGCGGGCTCAGTTGGCCAACGCCTTCACCAGCGCGTCTTTCGCGTCGGTGTAGAACAAGAACGAGACCTTTGTAGCCACTTCATCACTCACGTCAAGGAGCTGGCGTCGCGCGGAGACAGGCAGTAGCAAAGACGTTGCGCCTTTCTCCATCGCATGCTCGGCCAGCGCAGCCGCATTCAGCACGGTCTCAACGCCGCCCCCGAGTGACAGGTTGCCGACGGCGATCAGTCCACCTCGGAGGGAGCGTTGCAACATAGAAGAGGTCAGCGCAAGGAGGATCGGCAACCCAAGGCCTGCTCCCGACTTGGCCGCATCGAGCGCTCGAACCTGCGCCGTCAGATTGTGCTCCCGAGGGTCTCGGTCGCCGACCAGCGCTCGACCCTGCGCAACGAGGTTTTGATCGGCAACCTTGAAACTCTCACGAAGTGGCGCGGGTGCCGCCTGATTCAGCAGCCCTCGCGCTCCCGCTCCGGGAGTGTCGGTCGCCTCGATTCGATACAGCCCGGGACCGACCTCACCTCCGGCATCCTCAGCGATCGCCCACACCTGGCCAGGAGGGAGCGGATCGAGGCCGATCGAATCCGGACTGGCGAGCTCGAGCGTCGAGACGAACTGCTCGATGCCTTCCCCGATCCGGTATCCGAATTGCGTGTTGCGGAACTCGGCAGCGCCGATGCGACGCTGTTGTTCCTTCACACGCCGCCGGCATTCCAGGGCGATGCGCACGGCCCATTCCAGGTCTTCATCGGAGATCGCGGCCTCGGCATCAGGCGAGATGAGCTTCAGGAGGCCGTCCACCGTCTTGTTGACGGCAGAGAGATCACGCCCGGACAACGCATCCGAGTAGTTGACGCGCCCCTGCACAGAGGCGACGCGCGACTGGTTGCGCAGATGCGACCAGCATTCGGACAGGAAGTCGCTGACCAAGCCGAAGTGCCGCGTGAAATAGGACGGGTTCAGTTTGGGAATATCCCAGCCGGGCAGATACGCGTGGATACGGTCCATGAATGCCGTGTCGTCGCGCATCTCCGGCGGCAGCGGGGACAGGAGGTGACCGATCCGTTGCTGATGTGCGACGTCGACGTCGAAGTTGCCCACGAGCACGATCGAGCCGTCAGCTCGTATCGACTCACGACCTCGTGAGAACTCTCCGGACTCCATGTAGCCCTTCATGATGTTGACGCCGTCCTTCTGATCGAAGGACACGCCTGACACCTCGTCGAAGCAGACGACGTCGTATTGCGCGACAAGACCGCGCTGACCCGTGGCGTTGTTGACGAACATGCGCGCCACAGTCGCCTTGCCACCGGAGATGAGATGAGCGTAGGGCGACACCTGCTGGAACAGATGCGACTTTCCTGTCCCTCGCGGACCGAGCTCCACCATGTTGAAGTTGCGCTGGACGAACGGCACCATCCGCAGAAGCAGAATGTCCTGCTCCCGATCTGTCAGTGTTTCCGGTTCGAAGCCCACCGACCGGAGAAGCAAGTGCTTCCACTGCTCGGTGGTGAATCGCGAGCGCCCTTCTGCGAGCCGCGCAAGCGAGTCACGGGTCGACAACTGGATGGGCCTCAACGAACCGATCGCAAAAGGCTTGCCGTTCGTCTCGTCGGCGATCACCGCGTCGTAGAAGAGGTCGACCTCCGCGTAAAAGCCGCCCGTGAGCATCCGCTCGTTGTCGCGCACCACGGCATCATCGATCCGGACGTCCTTGAGACCCAGGCTGGGAAGCTCGGCAAGATAGATGTTCGACTTCGCGTCCAGCCGCGCCTTGACGAGGTCGATGAGTTTGATCGTCATCCGTTCGCGCGCACGCGATTTGAACAGCTCTTCTTCGCCGGCTCGAACAGTGCGGTCGGCGAGCAGGCGACGAACGATCTGCAAACCCTCCTCGATCTCCTCGAGATCTGTCGTCGCGCAATATCGGCCGATCAGGAACTCGCCGACGTACGTAGGCACTGGGTAGGCGCCTTTGAACTGAAGCGCGAGGTCTTTGCGGACCACGTACCCCTCGAACGCTGCGGCGGCCAACTCGTCGATCGAGTCAAGAACGATGGTCTCGGTCATTCCACACCTCCGACTTTCGTCTCCCGCTGCGCGAGAACGGTGCCGTCAACACCGAGAAGGAGCACGAACGCCTGAGTACCCGCAGCCGCCCGTTCCTCGTCTACGAGCACTTTGATCTCGCCAGGTTCGCCTGGCGCCTTCGGTCCACCGATGATCGAGCCGGGGTCCCCCGGAGCAAGCCTCACTTCGGCGGTGACGTCGGCTTCCACCGGCGCGTAATCGATACGACAGCGCTGACCGGTCCAGCGGATCGAATCGATCTGGGCGGGCTTGGGTGCACCGCCCCCCGACTTGATCTCGAGCACAGGCGTGACGCATTCCTGCGGGCTCAGGCCGCCATGCTCGTACAGCGTCCCCGCCACGAAGGCGGAGGCGCCCGGCGCACTCACCATATTGATCGCTGCATCCCATGTCCATGCCAGGACAGGGAGGTCCGGGGAGGACACGCCTGTCTTGAGGCGCGCGACTCGCGGTTTCCGCGCCGCGTCCCCCTCAGTGATCGCGAGAGGCAGATCGACCTTCGGCGCCGCGGTCGCCGGCAGGAGGAAGCCATGGTCCGTGACGACGACGACACGCTGCCACCCTGCGTCGAGAAGTGAACGGATACGTTCGGCGACGAGGTCGAGTTGCTGGTCGATCATGCCGGCGAGCTCATGCCCGTGGTCGTGGCCGAGCGCGTCGATGGTGTTGGTCTGCGTCCATCCAACGCCGCTGATGTCGCCCGTCTCCGACGACTTCCAATCGAGATACTGGACACCGGCCTCGGTCAAGGCCGAACGGAAGATCGCTGCCTTGACCGAACGTCCTTGAGCATCACCGGCATCGAATGCCGGCCCCGCACCGAAGGTGGTGTTCACGGGCGCTACGGCGGGCTGCCCGGTCGGCGTGACCGTCGGGAACGCCGCCAGCCTCGACGTCGTTTCGATCTCGAGTGGCGCCAATCGCTTCGCCAGCCGTTGCGCGAGATCGAAGCGAAGCGCGTCAACGAAGACCACACATGTCCCAGCCGCGACATTCAGCCCGACATCGCCTGAGTATTCTCCGCTGGATGCATCCTGAAAGGCGCGTGCCGTGCGGTCGACCCACGGGTCATAGAGGACCTGAAGCGCCTTCCGTACCGAAGCGCGATCGGCAGCACCGGGCACCGCTGCGAGAGATCGCAGCGCGAGATCGTCGATCTTGTGACCGAGTTCGACGTACCACTTGATCTGAGCTTCGAGGCCGTTGCCGGGCGCGCTGACCCTCGTGAGCTCGGCGAGTTCAGACAAAAGCGCCACTGCTTGAGCCAGCGGGGCACGTCCCATCTCACCCCACACGCTCTCCTCCCTCGGCGAATGCCCTGCCGCGAGGTCCACCACAGTTGCTCGCGCCTGCTCGAGGTCCATCGTCGTCGCCACGGCAGTGAGCGCCTGACGGAGTTCTGACTCCTGCTCCGCATTCCAGGAAGGCCACGAATCCGGATGGGGACTGACGTCGCCGAAGAGATCCTGCGCAGGACGAGCCTGGTCGAGTCGGATGGGGATTTTCTCGTACCGTCGCGGGTTGTCTTCGAATCGATCCCAGACACCCTGCCACGCCCCCTGGCGCCCGCCCAGCCGCGCTGCTGCGGTGAGGACGCCGTCCTTCTCGGGGTCGATGCCGTATGTCGCGCGGCACGCTTCACGGAAGGCATTCCAGCTCGCTGCGGACAGTGCCGCGCGCGACGCCTCTGGGTCGTCAAGCCAATCCAGCAGCATTCGGATGCTGTCTGTCATCACCAGTGAATGCAGACGCGAAGCGTCGAGCCGTCCCAGGAGACGCAGGTCATCGACCTTCTCGATGAGCAGGCGATCCAGAACATCGCTCAGAGCCGCTTTGCTCTTTGCATCGCCGCCAAGGTCGAGCCCAACACCATGCTTCGACCCGAGGAAGGAGTGCGGTGTCCACGCCCCCTGCCCATAGGCGGAGGGCCACCAGTTGGAGCGGAGAGCGATCTCGACCAACGGAGCGATCGCAGATTCCGGGCTGTTGGCTTCGGACAACGCACTGCGTCCGATCCCCGGTAGATAGATCACCCACGGGTTCTTCTCGTCATGCGACGCGAGGTGGTCCGGAAGTTCAGCGGAGTCCGGGTCGGCCAGCACCGCCCTCATCCAGATCGCGGGACCTTGGGCTTTGTCAAGGTCGTACTCGCCCAGGATCAGGATCGGCACCGCCTCCTGGAGGAGCCGTATCACCGGCTCCCAGGCACGGTCCGGATCGGACCAGAACACGGCAGCTGGGCGCACACTGGAGTCTGCGTTGAAGGCCGCGGCCTCGCGCAACGCGTGTGCGACGACAGCCCGCACCGCTGTCACAGCCCCTCCCCTGCCAGGCGCCTCGCCTCGCGGCGTTCCTCGAGAGTCGGATGCAGGTCATTGAGTCTTTCGGAGCCGTCAGCGTTCTTCCCGCGATCCTTCTCCCATTTCACGTTCACCTTGGCTCGCAGCACCTTCGCGGTGATGAACGGTCGAATGTTGAGCCGCACGCCGTCGTCGAGATCGGGGTTCCAACCGACTGGTTGTTTGTGAAGTTCCTTCCACCGGACGTAGACGTCATAGGGCGGCGCGCCATCGAGGATGAGCTTGAGTCGATTCTGCAGATCTTCTGCGGCGGCGAGACGGACGTCGGCTCCAGCTCGGCTCGCCGCCACCTCGTGCCGCTGGCGTTCAATCCACGCCCCCAGCGAGGTGAACGTGAGCTTCTCCAGGGTGCGGTGGTCGAGGCGGTGATAATTGACGATCGCGGAGAAGCCGTCCTTGTGACCATCCCAGATGTGCCACAGAAACGGGCGGTTGTCGAAGACCTTTACGTGCTGGGCAAAAAATACATCGCGCAGCCAATCGTCGAGGCGCCCGTTCGCGCCGCCCGCCTCTGTGACCAGGGTTCGCTCGCGAGCGCTCGACCAGTCGTCGCCGTAGGCCGCCTCAAGCAACTTCCGAAGGCGCGTCACCAGGTCAGGTTCGCCAGGAAGCGGCTGCATAGACGCAATGCCGTCCGCGTCCGCGAACTGATCGAGGGCATCCGGCTGCTGATCGGGCCACCGATAACCGAGGAGCCTCGCGACGGCAACCTGAAGCGGATGCTCCGAAGTCATGACATCGCCCCGGAAGAGCCATTGCGTCGGATCGTTCGAATGGGGTGCAGGCAATGGACCCCTCTCGTCAGCCACGTTCTGCCAACGTTCTCGGTCGAAGCTGACTTTTACGAGAGTGGCGTTCGTGATTTTCAACGCGTCATCGATGTCCCGGACGCTTGGCGCATACTCTCTACTGGAGAGGTACGCCCACAGCGTGGGAAGATCGGCATCGTCGTGAGGGAACACGACAGCCGTATTCATGTCGAAGATCTCACCGGTATAGCGAGTGACCGCGAGAGCACCCATCTGTGAAACCGCTACACCGAGTTTGCCCCAAGCTGCCGAGCCCTTGATTCCGGCGCGCTCGTTGGGTATCCAGCCTCCGCCTGTTTCCCACCAAATGATCTGGTCACGTCCGCCGAATGAAGTTGTCCGATTCACTGAGCTCTGAAGCCTCCGGAACTGCGATTGAGGCAACGGCACCTCCCACATCTGGCGGATGTAGCGCGGATTATCTCCCGTGGCAATCCCTTGAACTGACTTCGCCATTCCGCCGAGCAACGCCTGTGATTCAATCGATGTCAACGTGATCCGGCGGTCGGGATTCTGCGTTTGTGTCACTTGTCTCGGTGCCAACAACCCACGGTGCCGAAGTTCCAGAGATTTGGCCTCAACCCCGTTCGTCTGCTGAATACTAAGCCCAGCGATGCGATGGCTATCCGCCGGCGGCGCACCGCTCAACACTGTGAGCGAGACTTTGACAACTTCGCCGGTGATCTGTCGGAATGCCCCGGACCCAAGCCGCGCAACGACGTCGAACCGTCTCTGCTTGAGCAGCCGTTCGCGGAACTTCTCATACGACCCCAACAGCAGCCAGTTCTGCGGCGACACGACCGCAACCGTTCCGGTCGTCCCCACAAACTCCAGACAGCGCTCGATAAAGGCTGTCGCGATGTCGGATTTCGCCGCCGGATGGTGAACACCGATGTAGGTCTGAAGCCTTACGTCCATCGACGCACGCTTTAGGTACGGCGGATTCGTCGCCACGAGCGTGTATCTGCCCGACAGCAGCCCCGCCGCATGAACGACGTCATCGGCCGCATGCCCGAGAACTGTCTGCGCCTCCTTCTCGGCGGCGAGTATCTGACCCAGCGAAGTCCGAACGGATTCCCAATTCGCGCCGATGCTGAGATCAGTCCCGAATAGAGACTCCTCGAAGTCGCCTGGATGAGGCGAGATCAGCGACCCGAGAGTATCGGCATCACGGAAGAGGCCGTGAAGTCGAGTCAGCACTTTCTGAAGTTCTTCGTCGTCCCCGGCATACGCCAGCCACTCGTCCTTCGTCCCCCGCGCGGGAACACCCGAACAGGCGATCTGCGGTGCCGGTAGATCTCGGAATCCACCCTGCTTCCACGCTTCCAACGCGACGTTGAACGTCGCGATCTGGGTGCAGCGCGGATCGAGCTCGAGCCCGTGCAGGTTGTCGCGCAGCACAGCATCCTGGGCGTCAGCGGGCGAGAGCCCTTCCTCCTCAGCTCGCATCCGCCAGAGCATGCCGAACATTGCGACCAGGAAGTGACCAGACCCGCAGCACGGGTCCATGACGGTGACCTCTGCCGCAGTCTTGGGCCACTCTTCGAACGTGCCGGCCGCCGGTGTCCCGTCATCCAGCCTGCGAAAGTACTCCCAGGAGTCGACCAAGGGAGAGTCTGAGCGCCGGGATGCCCACCACGCGCCGAGTGAGTTCTCCAGCAGGAAGCGAACCATGTAATTCTCGGTGAACAACTGCGTGACCGGCGAGAGGTCGGCTCCGCCGATCTTGACACCGGAATCGTTGACGCGCTTCTTCTCTGCCGTCTGCCAGAACTGGTAGACCCAGCCCAGAGCATCCTCGGTGCGGAAGACCTCATCCGGAATGCTGAGGAGGATTCTCTCGAGCTCAAGCCGATGCTCGGTCGCGAACCGCATCTGAACAGCAGGATCGTCGAGGCGGAAGACTCCGGGGAGAATCTCAGACGCGAATCGCGCAGCCACCAGCCACCCATCCGGCTCCTCCAGATCGCTCGCGAGGTCGGTACAGTCCTCGAATGTCAGCGGAGTGTCTCGGAAGTCAGGATGCCTCAACAGTCCGTTGACCTCGAGAAACCGGCTGAAGAGAAGGCGGTGCCACTGCTCATAGGCGACGTCACGGATCAAGTTGGTGAGGTCGACATTGTTGCCGGCGGTGTCGTCGCCGAGTTGCCGCGCTTTCTCCCGCAAAGCGATTCGCAGGGCATTCTCGCTATCACCGAGATATGACGGACGGCTCTGATCCGCGACCGCCAACGCGCGCAGTGCATCCGCTGCGGCGCTCTCCGCTGCCGACCGGGCGCGCTGCACGGCACCATCGAGCTGACTGCGTTGACCTGCGTTGAGGACTTCGCCGGTCATCCCTTCACCACCACGGTGTCGTGATCCGCGAGCGCACGCGCGAGCTTCTCTCGCAGTTCGCTGAGGTAGCGATCGAGATCCTCGACGCTGCTGAGGCTGGCACTGGGAATGGTGACGGTAGCTGCCTTCGGTGCGCTCAGCCGGACGGCCGCCTCCAGCGCTTTCGCCGCCCGAGCCGAAACCGCATCGAATACCGCGCCCCACTCAGAGAGAGGTCGCTGCTGGACAGCATGAAGAACGGCAGGGCCGTCGGAGAGATCGATGTCACCTTCTGGAGCGAGGTTGTTCTCTGCCAGGAGTTGCCCCTGCGTCGCCAGATCGAGCGCGGCCCAGGCCGATTGCGCCTCGAGGTCTGCGACTGCCCGCAGCCGAGCGTCTTCCAGCGACTCGGACGCACCGAGAACAGCGACGCGAACTGCGCTGGCGAGGTCTCCGGCGATCGGAGTGATCTGGTCGTTATCCGCGAGAAGTTCTCGAGTGGTCTCGAATGCCTCAAGTCGTGCGCGTGCTTCGGCAGCGCTGTCGAGTGCCACGGCTGCGCTCGCGAGCGCACGAGCCAGGTCCAGCGCAGTCCGCCGGGAGACGCGCCGCCTCTCCATCGCGTCGATCCGCTCAACAAACTCCGAGAGTTCATCCTTGGCTGCCAGCAGCGCGTGTACTCGCGCATTGCCGGAAGCCTTCATCACCAGTTCGACCCGCGGCGGGAACACGATGTCCGGCAACGGAGGCGCGCCGGTGACAAGACCTGCGCGCTCCAACAGCGCCTTGATCGCCTGCTCGGCCGCGGACGCCAGCGTGTCATTGCTGGCCTGTACCCCCAGGTTGCCGAGCAGGCTCCGCGCGGCGAGCTTCTCCGAGGCGCTGAGCACCGTCGACTCTCTTCTCAGGTGCACCACACCGAGCCGTGTCTGCGCCATGACCTGGGCGGTAGTCGCATCAGAACCATTCACGGTCGCATGTATCAGACCGTTGTCGAGCAGGACCCCGACAGCGGCCATGACGGCATCTCGGGGCCAACCGTACGGCGCTGACGTGACCGACTTCTCGACCTCGCTCGCGGACGTTCCTGCCGAGCCGACTCGGCCGAGTATCTCCTTCACTACCGGGTGCAGCGCAGCATCCGCATCGTGTCCCACGGCTTTGAGCGCGTCGCCGCCGGATCCTTTCTTGATGTAGTCGAGGGCGCGGGGCCAGCGGGAGTCATCGGCGACCTCGAACTTGTCGAAGCGCCGAGTCACCGCTGCCAGGGCGCCGCTCTCGATACGATCCCGCAGCGCCGCGCCTCCTGGGCCAGACCCTCCCCCCAGAAGGACGTTGCATTTCGCGATGACATCGCGAGCGTGGCTCGTAACCTGAGCCCTGGCGCGTTCCAAACGTGACTCCATTGCACGTCGCGCTTGTTTGCCCTCATCGTCCTGGGGGAACCCCTGCTGATCGAGCGTCCGTTGGGCCGCAAGCTGATTGCGCAGTGCCGCGGCAAACGACACCGGCTGAATCCGCGGCAGGTGGGCGAGCACGACGGGCGAGTCGGAACCGAGACTCCGCGCCAGATCTTCGAACTGCTTGTTCGTCGTCCCGTCATCCCACTCGGAACGCAGCCAGACGGAAATCGTGTCGGATGCCGTCGGTGGCGTGGAGTCGGCGTGCAGCACGATCTTCCGCGCAACCTTGGCCTTGCCGTGAGGAATCGAGGCCGGGACCGAGCGTTCGAATTCCGCGCGCAGCAACACGTCTCGCTCGGTGCTGATCTCGCTGTCGGAGAGCTGCGCAGAATGGCGGCGGAATGTCTCATCCCAGATCCGGCCGGCCAGAGTCTGGATCCGATACTCGTCGCCGTCCTGCTGCAGGACCCCTTCCTCGACGAATGCGCCGAGCACTTCGGGAACGTCCTGCCGCAAGCGCTCGCCGTCACTGGCGAGATCCTCGATGAGCAGATCGACGAGATGATCAGCCGTCGCTCGAACGCCGATGTCGGCATGTCCGGAGGTCTCAAGGAGGCTGATGAGGTGGACAAGGCCGAGGATGCGCCCCCGAAGCGGATCCTGCTGGCCCTGCTCATGAATGAGGCGCTGGGTCTCCTTGAGGAGGAGACCGGCCCCGTTCAGATCTTCATGCTTCGCGGTGTAGAGGTAATCCGCTCCGACGACAGTGCCGACCGGCCGGGGAGCGACCAGACGGTTGGCCTCGTGCACGATCCGGAGTTGTGACCGGAGCTGACCGGCCCGGCCTGTGTCCGCCTTACGAAGAACGCTCTCCCAGAATCGGCGGCGACTGGGCAGGAGCGGATAGTCCTCCGGAAGGTCGATGTCGTCCTGAGCGGAGTGCTGGATCTTGCTGCCCGCGAGCTGACGCGAGATCGGCCCTGCAGCATCGGAGAGAGTCTTTACCAGTTCCGCACGCTCCGAAGGCTCCTTGCTGAGCAGCACACGGCGAACGACCGCATCGACGTCCTGGTTCTTGAGGACGACCTTGACCGTGAAGCGGTCCTGGATCTTCTGCAGCGTCGGGTCGGCAGTGAGTTCTTGCTGACCTGTCGCGACAAGCAGAACCCGCCCTTCGAGTTCCCGGGAGACGGACTCGACGAGATTCTGCACCTCCATCGCACGGCCCCCGTCGCCGCTGATGTACTGCTGGACTTCGTCGAGCACAATCAGGGTCGGAGGGATGACGCCCGAACCGACGCGGCGGAGCACCTTGCGCAGCATCTCGATCGTCTCGTCCGTGGACAGGGCACGCACGTCAGGGAACTGAGTCCGCAGCGCCTTTCGCACATCCGCACCGTTGGCCGCGAAGTCGGGATCAACTGCGAGCACGGCGTCAGCAAGGAGAGTGCTGACGTTGTACTGGCTCAACTCCTCGAGGAAGGATCCGCCATGGGCTTCAACATGTGCCCGCACCGCGCCGAGAATGCCCTTGCCGTCCAACCACAATGCAACCCGCGCAGGGCCGACCCGACTCGGCAGCTCGGCTGCGCCGAGCACGATCGAGAGGAAGACCGAACTCAGGCTCTCACTGCTGCGATCCAGGGAACCGGCAGCGGACCACGGCGCCACACCGTCCCGCTTGCTGATCGTCGACAACTCGACGAGCTGCTCACGAATCCCATCGGGGAGATTCACCAGCCCCCTGGCAGATGCCCCACCAGGAAGACGCGTGTCCGCCCACAGATGCTCGAGCACGCGTACCAGGTGCGACTTGCCGCTGCCGTAGAACCCCGATACCCACACCGCAGGCTGCGTCGTCACACCGCGATGACGGATGTACGAATCAAAGATGCGCTGAAGTCCGTGCTCGTACTCGCCCTCGCAGACAAAGCTCGTGAGCTCGTAGTCGAGCACCTTCCACTGGTTGGAGTCATCGGGGCGATCGACATTCGTCACACCATCGTTCGGGATCACGAAGTCGAGCGGACGACGAGTGAACAGTTCGTTGTTGATCGTCACGCGATCTCCCTTTGAGGGTCGATGACGCGCGCGCGGTAGTTGAATCCGTCACGTGCGTCGAGCAGGCGGAAAGAATGCGTGTCCGCATCATGCAGACCCGGGAAGAGAACGAGCAGGCGGCCCTGAACCGCATCATCGATCGCCTTGATGACGCTCGATGCTCGAAGGAACGGAAAGATCGACCCGA
This sequence comes from Microbacterium sp. ZW T6_19, assembly GCF_044987465.1. NCBI lineage: Bacteria > Bacillati > Actinomycetota > Actinomycetes > Micrococcales > Microbacteriaceae > Microbacterium > Microbacterium sp. ZW T6_19. The sequence goes on along the minus strand of NZ_JBJDRH010000001.1, from coordinate 248,126 downwards.
TCCCGACGAGACTGACCACATCGTTCCCCGACGCCGCGGCGAGGTGTCCGCGAATTCCGGAGACCAGTTCGGCCTCGAACTGATCGAGAATCGACAGCGTGAGGTCGCTGGGTTCCTCGAAGAAGGCCTCGGCGTGGCGATGGCGAGCGAGCCAACGTCCGAACTCATCCGTGATGTCGATCGAGCGCCAACCGCGCCCGCTCTGGCCCGTGACGAATTCCAGTCGTGCGAGGTTCGCCCGCATCGCCCGCTCCTGTTCCGGCGGGTAGACGAGCATCCACACTCGTTCTCCGCCGGAAAGCCCGTCGCGCCAGGGCAGAGCGAGTTCAGCGGCGTAGGCGTCGACCAGTTCAGATATCCGGCTCATATCCGGCCGCTGTCGAAGAGGGGAAAGCTGATGTCGACGACGTTGCCGGCGACGAGAAGATCGATCAGCCCCTGCGTGTGCGCAGATCGCAAGGCGTCGAGTTGCCGACTCCGTGGCAGGTCGAGGATGCGAGCCCACGGGGTATCGAGCATCCCTAGCCCGCGGATACCTGACCGATGGCCGATAAAGGCTGCGAAAGCGACAGCCGCCGGCGAAGATTCGACTACGCGGCGAACTTTGTTCGTCCTGCCGACGAGATGTCCGGTCTGCGTCCAGCACGCGCCGGTGTTCCTGCCCGTCTTATCGAGAGTTGCTTCCGAAAGTTCGTCTTCGTACACGGCAGCGACGGCTCGAGTGAGGTCGGCGGACGACACGGTCACGCCCTCTTGCGCCCGCTCAATCGCCGAGAAGGATGCTCGGAGGATGCCGTCCCGAGTAAACGCAAGGATGCCCGCCAGGAGCGGCTGCGCCGCTCGGTCGACCTCCCACAGACGTCTCAGTGCTGAGAACTCGGGGTTCATCGGATCGAGCAGGTAGAGCTCTCGTAGATGGCGGAAGGATCGTTGCCGCCCGGCGTGCGTCGGCCGGCCGAGGATGTTCTCCTCCACGACCGCATCGCGATAACGCTCATGAGACGCGTCCGAAGGCACGTACCGGAGGAGCTCTACGAGATGCGGGATCCCGATCGTGTGACTCGCCGTCGTCCGCAACGACGCCAACGCGAACTGCTCAGGCGCAGCATCCTTCTCCTTAGTCACGTCCCGAGTGTACAAGTACCCGGGGACCTTCACCCTGGCGTCAACGACCGGGCGCTATCGGGCTTGACGGGTGCCCCGAACTCCCTCTGCTGCTGCCGCCCTCATCGGCAGCCGAATCGCCGAGGAGCGCAAGAGCAAGGGGCTCACGCAGGACCAGCTGGCGGTGCTCAGCGGAATCGACTCCTCGAACATCCGCAGCTACGAATCAGGGCGCTCGATGCTCAGCATCCTGACGCTGATCCGCATCTCCGAGGCGCTGCATGCGACGCCCGGCTCGTTCATCGACGAGGTCTCTTCAGCCGATTTCGCGACACCACTGACCGACGCCCGCCGCCGCGCGAGCTGATGGGCACTCCTCCCCACTCGTCCTCTCTATCGATCGGCTATGCCCGGCGTACGGTGTAGCCATGAACATCGACCGGAACCTGCGCCTCCCCGCCCGCCTGCTGCTCGCCGTGCCCGTCGCGGCGCTCGCGTTCTCGCTCGCCGCGTGCAGCGCGAGCCGCCCGACCGTCGACCAGGTCTCAGACGGTCTGATCAAGTTCTTCGAGTCGCAGGATCAGGGCGACGTGCTGACGGACGACGCCGCGGACTGCTTCGCGAAGCACTTCGTCGACTCCGATCTCAGCAACGAGACTCTGAACTACATCGCCCAGGGCAAGGACCAGGCGTCCAGCACCGAAGACGCCACCCTGACGCAGAAGATCCTCCAGGACAACTACGAGGAGTGCACCGCCTGAGACGTTTCGTCTCGCTCCGCTCGCTCAACGACCGGAGAACAGACTGCGCACTCTGAGACGTTTCGTCTCGCTCCGCTCGCTCAACGACCGGGGGGGGTAGCGAGGCGCTCGCTCAACGACCAAGAGTGCGGATGCCGGATGCCGTCGGCATCCGTCATCCTTCGTCATCTCCATCCAGGGAATTCCCAGCCAGACGTAGCGTTGAAACATCCCGCGTGCACTCGGCACGCCGCGCTTCTTGGAGTTTCCCCCTGCTATGAGTACTGCCACGCGCGCCGCCAAGGCGCCCGACACCCGCGGACCCGTTCGCAAACTGCTGACCTCGTTCGGCTTCCAGATCATCGCCGCCCTCGTCCTCGGCGTCGTCGCCGGCCTGATCGCCCGCAACGCAGGCGCTACGGTGGAGGCGCCGAACGGCTTGTCCGCCACCCTCGACACGATCGGCAGCTCGTACGTCACGCTGCTGCGCGCCGCCGTCATCCCTCTGATCTTCACCGCGATCGTCGCGAGCATCTCGAACCTGCGCCGCGTGCAGAACGCCGCGCGCCTCGCGGGTCAGACGCTGCTGTGGTTCGCCTACACCGCGTTCATCGCCGTCGTCATCGGCATCGGTCTCGGCCTGATCATCCAGCCCGGATCCCGCGCCGGCGAAGGCCTGCAGGAGGGCGACCCGTACACGGTCGGCACCTGGTGGAACTTTCTCACCGGCCTCATCCCGCAGAACTTCCTGGGCCTGACCGTCAGCACCTCCATCGACCCGGAGTCCGGCAGCGCGACCTCGAGCATCGGCTTCAACGTGCTGCAGATCATCGTCGTCGCCGTGGCCGTCGGCATCGCCGCTCTGAAGGCCGGCAAGAAGGCCGAGCCGTTCCTCGCCTTCACCGAGTCGCTGCTCAAGGTCATCCAGCGCGTGCTGTGGTGGATCATCCGCATCGCCCCGCTCGGCACCTTCGGCCTGATCGGCGCCGCCGTCGTCAAGTACGGCTGGGAGAAGCTGGCCTCGCTCGGCTGGTTCGCGATCGCGATCTACATCGGCCTCGCCCTCGTGCTCTTCGTGGTCTACCCGATCATCATCAAGACCAACGGACTGTCGATCAAGCAGTACTTCTCCGGCGTCTGGCCCGCCATGCAGCTGGCCTTCGTCAGCCGCTCCTCGATCGGAACGCTGCCGCTGACCGAGCGAGTCACCGAGCGCAACCTCGGCGTGCCCCGCTCCTACGCCTCCTTCGCCGTGCCGCTGGGCGCGACCACGAAGATGGACGGCTGCGCCGCCATCTACCCGGCGATCGCCGCGATCTTCGTCGCCCAGTTCTTCGGCATCCAGCTGGAGTGGTGGCAGTACATCATGATCGTCGTGGTCTCGGTCGTCGGCTCGGCAGCGACCGCCGGCACCACAGGCGCGATCGTCATGCTCACGCTGACGCTCTCGACCCTGGGCCTGCCCCTCGCCGGAGTGGGTCTGCTCATCGCGATCGACCCGATCCTCGACATGGGCCGCACTGCGGTCAACGTCGCCGGCCAGGCGCTCGTCCCGACCATCGTCGCCAAGCGCGAGGGCATTCTCGACGAAGACCTCTACAACGCGCCGCGCGAGGGCCTGCCCTTCGCCGACGACTCAGGCGACGAGGCGCCGGAATCGGACGCGGACAAGGAGACGGTCGGCGCGCGCTGATCACCTCCCCACGAGCGCCTCGCCCTGTTCAAGGACGAGGCGCTCGTGCGTTTCCCCACTGGATCGAACCGATACGTCGCTGCCGGCGATCCGCCCAGCTGATGCGGCCCACCGAGGTGCGCCAAAAGGTCGCCTCTCCCGCGAAGCGCGACCACAACGCACACCCCGGCAGGCCGCCAGCGGATCCCTCCCACCCAGGTGCACCGAAAGGTCGCCTTCCCGGCGAAGCGCGACCATAACGCACACCCGGGAGAACAGTTGCTCAAGGGGGCGGGGCCCTGAGCGACCCCGACACCACCTCTACCGCTGCTGCCGCGTCACGCTCCGGGTGTCGAGAGCGAGTTCTTCGGCATCCATCGCGGCGAGCAGCTCGCGCATGACCTCTTCGTCGAGGTTTCCCGCGTCGCGCTCGGCGAGCACGATCTCGCGCCGCACCTTCAGCCATCCGCGCGACAGTGCGATGAGCTCGTCGAACGAGGGCCGGGTCACGGCGTCCTCCACCTGCTGCGCCTCGTCGGCATCCTTCTCGACCCGCGTCATCCGCTTCGCGAACGCGTCGAACAGGCCGAGGTCGACCCGCCCGTGCGTCGACTCCCACTCCACGCGCCGTGCTGCGAGGAACGCCTTGCCCGCCTCGCGGGTCTTGGCCTGCACGGCGGCGAGGGCCGCGGCATCCTCCTCGTGCTCGCTGTCGCTCGCGATGTCGAGCCTCGTGATCAGCATGGGCAGTGTCAGCCCCTGCAACAGGAGTGTTCCGACCGTGACGATGAACGCGACGACGACGATCGCGTGCGAGGCTTCAGTCCCCAGGGTCGCGAGATCGGCCGCGGCGAGAGCGGTGGCCAGCGTGACGACGCCGCGCATGCCGGCCCAGGAGATGACCGCGTTGTCCTTCCACGTGAGCTGGAGCCCCGCCATCCGCTCGCGCACGATCTGCGTCCGCAGCTCATCCGCGCTGTACTGTCGCCAGCGCCTGGACTTCTTGCGACGCTGGTCGAATACGCCGGACTCGATGCCCCGATCGACCCGGGCGAGCCGTCGCCGATCGGCGCGGTTCGCCCAGGCGTTCACCGGGAACACGTACAGCGGGCGCACCAGCAGCACCACCAGGAGCACGGCCGCCGACAGCCACAGGATCTGCGCGACCGACTCGCTCCCCAGATCGCTGAGCACGCGCGGGAACTGCAGACCGATGTACGCGAAGACGAAGCTCTCGAGCAGCAGATCGGCCGACGACCACAGCGGCTTCTCCTGCTGTCGCGTCGTGTAGTCGGTGCGCGGCGAGTTGAAGCCCACGTAGATGCCCATGGCGACGACGGCCAGCACACCTGACCCGCCCAGATGCTCGGCGATCGCGTAGGCGCCGAACGGTGCGAGCAGACCGAAGGTGCCGATCACGACGGCGTCGCCGATGCGCATGCGCAGCTGGTGCAGCCCGATGCCGAAGACGAGCCCGATCGCCACGCCGATGACCACGGCCAGCACGAACTGCCAGACGCCGTTCGGGATCGTGACTGTGGCCCCCGCCAGGATGAGCGCGAACACGCGGTACAGGGTCAGCGAGGTCGCATCGTTGATCAGGCTCTCGCCCGACAGCACGTTCATGATGCGCCGAGGCAACCCCAGCTTGCGTCCGATCGCGGCCGCCGACACGGCGTCGGGCGGGGCGACGATCGCCCCGAGCAGCAGCGCACCGGGCAATGTCAGCGACGGCAGGATCAGCCAGGCGACCAGCCCGACTGCGAGCGTCGTGAGCAGGACGAGCCAGATGCCGAGGCGCTGGATCTGCGGCAGGCTGCGCTTGAACCCGACGAACGACACGTCCAGCGCCGCCGAGTAGAGCAGCGGCGGCAGCACGAGGTTGAGCAGGACATGCCCGTCGATGTCGAGATCGGGCACGAAGGGGAGGAAGGATGCCGCGAGGGCTGCGACGGTGACGACGAGCGGCGCCGGCCAGCCGCGCCAGCGCGAGATCGCCGCGACGACGACGCTGCCGACCAGTATGTAGAAGAGCTCAGCATCCATGCCCCCACGGTACTGGGGTGCGCAGGCTCAGGGAGAGCGGCGCAGCAGCTCGACCACTTCGCCGTCGGCGACCTGGCGGAAATCGAGGTAGTGCATCCCCACCGCCATGAAGTCCTCGGGCACCTGCAGGACCACGACGTCGTCGGCATCTCCGCTTTCGATGAGCCATCGCGCGGCGTCGGGATCCGCGACCGGCACGGCCACGACGACGGATGCCGCGCCTCGCGCCCGTGCGATCGCGCACGCCGCGCGAACCGTCGCGCCGGTCGCTATGCCGTCGTCGACGAGGATGGCGGTGCGACCGCGCAGGTCGGAGATCGTGCGTCCCTCACGGAACCGGCCCGCGCGCTGCTCCACTTCGGCGCGCTCCCGGCGCTCGACGCGCTCCAGGTCGGCATCCGACACCCCAGCGGCCTCGATGACCGCCGGGTTGAGCACGCGCGCTCCTTCTTCGCCGACCGCGCCCATCGCGACCTCCTCATGCCAGGGCACGCCGAGCTTGCGCACCACCAGCACGTCGAGCGGCGCTGCGAGCGCAGCCGCGACCTCCGCGGCGACCGGCACCCCGCCGCGCGGCAGCCCGAGCACCACGGGCTCGGGCGGGGGATCCTCGGCGAGGCGGGCTCCGAGCATCCGCCCCGCCTCTCTTCGATCCCTGAACCTGTCCACGGCGTCCTCCTCCTCCGGACTACCTCGCCGCGCGGCGCGGGTCAAGACCCCGCGTCGTCGGCCTGATCCCGCAGGCTCGCGTTCTCATCTTCGAGATCGAGCACGCGACGGATGCCGGCGATGTTGATGCCTTCGTCACGAAGGTCGGTCACCCGCCTGAGGCGTGCGATGTCGTCGTCGCTGTAGCGCCGGGTACCGCCGTCGCTGCGAGCCGGCGTGAGCAGTCCTTTGGCCTCGAACAGCCGCAGACTCGCCTCCGGCAACCCGAGCAGCTGCGCGGCTACGGCGATGCCGTACACCGGGGTCTGAGAATCTCTTTCGACCATCGACAGATTTCCTTCACCGGGGGTTGCATTAGCTTGCGGACTTGATCTATAACAAATCTATAGCACGAGATGCAGATAAGTCTCGTGGAACCTCGCACGAAAGGAGACACTCATGGCACTGTCATTCGATCCGTTCAGTCAGCTCGATCGCTTCGCCGCGAGCGTGCTCGACTCCGTTCGCGCACCCCGGCTGATGCCGGTGGACCTGTTCCGCGACGGAGAGCAGTACGTCCTGCATGCCGACCTCCCAGGCGTCGATCCAGGTTCGGTCGACGTCGACCTCGACGGCTCGCAGCTGACCATCCGCGCACAGCGCACGGCGGACAACCGCGAGGGCGTGCGCTGGCTCGCACGCGAACGCGGCGCCGGTCAGTTCCTGCGGCAGTTCACGCTCGGCGAGGGCGTCGATCTCGATCGGATCAGCGCCTCGTACGAGAGCGGTGTGCTCTCGGTGATCATCCCGGTCAGCGAGCGCGCGAAGCCGCGGAAGATCGAGGTCGAATCCCGCGACCACCGACAGGCGATCGACGCCTGAGCCGACCTGGGGCGGGCCACCGGCCCGCCCCTCCCCGAGCCCGTCGACGGACTGTCCGCGACGGAGCACCCCGCACACGGAAAGGACGACCCTCATGCTGCTCTCCCCCATGCTCGATCGATTCCTCGCCGGTATGGAATATCCCGCTCTGCGAGACGATCTTCTGCGCGAAGCGGCCCGCGAAGGTCTCTGCGTCGAGGACAGGGCTCTGCTCGAGTCGCTCCCGGAGCAGAGCTACAGCGCGGCCTGGCACATCAGGTACCGGCTCGGGCGCGCGGTTCTCGCCGACGCGTTCGAGCCTCGTCAGCCGGTCGCCGCCTGACGCGCAGCGGTCACCGAGGGAGGGCGGGAATTCCCCGCCCTCCCTGGCCGTTGCGGTAGATGATGACTTCCACCTCGCTCTCCGTCCTCGACCTCGTCCCGGTGCGCACCGGGCAGACCAGCGCCGAGGCGATCTCCGCATCGCTGAGCCTCGCGCAGATCGCCGACCGGCTCGGCTACCGCCGCTACTGGTTCGCCGAGCACCACAACATGCCGGCCGTGGCATCCACGACTCCCCCTGTGCTGATCGCAGCCGCGGCGAGCCGCACCACGAGCATCCGTCTCGGCTCCGGCGGAGTCATGCTGCCCAACCATGCGCCGCTCATCGTCGCCGAGCAGTTCGCGGCGCTCGAGGCGATCGCCCCCGGCCGGATCGACCTCGGCCTCGGCCGCGCACCCGGCAGCGACCCCGTGATCACGCAACTGCTGCGCGGATCCGGAACGACCAGCGACGTCGAGCAGTTCCCCCGGCACGTGCAGGACATCGGCGCCCTCCTCGGCGGCGACGGTGCCACCGTGCGGTTCACCTCCGGTGGCGAGTACACCGTGCACGCGACGCCGGCGGCCACCGGAGCCCCCGAGATCTGGCTGCTCGGCTCGAGCGACTACTCGGCGCAGCTCGCGGCATCCGCGGGCCTGCCTTACGTCTTCGCGAACCACTTCTCGGGCCAGGGCCTCGAACGCGCTCTGGATCTGTACCGCTCCAGCTACCGCCCGAGCGAAGAGCACCCCGAGCCCCGGACGTTCCTGACAGTGAACGCGGTCGCCGCCCCGACCCAGGAGGAGGCCGAGGCCAGAGCACTGCCGCAGCTGCGGATGATGTCCCGGCTGCGCCTGAACAAACCGCTCACCCCGCTCGAGACGGTCGAAGAGGCCGTCGCCGCAGAGTCGGATGCCGCGACCGACCAGGTCGTCTCGGCGGCCCGCGAGCGGTGGTTCGTCGGCACGGGCGAGTCGGTGGCTGCAGAGGTGAACGCGTTCGCCGAGCGCTACGGCGTGGACGAGGTCATGCTCTCCCCCGTGGCCGCGTCGTACGAATCGGAACCCCGGGATTCCTCGCCGGGCCGCGCACAGACGCTGGAGCTGATCGCCGCGTCGATCTGACGACCCTCGGGCGGCGACGTGTCAACCCCTGGCCTTTCCCCGAGGAGAGGGGTAGCGTCGGGCCCGACGGAAGGGGTTCGATGATGAGCACGACGAAGACCCTGGCCCTGTGGGTCGCTTACGGCACGAACGGAGTCGTCGGGAGCATCCGCCACGACGACGGGTACACGGTGGTGATGGCGGGCTCGGATGCCGCTGTGGGCACCTACCCGAGTCTGGCGTCGGCGAAGGGAGCGTTGCACGCGCACATGACGCCGGGCAGCTCCTGGCCGATGTTCCGCGAGCACTGACGAGAGCATATTTTCGTGGGTGGTCAGATGCGCATCGGATTTTCCTGGCAGGGATGCTGATTCGACCACTCACTCGCCACGACAGCCTATCCACAGGCGCGAGTTATCCACGGTTCGCGGGAAAGCGTCAAAGTTCGGCTCACGGCCCCGCCGTCGCATCGCGCACCATGGGGCGATGCGACACCGGATCCCCCTCCCCGAGAGCCTCGGCGGCAGCTTCACTGTGCAAGACGCTCAGGAAATCGGCATCCGCCGAGGCCGCATCTCCTCGCGCGATCTCGCGCGTCCCTTTGACGCGGTTCGTGCGCGCAGGACTCCGACGACTCCGATGGAGAGAGTGCTCAGTCTCGCACCTCGCCTGCGCAGCGAACAGCGCGTCGGCGGCAGCACCGCCCTCCAGGTGTGGCGATACCCTCATCCGAATCTCTGGCTGATCGAAGACGACATCGAGATCGTCGTGCCGACGGATGCTGCGCGCCCCCGGCTCGTGGGGGTGAAGAGCACACGCCTCGCCCGCTCTCGCATCCGGGGCTGGATGCTGGACGGCATCCCCATCGTCGATCCGATCGGGGCGTTGTTCATGTGCGCGAAGGATCTCACCGAGGATCAGATCGTCGTGCTCCTCGATTCGATGATCACCACGTCCGAGAACTACCCCGATATTCGCGAGAACCGACCGATCTTCACGCCGGCCGAGATAGCGGTCAGGCTTCGCGAATGGGGACGGTTTCCCTCTTGCGGTCAAGTCCGTGACGCTCTTGCTCGGATCCGACACCATGTCGAGTCTCCGAAGGAGACGGAGACTCGCTTGCTGCTCATCGCGAGCGGGTTGCCTGAACCTGCCGTTCAGCACTCCGTATACGAGCGCGGACGCTTCGTGGCACGAGTCGACCTCGCGTATCCGGGTCTCAAGATCGCGATCGAATACGAGGGCGACGGACATCGGCGCAGCAAGTCGCAGTGGCGGCACGACATCCAGCGACAGCGCGACCTCGAAGACCTCGGCTGGATCGTGATCCGGGTCACCGAACTCGACCTCCGCCACGGCGGCGCTCCCTTGCTCCGCCGCATCCGCAACGCGATCGCGACCCGCTGATCGCGCTCGCCAGACCCTCGCGCATCCGGCCGTGGTGCGTGGTCAAGATCGCACCGCGAACCCGACGCCGAGATGCAGAAGTGACCACCCACGCAGGGCCTTCGCCAGGCGGCCGCGCATCCGCTCCCTAGGTGGCCAGAATCGCATCCCAGAGCCGACGCCGAGATGCTGAAGTGACCACCCACCAGAACGGCGAGGCGAGGACGCGACAGAGACGAGAGGGTCAGTCCTCGGGCTCGCCCGACAGGATGCCGCGCAGCCAGTCGCGCGCCTCGACGAACACGTCGTCCTCGTACCTCTCCGGGTACTGGACGATCTGCCGATCGGCACGCGGATACGACCCGAGGAAGACGACGCGGGGGCTGAAACGGCGGATGCCGAGCAGCGCGTCGGCCATGCGCTCGTGGCTCACGTGCCCGTCGGCGTCGATCACGAACCGGTAGCGGCCGAGCTCGTCGCCGATCGGGCGCGACTCGATGAGCGACAGGTTGATCCCTCGGGTCGAGAACTGCTCGAGCATCTCGAGCAGCGACCCCGGATGATCGTGGGGCAGCTCGACGATCAGAGACGTCTTGTCGGCACCCGTCGGCTCGGGCGAGCGCATCGTGCGGGTCACGAGCACGAAGCGGGTGACCGCCTGCTTGTTGTCGCCGATGTCTTCGGCGAGCACATCGACGTCGTAGTGTCGGACGATCCCCGGAGGCGCGATCGCGGCCTGGGCGGGGAGCGTGCCGTCGAGCACCCCGATGGCGGAGGCGACGTTGGACGCGGCCGGCACGTGCGAATGCTGAGGGAGATTGGCTCCCAGCCAGCCGTGGCATTGCGCATAGGCGACGGGGTGGGCGGCGATCACCTGAACGTCGGACAGCTGTGTGCCGGGCGACGCCACCAGCACGAAGTTCACCTGCACCAGGTACTCGCCGACGATGCGCAGACCCGGCAGCGTCGCGAGGGCGTCCTGTGTGGTCGAGACGCCGCCTTCGATCGAGTTCTCGATCGCGATCATGGCGGCGTACGACCGACCGGAGAGGACGTCGTCGAGCGCCTCGCCGACGTTGTGCACCGCACGCCACTCCTGGCCGCGGGCCTCGGGAACCTGGTCGAGCGCCGCTTCAGTGAACGTTCCTGCGGGTCCCAGATAGCTGTACGTGCGGCGTTCGGTCACGCGTTTCACCTTAGCCCTCTCCTCCCGATGGGCGAGACGTCGCTGGATCGGCCGCCGAGCACGTCTGCGAAGGCCGAATACCTGCGTTGCTCAGGAAACCCAACGTGCGCTTACGGCCCGGTCGGTGCAGACTGTCTGCATGACGAGCCGCGCCGGCCTCCCTGCGGAGGACACTGACCTCATCGATGTCGACGAGCTGATCGCCGCCTACTACGATCGCCAGCCGAATCCCGATGTCGCCGCCGAGCGCGTCGTGTTCGGCACGAGCGGTCATCGTGGCTCGTCGCTGTCGAACAGCTTCAACGAGAACCACATCCTCGCCACCACGCAGGCGATCGTCGACTACCGGAACGGACAGGGCATCTCGGGCCCGCTGTTCCTCGGCCGCGACACTCACGCGCTCTCGCTCCCCGCCGAGCGCAGCGCGATCGAGGTGCTCGTGGCGAACGGCGTCGACGTGCGGGGGGATGCCCGTGACGCCTGGGTGCCGACCCCCGCGCTCAGCCATGCGATCCTCACCTACAACCGCGCCCTCGCGGCCGACGCCGCCGGACGCGCAGACGGCATCGTCGTCACTCCGAGCCACAATCCCCCGCGCGACGGGGGCTTCAAGTACAATCCCCCGCACGGCGGCCCCGCGGACACCGACGCCACCGGATGGATCGCGAATCGCGCGAACGAGCTGATCGCCGCCGGTCTCGACGGCGTCAAGCGCATTCGCCATGCAGACATCGACGCCGACAAGCTCGGCAGCTACGACTTCCGCGACGCCTACGTGCGCGACCTCTCCTCGATCATCGACGTCGAGGCCATCCGCAACGCGGGTGTGCGCATCGGCGCAGACCCGCTGGGCGGAGCATCCGTCGAATACTGGGCGTTGATCTCGGAGGTCTACGACCTCGATCTCACGGTCGTGAACCCCGAGGTCGATCCGACCTGGCGCTTCATGACGCTCGATTGGGACGAGAAGATCCGTATGGACCCGTCGTCTCCGTCGGCGATGGCGTCGCTCGTCGCGAAGAAGGGCGACTTCGACGTCCTGACCGGCAACGACGCCGATGCCGACCGTCACGGCATCGTGACGCCGGATGCCGGTCTCATGAACCCCAACCACTACCTCGCCGTCGCGATCGACTATCTGTTCTCGCACCGCGCCGAGTGGCCGCGCGATGCCGCGATCGGCAAGACCTTGGTGTCGTCGATGATCATCGACCGGGTCGCGGAGTCGCTGGGCCGGCGGCTGCTCGAGGTCCCCGTGGGCTTCAAGTGGTTCGTGCCGGGGCTCCTCGACGGTTCGGTCGCGTTCGGGGGCGAGGAGTCCGCCGGCGCCTCGTTCCTGCGCAAGGACGGCTCGGTCTGGTCGACCGACAAGGACGGCATCCTGCTCTGCCTGCTCGCGGCCGAGATCATCGCCGTGACGGGCAAGAGCCCCTCGGAGCGGTACCGCGAGCTCGAAGAGGCGTTCGGCGCCTCCGCGTACCAGCGCGTCGACGCCCCGGCGACGCCGGAGCAGAAGGCGACGCTCGGCAAGCTGGCCCCGGATGCCGTCAGCGCGACGACCCTCGCGGGTGAGGCCATCACCGCCAAGCTGTCGCATGCCCCCGGCAACGGCGCTGCGATCGGCGGGCTGAAGGTGCAGACCGAGCACGCGTGGTTCGCCGCGCGCCCCTCCGGCACCGAAGACGTCTACAAGCTGTACGCCGAGAGTCTGCTCGGACCCGAGCACCTCGCCGAGGTGCAGACCGAGGCTCGCGCCGTGGTGTCCGCCGCCCTGGGCGGTTGACCCGGCTCACCGTGTCTCGTCTCGTCGCTCCTCGCTCAACGACCAGTAAGAGAGGCACCGCTCGTTGAGCGAGCGAAGCGAGACGAAACGCCCGCCTCCGACCGGGACATCGGCCGACCGCAGCTCACCGCGTTTCGTCTCGTCGCTGCGCTTCTCGCTCGACGGCCGGTCAGCGGGACTCGGCGAGAGCTGCACCGGCGACGCGCAGCCAGCGCGCGGGGTCGGCGAGGGCGGAGTCCGACGACCCCGCGAGCTCGGTGAGAGATGCGGATGCCGTGAACAGCGCGATGTCGGCATCCGCCGTGATGCGACCGGCCGCCAGCATGGCGGTGGTGTTCGACTCCGCGGCGAGCGCGGCGATGAACGAGGGAACCTTGCCGTCGCCGGACTGCCCGTCGTAGGAGCCCTCTCCGGTGATCACGACGTCGGCGTCTGCGATCGCCTCGGCGAGTCCGATCAGCGTCGCGACCTCGGCGGCGCCGGGGGCGAGCGTCGCTCCCCAGGCCACGAGCGCTCCTCCGACGCCTCCGGCCGCCCCCGTGCCGGGCAGGTCTGCATCGAGCCCGAGCAGTGCGGCCAGCCGTGCGAGCGAGCTGTCGACCGCCGGGATCTCCGCAGGCGTGAGCCCTTTCTGCGGGCCGAAGACCGGGGCTGCGCCTCGTGGTCCGGTGAGCGGGTTGGTCACGTCGGTGAGGACTCTCACGTCGGGCACTGCACGGAGCCCGCTGAGATCGACCGAGACGATGTCCGCAAGCCCTCGGGCTCCGCGTGCGACTGGCGCGCCGGCGGCGTCGAGGAACCGAGCCCCCAGAGCCGACAGCATCCCGGTGCCGCCGTCGGTCGAGGCGCTCGATCCGATGCCGACCACGACGCGCGTGACGCCGTGGTCGAGGGCGGCGACGAGCGCCTGTCCGAGACCTGTGGTGTCCGCGTCCCATGGGCGCAGTTCCCTGAGAAGCTCGATGCCGCTGGTCGACGCCAGATCGATCACGGCAGTGCCGTCGGGCAGCAGCAGCCAGGACGTCTCGACGGGCACGCCTGCCGGCCCGTCGACTGTGACCGGCATCCGCTGAGAACCCGGCACCGCCGCGGCGAACGCCGCAACCGTCCCCTCTCCACCGTCGGCCATCGGCCGATGCACGAACTCGGCGGCGGAGTCGACGGACGCCCAGCCCTCGGCGAGCGCCACGGCGGCGTCCGCCGCCGTGATCGTGCCCTTGAAGCTGTCGGGTGCCAGCACGACCCGCGTCACGACAGACCCGGAGTGCTCGCGCGCACGACGACCTCGAGGGGCAGCGGAGGCTGCGTCCAGTCGGCGTCGACGGTGGCCCGGAACGCCTGGTAGCCGACCTCGGCCAGCGGGATGCGCACGGTCGTGAGCGCGGGTGTGACGTCGATGCTGGAGGGCACGTCGTCGAAACCGCACACGGCGACGTCCGTTCCAATCTCCCGCCCGGCCTCGCGCAGCGCCGACATCGCGCCGATAGCGACGACATCGCTGATGCAGAACACGAGGGTGCCCGGCTCCACGCCCTCCGTGAGGGCCTGCGTCATGCTGGCTGCTCCCGATTCTCGACGGAAGTCGCCTCTGAGAACGCGCCCGAGCGCGCCGCCTCCACTCTCGAATCCGGCGCGGAAGCCGGCGAGACGGTCGTCGGAGGTGCGGACTCCGGATGCTGCGCCGATCGCGATCGCCGAGCGGTAGCCGAGCGCCGCCATCTGCCGGCCGAGATCCTCGGCACCCGAGCGGTTGTCGATCTCGACGTGCCGGTTCTCGACGCCGCCGGCGCCGAACGTCACGATGCGCCCGCCGAGGGCCGCGAATCCCGCGAGTTCCCGTGCGGTGTCGGACTCGGTGTCGTCGGTGCGGGATGCGGAGAGGATGAGTCCCTGCGGCCGCTGACCGCGCAGCGCTCTGATGATGCGCGCTTCGCGTTCGGGGTCGCGCTCGGTGATCGCGACCGTCACGACGAGACCGTGCTCGTCCGCACCGCGGGCGACGCCCGAGGCGATCAGGCCGAAGTAGGGGTCGGCGATGTCGGCGACGAGCAGAGCGATCACGGGCGAGGTGCCGCGCGCGGTCGCCTGCGCCGAGACGTTCGCAGTGTAACCCAGCGTCTTCGCCGCCGCCTCGACCCGTTCGCGGAACGACTCGGCGACCTTGCGCTCGGATCCGTTGAGAACGCGGGACGCGGTGGCGAGCGACACTCCTGCCTCGCGGGCGACGTCATGCAGCGTGGCTGCAGCGCCGCGCGCCGATCGGGCCTGCCGAGGCCGGGAAAGGCTTTCCGGTGAGCTCATGCTCAGAGCATACTGTCCGCCCTTCTGCCGACGCCGACGCCGACGCCTCCGAGGGCGGCGACTGTCCGTCGGCGCGAGCGTGGGAGAAAGGCCGCTGGCAACCGGTTGCCTCTCAGGCCGTCCGAGCGAGCGCCTCCCGGGTGATCTCGTGCCTCAGCGGCCTGCCCTCGATCAGCCGCTCCAGCTCATCGCAGACGAGCTGGCCCATCCCGGCACGGTCGGCACCCATGGAGCCGGCCACGTGCGGCGTGAGCTCCACGTTCTCGAGCGCCCAGAGGGGCGAGTCGGATGCCGGCGGCTCCGTCGCGGTGACATCGAGCAGTGCCGTCAGATCTCCCCGCCGCGAGAGCACGTCGATCAGCGCGGGCTCGTCGATCAGCCCGCCGCGAGCCGTGTTGATGAGGGTCGCGTCCTGCGGCATCCGCTCGAGCAGCACCGCACCGATCATCCCCGTCGTCGACGGCAGCAGCGGCGCGTGCAGGCTCACCACGTCAGAGTCCGAGAACAGCTCCTCCAGCGGGACGAGTTCCACACCGAGCTCGGCTGCTGTGTCCGCTGACGCGAAGGGGTCGGCCGCGAGCATCCGCACGCCCGTGCCGCGCAGCCGTTCGGCGACGCGTCGGCCGATCTCGCCGAGGGCCACCAGGCCGACGACGCTCCCCCGTGCACCCGAGGCGACCCGAGACGCGGCCAGTGACCGCTCGGCCAGGTACACCCGGCGAGAGGCCTGGACTCCACGTGCCGCGAGCAGGATCTGAGCCGCCGTCATCGCCGCGACCGGCTCGGCGTTCGCCGACGCCGCCGAGACCACGACGACGCCCCGCTCCCATGCGGCGTCGGTCACGATGTGCTTGACCGAGCCGGCTGCGTGCAGCACGGCTCGCAGCCGCGGCGCCCGCTCGAGCAGGGCGGCATCGATCACGGGCGCCCCCCATCCGGTGAGCAGCACCTCGGTGTCCCGCAGCGCGTCGGGCTGATCCGCCAGCTCCTGCGCGGTGAGGAACGGCCTGGCCAGGTCCGCGATACGGTCGATATCGGCCAGCACCTCGGCCGGATAGACGTCGGGTCGACGCCGCTCCTCCATCACCAGACGCACCTTTACACGTTCCATACGATCTCCTTCGAAGGCGAAACATCCGATCAATGATTGACAGTGCTCGCGTCCCTAGGTTAGATTCGCCAACGACGTCTTGCAAAGTGGCAAGCGTTTGCCAAACCCTGGAGAACCCATGCACACAAAGATGAAAGCAGCCGCCGTCCTAGGCGTCGTCACCCTCGCGCTCGCCGGCTGCACCAGTGCGGCTCCCGCCACGGGCGGCGGATCCGGCGTGAAGCAGGATGAGGATGCCGTCCTCGAGGTCTGGACCCGGACCACACCGGGCAGCGCCAGCGAGGCGGCGACCATCCGGCAGGTCGAGGCCTTCACCGAGGCCACCGGCTACAAAGCCGAGGTCACCGCGATCTTCGACGACTTCGAGACCAAGCTCGCGCAGCGCGCAGGTCAGAAGGACCTGCCCGACATCGTCCTGAACGACGTCAGCCAGCTCGGCACCATGCAGACGCAGGGCATCCTGCGCGAGATCGACCTCAAGGACGTCGAGAACTCGAAGGATCTGTCTCCGCAGGCCCTCGAGGCGGGCCAGGCCGTCGACGGAAAGACCTACGGCATCCCCTACTCCGCGCAGGCCAACGCCCTCTACATCCGCAGCGACTGGTTGCAGAAGCTGGGGCTGAAGGCGCCGACGAACTGGGACGAGATGCTCGAGGTCGCCACGGCGTTCACCCAGAACGACCCCGACGGCAACGGCCAGGCCGATACCTACGGGCTCGCGGTGCCCGGCTCGACCAAGCGCGGGTACGCCTCGTGGTACTTCTCGAACTTCCTGTGGTCTGCGGGCGGCGACTTCATCAGCGGCTCGGGTGACGAGTGGCTGCCGTCCATGAGCTCGGATGAGGCGGTCGAGGCGACCACTTGGTTCCGCGATCTGCAGTGCAAGGCGGGGGTCATCCAGCCCGGCGCTGTCAGCATGGACACCCCGCCGACGAACGAGACCTTCGAGTCGGGCGTCACCGGGATGTACGTGACCGGCCCGTACATGATGCCGCGCTTCGACAAGGTGCTCGGCGCCGACAAGTACGAGGTCGTCCCGATGCCTGAGGGCCCGAAGGACGACTCGGTGCTCGCCGAGGGCGGCACGGTCTACCTGATGGCCGGCTCCGAGAACGAGAAGGGCCAGACCGCGTTCGCAGACTGGTACATCAGCCCCGAGGCCCAGAAGTTCGGCATGGAGGGCACCGAGGCGTTCGCCATCCAGCTGCCGGTGAACGAGAAGGTCGACATCGCCGAGGTTCGCGACGACGCCCGCTGGCAGACGTTCGCCACCGCCTACAAGGAGAGCGGTCACTACGCGCCGACCATCCCGAGCTGGACTCCGGTGCGCCAGATGAGCGCCGACACGATCAACGCCCTCCTCGCCGACTGCTCTCTCGACGTCGAAGAGGAACTCACCAAGCTCGACGGCAAGCTGACGGCCGAGCTCCTCACGCAGGGAATCCTCAAGCAGTGACCATCCACGCAGCCGACGCCGCCACGGCGGCCGACGCTCCCAAGGCAGCGGCGGGGACCATCGCGTCCCCGCCGCCCGCCCGGCGGCGTCGCCGCCACCGCACGCAGGGCCAATGGTGGATCCCGTGGGCGTTCCTCATGCCCGCCCTGCTGCTGTTCCTCGTGTTCCGCTACATCCCGATGGTGCAGGCCATCCAGATGTCCGTGGAGAACGTGCGCCCGTATCTCGGCAACGAGTTCGTGGGCGCGCAGAACTACCAGGTGATCCTGTCCGACCCGGCATTCCGCGACGCGACGATCAACACCGTGATCCTCGCCGTCGGCCAGACGGTCGGATGCCTGCTGCTCGGCTTCCTCCTCGCGCTGCTGCTCGAGGGTCAGACCCGCAAGCTCTCCTTCATCCGATCCGCGGCCTTCCTGCCGGTCGTCGTTCCCATGGCGGTCGTCGCCGAGCTGTGGCGCATCATGTACTACCCGTCGGCCGACGGGTTCCTGAACAACATCATCGGCGTCGTCGGCCTCGGCCCCAGCGAGTACATCAACAGCCCGGATTCGGCCATGTGGTCGGTCA
Organism: Microbacterium sp. ZW T6_19; assembly: GCF_044987465.1. Classification (NCBI taxonomy): domain Bacteria; kingdom Bacillati; phylum Actinomycetota; class Actinomycetes; order Micrococcales; family Microbacteriaceae; genus Microbacterium; species Microbacterium sp. ZW T6_19. The sequence continues at coordinate 229,837 of NZ_JBJDRH010000001.1, read as the reverse complement.
TGCTGATGGGCATCTGGCGCGGCGGTCCGTACGACATGATGATCATCCTGGCCGGTCTCGCCGGCATCGACCGCGGACTCTACGAGGCCGCGACGGTCGACGGCGCGAACCGCTGGCAGCGCATCGTCCACGTGACGCTCCCCGGGCTCCGTCCGGTGTTCACGATCCTGTTCATCCTGGCCGCGATTCGCGGGTTCCGGGTGTTCACCGAGGTGTTCCTGATGACCAACGGCGGCCCGAACGGCGCCACCGAGGTCGTGATGACCCTCCTCTACAAGCTCGGCCTGGAACAGGGCAAGCTCGGAGTCGGCTCGGCCGGCGCCGTGCTGCTGTTCCTGGCGACCCTCGTGCTCACCCTGGTGGTGCAGCTGATCACCCGCAGGAAGAAGGACGCATGAGCGTCGGAACAGACACCGCTCTCGGACTCACCGAGAGCCGCACGGTCGTCGGGATCGCCGTCAAGGTCGTGATCTACGCCGTGGTCGTCGCCCTGTTCGCGGGCCCCCTGATCGCCCTGCTGTCCGGAGCGTTCAGCGAGGTCTCCGACCCGACCGACCTCAGCGTGATCCCGAACCGTCCGACTCTCGAGAACTTCGCGATCGCCTTCGACTTCGGAGTGCTCGGCTACCTCGCGAACTCGTTCTTCGTGGTGGGCTTCGGGCTGCTCCTGCAGGTGATCGTCTCGGTCCTCGCCGGCTACGCCCTGGCACGCAAGAGGTTCCGCTTCTCGGCCCTCGTCATGGTCGCGATCCTCGCCACCATGATGCTCCCCGAGGAGATCCTCGCCCTGCCGCTGTCGATCCTGCTCGCCGACCTCCCGATCCTGCACATCAACCTGATGGGAACCCTCGCCGGAATGATCGTTCCGCTGGGGGCCTGGGCGTTCTCGATCCTCGTGATGACCGAATTCATGAAGGACGTGCCGCTCGAACTCGAAGAGGCCGCCCGTATCGACGGCGCCAGCGAACTCCGGGTGTTCGCGCAGATCATCGTGCCCCTGTGCAAGCCCGCGCTGGGTGTGATCGGCGTGTTCGGCTTCACGATGATCTGGGACCAGTACCTGCTGCCCCTGCTCGTCTCGCAGTCGAGCGACACGTACACGCTTCCACTCGCTCTGCGCACGCTGCGCATCGAGCCGGAGGTCACCCCCGGTGTGGTGATGGCGGCATCGCTGCTGGCCCTCGCGCCCTCGGTGCTCGTGTTCCTGCTGTTCCAGCGCTCCTTCGCCCGCGGACTCACGTCCGGTGCGCTCAAGGGCTGAGCGATGACGGTGATCGAACTGGACGGGATCACCGGGTTCCGAGACGTCGGCGGAATCCCGGCAGGGGGCGGGGTGATCCGCACCGGGCAGCTGTTCCGCTCCGGGCACCTGGCCGGACTCGGCGAAGAGGCAGCGGATGCCGTGCGCGCCCGCATCCGCCGGATCATCGACCTGCGCGCCGACGACGAGGTGGCGGAGGACGTCACGGCCCTCGAGGGCATCGCGATCACGCGGCTGCCGCTGTACCTCGGATCGACCAGGTCGTTCTTTCTCGAGGACTACAGCCTCGGCGAGATCTACACGCACCTGCTCGGGCGCTCGTCCGCGCAACTCGTCGCAGCCGTGCGGATCATCGCGGCGGGCGAGCCCACGCTCGTACACTGCACCGCCGGCAAGGACCGCACGGGCGTGACCATCGCCCTCGCGCTCGCGGCGGCAGGCGCCGATCGCGAGGCGATCGTCTCCGACTACGCGCTGACGGCACAGCTCATCCCCGATGAGCACCGTCGCGCGACCTCCGAGCGCCTCGCGGCCAAGTATCCGCAGTCGCGGCACGCCTGGATGCTCGCGACCGAATCTCCCGCCGAGGTGATGCGCGCCTCGCTCGCCTCCGTCGACGCCGAGTGGGGATCGGCCGCCGACTACCTGCTCGCCCACGGCTTCTCGATCGAAGAGCTCGCCGCCCTCCGCGCAGCCCTCGTCGCCCCGGCATCCGCCGCGCCTTCCGAAGGAGACCCCTCATGACGGCATCCGCTGACCTGACCTGGTTCACCGAGGCCCGCCTCGGCATGTTCGTGCACTGGGGCCTGTACTCGCTGGCCGCCCGGCATGAGTGGGTGAAGAACCACGAGCGGATGACGGATGCCGAGTACGAGCCGTACTTCGCGCACTTCGATCCCGACCGCTACGACCCGCGGGCGTGGGCCCGCACGGCGAAGGCCGCCGGAGCCGGCTACGTCGTGCTGACCGCGAAGCACCACGACGGCTTCTGCCTGTGGAACTCGAAGCTCACCGACTACACCTCGGTGAACACCCCCTTCGGTCGTGACGCCGTCGCCGAGTTCGTCGACGCCTGCCGCGCAGAGGGCCTGCGGGTGGGCCTGTACTACTCGCTCATCGACTGGCATCATCCGAGTTTCCCCGTCGACGGCACGCACCCCCAGCGTGACGACGAGGAGTTCAAGGCCGCCGCCGCGAACCGCGATATCCGCGACTACCAGCGCTACCTGCACGGTCAGGTGCGCGAGCTGCTCACCGGGTACGGGCAGATCGACTACCTGTTCTTCGACTTCTCCTACACCCACCGCCCCGACTACTGGGGTGGCAAGGGCGCCGCCGACTGGGACGCCGAGAACCTGCTCTGCATGGTCAGGGCGCTGCAGCCGCACATCATCGTCAACGATCGACTCGGCATCCCCGGCGACATCGTCACACCCGAGCAGTACCAGCCGCTCGAGCCGATGACGCGCGACGGCGAGCGCGTCGCCTGGGAGGCCTGCCAGACCCTCGACGGCAGCTGGGGCTACGACCGCGACAACCTCGACTCGAAGAGCCCGGAGTCGCTGATCAAGCTCCTCGTCGACGGCGTCTCGAAAGACGGAAACCTGCTGCTGAACGTCGGCCCCGACGGCCGCGGGCGCATCGACGCCACCGCGCAGCGCACCTTCGCCGAGATCGCGGCCTGGATGGACGATCACGCGCGTTCGATCCACGGCGCAGGCCCCGCTCCGTGGCAGGCGCCGAGCGACACGCGCTACACGCTCAGCGGCGACCGGCTCTACGTGCATCTGTTCTCCTGGCCGTTCAAGCACCTGCATCTGCCGGGCCTGGCGGGCAAGGTGCGCTACGCGCAGCTGATGGCGGACGCCTCCGAACTGGTGCCGCTGCACGTCGATCCCGACCGCGTGGCGCAGAACACGCTGATGGGCGGGCTACCCGACGGGACCCTCACCCTCCAGCTGCCCATCCAGCGACCCGACTCCCCCGTGCCCGTGATCGAGCTCTTCCTGACCGACGCTTCCTGAACCGACCTGACCCCTTCCCCTCGCACCATCCCTCAGGGATCGTGCACCGCGGGGCCCGGTCATCGACCCCTGCCATCCGCACCCATCCCTCAACGAGGAGGAACCCATGAAACGCAGAACCTTCATCCTGTCGGCCGTCGCCGGCGCAGCTGCGGCGATCACGCTGCCCCAGCAGGCCGGCGCGACCGTGCTCGGCCGCCCGGCGGCATCCGCTCGTGTCGTCCCGATGCTTCCGGGCCGCGGCCCGTACTCGCACGTCTCGAGCGTCGACGAGCTTCGCGCGGCGATCGCGTCGATGACCAACGGCGGCACGATCATCGTCGCTGACGGCACCTACGCGGTCCCCGAGGGAGCGCCCATCGACCTGACGGGCGCCGGTGGCCGGTGGAACAAGCCGCTGACGATCATGGCCGCGTCCATCGGCGGCGTGACCCTCACGGGCGCGCAGAGCTTCCTGTTCCAGAGCGCCCACGACATCGTCATCAGCGGCTTCGTGTTCACCCAGTCGACGACCATCGAGATCGCACCCACCTGCAACGCGATCACCCTGAGCCGCAACGAGTTCACGCTCGCCGACATCGAGGGTATGCACTGCATGATGGTGCGCGCCGACAACACGGTGATCGAGTACAACCACTTCCACCACAAGTCGACGCTCGGCATCTTCCTCGGCGTCGAGGGCGCGAACGCGACCGAGATGGCCGAGAACGTGCACATCCATCACAACTACTTCTCCGACCACAGCTTCGCCGGCGACAACGGCGGCGAGCCGATCCGCCTCGGCGTGAGCCCGCGCGCGCTCAGCAGCGCGCGAGCGACCATCGAGTACAACCTCTTCGAGCGCACGAACGGCGACCCCGAGGCGATCTCGGTGAAGTCCAGCGACAACACGATCCGGTACAACACGATCCGCGACAGCGGCGGCGGCATCGTGCTCCGGCACGGCAACCGCACCAGGGTCGAATCGAACCACATCATCCGCGGCGAGCGCGGCATCCGCATCTACGGCAACGACCACGTCATCGTGAACAACTACATCGGCGAGACCGCCGACACCGCGATCGTGCTGGGAGCAGGCACCGTGCGCGACCACTACGAAGGCGAACCCGCGAACTCCCGCAACAAGAACGACGCCGTCGACCGCGTGCGCGTCGCCCTCAACACGATCGTGGGAAACGCCGGCGGCATCTCGGGTGAGACGCACCGTCCGATCCCGCCCGCCGATTGCGTGATCGTCGACAACATCGTGGTGGGCGACGCGGGAACCCTCGCCACGGTGCCGACGGGCACGGGATTCACCTGGGCGGGCAACATCCTGTGGGGGGCGGCACCCGACGGCGATCTGCCCGTCACGGGATTCACGCGCGTGAATCCGCTCCTCGCCCGCGACGCGGCCGACGTGCTGCGCATCAGTGCGGGCAGCCCCGCCGTCGACGCGGCGACGCAGGACCACTCCGCCTGGGCGCGCGACGACATCGACGGGCGCAAGCGCAAGGGCGCCGCCGACGTCGGAGCGCACGAACTCACCCCGGCGCACGCCATGCGCGAGCCGCTGACAACCGCAGACGTCGGGCCCTTCGCCCCCTGATCCGGTCCCCACCGGCGGCCGGTCGCGCTCACTCCGAGCGCGACCGGCCGTTCTTCGTGGTGCGTCCGCCGGGCGCCGGTCAGCGCGCGGCGGGTCCTGTCGAGCCGCGCACCACGAGGGTGGTCGCGAGGTCGAAGCCGTCGCCCGGAACCTCGTCGCCCGTGACCCGGGCGAGGAGGGCCGCCATCGCGTGATCTCCGCCCTCTCGGAGCGGGGATTTGACCGTGGTGAGGGCAGGCGAGGTGAAATCCGCGCCGAAGATGTCGTCGAAGCCGACCACGCTGATGTCTGCGGGGATGCGGATGCCGGTCTCGACGAGCTCCTGCATGAGGCCGATGGCGATGAGGTCGTTGTAGGCGAAGACCGCTGTGGCGCCGCTGTCGCGCACGGCCACGGCGGCGCTGCGCCCGCCGAGCACGGTCGGGGCGACGGGTTCGAGGGTCACGAGCTCGATGTGCGCCCATTCGCACCGCTGTGCGAGCAGCTCGCCGCGGCGACGGGCCATCCACGACAGCGCGGGACCGGGCACGTACGCGATGCGGGAGTGCCCGTGTGATCGCAGATGCCGCACCGCCTCGGCGATGCCGTGCTGCACGTCGGGCACGACCGAGAGCACGTCGTCGACGAGACGGTTCACGACGGCGACCGGCTTCTGCCTGGCCAGCGCCGTGATCTGCTCGTCAGACATGCGCGGGGTCGCCAGCAGCAGCCCGTCGACCATGCGCAGCATGCGCTGCGCCCTCTCGTACTCGCGCTCGTCAGACTCCTCCGACTCGGTGAGCACGAGGGTGTATCCGGCGCTGGTGGCAGCCGCCTCGGCCCCGCGGATGACATCGAAGAACACGGGGTTCGTGATGTCGGAGACGACGAGACCGACGATCGACGTGCGCCCGGTCGGCAGCGCTCGAGCCATCGGGTTGACCTGGTAGTTCAGCGTCTCGGCTGCGGCGCGGATCCGGCGCTCGGTGACCGCGTTCACCCGTCCCGGCCGGTTCAGCGCCCGCGACACGGTCGACGGGTTCACGCCGGCGAGCTTCGCGACGTCGTAGATGGTCACGCTCTCCGTCGGAGTCGCGTCGCCCTCGCCGAGGGCATCGACCGCGGTGTCGTCTGCCATGGTCTAGCTCCTCACTGCATCGCCGCGCACCGCGCGGACCGTGCTGTCCTCCAGCCTACGGATTCCGCGGTCGACCGCGGTTCGCATTGCACGCGCGGCGGCATCCGCTTCTCCGAGCACCTGGGCGATCTGTTCCGACGAGCGCCCGTCGTGCACCGCCCAGGCGGCGATCGCGGATGCCGCGGCATCCCCTCGGTCACCAGAGGCGAGCGCGTTCGCGAGCACCGGGACGATGCGCACCGGCAGTTTGTGAGCACCGTCCAACGCGATCTGCGCGAGCCGGTGGCGGATGCGCGGATTCGCGAACCGCGCGCGGGTGGCGGCGATCGCCTCGTCGATCTCCCCGCGCGGCAGCTCACAGCTCGCGGCGGCGCTCTGCCAGTAGTCCTCGACGAGTTCGCGCAGTTCGGGGTCGGCGAAAGCGCCCGCGACGTCGTCGAAGCCGCGGAGCAGCCCCTGGTACGCCAGCAGCGAGTGCGCGCCGTTGAGGATGCGGAGCTTGCGCTGCTCGAAGGGCGCGAGATCGCGGGTCGTGCGCACCCCGACCTGATCCCAGGCCGGTCGGGGACCGACGAAGCCCTCCTCGATCACCCACTCGGAGAAGGGCTCCGTCACGACGGTCCCGTGATCGCGGATGCCGGCGATGCGCTCGACCTCGTCGATGTCGGCATCCGTGGTCCGGGGAGTGATCCTGTCGACCATAGAAGAGAGGAAGACGACGTTGTCGTCGATCCAGTCGGCCAGGCGGTGATCGATCGCCATCGCGACGTCGAACACCACGGCGCGCGTGATGCCGCCGTTGTCGGACAGGTTGTCGCAGCTGATGACGGTGAGCGCTCCCCCGCCCGCAGTCCTCCTCGCCTGCAGGCCCCGCGCGATGCGCGTCGCAGCTGTGCCGTCGCGGTAGCCGGCCTCGGTGATCGTGAGGGTGAGGATGTGGGTGTCGGGGTCGGCCATGGTCGTCTGCCAGGCGTGGGCATCGGCCCCGTCGTGGACGGAGCGGATGCTGCGCACCTCGCTGATCTCGTCGCCGTCGGCCGCTCGGGTGATGAGTGTGTACGTCCCGCCGCGAGCCTCGAGCAGACGGGCCTGCGTGGCCGATCGCCCGGTGAAGGCGGCGATCCGCCACGGTTCCCCCACTGCGCCGGCACGGTCGGTGTACCAGGCCTGATGAGCCCGGTGGAAGGCGCCGACGCCCAGGTGCGCGATGGTCGGTGGCATGCGGTCTCCTCATCTCAGCGCCGACGGCGTCGTCGGCACACGACATTCTATGGCAAACGGTTGCCATATCGGAGGGAATGACGATACGGTCGACTCAGGGACCACGCATCCCCGCACGACCGCAGAAGGACATCATGCCGACCACGAAGATGCATCCGGATCGGCTGTTCCCCAGCGATCCCGCCACCCGCGACATCGCCCGCGAGCTCTACGCCGCGGTCGCCGACGCGCCGATCTGCTCGCCACACGGCCACGTGCCGGCATCCCTGCTCGCCGACAACGAGCCCTTCGCCTCGCCCACCGAGCTGCTCATCACGGGCGACCACTATGTGACGCGGGTTCTGCACGGCGCGGGCATCCCCCTCAGCACGGTGCAGGCGCCGGCGGGAGAGCCGGCTGTCGACCCCCGCGAGGCCTGGCGCGTGCTCGCCGCGCACTGGCATCTGTTCCGCGCGACACCGGTGCAGTACTGGCTGGAGTACCAGCTCGGCGAGGTGTTCGGCGTGACGACCCGTCTCTCCGCCGAGACCGCCGACGCCGTGTACGACGAGGTCGACGACAAGCTGAGGGACGAGGCGTTCCGCCCTCGCGCCCTGTTCGAGCGCTTCGGCGTCGACGTGCTCGCGACGACGGACGATCCGGCCGATGACCTCGCCACCCACCGCGCGCTCGCGGCCGATCCGAGCTTCGCGGGTCGCGTGCTGCCGACCTTCCGCGCCGACCGTGTCATGGATCCGTCGGCCCCCGGCTGGCTCGCCGCCGTCGACCGGCTGGCCGCGGCATCCGGAATCCCCTGTGACACCTATGAGGGCCTGCTCGCCGCGCTCCGCGCACGCCGCGCGTTCTTCCGCTCCGTAGGCGGAACGTCGAGCGACACCGGTGTGCCCGACGCCTGGGCGATCCCCCTCGACCCGGCAGAGGCTGCTCGCATCCATCACGCCGCCTTCCGCGGCCGCGCCACGGCGGCTGAGGGCGTGGCGTATCGACGCGACATCCTGTACCGCCTGATCGAGATGGCGGCGGATGACGGCATGGTGATGCAGCTGCATCCGGGCGTGCACCGCAACCACCACGCGCCGACCCTCGCCAGGCACGGAGCGGACACCGGCCACGATATGCCTCTGCCGACCGGGTTCACCGAGCCGCTGCGGCAGGCGCTGAACGACTTCGGCACGGGCACGGCTCTACGGCTCGTGCTCTTCACGGTCGACGAGACCGCGTTCTCCCGCGAGCTCGCACCTCTCGCCGGCTTCTACCCGAGCGTGTACGTCGGGGCCCCGTGGTGGTTCCTCGACACCCCCGACGCCATGGAGCGCTACCGCCGCGCGATCACCGACAGCGCCGGTTTCGCGAAGACCTCGGGCTTCATCGACGACACCAGGGCGTTCTGCTCGATCCCCGCGCGGCACGACATGGCCCGGAGAGCGGATGCCTCGTATCTCGCGTCGCTCGTCGCCACGCATCGCCTCACCGAGGCGGATGCCGCGGAGATCGCCGTCGAACTCGTGAGCCGGATCCCCTACGACACCTTCCGCATCCCGCGCTGAGCCGTGTGGCCCGCGGCCGTGCGTGGCGGGTGTGCGCACGGGTGGGCGCGGCCGAGCGTGCGCGAAGATGCCGTCCCCGAATGAATGGCGACCACAACGCGCACCCCGATACCAGCATCCGATCGCTCTGCCCGAAATCCTGCTCGGGTGCGCATCAATGCCGCTCGCCGCGCCCGAAGGCGACCACAACACGCACCTCGGTGCCGCACCGGAGCGAGCGCACAGAAGCGCCGGGCGAGAGCCTCGCCCGGCGCCTCCACCCTCAGGTCAGGGCGCGGTCGGACCGACCTTCGCCGTCGTCAGCGGGGCACGGGTGGCCGCGTTGCTTGTCACCTCGTGCGCACCGACGTCGTAGACGCCTGCCCGCTGGCGGCCCTCGATGTCATCCGTCACCCAGGTGCCGTGGTCGGTCATGAAAGCCGCATTCACGGCGGGGCTCGACGAGCCGATCTTCCACACGCCCGCCGCGTCCTGCGCGAGCTGCGGATTCACCCGCGTGTAGCCCACGGTGGGGATGTTGCCGTTGGCGGCCGAACCCCACAGGATGTTGCCGCGCCAGTAGAAGTCCTGCATGAGCGGGACATCGGCGAGCTTGTTGGTGCTGCCCTGGAAGATGTTGTCGACGATCGTCACGTTCCGTGGCTCGATCGTGCGGTGCGTCTCGCCTGCCAGGCCGTTGACGTTGTTCACCACGGTGTTCAGACCGATGCGGATGCGGTCAGGAGCGTCGTACTGCTTGCGCGATTCGGTGCTCTCCCCCACGAAGTGGTCGCGCACCGTGCCTGAGCCGACGACGATCGCACCGTCGACGTTGCTGATGCCGCTCACGTAGTTGTTCATGATGACGTGGTCGTTGCCGTAGATGCGGATGCCGTTGTCGCCGTTCAGGATGTAGTTCGACAGCACCTTGTTGTTGTTGCCGTGACGCAGCACGATGCCGCCCTTGCTGTTGCGGATCGTGTTGTACCTGATGGTGTGACCGCTGGATTTGACCGAGATCGCCTCGGGGTCGCCGTCGGCGTCCTCGAACAGGTTGTACTCCACGATCGCACCTCCGCTGGAGAGCGCCTTCGGGCTGGTGCCGAGCCGGATCGACTCGCCGCCGTTGCCACCCGTGAAGGTCTGGTCGGAGAAGTAGTTGTGGTGGATGTGGGAGTTCTTCGCGACGGTGTCGGTGCCCGGCCCCTCGATGCCGAGGTAGACGCCGATCGTGCTCTTGCCGTGGAACCAGTTGTACGCGACCTCCGAATCGTCCGAGCGGACGATCAGGTTGTGCTCGGCCGACTGGGCGAAGACGAACTCGTTGCGGATGAAGTCCACCGCCTTGCTGCTCGAGCCCACGTCGATCGTGGTCGACTGGGTGAATTTGAACCCCTGGATGCTGACGTCGTGCACGCCGGAGAAGGAGAAGCTCGATGATCCGGTCAGCGTCACGCCGCCGACGGTCTCGGCCTTGATGGTCACCGGTTCGGACGAGGTCCCCGAAGCGCTGGAGCCGAGGCTCACCGCCGAGGAGACGCTGTAGCTGCCGTTCTTCAGCACGATCGTGTCACCGGGGTCGGAGTTGTTGATCGCGCTCTGCAGCGCCGAGATCGAGGTGACTGTGGTGGTCTGGCCGGTGTTGCCGCCTCCTCCAGTGGTTCCCGCCGCGCCGTAGATCTGGACCTCCCACAGTGAGTAGCCGTAAGCGGTGCCGCGCGCGGTGCCGTAGACCCGCAGATAGCGGCCGGTTCCGCTCAGACCCGTGATGTCGTCGGTGCCGCCGTTGCCCGCGGTCTCGTCCTTGAGCGTGGTCCAGGTCGTGCCGTCAGCGGAGATCTGCACCTTGTACTTCGAGGCGTACGCCTCCTCCCAGTTCAGGAGCACACGTGAGACCGTCGCGCCCTCGCCGAGGTCGGCGGTGACCCACTGGGGGTCGACGCCCTCCTGGCTCGCCCAGCGCGTGGTCGAGGATCCGTCCACCGCGGCGGATGCCGGAAACGCGGACGTCTCCAGCGAGGATGCCGTCACCGGACGCCCCTGCGAGATGAGCGCGTCGGCGAGCGGTCCGACTTCCGCGGCGATCAGCGGACCCGCCTGCCCGGACGGAAGCGCGGGCGCGGCGGATTGCGGGGCGAACTCGGCGGCGCTCGCGGCAGCCGGCACGCAGGTCAGCGCGAGAGTCGCGGCGGCAAGCACCGCGATGGCCCGATGTGTGGTCTTCATCATGCAGTTTCCGATCTTCATTGATGGGGGTGGGGGGTGCTGCGTCAGGATCACGGTGTGACCGTGATGTTCGTGAGCCCGTTCACGGCGCCGGTCACGGTGTTCGAGGCATAGACCTTGTTGGGGTTGCCGGAGCACTTCGACGTCGAGGAGACGAACACGGCGTAGCCGCCGACGCCGCCGAGGTCGGAGTCGTTGCCGCGCCAGATGTTGCCGCATCCGTACCCGGTCAGCGGATTGTGCGTCTCATAGCCGTTCGCGAACGTGCCGGGCGAGGAGAACGTTCCGGTGTTGTCCTCGAAGAGATACCCGTTTCCCTTCACGTCGATCCAGGAGTCTGCCGAGTTCTGACCGGAGAGCCCGGTGCCGTCGAAGCTATTGCCGCGCACGACTCCGCCCTCGGTGCCCTCTTTGATGTCGATGTGCTCGGCGGCGATGCCGGGCCCGAAGGCGTTGCCGATGACCTGCACCCGATCGGAGCGATCGCGCCCTGAGGAATCGGCGTAGCAGGTGAAGTTCGAGTTCGCCGAGCCGAGGTAGAGGCCCTCACCGTAGCCGGGCTGAGCGAGTCCGGTGCGTGTGATCTCGGAGTTCTTGATGACCCCGTCGGCCGAGGACTTCCGGAAGTGCACGCCTTCGTCTTCGATGTCGCGCACGAGCACGCCGTCGATCGCGACGTGCGTCGCGGTGTCGAGCACGATGCCCTTCTTAGCGTCGGCGACCGTGAGCCCGGTGATGTTCCAGTACGAGGCGCCGTAGAGCCAGAGCCCGTACCCCGAGTCCCAGCCGTCTCCCGGGTGCGGGCATCCGTTCAGGGTTCCGCTGGGGCCGTCGTTCGTGATGATGGCGGTGCGAGGGCCGGTGATCGTGATCGGAGCGGATGCCGTGCCCGGCGTCGTCGCGACGAAGCTGCCCTGGTAGGTGCCGGGGGCGAGCCGGATGGTCTGGCCGGGAGTCGCCGCCGTGAGGGCTGTGCTGAGCTGGGCGGCGGTGGAGACGTCGATGATCGTGCCGCCTGTGCCGCCGCCGGGTGTGCCGGCGGTGCCGTAGACCTTGACCTCGTAGAGCGAGTACCCGTATGTCGTGCCGCGGGCGGTGCCGTAGATGCGCAGATACCGACCGGTTCCGCTCAGGCCTGTGATGTCATCCGTGCCGCCGTTGCCCGCGGTCTCGTCCTTGAGCGTCGTCCATGACGAACCGTCGACCGAGACCTGCACCTTGTACTTCGACGCGTAGGCCGCCTCCCAGTTCAAGACCACCCGTGACACCGATGCCCCGGCGCCCAGGTCGACCTGAATCCACTGCGGATCCACACCCTCTACGCTCGCCCACCGGGTCGACGACGACCCGTCAACCGCGGCCGACGCCGGGAACGCCGACGTCTCCACAGACGACGCCATCGCCGGGCGCCCCTGCGAGATCAACGACTCGACCGCAGCAGTGACGGCCGCCGCCTCGGCAGGACTCGGAGCGGCGGCGGTTGCAGCCGTCGTGGTCGCCATGCCGAGGGGCAGAGCCAGCGCTGCGGCGGCGCACACCGCGAGCAGCCGTCGGTGGAATGTGGTGCGTGCGTGTGACATCGTCGTCTCCTGCGCCTTCGGAAGAGCATCCGACAGGGCCGGTCGGCCCTGTTCGTAAAACTTCTTACCATTACTTGATCATGACGCGCCAGCGCTTTTGGCAAACGCTTGCCAGATCGAGTGGAATCACTCTATGCCACGAGATCGCTCTCACGCCAGCACCGGGTGCGGAGGCGATCTCCGGTGCAGATGTGCGACCATGGCCCCGAGCGCACGAGGAGGTGACGCGATGCAACGAGATGCGGCTGAGCGCCGACGTGACCACGTCGTGATCGCGGTCGTCCTCTACGTGTTCATCTCTCTGACGGCCGGGCTCTACACGTTCATGCGAGCATTCGAATCCGTCGGATGCTCCGGGAGCTGCGACCTCACGGTGATGTACTACTCGAACGTGCCGTTCGTGTACGTGGACATCGGGCTGCTGGCTCTGGTCCTGCCGACCCTGCTGATCCTCGGGCTGCTCCGTCGCCCGGTCCTCTGGCTCGCAGTGTCAGCGCTCATCGCGATCAGCGCGCTGGCGATCGCCTCGAACGTCGTGTTCACCGTGGCTCAGACCACGGGCAACAGCTGACGACTACGCGCCGAGATACCCCCGCAGGCTCGCGGCCTCGGATGCGAGGACCGCGGGGTCGTCGCCGGGCACGAATTCGAGCAGGGCGTCGCGCGGCGGATTCTCAGCCGCGGAGGCCTCGACGAAGAACCGCGTCCACAGGGCGTCCCTGGCGCGCAGCGGCAGACGCTCCTTGCTCGGCCACCAGGAGAAGACATGGGCGGCGCTGGTGTGCGCGCCGAGGGCGCGATAGTCGTCGAGCACGGCGTCGACGGATGCCGCGACGGTCGGCTGCCAATAAGTGCGCAGATGTGGGCTCGCGACCTCGTCGAGCAGGCGGAGCGTGGCCAGAGCCGTCGCCGCGAGAGTGCCGGAGTGGAACTCCAGGGCGAGCTCGATGCCCCGCTCCCCCGCTTCGGCCGCCGCGGACCGCAGACGATCCACGGTCTGCGCCCAGTCGGCATCCGTCGCCTCGGCCGCGTCCACGGAAGCTGCCCAGATACGCACCCGATCTGCGCCGAGCGCTTCCGCGCTGTCGAGGATCGGCGTGAGCTCCTCGTCGGCCCCGGCACGGAAGTACGAGCCGTAGGAGGCGACGGCGAGACCGGCATCCGTCGTCGCCTGGGCGACCTGCTCGGCACGCGTGACGTCACCCGGCGGCACGTGCACGTCGCCGCCCCACTCGATGGCCTCGAGCCCGGCGGATGCGGCGAGCGCCACGATCTCCTCTGGCGCGAGCGCGCGGAACGTCACCGAGCAGAGGCCTGGACGGATCGCGATCATGTGTTTCATCCTGTCTGTTTTCCGGTCGTGTCGGAAGCCGGGCGGATCGGGTCCACGTTTCGTCTCGCTTCGCTCGCTCAACGACCAGATCCCTCCGGTCGTTGAGCGAGGAGCGAAGCGACGAGACGAAACGCGATCCGGGAGCCGTTCTCAGCGCAGGTACGGGGAGACCGCGGAGCCGAAGGTCTCGCCGGTACGCCGGACGACGTGCTCCGGAGCATCCGCCCAGATGTCGGCGTTGAAGATCTCGACCTCGATGTCGCGGTCATATCCCGTCGCGATCACGGCCTTCGTGAGCGAGCCGAAGTCGATAACGCCGTCGCCCGTGTAGTGCCGCGACAAAAGCACGTCGGCGGCGAGCGGGGTCTTCCAGTCGCACACCTGATAGGTCGCGATGCGCCCTTCTCGCCCTGCGCGGGCGATCTGATCGAGCACCTGTGGGTCCCACCAGATGTGGAAGGTGTCGACCGCGGCGCCCACCACCGCGGAATCGAAGTCGGCCGCGATATCGAGCGCCTGGCCGAGCGTCGAGACGACGGCGCGATCGGAGGCGTACATGGGGTGCAGCGGCTCGATCGCCAGAGTCACTCCGGCTTCTTCCGCGAACGGCGCCAGGGCGCCGATCGCGTCGCGGACCCGCTCACGCGCGCCGATGAGGTCGCGCGATCCCGCCGGCAGGCCTCCCGCGACGAGAACGAGAACGGCCGTCGAGCCGTCGGCTCCGGCAGCCGCGAGCGTCGCGGTCTCCTCAATGGCGCGACGGTTGTCGTCGAGAGCCGCGACCCGCTCCGGCCCCTCAGGCAGCGTGAAGAACCCGCCACGGCAGTGCGTCGTGAAGCGAAGCCCCGAGTCGGCCAGCATCCGCGCCGCCACGTCGAGGCCCACCTCGTTCACCGGTTCGCGCCAGAGTCCGATGGCCTGGATGCCGGCATCCGCGGTGACCCGCAGGGCCGTCTCCAGGTCCGCGTGCTTGATCGTGGCCTGATTGATCGACAGGCGGGGGTCGACGCTCATGCGTCCACCCCGTTCAGGCGCAGCATCCCGTGCCAGCGCTCACGCGCGAGCTCTGGTTGCTCCAGGGCGAGCGACGCGTTCGCGAGCTCGACGATGCGGCTCAGATGCGGAAGGCTCCGCGCCGAGTGCAGGCCGCCGACCATCTGGAAGGCGGGCTGGTGCCCGTTGAGCCAGGCGAGGAACGCGACGCCCGTCTTGTAATAGAACGTGGGAGCGGCGAACACCTGGCGACTGAGCTCCTCGGTCGGTCCGAGGATCTCGAGGTAGCGGGCGGGGTCGCCGGCATCCAGCGCCTGGATCGCCGCCGAGGCGACCGGCGTGATCGCGGCGAAGGCGCCGAGCAGCGCGTCGGAGTGCCCGCGCGCCGACCCGCCGAGTTCACGTGTTGTCGCCGACTGCACGGCCTGTTCGTGCGAAGTTCCCGTGCTCTCGGCGAGATCACGTGCTGTCGACGCAGGGGAAGGAATCTGATCGCCGCCGATGAGCGAGACGTAGTTGAAGTCGTCGCCCGTGAACATCCGCACGCCCTGACCCGCATCGGCAGAGGGCAGCTGCGAGCGCACCGAGATCTCGGACTCGGCGTTCAGCAGGCTCATCTTCACACCGGCGACCTTGTCGGGGTTCTCGCCGATGATGTCGAGCAGGACTGCGGATGCCGTCTGCCAGTCGTCCGCGCCGAAATAGCCGGCCAGCTCCGGATCGAATGCCGTGCCCAGCCAGTGCAGCACGACCGGCACGGTCGCCGAATCGAGCACCGTGCGATACACGCGCCGGTAGTCGTCGGCCGACGACGCGACCCGCGCCAGGTGACGGGACGCCATGAGCACGGGCCCCGCGCCCTGCTCCTCCGTGAAGTGCAGCTGCTCCTTGTAGGCGTCGATCACCGCGTCGAGAGAGATGTGCGACTCGAGAACGTGGTCGGTGTTGACGCCGACGACGACCGACCCTCCCTCCTCGCGGGCGACCTCGGCGCTGCGAGCAATGAGCTCACGCGTCGCTGCGGCGTGGAGACCCATGTTGCGCTGCGCGGTGTCCATGGCGTCGGCCACACCCAGGCCCCACGAGTACACGTTGCGACGGAACGCGAGCGTCGAGTCCCAGTCGATGTCGGCGGGCTGGCCGGGGGTGTTGTCGGCGTGCACCTTCGGCACCACGTGAGCTGCAGCGTAGGCGACGCGGCTCTGCAGAGCGGATGCCGGGCGCGAGTAGCCTCCGGAGTCGTTCAGCGGAGCATCCGCCACCGTCCCGTCGGCGGCGAGAAGTCGAAGCGTGCCCATCAGAGCGACAGCTGCTCGATCGCGACCTTGCGGCCTTCGGCGCTCGACGTCAGCCCCGCCTCGGCGAACTGCACGCCCTTCGCACCGGCGAGCAGGTCGAACGGGTATTCGGTGCCCGAGACATACGAGACGATGTACTCCTGCCACTGCTGACGGAAGCCGTTGAGGAAGACGTCGTTCGTGGGCACCTTCTGCCAGTCGGCGTCGTAGTCGTGGCCGTCTTCGAGGTCGGGATTCCAAACTGGCTTCGGCGTGGCGTTGCGGGGCTGGATCTTGGCGCCGAACAGTCCGACGACGGCCGATCCGTGGGTGCCGTCGACCTGGAACTCGACGAGCTCGTCGCGGTTCACGCGCACGGTCCAGGACGAGTTGATCTCGGCGATGATGCCGCCCTCGAGCTCGAAGATGCCGTAGGCCGCGTCTTCGGCGGTCGCGGTGTAGTGCTCGCCCTTCTCGTCCCACCGATCAGCGATGTGCACCGCCGCCTGCGCGTAGACGCTCTTGACCTCGCCGAACAGGTTCTCGAGCACGTAGTTCCAGTGCGGGAACATGTCGGAGATGATGCCGCCGCCGTCTTCCGTGCGGTAGTTCCAGCTCGGGCGCTGCGCGGGCTGCCAGTCGCCCTCGAACACCCAGTAGCCGAACTCCCCGCGGACGGACAGGATGCGGCCGAAGAAGCCCGAGTCGATCAGGCGCTTGAGCTTCTGCAGACCCGGCAGGTAGAGCTTGTCGTGCACGACGCCGGTCTTGACACCTGCCGTCTTGGCGAGGCGTGCGAGTTCGAGGGCTTCCTCGAGGGATTCGGCGGTGGGCTTCTCGGTGTAGATGGCCTTGCCCGCCGCGATGGCCTTGCGGATGGCGGATGCACGCGCCTTCGTGACGAGGAAGTCGGCGTAGATCTCCCACTTCGGGTCGGCGAGGGCCGCGTCGAGGTCGGTCGTGTAGTCCTCGATGCCATGGAGGGCCGCGAGTTCGGCGAGCTTCGCCTCGTTGCGCCCGACCAGGATCGGCTTGACCGTGACACGAGTGCCGTCGGAAAGCTCGATGCCGCCCTCCTCGCGGATCGCGAGGATCGAGCGCACGAGGTGCTGGCGGTACCCCATGCGTCCGGAGACGCCGTTCATGATGATCCCGATCTCGCGGGTCGTCGCCTGTGACATTGCTGGTCCGTTCTCTGGGAAGCTGTCGCGCGACCCGATCGGGTAAGCGCTTTCCGACAGCATGGCACGGAAGTCGTCGAGCATGCAACCCGAGCCGAATGTTCGAGTCTGTTCATCTGTTCACCTGTGTGCGACGGGGCCTGAGAGCATGGCAGCGGCCGCCGTCCTCCCTGGCGTCGGCGCGTGCGATTCGAGGAGGAATCACGTGCACACGAAGAGAACGAGAATGCTCGCTGCCGCTGCAGTGGGCGCATTCTGCCTGACCGGGATGCCGCTCTCGGCATCAGCAGACAGCGGCCTCGCCGGCTCGACCCACTACGCCAGCGACCTGAACTGGATCACCGGCGAGAACGGCTGGGGACCCGTCGAACGGGACTTCAGCAACGGCGCCCGAGCCGTGCCCGACCCTGATCGCAAGATCATCTCGATCCGCGGCGCTCAATACCCCAAGGGGCTCGGTACCCACGCCCCTGCGCGCATCGTCTACGACCTGAACCAGGAGTGCACACAGGTCCTCGGGTACGTCGGTATCGACGACAGCCAGAGCGGCAAGGGCCGCGTCGACTTCGTCGTGACGGTCGACGGCGTCGAGCAGTTCCGCATGGCGCGCACCGGTGCCGATCCTGCCGGCCGGCTCAACCTCGATGTGCGCGGCGCCGACATCGTCGAGTTCCGTGCCGAAGCCGGCCCCGAGGGCAACGGGAACGACCACGCCGATTGGGCGGATCTGCGATTCAACTGCACGGACGGCTTCGTCGCGCAGCCGCTCACCCTCACCTCGGAGGGTACGGATCTGTCGCTGCTCGCGCCCGGCATGCCGGTCTCGATCGCCGTCGACGGTGCGGCCCCGCACTCTCCGGTGACCGTGCGCTTCGGCTCAGCCGAGGTCGTGGTCAATGCCGACGGCACAGGTCGTGCCGTGGCCGCTCTCTCCGTCCCGGCCGATGCGAGCGCCGGCGACTACGCCATCACGGCATCGGCGGCTGCACCCTTCGGCGCCACCGCCGAAGGCAGCATCTCGGCTCACGTCGTCGAGGTCTCCACCCGGAAGTATTACGTCGACTGCTCGGCCACAGCCTCGGGTGACGGCTCCGAGATCTCGCCGTTCGCCTCTCTCGCCGAACTCGCCGCTCGTGGGACCTTCCAACCCGGCGAGTCCATCCTGTTCCAGCGCGGCGCCGAATGCGTCGGCGCCTTCGCCCCGAAGGGATCAGGGCTGAGCACCGCGCCGATCACCGTGTCGGCCTACGGTACCGGCGACGCGCCGGCGACGATCAACGGTTCCGGCGCCCTCGCCGGCATCCACCTTCTGAACGTCAGCAACTGGACCATCGACGGCATCCGGGTGATCAACCCGGGCACGCCGGATCAGCGCCGCGTCGGAATCCTCGCCGAGATCAACGACGGCTCTGTGCGCGCGGGCATCGTGCTGACGAACAACCACATCGAGGACGTCGCCGGATGGTCGGACAAGACCAGCCTCGGCAACGCCTTCTCCCGCTCGGCGGGCATCTCGGTGCTCGGCGACGGGATCGGGGCTTTCGACGGCATCACCATCACCGGCAACGAGGTCAACGACACCGCCGCGGGCGGCATCAAGCTCTCGGCCCCCGACACGACGAAGCGATACAACACGAAGGTCTACGTCGCGCACAACACGATCCATGACGTCGGCGGCGACGGCATCGTGATCCACAACTCCGACAAGCCGCTCATCGAGTACAACTCGGCGCTTGATCTGGGGCACGGCAAGTACCCGTTCGTGAAGGGCAACTTCGCCGGCATGTGGCCCTACAACTCCGTCGACCCTCTGTTCCAGTACAACGTGGTGGGCAACAGCGTCGGCTCGACGTACGACTCCACGGCGTGGGACTGCGACATGAAGATCAAGGGCTCATGCACGTTCCAGTACAACTACTCGTACGGCAACGCGGGCGGCTTCTACCTGGACTGCATCTCGGGCTGCGGCACTGCTTCGACGACGGCCACCGCGATCCTGCGCTACAACGTCTCACAGGACGACTGCCGCCTCGCCGGCTCCAGTGGCGGCCCCGGCACGCACCGCATCTACAACAACACATTTTCGTGCACCCGCGCCTTCGAAGACGACATGACGGCCCCTCGTGAGATGAAGAACAACATCATCATCGCGCCGAGCGGGACGTTGAAGACGACGAACGCCGTGTACGCGAACAACGCGTACTTCGGCGGCATCACCGCCCCGCCGACCGAGACAGGCGCAGTCGTCGGAGATCCCGGCTTGATCGCCGCGGGCAGCGGTCAGTTGACCCGCGAGCTTCCGGGGTATCGACTGGCAGTCGGCTCGCCGTTGATCGGAGCCGGAACGACGATCGCGGATGCCGGGACGCAGGACTTCTTCGGTGATCCGCTGCCCGCGGGCGATCCGAACATCGGCGCGTACCAGGGCGCGGGCGTGGAGCGCACAGCCCTGCCGTTCTCGAGTCTCGTCAACCAGACGGCGGTCGCGAGCGCCGCCAACCCGCGCAACGGCCAGATCACCGCTGATCTTCGCGCGTTCTCGGAGGAGGCTCTGGCGGATGCTGGTCTCGACGTCGGCGTGCCCGTCAGCGTGTTCGAGACCGAGGTCGAATGGCACCCCCGAGCTGTGGGCACGCCTGACAGCGTGAAGACCGCAGGCCAGGAGGTTGCCCTTCCCGGGGCGGCCGAGGCGCTCGTCGTCATCGGCTTCTCCGCCGGATCGACGTCGTCGGGCATGGCCACCGTGCACTACCAGGACGGTACCAGCGAGGACATCGAGCTCAGCCTGCCCACGTGGTCGGCGACAGACGCCGAGGCCCTCGCGACGGCCGCCTCCCATTGGCAGCGGAGCACGCCGTACATCGGCGGCACGATCTCGACGGTGGATGCTCCGGCATCCGTCTTCGCACAGCGGATACCGCTGTCCGGCCGCCCCGTCGCAAGCGTCACCCTCCCCGCGGGGAGCACGATGCCGGGCGACGGCCTGACCCTGCTGGGCATGTCTCTGGACGTCCCCGACCTGACGATCGACGCCGCCGTCGGGACGCAGTGCAAGGGCAGCGGAGCATGGGTGCACACCACGGTGAGCAACAGCGAGGATCAGGCGGTCGAGGTGACGGTGATCACACCGCTCGGGGAGAAGACCCGCTCGCATCTGCCCGCAGGCAAGGACGTGACAGTCTCGTTCAAGGCTCCAGGTCGAGTCGCTGCCGGCGCGTCGACGGTGGTGGTCACTGCGGCCGACGGCACCATGACCACGCGCGTGCAACCGTACGCCGCGCTCACGTGCCGCTGAGTCCGGGCGGCCGGTCAAGGGGGGGTGTCCGCCGTCAGGCGGGTGCCCCCTGCCGCCGCGCTCGCGTTCGCGGTTCACACAGACGGATAGCCTGACAGCGTGATCGCCGAGGAGAGACGCGAGCGGATACTCCGCGAGGTGGTTCTGCGCGGACGTGTCGAGGTGCTCGACTTCGCCACGCGCCTCGGCCTGTCCGGCATGACGATACGACGCGACCTCGCCGTCCTCGCAGAACGCGGCCTCGTGCGAAGGGTGCACGGCGGAGCAGTGCTGCCCGACGACGCCGAGTCTCCGGCGACGGGAGCACGGGGAATCGGCTCCTCCTCCCGACCGCTCGCGACGATCGGCCTCATCGTCCCCGACGTCTCGTACTACTTCCCGCCGGTGATCCGCGGGGCGGGCGAGGCTGCCCGGGCCGCCGGCATCCGACTGGTCCTCGGCGCGACGAACTACGACGCGAGAGAAGAGGCCAGACAGCTCACACGGCTGAGCCGGAACGGCGTCGATGCGATCATGCTCGTCACCGCACGCCCCCAGATCGACGACCTGACCACCTGGGACACGATCGCCGGCATCGGCACACCCGTCGTGCTCGTCGAACGCTCCGCAGGCGGCGCACCGACCTCGCTGCGCATCGACGCGGTGCGCAGCGATCACAGCTACGGCGCGGAGATCGCCGTCGACCATCTGGCCGAACGCGGCCACCGCAGCGTGGGTCTGCTGTGCCGGGAGAGCGCGACCGCGCCGTGGATCGTTCGCGGTCATTCGAGAGCGATCGCACGGCAAGGCCTGGATGCGACGGCTCCTGTCGTCATGGCGCCGTCGCCGCGCTGGGGAGACGGCTCGACCTCCGACGTTCTTCGAGCCTTCCTCGACGGCTGCCTCGCAGCGGGGGCGCAGGCGGCGCTGGTCCTCCCCGACGAACTCGCGATCGGGCTCCTGAGCATCGCCGAGGAGCGCGGACTGCGCGTACCCGAGGACTTCGCGATAGTCGCCTACGATGACGAGATCGCCGCCCTCGCCGGGGTGCCGCTGACGGCCATCGCCCCGCCCAAGCTCGCCGTCGGCCGCAGAGCCCTGGAGACCTGTGTCATGCGCCTCGGCGAACGCGATCAGACTCCGTCACAGCGCACGAAGCTCGCGCCCACGCTGAACGTGCGCGACTCGAGCTGAGTCAGGCCCGTGCGCGCATCTCCCACGACGTGACTCCGGGAAACGGCGTGAAAAAGATCCGCGACACCACGGCACCCCACGACGCCTCGAGGTGCGGATCGTCGGTCGATCGTGATGCGATCTCGACCTCGGCAGCGTCGTAGGTCAGCCGAAGAGCACGCGATCCGTGCCGTCCCGGCACGAGCATGCCGCCATCGATCCGCTCGGGGACCCCGGCGCACACGACCGAGATGCGGGTGCCCTCGGCGCCGACCGCGACGCCCTGGTCGCGGACGATGACCTCGCCGTCGCGGAGGCGGATCTCCCGCGTCCACTGACGATCGGCGCCGAGCGGCCACGCATAGGCCGCGCTCAGGTCGATCGACCAGCCGTCGTCGAGCGACCTCATCGGCGCCTCCCACTGTCGGCCAGGCTGCTGCTCGAGCCCGTGCGGGTGCGGGAGACTGTGCCATGCGCTGCCCAGGTGCCACAGGGAGTACCGCTGATCCGAGAACGTCGTGGCCGTGTACACGCCTCGGCCGAGGTCGGCGAGCAGCGGGACGCCGTCCACCGCGACCGCGACGGATCCGAGATCGTTGTGATTGTGGCTCTCGGCGTTGTGCCCCGCCTTGGCGATGACGGCGAGCCCGCCGCTGTCGCCCGCATGCTCGCGCCGGATGCCGACGGCGATCGAGGCGAACTCGACCTGCGCGGGAAAGGGCGCCCGACGCGGTGCCGTCGCCCTCCATCGCGCATCGAACGACTCGGCGACCATGCGCCCGATCCCGCCGATCGTGTCAGCCTCCAACCCGAGGATCGTTCCTTCGCGTCGTCGGCCGGCGGCGAAGGCGGCCGTGTCGTCGAGGCCGCACAGGCGGGCGG
Organism: Microbacterium sp. ZW T6_19; assembly: GCF_044987465.1. Lineage (NCBI taxonomy): Bacteria > Bacillati > Actinomycetota > Actinomycetes > Micrococcales > Microbacteriaceae > Microbacterium > Microbacterium sp. ZW T6_19. The sequence continues at coordinate 207,181 of NZ_JBJDRH010000001.1, read as the reverse complement.
CGCGGAACAGCGAATGCCAGGGCGCATCGGCGCCGATGCGCGCTTCGGCGTCGGAGTAGCTCGCGACCCAGTCGTCTCCCAGCAGCATCCGCTCGGGAAAGCGAGCGAGTTCGCGCAGGCCGCCGAGTGCTCCCTCGGCGATCTCGGCACCGATCGCCCCTGCAGACAAAGTGTCCAGAAGCGCCAGGGCGTCGAAGGCACGCCCGGCTCCCTGCCACCAGTACGCGAACCCCTCGTCGATGCCGCCGTCTGCGGGAAGCTGCGCGAGATATCGATCGACGCCGTCGACGCATCTGTCGAGCACCTGCCGACGGCGTTCTCCGTCGGTGAAAACGAGGGCGGCGGGGATGACATTGCCGACGATCCACGCCAGCCAGTTGTTGATCTCGCGGTTCTCCCACCACCAGTCGTGGCGATCCATCAGGGGCGACAGGATGCGGCGTTCGACCTCCGATCGCAGTCGTGGAATCAGACCCGGCACGTCGGTCTCGAGCGCGTCGCCGAGGGCGAGGGCCGCCCATCCGGCGAGCGCCGCGGCCTCCCCCGCCCCCAGATCGAGATACGGGCGGGCGATGTCGGTGGCCATCAGCCCGCGGGAGAACGAGTCGTCGTGTGCGGACCAGCACCAGGTGGACTGCTCGCACAGAGTCCACAGGCCGTCGGCGGCCTCGAACACCCGGGCCGACGTGGGATCGATCCCCGCGGCGAGAACGGCCAGGCGGATGCGGCGCTTGTGCGCGAAGTCGACGTCCTCGTATGCGCGGCGGTCGCCTGTCCGTCCGAAGGCCGACCACTGCGACAGTCGAGGAAGGATCCACGGCGTGCCGCTCTCCGCATCGGCGGCCGCGAGGATCAGGTCGCGGGCCTCGGGAGCGATCGACTTCCAGCCCTCGCGGTCGGAGACTGACGGAACCATAACCGGCAGGTCGTCTGCGTGCGCCGCCTGCCAGATCCCTCGCAGGGCTCCGCGCTCGATCAGACCGCCGGACGTCCGGCCGCCGGCCTCCGCCCCGCCGCTCATGCCATTCCGGCCCCGCCGCGAGGCGCCTCGTCGAGGCCCCGCGTCCGGCCGAGACCGGCCGCGGGCTCGGGTCGATGAACGCCGCGCGGTCGATACCCGACGGCGTCCGAGATGCCGAGCAGGTCGCTGAGATACCACACGATCGCGAGCCACATCTCGGTGCCCTGAAGCCCGGGCTCGGTCGCGACCAACCCCTGACTCACCGGAGACGGCTCGCGGAAGGAGAAGCCCGCATCGGGGACCCACGTTCGCAGAGCGTCGGACAGGAGACTCGTCGCGAGCTCCTGCACCTCCGCCGCGCGGTGCCCCGTGCCGCGGGTGAGCCAGAGCGGATGCACGATGTCGAGCACGTTGCACGCGTCACGTGCACCCGGTGAGAACCAGCGGGGTTCGCGCGCGTGGCGGAGGACCGTGTCGACCACGCGCTCCGGATGCGGCACGGAAACTCCGAACTGGGCGAACGTGCCTCGCGAGGCCCGGTAGAAGCCGTTGACGATCGGGAGCAGACCGCGGTCGGGCGTCGCCGACCCCCACATTCCCGTGTGCGGATCCGCGTTCAACAGGAGCCAGCCGAACAGCGCCTCCTCGACACCCGCCAGCACTGCCGCTCCTGCGCTCTTCTCCCACAGCAGCGCAGTCCCGAAGGCGTCGACGTGGTGACCGGACGTCCAGGCGTCACTGTCCCACGGCAGGCTCTCGCAGAGATCGACGACCCGTTGCGGCGTCGCGTCGGTGACCCAGGTGAGCATCGCGGGGAACTCGGAGCCCAGCAGCTCGAGCGCGTATCCCACGCTCAGCACGTGATAGGCGACGTCGTCATGCGAGAAGTCCAGGCCCTCGAGCTGCCGGCCGTCAGGCCCGAGCGGCGCGACCGCGCCGGTCTCGGCGTTCTGCCACCCCTGCAGGAGGGCGATGTGCTCGGATCGCTGGCGCTGCGGCGGCACCGCACCGAGCAGCAGATCCGCGATCTCGATCGCGTCGGCCTGGGCGCGCACCGTGGGGGCAGCACCCGGACGGTCGGCGAACAGCATCCGCTCTTCGTTCCATGTTCGGTCGAGGATCGCGGCGGCCTCGCCGCGTGCGCGGGCGCCGAACTGCGCGACGCGCTCCGCCAGACCAGCGGCAGCAACCGACGCGGGGCCGCTCGCCGGCTCGACACGCCAGCGGATGAACTTCGCAGGATTTCCGCCGACGATCGCGCCGGCCGGAACGTCCTTGGTGACGACCGCGCCGGCCGCCAGCACGGAATGCGAGCCGACGGTGACGCCGTCGAGGATCACGACGTGCGAACCGATCCAGACATCGTCGCCGATCGTGATGCCCTGCGCCGTCAGAGGCTGGCGGAACACCGGCGTGCCCGGCTCCATCGAGTGATTGAAGCCGAGGATCGAGGTGTGGGCGCCGATGCGCACGGCGTCGCCCAGGGTCACTCGGCCACGGATGACGGTGTACGCATTGATGCTGCAATCGGCGCCGGTGACGAGCTCGCCGGTCAGGTACGCCCCGGCCGCGATGTACGTGCGGTCACCGAGCCGGAGGACGTCGTGATCGACGGACGCCAGATCGGAGACGAAGCACTGCGCGCCGAGCTCGCGATCGGCGCGCCCGTCGACGAGAGCCCGCAGACGTCGACGCTGCGCCTCCTGTCGTTCGGAGTCGGCGTCGCGCCAGAAGCTCCAGGGCGAGAACTCCTGCGGATCGACCGGGGCGGTGTTCACGCGCTGAGCTCCATGTCGGGCTGCGTGATCACCTGCGACAGAGCTCCTCCACGCAGCAGCGTCTCGACGTCGTCGAGCGCCGAGTCCGCGAGCCGGCGCGCCTCGGTGCCCATGGACCCTGCGATGTGCGGGGTGAGCGCGACGTTCGGCAGCGCCCGCAGCGGTGAGTCCGCCGGCAGCGGGTCGGGTTCGGTCACGTCGAGCACGGCGTCCAGTCGCCCTGAGGCGCATTCGTCGAACAGGGCGTCGTGGTCGAGGATCCAACCGCGTGCCGTGTTGATCACGGTGGCGCCGTCGCGCAGGGTCGCGAGCTGCGGTCTGCCGATCATGTGGTGGGTCTCGGGGAGCGCCGGGGCGTGCAGCGACAGCACGTCGACGCGCCCGAGCAGCGTCTCGAGCGAGACGAGCTCGGCACCTGCGGCGGCGACGACCTCCGGCGGGACGAAGGGGTCGGACACGAGGATGTGCACGTCGTCGAGCTGGCGCAGCATCCTCACCACCCGTCGCCCGATCCGCGAGAAGCCGACGATGCCGACCGTGCGGCCGACGCTGCCATACTTCGGCGAGCCCACCAGGTCGCCCCAACCCAGCACCTCTGCGGGCGTGCGCATGTGCACGAAGGCGCGCTTGAACGCGAGGATGATCGACGCGAACGTGTACTCGGCGACGGGCACCGCGTTGGCATCGGCCGCCGAGGTCACGGTGATGCCGCGCTCCCAGAGCTCATCGGAGACGAGACCCTGCACGCTCCCCGCGGCATGCACCACGGCGCGCAGCCGCGGCATGCGGTCGAGCAGGTCGGCGTCGAGTCGCGGCGCGCCCCACGAGGTCAGCAGGATCTCGGTGTCTGCGAGGTCGCCGTCGTCGATCGGCAGCGGCGCAGACGAGGTGAGGGCGCGCAGGCGCTCGAGGCGGGGGGCGTCGAACAGCAGATCGAAGACCTCGGGACTCATCGCCGTGCGCACCCTCACGCGCGCACCTCTTCGAGATCGAGCACCGGGCGCAGCGTGTAGCGGCCGTTCGCCCAAGCCACGTACAGCGCCGGGGCGCAGGTGAGCCCGATCGCGATCGCGGGCATGGTAGTGAACAGCGCGAACTGCACGCTCAGCACCGCGAACGAGAGCGCGGTCAGATACCAGCGCCGCACGCTCAGGTAGAGCGCCGCCTTGACGATGTCGCGCAGGCGCGCCTGCGGCGCCTCGGCGAGCGCGACCAGGGCGACGAGTGCCGTGGCCACGGCGATCACCGTGAGAAGCGCGAGCACGGGGACCACGACGACGGATGCCGGCAGCGCCGCCACCGCGCGAACGTCGACGAGCAGGACGACGACGGATGCCGCGGCCGCGGCGCCGATCAGCATCCCCTTGCGCCAGGTCGCCCTCCAGCCGCGCAGGAACGACCGCACCACCTGCGGCTCACCACGTCCGAACTCGCGGAACGCGGCGAACGCGCCTGTCAGCGCCGGGGCTGACAGCGGCGCGGCGAGAGCCAGCAACGGCCACGACAGTCCCGGGTCGGTCGTGATCAGCAGCACCACGACCGGGGACGCCGCGACGAGCACGAGGAAGTTCGTCATCAGGCCGAGGTAGACGACGCCCAGGATCGTGGCCCAGGTGTCGTGCGAGATGCGTGTCATCGGTCAGCCCTTCATCCCGCTGGTGGCGATGCCCTCGACGAAGTACTTCTGGCCGAGCAGGAAGATGATCGCGATCGGCAGGACCGAGATCGTCAGACCTGCGAACAGCAGCGCGTAGTTGGTGTCGAACAGATTCGAGACGAAGCTCTTGAGGCCGAGTTGGATCGTCCACAGATCGGGGTTGCGCAGATAGATCAGCGGCCCGAGATAGTCGTTCCAGGTGTTCACGAAGGTCAGCAGGGTGAGGCTCGCGATCGCCGGGATCGACAGCGGCAGCATGATGCGACGCCAGATCCCGTACTCGCTGAGCCCGTCGAGGCGGGCGGCTTCGCTGAGCTCCTCGGGGATCGTCTCGTAGTACTGCTTCATGAGGAACACGCCGAAGGCGCCGAACGCCTGCAGCAGGATGATCGCCCACAGCGTGTTCGAGACCTTGAGGTTCGACAGCAGGATGAACTGCGGGATCATGTACGACTGCCACGGCACCGCGATCGTGCCGATGTAGGCGAGGAACAGGATGTCGCGGCCGGCGAAGCGCATGCGGGCGAAGCCGTAGGCGGCGAACGACCCGGTGAGCACCTGGAGGAAGGTGACGCTGACCGCGAGGAACAGCGTGTTGCGGATCCAGACGAGCATGTTCGACTTCGTCCAGATGTCGACGTAGTTCTGCCAGACGAACGTCTCGGGCACCCAGACGACGGGCACGGAGAAGACCTCGTTGGCGTTCTTCAGCGAGCTCATCACCATCCAGGCGAAGGGGGCGAGCAGGCCGATGGCCGCGATGATCAGGGCGATGTAGCCGACGATGCGTCCGGCGGTGCGACCCGCGCGCACGCGGCCGGCGGGGGCGGGCGCGCTGAGCTTTCGCAGCGTGCCCCCGGTGACGAGAACCTGTGTCTCGGTCATCATGCGCTCCGCTTCTTGTTCCAGAGGAACTGGCCGATGGTGACGAGGATGCAGAGGAAGAACAGTGCGACGGCCGCCGCGGATGCGTAGCCGAACTGCGATTCCTCGAAGCCCTTCTTGTAGATGAACTGCGACAGGACGAGCGTCGACTGCCCGGGGCCGCCGTCGGTCATCACGAGGATCAGGTCGAAGATCTTGAAGGAGTTGATCGTGAGCATCACGGTGACGAAGAACATCGTCGGCCGCAGGCACGGCAGCGTGACGTTGACGAAGCGCTGCCACACGCTCGCACCGTCCACCCTGGCTGCCTCGTGCAACTCACGCGGCACGGTCTGGAGCCCCGCGAGGAACAGGATCATGTAGTACCCCATGTCGCGCCAGGTGCTGACGATGACCACTGCGGGCATCGCCCACTCCGACGAGGTGAGCCACCCCGGGGGTGAGGAGATGCCGATCGTGCGGAGGATCTCGTTGATGGGTCCGTAGTCGGGGCTGAAGAGCAGATTCCACACGACGGCGATCGCGACGATCGAGGTGATGTAGGGGAAGAACGCGGCGGTGCGGAAGAAGGCGACACCGCGGAGCTTGTTGTTCAGCAGCAGCGCGAGTCCCAGCGAGACGACGATCGTCAGCGGGATGTGCATGACCGAGTAGTACAGCGTGTTGAGGAACGCGATGCGGAAGCTGCCGTCGCCGACCAGGCGCTGGAAGTTCGCCAACCCCACCCAGTCGGCCTTGCCGAAGACGTTCCAGTTCGTGAACGCCATGTAGAAGAGGATCAGCACCGGCAGCAGGGTGAGGAACCCGAATCCGATAAAATTCGGCAGGATGAAGCTCCAGCCGATCAGTGCGTTGCGGCGACGCAGCGCCGAACGGCGCCGGGGCGGCGTGGCCGGCCGCACGTCCGTGCCGTGGGGCGGGGCCTCGGTGATGGTCATGTCTCTCGTCTCCTGTGTGCGGCGCGGGGTGCCTGCTCGGGGGCCGACCGTCGGCCGGCCCCCGAGAGGATCAGCCGACTTCGTTCTTCACGCGGTCTTCAGCCGTCTTGATCGCGTCGTCGATCGACGCCGAGCCCGACATGACGGCGGTGTGCAGGTCTGCGAGGATGCCCTGGATCGTCGCCGTCTTGCTCGACGTCGGGTTCTCGGGGAGGACCTTGTGGGTGGACCACGCGAACTTCGAGAGCTCGTCGGACGGCGCACCCTCGACGGCGAAGTAGCTGTCGACCACGGCGTCGTTCGTCAGAGCCGGAGTGATGCCGATCTCGGCGAGCGCCTGCGCGCCCTCCTCCGACGCGGCGAACTCGAGGAACTGCTTGGCCGCATCGGCCTTCGCGCCGTCGATGTTCGCGTTGATGCCGAAGCCGGTCGGGTCGCCGAAGGTCACCGGGGTGTTGTCGGTGCCCGCGGTCTTGGCGTCGAGCTGCGGTGCGGGAGCGATGCCCCATTCGAAGTCGTTCGCGTCTCCCGACGCCTGCTGCGCGATCAGGGTCGCCGTGTACCACGTGCCCATCAGCATCATCGCGGCCTTCTGGGTGCCGAACTCACCCTGGTACGTGAGCTGGTTGGCGGTGGAGGTGTTGAAGTCGACCTGGTCTCCTGCGTCCTGCAGCGCCAGCGTGTTGTCGTAGTAGTCCTTGAAGTTGCCGTAGTCGCCGTCGAGGACGCTGGTGCCGGTCTGCGCGTTCGCGAAGCCCTGCACGGTGGACTGCCAGCGGTGCAGGTACGCGCCCTTCACGGTGTCGGTGGTCAGGGCCGCAGCCGCGTCGGCGTAGTCGTCCCAGGTCCACGAGCCGTCCGGGTATTCGACGCCTGCTGCGTCGAACAGATCCTTGTCGTAGAAGAGCACCCAGGAGTCCTGCCGGTAGGGCACCGCATACGAGGCGCCGTCGACCTTGTAGGAGTCGGCGCCGCTGATGCCGTCGGGGAGCTTCACGTCGGAGACGTCGAGAAGCTGACCGCCCTCCTGGAAGGTGGTGACGTACTTGACCTCCTTCTGGGTGATGATGTCGGGGCCGGACCCGGCGGCGAGGTCGGCGGTGACGAGAGTGTTGTACTCGGCGGCGTCGTACTCCTTGAGCTCGATCGTGACGTTCGGATGCTCCTTCGTGAAGGCGTCGGCGAGCGTCTGGAACTCCGGGGTGGTGTCGATGCTCCACCCGGAGAGCGTCAGAGTGATGGGCGCGTCGGGGTCGGCGCTCTCAGCGGCATCGGTGCCGCCCGAGCAGCCGGCGAGGGCCAGGGCCGCGACTGCGGCGATGCTGCCGGCGGCGAGGATCTTGCGGTTCATGAGGGTACTGCTCCTTTGCAATTGCGGGTAGGTGCGTCCGGCTCAGACGAGCCGGTGCGTGGTGGTGGTGGAGTCGGGCCAGGCGACGACGGCGTCTGCGCCGTCGATGCGGACGGAAGGGTCGGATTCCGGGACACGGTCCGACAGGTGCAGCGCCGAGGCGATCCACTCGCCGGTCGCGACCGGGTAGGTGAGGACGGGGACGGATGCCGCGGCGCCGAGCGGGCTCGCGTCACGGCGGGACTCGGTCGACGCCGCACCTCCCGGCGTGAGTGCGACGATCGTGCTGCAGCGGTCGTCGGTGAACGCGGCGGCGCGTCGGTCAGACACCGAGACCTCGACGGCGTCGGCCGCGATCGCCCAGCCGCCGATGCGCAGCGCGGTGGCTGCGGCATCCTCCTCGATCGTGTCGATGCGCACGAGGCGGACCTCCCATGCACCCCGCACGATCGACCACGTCGTGACGGTGCCGGCGATCTCGACCTCACCCGTGATGCCGGAGCCGTGCCTGGTCTGTGTGGCGGCCGGGGCGATCCAGTGCGCGGTCGCGGTGGACCCGGCGATCGCGGCGTCTTCGTCGATGCGGATGCCGTTCACGCTCATGCCGGCGCGATGACTCGCGCGGCCGTCGGCGTGCAGAAGCGCGACCGACTGCTCGAGCGGCTCGGCCCAGGCGTCGCCGTTCAGCAGCGGGCTCGCGGCAGTCGAGTAGCCCAGGCGAGCGTACAGGGGCGAGTCGCCGACGAGGTTGCCGGGGTGCGCGTGATCGGCGCCGTGGTTGATCACCCGCACGATGCCGTCATCCGCGGTGGTCGAGATGATCCATGCCGGAGAGAGGGCGACGCGCAGAGTGTCGGCGGTCTCGGACGGGAGCAGCGCCTGCGGAGCAGACCACACCGGGTGGTCTTCGGGCAGGGCGAGGCCGAGAAGCCCCTTCGCCGCCCAGTAGGGAGAGCCGGTGCCCGAGTAGTTCTGTGCGAGGCGACGCCATTCCTCGTGCCAGCCGAGGTCGAGCAGCCCGTCGCGGTTCGGGACGCCGTGCGCCGCGAAATGGCGGACGATGCCGGATGCGGCTCTACGCAACTGACCTGCGGGAACCGACGGCACCTCGGCGATGATGCCGGCCCAGTAGGGGGCGGCCGCGGCGAAGCGGTAGACGAGGCTGCGACCCTGGATGAGCGGTGAGCCGTCGGCTCCGACCAGAGCGATCGCATCCTGCAGGAAGGCGTCGAGACGCGCGACGTCGTCCGGGGTCCGGCCTTTCGCGAGTGCGGCCGCTCCCTGCATGCGCGCCCACAGCACGGGGTACAGGTGCAGCGCCCACCCGACGTAGTGGTCGTAGGAGCGTTCGTCTCCGTCGCAGATCCAACCGCCCTCCCGCACGAAGGAGTCGTGAAGCGCGAGGTCGTCGTCGATGTCGGTCTGCGACCATGGGCCGCCCACCGATCGCAGGAACGTCTGCACGACGACGCGGAACCACAGCCAGTTGTTGCGCGGGTAGGTGTCGTCTCCGACCACCGGGGCGAGATAGTCGATCACCCGCCGCTGGGTCAGCCCGTCGAGGCGGTCCCAGATCCACGGACGGGTCATGTCGAGGATGAGCGCCAGGGAGGCGGCTTCGACCTTCGCCTGTGCATGCTCGTCGAGGCGCACCCAGCGGTCGGCCCCGTCGGGGTCGACGCCTGCGACGATGCCCCGCGAGGAGAAGTCGATCAGGTCGTCGACGCCCTCGCCGCGCGCGCCCGTGATGCGGAAGCCCGCGAGCAGAAGCGTGCGCATGAACCCCTCGAGCCCGTCGACGTCGACGCCGTAGCCGCCCGATGCACCCGGGAGAGTGATGCGCGCACCGTTCTCCGATGCCCAGGGGCGAACAGCCGCGAGCAGTCCGTCGGCGTAGGCGACGAGATCGTCACGGGTCCATTCCGCGTCGACGTGCAGGCTCTTCGCCGCTTCGCCGGGGGGCACGATCGCCACAGACTTCTCCTTTGAACACTGCTGTGATGGACGCGTCCGGCGCTTCTCCGTTCGCGATCGTTTGGAGATTATCATCCTGTTTCGATCAAGACAACTCTCGAATTAATCGTGTTCGATCATTTTCGATCAGCTATGCTGATTCCATGACCGATCAGCAACACGTGCCCCTGGCGCCGGCGCGCCATGCGCACATCCTCGCCGCTCTGGCGCGCGACGGGATCGTCCGGGTCTCGCAGCTCACCGAAGAACTCGGTGTCGCCCCGGTCACCCTTCGTCGAGATCTGCAGCAGCTCGAGGAGGAGGGCAGGCTCGAGCGGGTGCACGGCGGAGCAGTGCCGGCATCCGCCCCCGCCCAGGCCGGGGTCGCCGCCCCAGCGACCGGCGGAGCCATCGCCGTGCTGGTCCCCTCGCTCGCGTACTACTGGCCCGGCGTCTTCCGCGGCATGGAGGCTGAGGCGCAGCGCCGGGGCCTGCGCCTGGTGCTCCGCGGGGCCTCGTACGAGTTGCAGGACGAGCGACCGGTCCTGGAGCGCCTCGTGGCATCGGATGACATCCGGGGCCTGATCGTGGCCCCGAACCCCGACGCCGCCCACGCGCAGGACGTGGTGCAGTGGCTCGCCTCCTCCGACATCCCCAGCGTGTTCGTCGAGCGCGATGCGGTCGTGCTCCCCGGGCGAGAACCGGTCGAGAGCGTCACGACCGACCACGCGTTCGGCGCCGTGCTCGCTGCCCGACACCTTGCGGAACTGGGCCACCGACGGCTCGGCCTGATCGTCTCGCGCGACTCCCCCACCGGCCGCAAGGTCGTGAAGGGGTGGGCCGCTGCGTGCGAGGAACTCGAACTGGGCGCCGACGCCCACTTCGAGAGCCTGATCCCCGATCGCAACGTCCCCGGCTTCACCTCGGCCGTGAACGCCGCGATCGACACCGCGCTCGAGAAGGGCGCGACCGGGCTGCTCATCCACCCCGACCCCGCGGCGATGGCCTTCATCGACATCGCTCTCAACCGTGGCCTCGCGGTGCCGGAGGACCTGTCCGTCATCGCCTACGACGATGAGGTCGCCCAGCTGTTCACCCCGGCGCTCACCGCAGTCAGCCCGCCACGCGGTGCGGTCGGCGCTGCGGCGGTCGATCTGCTCGCCCGGCGTCTCGCCGATCCCTCGCGCCCTGTGCACCGGGTCACTTTGAGCCCGACGCTGCATGCACGCGAATCGACGGCCCCAGTCAGTCACGCATAGGCGGACAGACGGCCCGGGATGCACTCAAGTCGCGCATAATGAGAGCAGGGAGGCCCGCCATGTCCGTCAGACGCGATCGCAAGTTCTACACGAGCCTGGCCCTGCACGAAGCCGTCGCCGAGCATCTGGCTGAGACGCCCGTTTACGTCACGATCAGTGGTCTGCATGGTGCCTCGAAGGTTCGACAGCATGCGCACGGCGGGGCCGTCGAACTGATCGATGAATGGGTGGCGGCGCTCGAGCGGTCTGACACGCGACACCTTCGAGAGCTTCTCATCGGCGAGGACGAGCACAGCATGGACATGCGCAACACCACCGTCTTCCTCAGCGTTCTGGGGCAGGATGAGCGTCGCATGATCCTGGATCGCGTGTACTCGAATGCAGCGGAGTGAGCTCGAGCACGCGATCCGAGCCGCGTGCGAGATCGTGCAATCCGACAGGATCATCATCATCGGAAGCCAATCGGTCCTCGGCACCTGGGGCGAGAACGAGCTTCCGACATCCGCGACGCTCTCCCCTGAGATCGACATCTTTCCGGTGTCGGATGACGATGCCGAGACTCTCGCGCGCCGACTGGACGTGATCGGCGAGATGAGCGAGTTCCACCAGACGCACGGGTTCTACGTGGACGGTGTGGGACGCAAGACCGCAACTCTTCCGCAGGGGTGGGAAGAACGCCTGGTCGAAGTGCCCGCTCGCCGCTTGCGTGATGGTGTCGAGGTGCTCGGGCTCTGTCTCGATCCGCATGACCTCTGCGTGGCGAAGATCATCGCCAACCGCGACAAAGACCGGCTGTTCGTCGGCGATCTCATCGAGGCCGGGATGATCGACCCGAGAGTGCTCATGGAGCGCTTGACGATCACGAACACTGACGACGACATCAATCACGCGTTCGTCTGGGTGCAGTCCCAGCTCTGACGCCGACGCCGCATCGGCGCGCGCAGTTGCGGGTCAGCGAGTGCTCGTGCGCTCGACCAGGGTCGTCGGCACCACCACAGGGCCTGAGGCCGCACCCGCCCCTTCGATCTCGTTCACGAGCGCGTCGACCGCGCGCTGCGCGAGGGCGGTGAAGTCCTGCCTGATCGTCGTCAACGGTGGTCGGTAGTTCGCGGCATCCGGCACGTCGTCGAAGCCGATGACCGCGACGTCCTCTGGTACCCGGCGGCCGCGCTCGGCGAGGGCACGCAACAGGCCGAGCGCCATCTGATCATTGGCACAGAAGACGGCGGATGCCGCGCTCAGCGCGTCGCCCGCCGCATGACCGGACTCGGCGCTCCAGTCGCCGCGAGCGGGCTCGGGCGCATCGACCCCCGCGGCGGCGAGCGTCTCGAGCCAGCCGCGCTCGCGCTCGGCGGCGGCGAACGAGTCGACGGGCCCGGCGAGGTGATGCACGACCGCGTGCCCCGCGGAGAGCAGATGGGCGGTGGCGGCGGCGGCTCCGCCTGCGTGATCGCTGTGCACGGCGACGAATCCCGCGTCCGTGGCGGCATCGACCACGACGAGCCTCAGCCCGCTCGGCCGCTCAGCCGTCGCGACCTGCGCGGAGGCTTCGTTCAGCACGATCGCGCCGTCGACCTCCTGTTCGGCGAGGCTCTGGAACGCCGAGGCCACGCCGTGCGACGCGGTGACGAGTGTGAGCGCGTAGCCCCGCTCGGCCGCGGCCTCCGCCGTGGCCTGCAGCATGCGCGAGTTGCCGACCGTGGCGAGGGTCGTGACCACGAGTCCGATGGTCTGCGAACGACCAGTGCGCAGGGCGCGGGCGGCGCGGTGCGGGCGGTAGTCGAGCTCGGCCATGGCCTTCTCGACTCGCGCCCGAGTATCGGGATCGACGCGCGGGCTGTCGTTCACGACGCGCGAGACGGTCTGCCCCGACACCCCGGCCCGCTCGGCGACCATCGCCATCGAGACCCGACCGGTTGCCGCGCGGCGTCGTCGTGGCTCCACCGGGTCAATACCGAGATCGTCGATGCTCATCGCGTGCCCCTTTCCGTGTTGACGTTATCACGGTGCTGTGCGACCATGTTTACGTGAACACGCACGAACCTTCCGACACGCCGATCGAGACGCTCTCTGCCGGCGTCACCAAGCGCGCCACGACTCTCGCCGACGGCCGCGACCTCATCTACTACGACGACCCGGACACCACGCTCGATGCCGAGCGCTCTGTCGACGCCCGCATCCTCGATCCGCGTCCCGAGTCGGCGACCATGCGACTCGACGTGCTCACCGGCGACTGGATCACGGTCGCCGCGAATCGCCAGAACCGGGTCATGATGCCGAGCGCCGACGCAGACCCGCTCGCTCCGCAGACGCCGACGAACCCCTCCGAGGTGCCGTCGCTCTACGACGTCGCCGTGTTCGAGAACAAGTCGCCGGCCTTCGGCCCCGCACTCGCGGAGGCGACCGGAGGTGCTCCGGCGGCGAGCAACCCGCCGCGCGGCCTCGACGACCTCGCCGCGCTCGGCCTCGGTCGAACCCGCACCTCGGTCGGCCGCTGCGAGGTGGTCTGCTTCAGTCCGGAGCACTCCGGCTCCTTCGGCACCCAGAGCGTCACCCGGGCTCGCACCGTGATCGAAGCGTGGGCCGACCGCACCGCGGCCCTCTCGCAGCTCCCCGGGATCGAGCAGGTGTTCCCGTTCGAGAACCGCGGCGAGGCGATCGGCGTGACCCTGCCGCACCCCCACGGCCAGATCTACGCGTACCCCTACGTGACCCCGCGCACCACCCGACTGCTCGACAGCATCGACCGCACGGCACCCGACCTGTTCCAGCACATCCTCGACTTCGAGCAGGGCTCGGAGCGCGTCGTCTTCCAGGGCGAGCACTGGACGGCGTTCGTGCCGTTCGCGGCGCGCTGGCCGCTCGAGGTGCACCTGATGCCGCACCGCCACGTACCCGATTTCGCGGAGACGACGGAGGCCGAGAGGGACGAGCTCGCTCCCCTCTACCTGCGCCTGCTGCGCGGCGTCGACGCACTGTACGAGACGCCGACCCCGTACATCGCAGCCTGGCATCAGGCCCCCGTCAACGTCGGTCGCGACAGCGTGCGCCTGCACCTGCAGCTGACCAGCCCTCGTCGTGCCGCCGACAAGCTGAAGTTCCTCGCCGGATCCGAGGCCGCCATGTGGGCCTGGGCCGCAGAAGTCACCCCCGAGCAGGGCGCAGCCCGCATCCGCGAAGCCGTCGAGAGAGCACACGCATGAGCGACATCCACGACACCGCCACGGAGCTGTTCACCGAGCTGACCGGCCGCACGCCTGACGGCCTCTGGTCGGCACCGGGGCGAGTGAACCTCATCGGCGAGCACACCGACTACAACGACGGCTTCGTGCTGCCGTTCGCGATCCCGCATCGCACGGTCGCCGCTGTGGGCGTCCGCGACGACGGCATCGGCCGCGTGCGCGTGGCCTCGACGTTCGCCGCCGAGCCGGTCGAGGTCGCCCTCGATGAGCTGGGCACGCTTTTCCCGACCCTTCGACAGGCTCAGGGACCCAGTTCGCAAGGAAAACCCGCGGTGCCCGAATGGGCCGCCTACCCGCTCGGCGTCGCCTGGGCGCTGGCCGAGGCTGCAGGCGCCGCGGGAGCCGGCATCGACATCGCGATCGCCTCCGACGTGCCCGTCGGCGCGGGGCTCTCCTCCTCCGCCGCGATCGAGGGGGCGACGGCATCCGCTCTGAACGACCTGTGGAACGCCGGACTCGACAAGACAGCCCTCGCCCGCATCGGGCGCAAAGCCGAGAACGAGGCCGTCGGCGCCCCTACCGGGATCATGGACCAGATGGCCTCGATGCTCGGCGAGCCGGATGCCGCGATCTTCCTCGATTGCCGGTCGCTCGAGGCGCAGCTCGTGCCGCTCGGCGTCGCCGAAGCGGGGCTCGCGATCCTCGTGATGGACACACGCGTCAAGCATGCGCACTCCACCGGCGGCTACGGCGAGCGCCGCGCGGCCTGCGAACGGGGCGCCGCGATCATGGGCGTGCCGTCACTGCGCGACGTGTCGGTGGGCGACCTGTCTCGTGCCGAGACGCTCATGGACGACGTGACCTTCCGCCGCGTGCGGCATGTCGTCACCGAGAACCAGCGCGTGCTCGACACCGTGCGAGTGCTGCGCGAGCAGGGCGCGCGCGCGATCGGCGACCTGCTCGTCGCCTCGCACGCCTCGATGCGCGACGACTTCGAGATCTCCGTCCCTGAGCTCGATGCGGCCGTCGAGGCGGCGCTGTCGGCGGGCGCCCTCGGCGCTCGGATGACGGGCGGCGGATTCGGCGGAGCGGCGATCGCTCTCATCGAGGCGGATGCCGTGGCCACGGTGTCGGATGCCGTGAACGCCGCGTTCGCAGCATCCGGATTCGCCGCCCCCCACCTCTTCACGGTGACGCCCTCGGCCGGCGCGCAGCGCGACGCCTGAGAGAATAACCACTCCACCTCCACCGTTCTGAAGGAGAAGCATGTCCTGGATCGTCACCGGCGGCGCCGGCTACATCGGATCGCACGTCGTCAGGGCGCTGGCGGATGCCGGGCTCTCCCCCGTCGTCATCGACGACCTCTCCAGCGGTGTGGCATCGTTCGTTCCCGAGGGCGTGCCGTTCGTCCGAGGTTCGATCCTCGATCGGGACCTGATCGAGAAGACGCTCCGCGAGCACGGGGCGACCGGCGTGATCCATGTCGCCGGTTTCAAGTACGCGGGCGTCTCGGTGCAGCGTCCTCTGCACACCTACGCGCAGAACGTCGAGGGCACCCGCGTAGTTCTCGAAGCCATGCAGGCCGCTGGTGTCGCGAACATCGTGTTCTCCTCGTCGGCCGCCGTGTTCGGCACTCCCGATGCGCCGCTCGTGGTGGAGGACACCGAGAAGAGGCCGGCAAGCCCGTACGGCGAGTCGAAGCTCATCGGCGAATGGCTGCTGCGCGACCAGGCCGTGGCGACCGCCGAGTCCGAGAAGCCGCTGCGCCACACCTCGCTGCGCTATTTCAACGTCGTGGGATCCGCTGATCCGGCGGTGTACGACGTGAGCCCGCACAACCTGTTCCCCATCGTCTTCGAGAAGCTCATCGCCGGTGAGACCCCCCGCATCAACGGCGACGACTACGACACCGAAGACGGCACCAACGTGCGCGACTACGTGCACGTGGGCGACATCGCAGCGGCCCACGTTGCCGCCGCGCAGCGCCTCGCCGCGGGAGAGCCGATCGAAGCGGCGTACAACCTCGGCTCGGGCGACGGCCTGAGCGTGCGACAGATCATGGATGCCATGGCTCGCGTCACCGGCATCGACTTCACCCCTGAGATCGGACCGCGCCGCGCCGGCGACCCCGACCGCATCGTCGCCACCGGCGAGCTCGCCGCACGCGACCTCGACTGGAAGATGCGCTACACGGTCGACGAGATGGTGCGCACGGGCTGGGAGGCTCGGCGGGCCGCTTCCTCCTGACTACCGGCTCCGGGATTGCTTTGTCGGGCAAAGAGCGGGGACCCTTTCCCCGCAAGCGGGGCCCCTTTCCCGATTTGCCCGACAAAGCAATCCCTCCGCCTCATGTTCCGTGTGGGGCGCGGTGGGTCCTCGCTGGACAGGCTCGCGCCGCCGGTCGTTGAGCGAGGGAGCGCAGCGACCGAGACGAAACGCGGAGTCAGCGACGGGGCGGAAAGGAGCGGGCGCGTCGTCGGCTCAGAGGTCGCGGGTGCGGATCGGGTAGAGCCAGAAGCACAGCCAGGCGAGGGCGGTGAAACCGAGCGGGACGACGGCGAGCATGATGCGGATGCCGCCGTCGACGGTCTCGGCCTGGGCGTCTCCCCGTGACGCGTCGAAGCCGGATGCCGTCAGCACCGCGGCTGCGACGATGGCCTGCAGGACGACCGAGCCGCGCACGACGAAGCCGTTCACGCCGAAGAAGGCGCCTTCGCGCCGGTGACCTGTGCGCACGGCATCCTCGTCGATGATCTGCCCCAGCATCACCTCGAGAAGCTGCAGCAGACCGCCCACGCCCACGCCGACCGCGACGCCGACGAGGGCGGCCGCGAGCACCGATGTGGGCAGCAGGTAGCCGAGCACCGCGACGCCGAAGACGGCGACGCTCCAGAGCACGGCGGTGCGGGGCGAGGTGCGTCTGACGACCGCGCTCCACAGCAGGATCGACGGGATCGCGGTGACGAAGATCGCGGCGAGCAGCACGCTGCCGTCGCCCTCTGCCGCGTGCAGCGAGTAGCGCACGTAGAACGGGATCGCCGCGAGGATCACCGCGATCGAGGTCTGCACGAACAGCGAACCGAGCACATACGGAACGAACGCGCGGTTCGCGAACGTGAAGCGCAGCTGGCTCTGCCACGACATCGCCTCGGACGCCGCCTCAGGAACCGCCCGCTCGATCATCCCTCCGGCGAACGACCACAGCAGCATCACCAGGCAGACCCCGCCCAGCGCGAGCGCCATGCCCGGCCACCCGATCCAGCCGTAGAGCGCCGGCGCACCCGCCGTCCCGAGAACCATGCCGAGGATCGCGAAGATCTGCCGCGGCACGTTGCCGCGTGCGCGTTCCTCTGTCGTGCGGAAGATCTCCGGGAACAGTGCCGAGATGTTCAGCACGACCACCACGAACGCGATGTCGTAGACCGCGACGACCACGAGGAACCACACGATCATGCCCCCGGGCGACAGGGCTGGCGGCATCCAGACCAGGGCGAACGCCACTACGAGCGGCACGATGCCGAGGCCGATCCACGGGATGCGGCGGCCCCAGGGAGTGCGGATGCGATCGGAGAGAGCGCCGACCACCGGATTGAGCGCGGCGTTCAGAACGCCGTGGACGATCATCGCTCCGGCCACCCAGGTGGGCGGCACGCCGAGATGGGTGACGTAGAAGTAGACGACGAAGGCCGAGAAGGTCTGCGCCATGAGCTGGGTCGGGAACCCGGAGGCCCCGAAGGCGATCGACTGGGCGCGGGTGGGCTCGGCGTCGAGACGGCGGTCGCGGATGCCGGCGAGGCCGCGGGGGCCGGCCGAACCGCTCATCGCACGGCAGCCCGCTGCAGGTCGCGCAGGTCACGCCAGCCGATGCGCACGAGCCCTTCATCGGCGATGGCCTGGAGCACCGCGGGGTCGGCGAGGAGCCGCCGCTCGTAGCCGCGCTTGGCTGCGGCGAAGTCGACGGCAGCGCGCAGCTCGTCGTCGTCGACCATCGGGTGAAGGTAGATCTCGGTGACGCCGGCGGGCACGGCCCGCAAGAGGGCGATGAACCCGTCGCGCACCTGCTCGTAGGTCTCCTCGTCCGGCGTCCCCTCGCCGATCAGCTCGAAGGGGTGCGACCACAGCCTGTCGATGATCTCGACGCCGGCCGCCTCGGCGGCCGCGGTGGCCCTGTCGAGCAGGTGCTGAAGCTCGGGATCCACCCCCACACCGTCCATGCTGCGCGGCAGCCGGAACGGCAGACCGTGCTGCGCGGCGAGCGCGAACACCGGGGTGAGGAAGTCGCGTCCGGTGGCGAGTCCGTACACCGAGCCCATGTGGTTGTCGAGGTGCGTGACGTCGACCCCGGCGTCGAGAGCCGCCTGCAGCTGTGCCGTGATCTCGGCCTCGACGTCTGCCTCGGAGGCGAGCTCCTCGACGGACACGACGTCTGTCGGGAAGAAGCCGTCGGCATCGACCAGGGTCGTCGTCGTCCCCGTGAGCGGACGCCAGCGGTAGCGGCGCCACTCGCTGGTCAGCACCAGGTGCACGCCGATGTCGAGGTCGGTGCGCGAGGCGGCGAACGCGAGCGCCTCCGGCGACCACGCGCACGGCACCATGATGGTCGCCGAATCCGCGCCGCCCCCGTCCAGCAGCTCGGCGATCGCCGAGTTGGCCGCATGGCACATGCCGAAGTCATCCGCATTGATGATGATGGCGCGCGCCCCGGGGGCGAGGCCGAGACGGTCGGCGAGATCAGAGATCATCGACTGCTCCTGTCGGGAAGGATGCTGGTGAACACGGCCGCGCGAAGAGCCGATGTCGCTTCGCCGATCGCGCCGACCAGAGGGGCCTCCGGGCCGAACTCGGAGACCAGGAAGCGCATCGGCAGCTGGGCGGCGAAGGAGTCGGCCACCTGCCGCACGGCGTCGACGAGCACCGGATGCGCCGCCGTGCCGGCGAGGATGAACGCCTCGGGATCCACGATCAACGCCACGCTCCCCGCAGCGAGCGTGATTCGGCGCCCCATCTCGGCCGCCATCGCGACCGCCGCCGCATCGCCGGCGGCTGCGGCGTCGAGGTGCTGGTCGACCTTGTCGGCCGGATCGCGGCCGTGCACGAGTGCGAGATCGCCGACCACGGCGTCGCTCAGCACGGGGGCGCCGACCGGCAGCGGCGTCTGAGGCAGATACATCACCTCGCCGGCGACCCCGGCGAATCCGCGGTGCAGGGCGCCGTCGATCACGATGCCACCGCCCAGCCCGTCGTCGAACAGCAGCAGCACGAAACTCGCGAGCTGCGCGCCCGCACCGGAGGTCAGCTCGGCGAGAGCGGCGAGATTGACGTCGTTCTCCACGCGGACCGGGCAGCCGAGGAGCACCGACAGAGCCGAGCGGAACACGCCTCCATCGGGTCCCTGATCGTCGCGGATCCCGCCGTCGGCGGTCACGATGCCCGGCACCCCGACGACGGCGAGGTGAAGAGGCCCTTTCGCGAGCGAGCGGCACGACTCCACGAGCCCGACGATGTGCTCGACACGATCGCCGTGCGGAGGGAAGGGCGCATGCTGCTCGGCGCGGACCGTCCCCGTCGCGTCGACGAGGGTGACGTGGGCTGCGTGATGATCGATGTGCACGGCGGCGGCGAGCCCGAGACGCGGATGCAGGGCCACACGCCCCGCGGCAGGGCCTCGCGTGTCGCGGTCGAGGCCGGCGGCGGCGACGGCCTCGGCGTTCTCGAGCATGCGGAGCACCTGTGTGACGGCGGTGCGCGAGAGACCGGTCGCGGCCATGAGCTCGGCGCGGGTCAGCGGACCCCGGCGGGCCAGCGTCTCGAGGATCGCGCGACCGTTGAGGATCCTCAACAGCGACTGCGGACCCGCGATCGGACGTGCCATGGTGATTCCCCCCGGAGTCGTCGTCCGACCAGCCTGACACATCGCGTCATACTTGTCGACGGCGAGCACGGCTTCCACCGAAACAGAACCAGTTGACCCACTGTGACGACTGAATCGGTTGCCACGCCCCCTCAAAAGTGTCAGTATCGACATATGAGCCCCACTCCGAAGCATCCCGCCCTCGACGACATCTCGAAGCGGATCGTCGAGCTTCTCCAGGAGGACGGGCGGCGCCCCTACGCCGAGATCGGCCGTGAGGTAGGGCTCAGCGAGGCGGCGGCTCGCCAGCGCGTGCAGCGCATGACCGAAGCGGGCGTCATCCAGATCGTCGCCGTGACCGACCCGCTGCAGCTCGGCTTCCATCGCATGTCGATGATCGGCATCCGCGTCGATGCCGATCCGCGCGTCGTCGCGCAGGAACTCACGAAGATCACCGAGCTCGTCTACGTCGTCGTCACGCTCGGCACCTTCGACATCCTCGTCGAGGCCGTCTGCGAGAGCGACGAGGACCTCATCGATCTCATCGCGACACGCATCCGCACGATCCCCGGTGTCGTGCACACCGAGAGCCTGCTCTACGCGGGGCTCTACAAGGACCTCTACAACTGGGGCACGCGCTGACGCGCGCCGCGGGTCAGGAGCACAGCATCATGGGAACCACCGTCTTCGAAAGACAGCAGCCCGCAGAGTCCGTGATAGACGCGTCTCTGCGCGACACCGCCTTCGGCGTCTTCTGGCTGGATGACGTCGAGCGGGTCGAGCATCCGACCCTCTCCGCCGACATCGCCACCGATCTCGCCATCGTCGGCGGCGGCTACGCGGGCCTGTGGACCGCCGTGCGCGCCAAGGAGCGCGACCCGCAGCGCCGCGTCGTCCTGCTCGAGGCCTCACGCATCGCGTGGGCAGCCTCCGGACGCAACGGCGGCTTCTGCGAGGCGAGCCTCACCCACGGCCACGAGAACGGCGTGAACCGCTGGCCCGACGAGATCGACCGGCTCGAAGAGCTCGGGATCGAGAACCTCGACGCGATCGAGGCCACGGTGAAGAAGTACGACATGAAGGTCGACTTCGAGCGCACCGGTCAGCTCGCGGTGGCGGTCGAGCCGCATCAGGTCGAGTGGTACCGCGACGAGCCGGGCTTCCTCGACGAGGCTGCCGTGCAGGCCGAGATCCACTCGCCCACGTTCCTCGGAGGCGACTGGGATCGAGAGGGCTGCGCGCTCGTGCACCCCGCGAAGCTCGGCATGGAGCTCGCACGCGTCGCGGTCGAGCTGGGCGTGGAGATCTACGAGCACTCGATCGTCCGGGCCATCGAGGGCGACGGGGCGGGGCCGATCAGGCTGGTCACTCCCGGTGGAACGGTGACGACGGATGCTGTCGCCCTCGCGACGAACGTGTTCCCCTCGCTGCTCAAGCGCAATCGCCTGATGACGGTGCCGGTGTACGACTACGTGCTGATGACCGAGCCGCTGACGGCATCGCAGCGGGAGTCGATCGGCTGGTCGAACAGGCAAGGCCTCTCTGACAGCGCGAACCAGTTCCACTACGTCCGCCTCACCGCCGACGACCGCATCCTGTTCGGCGGCTACGACGCGATCTACCACTTCGGCGGCAAGGTGCGCCCCGAGTACGAGGACCGCGTCGAAAGCCACCGAAAGCTCGCCTCGCACTTCTTCACGATGTTCCCGCAGCTCGAAGGCGTGCGCTTCACGCACCGCTGGGCGGGCGCGATCGACTCGTCGAGCCGCTTCTGCGCGTTCTTCGGCACGGCCCGCCGAGGGCGGGTCGCGTACGCCACAGGCTTCACGGGTCTCGGTGTGGGCGCTGCACGCTTCGCGGCCGACGTCATGCTCGACAAGCTCTCGGGCGAGGTCACCGAGCGGACGGAGCTCGCGATGGTGCGCGAGAAGCCGATCCCGTTCCCGCCGGAGCCGGCCGCGGCGATCGGCATCAACCTGGTGCGGGCCGCCATGAACCAGGCTGATCACAACGAGGGCAAGCGCAATCTGTTCCTCAAGACGCTCGACGCGGTCGGCATGGGATTCGACTCGTGAGCGCACTGGCGGCGGGGCAGGCAGCGGATGCCGGAGCCCTCGAACTCTCGCACGAGCCTCTGCCCACGGCATCCGTCGCCTGCGGCGTCCCGACCACCGCGACGTTGCCGCTCGCGACCATCGGTGCGACCGAGGTCGGGGTGTGGGAGATGACTCCGGGCATCGCCACTGACACCGAGGCCGACGAGGTCTTCGTCGTGCTCTCCGGGCGTGCGACGATCCGGTTCGTCTCTCCTGAGCTGCCTCCCCTGGAGGTGGGCCCGGGCTCGATCGTGCGCCTCGCCGAGGGCATGCAGACCGAGTGGGCCGTCAGCGAGACGCTCCGCAAGGTGTACGTGGCCTGAGCCCTCCGCTCCAGCGCCGGTTTCACCGTCTCAAGTGGCACCCGTCGTCGGTTCGCCGCCGGAATTCCGACAGGTGGTGCCACGTGAAGTGCCGTGCAGTGTGCATCGCGGATGCTCAGGGACGCCAGCCTCGACGGATCAGAGCCGTACGCACCATCTCGGTCGCACGCGGATTCACCCCTCGGATGTGCGCGGACGTGAGCCGCACGGCTTCCACGCCGATCGCCGTGTACGCCGCATACTTCTCGATGTCTCGATTCCGTTGCTCCCGCGAGGTGCGGTGGTGGTCGCCCTCGACCTCGACCACCAGACCGAACTCCCGGTAGAAGAACTCGGAGATTCCGAGCAGCCGGCCACCGCTGTCACGGATCTCGACGTCGAGTTCCGCTTCGGGCAGGCCAGCGGATTCAGCATCCACGCGGTAGTCGGTCTCCAGCGGCGACGCGCTTCCGACGCGGATCCGCGGCAGTGCCTCGCACAGCTTGCGGAGTCCTGGCCTCCGCCCCGCGGCCACCACCGCGTGGAGCTGGTCGATTGTGCTGAGCGCCTGCTCTGGACGACGATGCCCCCAGGTGTCCCGGGGTACCCGAACGACTGCGTCGCCGACGGCGATCAACTCGCGCACCGAGAGCATCGTCGCAAGGGTCGCCCAGGTCGCGACGGGCCCGGTGACGCGCAGTCCGTCGATCTCGCGGACCGAGACCAGCTGCGGAGCGATCTGACGGCCCGTGATCCCGCGGCGACGAGGAGCGCGGTGCGGCGCGCAGACACCGACTTCCAGATGCTTCGCCGGGGCCACGGGCAGCCCATGCAGGACGGCCGCGGTGCGGCCGATGAAGAACGCATGCTGGCTCATGAGCGGACGGTAGATCCGAGCCAGCCGGAGAACCTCTTCCCGCTTTGCCCGGTCGCGCGCGAACGGTGACGAGTCCTCGTTCGTTTCGCGCTCCGGTTCGGTCGGCCGCACGACGACCAGGCCGCGGAACGGCCGCTCCAGATCCTGCGCGCGCAAGCGCCGGGCGGTGACGCCCTCTGCGCGCGCCTGCGCCGGGGTGAAGGTCGCTCCGAGTTCAGCGGGGAGAGTACGAGGACGCCGGGACATCCCCCGAGTGTGCGACACCTGAATGGTGCCGTCCGCCCGTTTCACACCGTCCGTGGACGATGCCCGGTGTCGTCCCAGTTGTGCAGGAAGACTGCATCCACTTCTCAGGTGCCACCAACTGTCGCTTTCGCCGCCGCTGAGCGGCAGTAGGTGCCGGCCGAGCGTCTGCGAACCGGTGCGGGGCGCGAGGCGCGTGCGGTCGAGTGACACGTGCGGTCGGAATCACGTGAGAATTCCGGCCACGGGCGCCACCTCAGGGTCGACGAGGGGACGAGGATGCTCAGGAGGACGTGCTCAGCGCTGTGCTCCGAGCCGGCCCGTCACCGCAGCGCCTTCACCGAGGCGTACCCGTCGGCGACGTCGCGCACAGGCGTGTCCCACACCCGAACGGTCCCCGCATCGCCGTGATGCGCCGGCCATCCGGGATCACCGTCGACGACCAGCGAGACGGCAGCCGCGTGCAGCTCATCGGCGAGCTCCTGCGGCGGATTCGGCCCGGCCAGCGGCTCCATCGCGGGCCCGTCGAGGCAGTCGAAGAAGAAGGGCACGTCGAGGCAGTGCTCGGCGAAGCCGAAGTGCCCCGAGGGCCACGAGAACCGGTACACCCAGGTGGGTGCGTCGCCTCGAGCGGCGGCGACGTCGAGCACTGCCGTACGGAACATCCGGTCGGTGAGCACGCGCCCGGCCAGACGGGTCTTGCCGAGCGCGACCACATCAGCGTTCGCGCCGAGGTAGTCGCGCCGAATCGTCTTCGGCACGCCGAGCCTGTTCAGCAGCAGCGCCTGGGGCACCCAGCGCAACGCCTTCGCAGCACCCGTCATCGCCATCGTGAACTCGTCGTCGGTCGACCCGAGCACGAGCGGCTTTTCGGCGCCGACTCCCGCGGCGAGCGACTCGAGGGTCGGCCGCGGCAGCAGGTCGCCGTCGACCGACGGGCCCAGCGGGAGCCCCTCATCGATCATCGAGGTGAGCGATTTCGGGCCGAGCTCTGTCGCCTTCTTCTGCAGCTCGAGCACCCGTTCCTCGCCCAGCGAGGAAAATCCCGACACCGTCGGCTCGACCCCGCCCGCGATCGCCAGGGCCCGCCCGAACGCCTCCGATCGCGGCGCCGCCACGTCAGCGAGCGCCCCCGAGAGCGCGTACACCCCGTGGAACAGGTGCTGCGCCTTCTCCATGCCGAGCAGGGTGAGTACAGCGCCACCACCCGCGGATTGACCCGCGATGGTCACGCGGCCCGGGTCTCCACCGAAGGCGGCGATGTTCTGCTGCACCCACTCGAGCGCGAGCAGCCAGTCGCGCACACCGCGATTCGAGGGCGCGCCCTCGATCCAGCCGAAGCCGTCGAAGCCGAGCCGGTACGAGATCGACACCGTCACGACGCCGTCGCGGTTGAAGTTGCGCCCGTCGTACCAGGGGCTCGCCGGAGAGCCGGCGAAGTACCCGCCGCCGTGGATCCAGACGAGCACCGGCAGGGCGCCGTCGAGAGACGGCGTGAACACGTTCACATTGAGCGTGGACTCCCCCGGCACCGACGGCTCGGGGATCAAGGTCACCCCGGGGTCTCCTCGTTGCGCGGTCGGCGCGAAGGACAGAGCGTCGAGCGTGCCCTCCCATGGCTCCTTCGGCACGGGCGCCTGAAAACGCAGGTCGCCGACGGGGGCTTCGGCGAACGGGATCCCCAGGAAAGCGGCCGATCGGACATTGCCTCGACCACCCGTGGTGGGGCGCCAGCATCCGCGAACCCGGCCCGCGGCCGTCTCGACCTCGATGTATTCGGTCATGAGTGCATTCTCGGTCATCAGCGGACTCCCTTGATCGGTGCGGTGGCGATGGCGGCGAGGATCACGAACACGATCGCGAAGACGAACAGCATCGGATATCCGCCGAGCGAGGTGATGATCACGCCGCCGATGGCGGGGCTCAGCGCCTGCGGGACGTTGGTCGCGACGTTGAGGATGCCGAGATCCTTGCCAGCCGACACGCCCTCGTTCGGGAGGACCTCGGTCATCAGCGCGGCGTCCACCGACATGTACAGCCCGAAGCCCACGCCGTTGACGATCGCCATCAGGATCATGCCGGTCATGTTCGGCTGGATCAGCGGCATCGCCAGCCCCGCGATCATCACGACGGATGCCGCGTAGATGAAGACCTTGCGCCTGCCGACCCTGTCGCTCCACCAGCCGGAGAGCGCGATCGCGATCAGGGTGGGGACGAACGCGACGAGCGTGAGGGTGACGACCGCTCCCTGAGCCTCGGCGAGCTCGAGGCCGATGTAGTCGGTGAGCATGTAGAGCTGGAAGGCGCTGACGACGAAGTATCCGAGGATCAGGAGGAACCGCGCGGTGAACGCCCACGCGAAGTCGGGGTGGCGCCGAGGGCTGATCCAGAAGCCCCTGAAGAACGCACCCCAGCGGAACGGCTCGACGGCTGCCTCCTTCGACGACCAGTCGCGGTTGACGAGCGCGAACAGGAGCGACACGACGATGACGGCCGCGCCGAACGCCGAATAGCCGATGCCGACCTGTGCCGCGAAGGCGCCCGCGAGCATGATGCCGACGGTCATGCCCAGCTGCGTGCCGAGGCCGATCATGGCGCTCGCTCCGCCGCGCTTCGATCGCGGGAACCGGTCAGCGGTGATCGCGGTGAGCGGCGCCTGGAAGAAGTTGAGGGCGACCTGGATGATCGTCCAGAACACGGCGATCCACACGATCTCGGTGAGCGAGCCGAGCCCGAACAGGAAGATGCCGCCGACGATCGCACCCAGCACCATCCACGGTGCGCGGCGTCCGAAACGGGAGCGGGTCCGATCGCTGAGTGCGCCGACGATGGGCTGCGCGAACAGCGTGAAGACGAACGAGATCGTGGTGACGACCGCCAGGTTGCCGACCTTGCCTGCCTCGTCGATGAGGAGGATCTGACTCGGCAGGAGGATCGCGATCAGACCGCCGTACGTGGCGAAGAGCGTGAGAGAGGCGACGAGCAGGCTGGGCAGCAGACGCCGGTTCGCTGGCGGGCTGGCAGCGGGTTCGCCCGCGGCGGGGGCGACGGAACGGATGGTGCCGGTTGGCGCGATTTCGGATGCGGGATCGAGTACGGACATCGGAGCTCCTCATTGAGCGGGACGGGGCCAATCCCAAACATCGTTTGGGATTGGAGCCATGGTGACAGATCGAACGCGGAGCCCGCAAGCCATTCACGAACTTTGTTCGGTTTTCGAGACGCGGCCGTTACAGTGAAGTCATGGCAACTCGGGGGGCGTACGCGAAGGGCGTCATCAAGCGCGAGGAGATCCTCGACGCGGCGCTCGCAGTCGTCGCCGAGCACGGATACCGCAAGGCCTCGGTGCGCGAGATCGCGGATGCCGCAGGCCTGAGCCCCGCCGGCCTCCTGCACTACTTCGGCACGAAGGAGGAGCTCTTCGTGGCGATCCTCCGCGCGCGAGACGAGCGTGACGCCCGTGTCTACGCCGATGCCGCGGCCGACCCCGTGACGGCGCTCCTCGATGTCATGCGGCACAACGCCTCGGTGCCCGGCCTCGTGCAGCTCTACGCCCAGCTCGCCGCCGAAGCCGGCGACCCCGAGCATCCGGCGCACGCGTACTTCCGGGAGCGCACCGCGACCGTCGAGGGCGCGTCGGTCGCCGGCATCGTGGCCGCGCAGGCCGAAGGAACCGTTCGCAGCGATCTCGATCCGGCGTGGATCATCCGCGCCGTGCACGCGCTCGCCGACGGGCTGCAATCCGCCTGGATGCTCGACCCGAGCGTGGACATGGCGGCGGACATCGAGCAGTTCGTCGCCCTCCTGCGGCCGTAACCGCCGGGAGCAGCCCGCTCTCAGGCCGACGGCGCCCCGATGGACTCGCGCCACACGACGCGGTGGACCTCCCCGGGCTTCTCGGGCTCCTCCTCACCACGCACGGCGGCGATCAGCCGACGCATCGAGTGCTCGCCGACCAGCGCGCGATCCTGCACGACGCTCGTGAGCGAGGGCACGAGGAAAGCGCTGGTGCCGATGTCGTCCCACCCGGTGACGCTCATGTCTCCCGGCATCGACCACCCGCGCAGCCTCGCCGCCCGCATCGCTCCGATCGCGACGCTGTCGTTCGGGGCGATCAGCGCGAAGGGCGCGGTCTTCTCGGGCAGGCTCCGCACGACCTCGAGTCCGACCTCGCTGGTCCAGTCGCCCTCGATCACGGCGATCGAGTCGAGACCGAGCCGTTCCACTGTCGCGAGATAGGCGTCGCGGCGGGCCACGGCCGAGGGGAAATCGAGGGGGCCGGTGATGTGGAGGAAGCGCCGGTGCCCCAGTTCGACCAGACGCTCCATCATGACGACGATCGGCTGCGCCTCGGTGAACACTCCGGTGGCATGCATCTCATCGTCGAACGCCGAGGCCCAGAGCACCACGGGCCCAGCCTCGCGGGAAAGATTGAGGATGCGCTGCGGCAACGGCGTGAACGACAGGAACCCCTCGTACTGTCCGCCGTCGATGAGCTCCTCGACGCGCTCGGCCCGTTCGTCACGATTGTCGGGAAGGCTCAGGATCTCGAGGACGTACCCGGCCTTCTCCGCGGCGAGCGTCGCCCCGCGCAGCATGCTGAGCGGGTTCGGCGCACTCACCGGGAAGACGACGGCGAGGCGCCCCGTGCGCTGCGTGCGCATGGCACGCGCGGCCAGGTTGGGCCGATAGTTCAGCTCGGACGCCGCCTGCAGAACCCGCTCGCGCGTCGCCGGGGCGACGCCGTCACGACCCGTGTAGACGAACGAGACCGTCGATTGCGACACTCCGGCCAGCCGGGCGACGTCTCGACTGGTCGGCCGCTTCTGCATGCTTCCCCGTTTCTGCGCAGTTCGTCCACATTGATCGTTGACGGATCGACTGCTTCTGACCATACTAGGTCAATACGTACTACTACTACGTATTGAAAGCACCAGCTCAACGAGGACGCAATGCTCAGAATCGGAATCATCGGCACCGGGTCGATCGCCAACGCCCACATCGGCGGCTATCTCGCCTTCGGAGAGGAGTGCGAGGTCGTGGCGCTGGCAGACGTCATGCCAGGGAAGGCCGCGCAGAAGGCCGAGGAGTCGGGGCTCTCCGGAGCGGTCGGCTACGACGATCCGCTGCAGATGATCGCCGAAGCCCGTCTCGATCTCGTGAGCATCGCCACGCCCCCCTCGACCCACGCAGCTCTCTCGATCGCCGCTCTCGACGCCGGCATCCACGTGCTCGTAGAGAAGCCCATGGCGCCCTCGCTCGAAGAGTGCGACGCCGTGCTCGCCGCGCAGCGGCGCTCGGGCGCGCTGCTCTCGGTCGTCGCGCAGAACCGTTTCCGCGACGATCTCGCCACGCTCAAGGCCGTCGTCGACTCCGACCTGCTCGGGGGCATCTCGCACGTGCGCGTCGACTCCGCCTGGTGGCGCGGCCTGCCTTACTACGACCTGTGGTGGCGCGGAACGTGGGAGAAGGAGGGCGGCGGCTGCACCCTGAATCACGCCATCCATCACATCGACCTGCTCCTGTGGCTGCTCGGCCGCCCGAGCGAGATCGCAGCGATGCTCGCGAACGCGCAGCACGACAACAGCGAGGTCGAAGATCTCTCGGTCGCCGTGCTCCGGTATGAGCGCGGTCTGGCGCAGCTCACGAGCTCGGTCGTGCATCACGGCCAGGAGCAGGAGATCGTGATCCAGGGCGAGCACGCTCGCGTCTCGCAGCCGTGGAAGGTGGTCGCAGAGCGATCGGATGCCGCAGGCTTCCCCGCCCAAGGCGGGGACCCCGATCGCGTCGCCGCGATCGAGGAGATCGCCGCGGCCAGGGAGCCGCTCGCGCACACCGGTCACACGGGGCAGATCGGCGACGTGCTCGCGGCGATCCGCGAGGGCCGGCCGCCGATCGCCGACGGACACGACGGCCGCAACGCGATCGAGGTCGTGACGGCCATCTACAAGGCGGGCATCGAGCACCAGCTGGTGTCGCTGCCGCTTTCTCCTGACGATCCCTATTACCGCGCCGGGCATCTCGTCGCTCATGCCCCGCGGCTCAACCAGGAGCAGCTCTCGCTCGCCGAGGCCGTGGCGCCATGAGCGTCTCCTCGTTCCCCGGCGGCACCTCGCTGTCGCACCTCGACGTTTATCGCGACGCCGCCCCCGACGGCGTGTGCGGCGGCAGCCCCCACATGCACCTCGTCTCGACCGAGGCGTACGTCGTCGTGTCCGGCACCGGGGCGCTCCAGACCATCGACGGCGACGGGTACCAGGAGACCCCGCTCTCGGCCGGAGCCGTGGTGTGGTTCACGCCCGGCACAATCCACCGCGCCGTGAACCACGACGAGCTCAAGGTCGTCGTGCTGATGAGCAACGCAGGTCTGCCGGAAGCGGGAGACGCCGTCATGACGTTCCCCGCAGCCGTCGTGGCGGATGCCGAGGCCTACGCTCGGGCGGCGGCTCTCGGCGACGCCGAGGGACGCGCGGAGCGCGCGAGGCGACGTCGCGACCTCGCCGTGTCGGGTTTCGAGGTTCTGCGCGACGCGATGCTGGCGGGCGATCAGGCGCCCCTCGAGGCGTTCAGGGCTGCGGCGGGGGTGCTCGTGCGCGACCGTGCGTCCGAGTGGGGCGAGCTCATCCGCGAGCGCCCTCTCGCACAGGCCGAGCAGTCCCTCGCCCTCGCCCGTGCCGTGGCCAAGGGCGACGTGAGCCATCTCGGCGAAGCCAGAGTGCAGCAGGCCGTGCCGTCTGCCGGCGAACGCGGATTCGGAATGTGCGGACGACTCCGCACGTACGACATGACCGATCAGGAGACCCAGAAGTGAACCACCCCTACACCTTCGATCCGCTGCCCGAGCCTGCGGCGGCACCAGGCGAGTTCAGCTTCGCCGCGGTGGGTCTCGACCACGGCCACATCTACGGCATGGCCGACGGTCTGATCGGCGCTGGGGCGACCGCGAAGTGGGTGTTCGATGCGGATGCCGACAAGGCCGCCTCGTTCGCGAAGCGCTATCCGACCGCCCGCGTCGCCTCCTCGGAGCAGCAGATCCTCGACGACCCGGAGGTGCGGCTCGTAGCCACCGCCGCGATCCCCTCCGAGCGGGCCGCCGTGGCACTGCGAGCGATAGAGGCCGGCAAGGACGCGTTCGTCGACAAGGCTCCTCTGACGAGTTTCGAGCAGCTCGCGGCCGCGCGCGAGGCGACGGCCCGCACCGGACGCAAGTACGCCGTGTACTACGGCGAGCGCCTCCACACCGAGTCGTCGATCCTCGCGGGTCAGTTGATCGAGCGCGGCGCGATCGGCCGAGTGCTGCAGGTCGTCTCGTTCGGCCCGCACCGCATCGGCGGCGGTCGCCCGGGCTGGTTCTACGACCCTGCGCAGTACGGCGGCATCCTGTGCGACATCGGCAGCCACAACTTCGACCAGATCCTGTTCTACACGGGGGCCACGGACGGCCGCATCGTCAGCTCGACGGTCGCGAACTACGCGCACCCCGACACTCCGGGTCTGCAGGACTTCGGCGATGCGCACGTCGTGCTCGACAACGGAGCCTCCGGGTACGTGAGAGTGGACTGGTTCACCCCTGAGGGGCTGGGTGTGTTCGGCGACGGACGCACGATCATCCTCGGCACCGACGGGTACATCGAGCTGCGCAAGTACATCGACATCGGCACCGAGAACGGCGGCGGGCAGGTGCTGCTCGTGAACCAGGAGGGACAGTACCGGTTCGACGCGAATGGGATGACCGGCTTCCCCTACTTCGGGCAGCTGATCCGCGACTGCCTCGACGGCACCGAGAACGCGATGACCCAGGCGCACGCCTTCAAGGCGGCGGAGCTGAGCCTGCAGGCCCAGACGTCAGCCGAGGTGCTCGCACCCTGACCCCCGGCGGCGCGCACGCGCCGTCCATTCTCAGAACCACGAGGAGGTGGACCTGAATGCCCGAGATCGTCGAAGCGCCGCTGTCGCTCACCGGCTCCGCGCAGCCCGACAGCGAGACGCGGGTGATCACGACCGCGCGGCCCCGTCGTCGCGCATTCCGGCGCGACCGGACGCCGCGGGCCCGGCAGTCCTGGCGTCGCGCGCTGACCAAGGACTGGCGGATCTACACGTTCCTGATCGTGCCGATCCTGTTCCTGCTGATCTTCCGCTACGTCCCGATGCTCGGGAACATCATCGCGTTCCGCAGGTTCCGGCCCGGCGGGTCGATCTTCGGCGACGAGTGGGTGGGGTTCTACTACTTCCAGGCGTTCATCTCGAACCAGCAGTTCTGGACGGTGTTCTGGAACACCGTGATGCTCGGCGGCCTCACCCTGCTGATCTGCTTCCCGCTTCCGATCGTGCTCGCGCTCATGCTGAACGAGCTGCGCTCGCGCCGGTTCAAGCGTCTCGTCCAGACGATCTCGTACCTGCCGCACTTCATGTCGATCGTGATCGTCGCCGGCCTCGTGCTGCAGCTGACCTCGCTCAACGGCACGGTCAACCAGATGGTCGAGGCGTTCGGCGCGGACCCCGTGCCGTTCATGCAGCGGCCGGAATGGTTCCGGTCGATCTACGTGTCTTCAGAAGCCTGGCAGACGGTCGGGTGGGGCACGATCCTCTACCTGGCCGCGCTCACCACGATCGACGACCAGCTGTACGAGGCAGCACGCATCGACGGCGCGAACCGCTGGCAGCAGACCTGGCACATCACGCTTCCCGGCATCCGCCCGACCATGATGGTGCTCCTGATCCTGAACATCGGATCGTTCATGTCGGTCGGCTTCGAGAAGGTCCTGCTGCTGCAGAATCCGCTGATCTATTCCACGGCCGACGTCATCTCCACCTATCTCTACCGCGTCGGCATCCAATCCGCGCAGTTCTCCTACGGAACCGCGATCGGACTGTTCGAGGCCCTGATCGGCCTGGTGCTCGTGCTCTTCGCGAACCTCATCTCCCGTCGACTGGTTGGAACCTCGCTATGGTGACCGAAGCTCTGCCTTCCAAGCCCGACATCGCCCATGTGCGCCGGGAGACCGGCGTCATCCGAGAGTCGCTCGGCTATCGCACCTTCCGCGTCGTCAACGCGATCGTGCTCGTGCTGATCTGCATCGTCACCCTCTACCCGTTCGTGAACCTGGTGGCCAAGGCGTTCTCGTCTGAGGGCTACATCGCCGCCGGCGAGGTGAACCTGATCCCGCGCGGCTTCAACATCGACACGTTCCGTGCGGTGATGGGCGACGGACTGTTCTGGACGAACTACGGCAACACGTTCCTGTACACCGTGGTCGGCACGATCATCGCGATGGTCATCACCACCACCTACGCCTACGCGCTCAGCAAGCCGCACCTCAAGGGCCGCACGTTCTTCATCGGCATCGCGGTCTTCACGATGTTCTTCGGCGGAGGACTCATCCCGAACTACATCCTGATCGCGAACACCCTGGGCTGGCGAAACAGCATCTGGGCGGTGGTCGTCCCCGGCGCGCTGAGCGTGTTCAACCTGCTCGTGATGAAGTCGTTCTTCGAGAGCTTCCCGACCGAGCTCGAAGAGGCCGCCGCGATCGACGGACTCTCAACCTACGGCATCTTCTTCCGCATCGTTCTTCCCCTGTCGAAGGCCGTGCTCGCGACCATGACCCTGTTCTATGCGGTCAGCCAGTGGAACTCGTGGTTCAACGCCTTCCTCTTCATGGACGACAAGTCGCTCTTCCCCGTGACGATCTACCTGCGCAACCTGATCGCCGCGGCCACCGGCACCTCCGAGATCACGGGCGGCGGCGAGGCGGTGCAGATCGCCTCCAACATCCAGGCCGTCACGATGCTGCTCACCGTGCTCCCGATCATCTGCTTCTACCCCTTCATCCAGCGCTACTTCGTCTCGGGCGTCATGCTCGGGTCGGTCAAGGGCTGACTTCCCCATCCGCGTCGAACGACGACGTTCACACAAAGGAGACACACCATGACCATCACTCGCCGACGCCTGGCGGGCGTCGCAGGCATCGTGACCTTCGCCGTCGCGCTGACGGCGTGCACCTCGGCACCCGTCGACGAGACGGCGGAGGACGGCGGCGTCACGATCGGCGCCGAGCAGTCCGTCGGCGCCATGGACGACTTCGAGGCCGGAACGACCTTCAAGGCCACCGAGCCCGTCGAGTTCTCACTCATGTACCGCGACCACCCCGGGTACCCGGTGAAGGACGACTGGTCCGTCTTCCAGCACCTCGACGCCGACCACAACGTGACGTTCTCGCGCACCGACATCCCGATGTCGGACTTCGATCAGAAGAAGTCGCTGCTGATCGGCAGCGGCGACGCATCTGACATCATCTCGGTGTCGTATTCGGGAACAGAGACCAAGTTCGTCTCGGGCGGCGCGATCCTCCCCGTGTCGGACTACCTCGACTACATGCCGAACTTCCAGGAGAAGGTCTCCGAGTGGGATCTCCAGGACGAGCTCGACAACCGCCGCCAGGCCGACGGCAAGATCTACCTGCTGCCCGGGCTCCGTGAGACGCCGAACGTCGAGTACAGCATCGCGATCCGCGAGGACCTGTGGGAGAAGGCGGGGATCACCGAGGATCCCGAGACCTGGGAGGAGTTCGCCGAGCAGCTCGTGAAGGTGCAGGAGGCGAACCCCGAGCTCAGCTACGCGATGTCGGATCGATGGACCGACGCGACCCCGCTCGGTTCGCTGCTCAACGTGATGGCGCCCAACTACGGCACGGCAGCCGGGTGGCAGTACAACAACACCTGGTACGACGAGGATTCGGACGAGTACGTCTTCACCGGCACGACGGACGAGTACCGTGAACTGATCTCCGATGTCGCGGACCTCGTGGCCGACGGCGTCCTGGACCCGGAGATCACGCAGAGCGACGACCAGGCCACGCAGAAGTTCATCTCCGGCCAGTCGGCCGCGATCGGCAGCAACACCCAGACGCTCTCCGAGTACCGGACGAAGTTCGCGGATGCCGGTCAGCCCGACGTTCCGATCCGCCTGATCTCGATCCCCGGGGGCCCTGCGGGCTCCAACCTCCCGAGCGGCCGCTTCACCTCCGGTTTGATGATCAGCAGCGAGGCGGCGGACAAGCCGTACTTCAAGGCGCTGCTGCAGTTCATCGACTGGCTGTACTACTCCGACGAGGGGATCGAGTTCGCCCAGTGGGGCGTCGAAGGAGAGACCTTCACGAAGGACGCCGATGGCACCCGAACCCTCATGGACGACATCGGCTGGAGCGCCGTGAACGCGGGTGCGCCGAAGAAGCTGAACGCCGACTACGGCTACAGCAACGGCGTGTTCCTGCCCGCGAACGGATCGTCGAAAGAGCTCCTGCTCTCGCTCATGACCGACGAGGTCGCCGCGTGGACCGAGAAGCAGCTGGAGTCGAAGAAGCAGCTGCCGGTACCGCCTGCACCGCTGCTCGACGAGATCGAACTCGAGCAGACCTCGCTGCTGCAGACGCAGCTCACGGATGCCGTGCACGCTGCGACGGCCGCCTTCATCACGGGTCAGCGCTCGATCGACTCCGACTGGGACGCCTACGTCGCCGAGATCGAGGGGCTCGGGTCCACCCAGCTCATCGACACCTTCAACACCGCGCTCGCGCGCACGAAGTAGCCGGGGCTTCGCAGATGTCAGGTTCGCGGTCGGGATCATGACATCTGCGAGGTCTCGCCCGCAGCGACAGGAGAGACGCATGAGCGAGAAGAAGAACGAGGCCGTCGACGAGATCGGACGCGGTCCGCTCTCGCGCGGCTCAGTGGTGATCTATCGGATGCTGGTGCTGGAGGCGCAGCTGCTTCTCGCGACGCTCCCCACGAGCCTCGCCGTCCTGCTCCTCGGTCGCGACCCGTCGAATCTGCCGCTGTTCGTCTTGGCGCTGGTGCCGGTCGCCCCCGCCCTCGTCGCGGGTGTCGCCGCGACCCGCGCGGCAGCCGCCGACCCCGACCTGGCACCGGGGCGGCACTTCTTCCGCGCCTACCGGCGTGACCTCGTGGCCACGCTGCGGTGGGCGCTCCCGGCGGCGTTGATCCTCGCCGTGCTGACCGTCAACCTCACCCATCTCGGCGCCGTGGATGGCGGGGCGGCCCTCCGCCCGGCCATCCTCCTTCTCGCAGTGATCGCCCTGATCTGGTGCGGACACATGACCGTGCTCACCGCCACGTTCCGTTTCCGCACTCGCGACGCCGCACGGATCGCGCTCGCGCAGATCCTGCCGCGCTTCGGTTTCTCGCTCGGCGTCCTGTCGCTCGTGGTGATCAGCGCCTTCCTGACCATCGCGTTCTCCGAACTCGTCGTGCTGATGCTCCTGTGGGCCGCAGTCGTCCTCCTCGCGCTCATGGCCCGCCCCGTCATCGCTGACGTCGCGACGCGGTTCACGCGCGACACCTCCGCCGCCGAGTCCTGATCGCCCCGCTGCGGGACCGGGTCAGTTGTCGACCCGCGTGACCTCTGCGTGCGGCATCCGCGCCTTCATGACGCGCACCGCCTCGGGGTTGTCGTCGACGAGCACGGCGTCGCGCCCGAGCGCCGACGCGACGGCGCCCGCGGTGCCAGAGCCCGCGAACAGGTCGAGGACGCGATCGCCGGGGCGGCTCGATGCCGCGACTATCCGGCGCAGGATCCCCTCGGGCTTCTGCGTCGGGTAGCCCGTCTTCTCCCGCCCTGTGGTCGGGACGATCGTGTGCCACCAGACGTCGGTGGGCAGCTTGCCACGTGCCGCCTTCTCGGGCGTGACGAGTCCCGGGGCCATGTACGGCTCCCGATCGACGTCGTCGGAGTTGAACACGTACGTCCGCGGGTTCTTGACGTACACGAGAATCGTGTCGTGCTTGGTCGGCCAGCGGCGGCGCGACTTCGCTCCGTAGTCGTACGCCCAGATCAGCTCGTTCAGGAACGAGTCGCGGCCGAACACCGCGTCGAGCATGACCTTGGCGTAATGCGCCTCGCGATAGTCGAGGTGCAGGTACAGCGTGCCGTCGTCGGCGAGCAGCCGCCAGGCCTCCTCGAGACGGGGCATCAGGAAGTCGCCGTAGTCGTCGAAGCGGTCGTCGTAGGTGCGAAGCATTCCGCGCACGCGTTCGTACCGGTGGCCGTGGAAACCGTGACGGACCTCCCCCTGAGCAGGGTCCGCAGCCGGCTCGATGTCGGCATCCGCCTCATCGTCCGCGGCCATCCGCCGTGCGGTGACGACCTGTCGTTCGCGCGCGCGGCCCGTGTTGAAGGGCGGGTCGAGGTAGATCAGCGTGAACGACTCGGCGGGCAGGGCTGCCGCGACCGAGAGGTTGTCGCCCTCGATGATCGTGACCGCGCCGCGCTCGGCGTCCCCGCTCACGAAGCTCTGCGCTCAGGGGACGCTGTGCAGTTAGGGAACACGGTGCAGCCACGCGTCTGTGGCGAACTTCGACTCGACGAGGGCTTCCGCATCGGCGTACTCCTCGGCCGAGATCGTGCCGTCTTCAGCCGAGGTCAGCGAGCGGAACGTGTCGATGAACCGGTCGATGATCTCCGCACGGGAGAGTCCGGTCTGACTGCGGAGCGGGTCGACCCTCTTCGCTGCGGAAGCGGTGCCCTTGTCGCTGAGCTTCTCCCGTCCGATCCGCAGCACCTCGGTCATCGTCTGGCCGTCGATGTCGTACGACAGCGTCGCGTGGTGCAGCACGCCGCCGTTCGCGAGACGCTTCTGCGCGGCGCCGCCGATCTTGCCGCTCGACGACGCGATGTCGTTGAGCGGCTGATACACGGCGTCGATGCCGAGCGAGCGCAGCGCCTGCAGCACCCAGTCGTCGAGGAACGCGTAGGAATCGGCGAAGGTCATCCCTGCCACGAGAGATGCCGGAACGTACAGCGAGTAGGTGATGATCTGCCCGGCGGCCATCAGCATCGCTCCTCCGCCAGAGATGCGTCGCACGACGTCGAAGCCGTGGCTGGCCGCGCCCTCGGGGTCGACCTCGTTGCGGTAGGACTGGAAAGAGCCGATCACGACGGCCGACTGGTCCCATTCCCAGATGCGCAGGGTCGGGCGGCGGCGGCCCTCTCCGACGCGCGAGGTGAGCACCTCGTCGAGCGCGAGGTTCATGCGAGGCGAGACCGCCTTCTCGTGCACGATCTCCCAGTCGAAGTCCCGCCAGCCGGGAGCCGTGACCAAGGCTCGGCGGACCGCGGTGCCGACGGCCTCCGGAGTGAACCCCAGCAGCTGCGCGCCCTCGGGCAGAGCCGAACGGACCGCGGCTGCGATGGCTGTCGCATCCGTCTCCTCGGGGAGCCCGTTCACCGCCGCGTTGATGTCGTCGAGGGCCGTGTCGGGCTCGAGGAAGAAGTCGCCGGCGAGGCGGAAGTCAGCGAGCTTGCCGTCGACCACCTCGAGGTCTACGACGACGAGCTTTCCACCAGGGACCTTGAATTCACCGTGCACGGTTCCAGCTTAAGGCGCGGCCGAGGTCAGCGGCCGAGGATCACCGCCCGCTCCCCCGCCCTGATCGAGGACGTGTAGGTGTTCTCGTCGAGCGGGAGGGGGCAGAGGAACTGGTCCGAGAAGGCGCACGGGGGCAGATAGGCGCGGTTGAAGTCGATCCACGCGCTGCCGTCGTCCGCCGGCTCCTCGACGACGAGGAACCGGAACCGGTAGGTCTCGATGCCGTTGGTCCCGTCGGCGAAGACCGCAGTGAGGTCGCCATGCGCGTTGCGTGTCACGGTGAGAGTCCGCGGGATGCCGTCGAGTTCGAACCTCAGGCGCCCGGCGACCGCGGATTCATGCTGCTGCCCGTCGACGGCCGTGACCGTGATGTGCTCGCCGGGTGTCGACTCGAACACGGCGGGGAGACGCCAGCCCTTCCTCGGCGGATACGCGTCGATCGCGCTGAACCTCTCGCGCTGAGGGCGCCGCGGATTGAACACCCGCAGAGCCACCGCGCCGTTCCGATCGAACACCCGCAACTCGCGGCGCCCGAATCTGATCGTCTCGCCGCCGCGGAGCGTCACGATCGATCCCGCGGTGCCGAGCTCGCTGCCGCGGATTCCGCCGTCGCCCGTGAGCGCCCAGAGCCCGGGCACCCCCTCGACGGCCGCCGGCTCCGTGATGAGCCAGTTCGTCGACTCCAGCGCGGCGGGGCCGTACTCCGCTCCCGCGTAGCTCTCGCGCACCCGGTGCCACTCGCGCCACTCGTCCTCGAAGCTCATCAGCACCTTCCTCTCGCCGCGAATCTATGGCGAGAGGAAGCGCTGCGGTGCGGGTGCCGTCATGGAGGATCACCCGGCGTAATGCCGGGACTCTGGACGAAATGTTTCAGCGTCGGGGAATGCGCGCGTCGAGCCATGCGAGCAGATCGGCGCGCACCTCCGCCTGCTGCAGCTCCTGGAAGATCTCGTGACGTGCATCGGGGTAGACGAGGGTCGTGACATCGGTGAGGCCCGACCGCGTGCGGTACTCGTCGGCGAGCTTGTGCACGCTGCGGGGTCCACCGACCGGGTCGTCCCTGCCGACCATGAGCAGCATCGGGATGTCGCGCCCCAGGTCTTTGCGAGGCCGTCCGTACAGCCGGGCGGCCTCGATCGGTCCGAACAGCTTCAGCAGCGGCACATCGGTCGTCAGCGGATCCTCGTCGAACTCCTTCCACACGGCGGGGTCGCGGCTGAGCCACTCGAGACCCGTGGCGTCCTGACCCTTCCACCGCGCGTTGAGCGGTGCGGCGTTCAGCGAGGTCGGCGTGCGCAGAGCGGAGCCGGAGAGCACCACGGCGTCCCAG
Organism: Microbacterium sp. ZW T6_19; assembly: GCF_044987465.1. Taxonomy (NCBI): domain Bacteria; kingdom Bacillati; phylum Actinomycetota; class Actinomycetes; order Micrococcales; family Microbacteriaceae; genus Microbacterium; species Microbacterium sp. ZW T6_19. The sequence continues at coordinate 168,134 of NZ_JBJDRH010000001.1, read as the reverse complement.
GCCTCCGGGTGGTCGTTCACGAGCATCTGCGCGAGGAACGACCCCCACGAGTGTCCGAGCAGCACGAGCGGAAGGTCGGGCTGCTCAGCGCGGATGATGCCGGTGAGCTGCCAGATGGCCTCTTCGGTCGCGCGGATGCCTCCCTTGCCGAGACGACCCAGCTTGGCCGGATCGTTGTGCTGACGAATGCCCGTGCGCCCGTGACCGCGATGATCGTCGGCGTACACGGTGAAACCGCCATCGGTGAGGGCGGCGATCACCGCACCGTAGCGGCCCGCGTGCTCGCCGACTCCGTGCAGCAGCTGCACGACCCCTCGCGCCTCACCCGCTGCCGGGTGCACGTCGTAGACGATGGCGATGCCGTGGGAATCCGTGAACTCTCTGGTCTCCGTCACCCACCCACCATACTCACGGCTCGGGTGTCACGCAGAGAGCGTCGCGACGAGGGCCTGGGCGGTCTCGAGATCGGTGACCTCGTAGCCGCCGACTCCGTCCGCCGCCGACCCCATCCGCACACCGCCGACTTCGCGGACCATGCGCTTGGCCGAGAAGTGCAGGGCGTCGACCCCGGTGTCGGCGAGGAGCCGAGCGGATGCCGCGTCCACTCCGCTGCCGGCCATGATCTCGATCTCGCCGGCTGCCGCCGAGACCATCCGACGGATCATGTCGATTCCGTCGATCGCGGCCGATGCGCCGCCCGATGTGAGGACCCGCCGCAGCCCGAGAGCGCGCGCGACCTCGAGGGCGCCCAGCGGATCGACGGAGACGTCGATCGCCCGGTGCAGGGTGACGGATGCTGCGCCTGCGGCGTCGCGCAGACGCTCCATCGCGTCGGTGTCGAGGGCACCCGCCGCATCCAGGGCGCCGATGACGACGCCGTGCGCTCCGGCGTCGACCGCTCGGCGCACGTCGAGCTCGGACACCGCGATCTCGTCGGCGTCGTAGTGGAATCCGCCGGCACGCGGACGCACCAGCACGTGCACCTCGACGCCCGTCTCCCGTGCGGCGGAGAGACACCACTCGAGCGTCGCGGGCGAGGGCGTGAGGCCTCCGAGCGCCAGGGCTTGAGCGAGCTCGACCCTCGCTGCTCCCACGGCGCCGGCGACGCGCACGCCGGCCTGGTCCTGCACGGCGATCTCCACGGCGACGTTCTGGGGCATCCCACCATTGTCGCGCGTGTGCCCGGCATCCGCTCTTCCCCGCGGGGGAATTGATACTTAGACTGTCTAAGTAATGTCTGCACCTGATGGCCTCCTCCCCCTCACCGCCGCAGACCTGCGCATGGCCACCTTCCGGCTTGCCCGGCGCCTGCGATGCGTCCGCGTCGCCGACGCGATGAGCGATGCGCAGCTCGCGGTCCTGATGACCCTGCGCCTGCAAGGCCGCCGCACCATCACCGCCCTCGCCGAGCGCGAGCGGGTCACGGCGCCGTCGATGACGAGCCTCATCAATGGCCTCGAGGAGCAGGGGCTCGTCACCCGCACCCCCGACGACGAGGACCGCCGGCGCGTGCAGGTCGACGTCACGGATGCCGGCATCGACATCGTCGAGCGGACCATGACGCGACGCGACGAGCTGCTCGTCGACGCGATGCGCGAACTGGAGCTCAGCGCCGACGAGGTGCGGACACTGCGCGACGCCGCCGCCCTGATGCGGAAGCTGGCCGAGCGATGAGCGCGATGTTCCGGTCGTTCGCGAACGTCAACTACCGCATCTGGTTCGCAGGGGCCCTGGTGTCGAACATCGGCGGATGGATGCAGTCGACCGCCCAGGACTGGGTCGTCCTCACAGAGCTGACGAACAACGACGCCGCGGCGATGGGCGCCACGATGGCTCTGCAGTTCGGCCCTCCGCTGGTCCTGGTGAGCCTCACCGGCTGGGCCGCCGACCGGTTCGACCGCCGTCGCATCCTGCTCGTCACACAGAGCCTGCTTCTGCTCCTCGCGGTGGCCGTCGGCGTGCTGCTGCTCATCGACGTGATGACGCTGCCGATGATGTTCTGCTTCGCCGCGGGCTTCGGCGTCGTGAACGCTTTCGACGCCCCGGCCCGCCAAGCCTTCGTCTCCGACGTGGTGTCGACCGGCGACACCTCGAACGCGGTCGCCCTGAACTCCGCGTCCTTCAACATGGCCCGCATGATCGGCCCCGCCGTCGGCGGCCTCCTGATCGTCGCGATCGGGTCGGGCTGGGTGTTCATCGCCAACGCGGCCACCTTCCTGGCGATGCTCGTCGCGCTGCTCGTCATGCGGCGCAGTCAGCTGGCACCGCGCCTGAAGAACCGCAGTCGCGGCGGACTGGCCGCCGGATTCCGTTACGTCTGGGCGCGCAGCGACCTGCGGGTGGTGTTCGTGACGGTGTTCCTCATCGGCGCGTTCGGCATGAACTTCCCGATCTTCGCCTCGACCATGGCTCTCGAGTTCGGCGCCGGCGCCGACGGCTACGGGGTGCTCAGCTCGATCCTCGCGATCGGCTCGCTCACCGGAGCACTGCTCGCCGCTCGCCGTGACCGAGCGCGCGTGCGGGTGGTGGTGCTCGCAGCCGGCGGGTTCGGGGTGTTCGCGTTCGTCTCGGCATCCATGCCCACCTACCCGGCCTATGCCGTGACCCTGATGTTCACTGGCTTCACGATCGTCACTCTGCTCACGACCGCGAACGGCTATGTGCAGACGACCACCGACCCCGCGCTGCGCGGACGCGTGCTCGCGCTGTACATGGCCGTGATCATGGGGTCGACGCCCGTCGGCGCCCCCATCGCCGGATGGGTGGCGGATGCCTTCGGCCCCCGCACCGCGATCATGCTCGGCGGCGCGGCCGGACTCGTCGCCTGCGCGATCGGGGTCATGTGGATGCTCACCAGCGGTCGCCTGCACCGCGACGAGAACCGGCGCTTTTTGATGACGATCGACGAGACGCGACCGATCGACGTCATCGACCCGGTCGAGTTCAGCGACGAGGCCGCGGCCACCACACCGATCCGCACCGCGAAGAAGGACTGAGCCGGGCTGGATCGTCGGAAGGTCGTGTCAGCGGCTCACGGTGTGGGCCACTCGTCGTATGCGTAGGTGCGGGCGAACGCGTCGTCGAGACCGTAGCCGAGCTCGTCGGAGATATCCCAGGAATCGCCCCACCACGAGGGAGAGAGCAGCGACACCCTGAGGCCGTTCTCGTTCGAGAAGATCTCGACGACGTTCCCGTGCGGGTCGACGAGGGCGCCCTTCTCATCCTTCATCCACCCCTGTCCGATGAGCTCGCCCTCGATCGCCTCCACGTCGACGGGCCCCTCTGCCAGGGGTTCGTGATGGAAGCGCAGGTCGAAGCCGTAGCTGTCGACCGCTTCGGTGAAGCTCGTGCGTCTGTCGATGCCGCGCTGCGAGATCCCCCAGCCGTCGTCCGCGATCATCCCGCGCACCAGCGAGAGCTGCCCCTGCGCCTGCTCGTGCCGTTCGAGGGCCCGCTCCGCCTGCACGCTCAGGGCGAGCGCCTGCACCTCTGCGACGGTCTCTCCCGCAGCATCGCGCTGCTGGGCGGTTACCGCCCCGCCGAGCCAGATCATCGCCACGAACAGCACCGGGAGCATCACGGCGGCGATCCATGCGATGAGCGTCCCCCGCTTCGATGCGGCAGGCGGAGACGTCTTCGTACGCAGCACGATCGCCAGGACGAGAACGGCGATCCAGCACATGACGGCGATCCCGGAGCCTCCGAGCATCACCGCCTGCAGGAAGCCGCCCGAGATCGGGGCGGGCGAGAGCCCTTGCATGACGGCGGGGATCGGGCTGCCGTCGGTCGCCCCCGGTGGCGTGATCATCGCCGCGACCCAGGCCCACCACTGCACGAACAGCAATGCGGTGATCGAAGCCGGCGTGGTCGTGATCCCCGACTTGCGAAGGAGGAACCGCGGGAGTGATCCGAGCAGACCGAGCACCGGGACCAGGACCGGCGAGATCACCAGGAGCATCAGCAGGGCCCAGCCGCCGTTGCCCACCGTGATGATGGCGACCAGGGGCAGTCCCCAGTTCATCCAGGGCCAGATGCCCCAGGCGAACGAGTGGATGTCGCTGCGGCCGCTCCCGGGCGACCTCCACACGGGCTCGTTCCTGATCTTCAGCAGCCACGTCTGATCTGTCATGACACCCCCGAGCACACACTACCGTCACGGTTCCGATGGCGATCCGAACGGTGTCAACCCCCTCACCCGAGCGGTGCCGGAGGCGTACCGTCGCCGCATGGACGAGAACATGGAACGCACACCGCACCCCGAGGATCCGGCAGAGGGAGCGCCCGATGTCGACGGCGCGACGCATCGCGGCGATCCCGCAGGCATCCCCGAGCACAATTCGGCTCCAGACGGGTATACCGAACAAGACCGCGCCCGAGACGAATCGACCGGTGGGGCAATCCAGGGCGACAGCTCCGACGGCGGAACCGGCGGGGCCGTCCAGGGCGACGCGAACCCCGAGCGCAGGACCTCGCTCGGAGGTGACGCGACCACAGAGGGCCAGCTCGACGCCGACAACGAGGTCGAGGAGGACAGCCTGAAGACGCTCGACCCCGACGATCCGCCGGCCTGAGCCACTCGTCGAGCGGACGGATGAGCCCTGGACGCGCTTGGACTCAGCGCCCCAGCACGAGCCGCAGCTGCTCCACCGCCCAGTCGAGTTCGGTCGCGCGCACCACGATCGGCGGTGCGATGCGGATCGTCTGGCCGTGCGTGTCCTTCACGAGCACTCCGCGCTCGAGCAGCTTCTCGGCGATCTCGCGTCCGGTTCCGAGCGCCGGATCGATGTCGACGCCGGCCCAGAGGCCCGCGATCCGGACCGCGGTGACGCCATGGCCGATCAGCGCGTCCAGCGAGGCCGCGAGGTGCTCGCCGAGCGCGCGGGCGCGCTCCTGGACCTCGCCCGTCTCGAGCATCTCGACCACGCGCAGGCCCACGGCGGCCGCGAGCGGGTTGCCGCCGAACGTGGAGCCGTGCTCGCCGGGCTGGATGACTCCGAGCACATCGCTGTTCCCGACGACCGCCGACACCGGCAGGATGCCTCCGCCGAGGGCCTTGCCCAGCAGGTAGAGATCGGGCACGACGCCTTCCCGATCGCACGCGAAGGTCTCGCCGACACGGCCGAGACCCGACTGGATCTCGTCCGCGATGAACAGCACGTTCTTCTCGTCGCAGATCTCGCGGATGCGGCGCAGGTAGCCATCCGGCGGGATGATCACGCCGCCCTCGCCCTGGATCGGCTCGATCAGCACGGCGGCGGTGTCATCCGTGATCGCGGCGGCGACGGCATCCGCGTCTCCATAGGCGACCACGTCGAAGCCCGGCGTGTACGGTCCGAATCCGTCGCGCGCCTGCTCGTCGTCGCTGAAGCTCACGATCGTGGTGGTGCGGCCGTGGAAATTACCCGCCGCGACGATGATGCGCGCCTGTCCGTCGGCGATTCCCTTGACCCGGTAGCCCCACGCACGGGCCACCTTGATGCCGGTCTCGACGGCTTCGGCCCCCGTGTTCATCGGCAGGACCATGTCTTTGCCGCACAGCGTCGCCAGCGCGGCGGCGAACGGTTCGAGGCGGTCGCTCATGAAGGCACGGCTGGTCAGCGTGACCCGGCCGAGCTGCTCGGTGAGCGCGGCGACGAGGGCCGGATGCCGGTGGCCGAAGTTCACGGCCGAATATGCGGCGAGCAGATCGAGATACCTCTTGCCTTCGACGTCGGTCACCCACGCGCCCTCACCGCGGGCGATCGTGACGGGCAGCGGGTGGTAGTTGTGCGCGACGTGCGGCTCGACCTGGGTCGCGGCGCCCGTCGACGCGCCCTCCACGGACTCGACCACGACCGGCTCGACCGCGGTCATTTCGCACCACGCAGTTCGAGGGTGCAGCACTTGATCCCGCCGCCGCCGAGCAGCAGCTCGGACAGATCGATGAGGATCGGGTTGTAGCCTCGCTCGCGCAGCTGTGCTTCGAACCCCTTCGCTCGCGGCGAGATGATCACGTTGTATCCGTCGCTCGCCGAGTTCAGCCCGAACACCGAGCCGTCCTCGTCCGAGACGAGGATCGCATCGGGGAAGCGCTCCTCGAGGATCGCGCGGCTGGCGTCGTCGAAGGCGCCGGGCAGGTAGGCGATGTTGGCGCGCTCGGGGCCGCCGTTCTCGGCGCCCTGCACCGGGTCGAGCACCGCGATCGCGGTGTCGAGGTGATAGAAACGCGGGTCGACCAGGTTCAGCGACACGACCTCGCGACCGAACACCTCGCCGACCTCGCGGTGGCTGTCTCCGGTGGAGCGGAATCCGGTGCCGGCGAGGACGATGTCGCCGACGAGCAGGAAGTCGCCCTCGCCCTCGTTGACCTCTTCGGGGATGACCGTGTCGTAGCCCGCTGCGCGGAACCACTCCGCGAACGCCGGGGCCTCGCCCTGACGCTCCACGAAACGGAACTTCGGCACGTAGGCGCGGCCGTCGATGAGGAAGCCACCGTTGGCCGTGTAGACCATGTCGGGGTAGCCGGCGAGCGGCTCGATGAGTTCGACCTCGTGGCCGAGCTCGAGGTACAGGTCGTACAGCTTCTGCCACTGCGCGACGGCCTTCGCGGTGTCGGTCGGTTTGGCCGGCTCCATCCACGGGTTGATGGAGTAGTTCACCGTGAAGAACTCCGGCTTGCACATCAGATAGCGGCGGTGATGCGCGGTGCGGGTGGACGTGACGGCAGCCTCGGGCGTCGACATGGTGCTCCTTGAGAGACAGGTGCGGCGGACGCTGTCCAGGGGCCCGGCGGTCCTTCGACCCGTACGACTAGGCCCTTCGACAAGCTCAGGGACCCAGTAGCGAGGAAGATGCGACTCGGGCACGCCAGCGTCCATTCTGTCACCCGCCCCCTGGACGCCGCCAGAGCGCGCGAGTTCAGCCCACCCGCACGATGAGCTTGCCCGCGACATGGCCCTCCTCGATGCGGGCGAGCGCGGCATCCGCCTCACGGAAGGGGTACTCGTGCTCGATGACGGGCGCGAAGCGCCTCGCGGCGAGCAGTTCGAGCATCTTGGTGATCACCTCCGGTCGGTTCGTCGCGGCGAGCGAGCGGATGCCGGGACCTGCACCGACCGACAGGAGTGCCGCTCTCAGCATCCGCGGGATCGGCCCGAGAACGTGCCCGCCGGCGCCGGTCGCGAGAACGATCGTGCCGTCGTCCGTGACGAGCCGCTGCAGATCACGCAGGCCGATGTCGCCCGCGATGTCGATCACGGCGTCGAAATGCCCCCCGGGGATGGCCGAGAGCGGCTCGCGCCGGTGATCGAGCGTGCGCACGGCGCCGAGCCCTTCGACAAGAGCGCGGTTGCGCTCGGCGCAGCTCGCCCACACCTCGGCGCCGCGCAGAGCGGCGAACTGCACCGCGAACGTTCCCACTCCTCCGGAGGCGCCGATGACGAGCACCCGCTCCGCGCGCGAGCGGAGTCCCACTCGGGCGAGATCGAGCGCTTGCCAGGCCGTGCCGCCGGCGATCGGCAGCGTCGCCGCCTCACCTTCATCGATGCCGGGCGGCAGCGGCTGCACACGTGAAGCGGGAACCGCGACGTATTCGCCGAGCCCGCCCCCGCTCTGCAGCTCGCCGACCACGACATCGCCGACCTCGACTCCGATCACGTTCGGGCCCGCCTGCACGACCTCGCCGACCGCATCCATCCCCCGGATCGGGAACTTCGGACGGGTCATGCCGAACATCGGCCGCACGAGCAGGGGGTCGCCTTGCATGAGCCGCACGTCTCCCGCATTCAGCGCGGTGACGCGCATGCGCAGGAGCACCTCGCCCGTCCGCGGTACCGGGATCGGCACCTGGTCGAGCGCCACGTCCGCGGCGCGGCCGTACGCCTCGTTCCGCCACGCCTTCATCGATTCCGTCATCTCGACACCTCCGGGTACTGGAACAGGTCGTCGATCCCGACCCCGAACGCCCGCGCGATCTGGAAGGCCAGTTCGAGTGTGGGCGAGTACCGCTGCTGTTCGATGGCGATCAGGGTCTGCCTGGTCACCCCGATCGTGCGGGCGAGCTCGGCCTGGGTGAGACCGGCAGCCTCACGGTGGGAGCGGATGCTGTTCGAGACGAGCGTCGGCTTGACCATCACACGAGACCCCGACGATACGCGATCACGCGGGCGACGAGTCCCGTCCACGCATTGCGCTCCTCGTAGACCATGACACACCCCTGTCAAACATTATTGACACGAGAGTACGCCCCGACATCCGTGCATGTAAAGAATTCTTTACACTCAAGTTGACCGGCCACCTCGAGTGGCGGCTCTCGACGGAAAGCGAGCCGAGTTCCGGCAACAGACGCCACCCGAACGCGTGTGCGGGGCGTGTTTCTCAGCGCGGACCAGGCGTCTCGGGCGCCGCACGGTTCGGCAGCGCAGGCCACACGACCAGCAGGAAGGCGGAGATCGGCCCGAGGAACATCGTGAGCAGGAACCAGACCCACCCCGAACGATTCCGGCTTCGCGCGAAACCGGCGGCGAGCAGCGCCACGGTGAGCCACATGGCGGAGACGGTTGTCGAGAGTGCAGCGACGTCAGACATGCGCTCGAGCCTATGTTCGAACGCTCGCCCGCCCCGCGGCGACGCGCTCAGATGACCTCGCTGCTCCAGTCGTCGGGAACGCCGCCGCGGTGCGCGGTGATCGAGATCGACTGCTCCCGCACGAAGCACAGCAGCTCGATGCGGCCCGCGGAGGTGACCTCTCCATCGTGGACCGATATGTCCGCACCCACCCCCAGCGTCTCGATCAACGTCGCACGCAGTCCCGCCACCGCATCCGCACCGCCCACCAGGCGCACGCGACCGGCGCTCGGCTGGCCGGCGAGCTCGCCGTCGCCCTCCGAGGCCCCGAATCGCAGTCCGCGCTGGAGCCATTCCGCGTCGCTCTCGAGATAGACCGTGGCCCGCAGCTCCGCGAGCGCGTGCCGCACTCCGGCCGGAAGGCCCTCGGCGAGCGACAGCACGAACGGCGACCCGGCGCGCACCGCCGCGATCGCGACGCGCAGGAGATCCTGCAGCCGCGCGTCCGCTGCCACCCGCACCTCGACCGGCACCGGCCGATACCGCAGCAGATTGCGCTCGACGCCGAGCTTCGACACGTCGCGCACCTGCCCGAACTCGCGATCCCAGGCCAGAGCGTCCGAGAGCGCAGCCCTTCGCAGCCACTCGAACTCTTCGTAGCCGAGAGACGGCTGCGCCGCTTCGATCAGAGCCGTGATGCGCGAGTCGAGGCCGCGCAGATGCAGGGTGCTCGACAGCGTGGTCGACCGCTGCGCATGCCACGATCCGAACCCGATCAGACGGTTCGGTCCCCCGCTCTTCGCACCCGGGCCTGTCGACGATCGCGCCCAGCCGCCGTCGGGCTGCCGCTGCACCTTCGTGCCGACGGTGCAGCGATTGACGAACAGGCTGCCCGCCTCGACCGCATCGAGCCACGTCGCGAGCTGCTCGGGGTCGCGCGTGTGCAGGCCCGCCGCGATGCCCACGGCGACTTCATCGTGCAGCTCGATGGCCTTCTCGAGCGTGGGCGCATGCATGATGCCGACGACGGGGACGGCATGGTCCTCGGCGAGGAACCGCGAACCAGGGCGCACTCCGATGCGGATGCCGGGACTCCAGAGCCGACCGGACGGATCGGCTGTCTCGAGCCGAGGCTGCACGAGCCACTGCTCATCGTCGTCGAGCTCGGTGAGTGCCCGCTCCGCCGCACCCTGCGGCTTCTCGATCATCGGGCCGACCTGAGTACGCGGGTCGTCCGGCTGGCCGACGCGTAGAGACCTGGTGGCATCGGCCAGCTGCCTCGCGAACCTCTTCGAGCGTCCGGCCGATCCGACGAGGATCACGACCTTCACCGCTCCGCTCGCCTGGCCGGCGCGCGCGAAAGCGCTGCGCACGACGTCCGAGGCCGCCAGGTCGAGATCCGCCGAGGCGGTCACGATCATGGCGCCCGCCCCCTCGGCCTCGGCGAGAACCGGAAGCCCAGGGCGCCAGGTTCGCACGCGATCGACGACTTCTCGCGAACCGTGCAGCACGACAAGATCCACCGCCTCGTGCGCGACCAGATCTTGGTGGAGTCCACCGTCGGCGATGACCAGGGCGTCGCGCGGCACGCCCACCTGCCACAGCGTTTCGGCGACCGCCTCTGCCGAGCGACGTGCGCGCGGATCGGCCGCCAGGACGACGGTCGAGCCCGCGGCGAGAGCGGCGAGCACGCCGTCGGCGGGTTCGGCGAGGGGTGCACGCCACGACGACGCGACGACGACCACGTCTGACGGCACGAAGGCGGCGCCCGAGATGGCATCCAGCTCCCGAGCGGTCGCCGCGTAGTAGCGGGCACAGTCGACGGCTCTGCTCACGTCGGCGTCGGCGTCGGCGAAGAGCAGGCCTGTCTCGGATGCCGCGACCTCGATCAGGGACCCGCGGCCCCCGTCGAGAGCCGCAGCGGCTCTGAGCAGGATCTCTGCCCGCTCGGATGCCGGTCGGGATGCCCATCCGGCGTGCCCGTCGCGCGCACGACCGAGGAGGGCGTCGACGTCCGCTGTCGACTGCGGCGCTGGGGTTGCGTCCGCCGACGCCGCAGTGATCCGCGGGAAGATCCCTTGCGCCCACTCGCGGTTGGCCGGCAGCGCGGGATCGCTGTCAGGGGTGTTCTCGAACCCCGGTGCGCCCCCGGCGCCGGCCTCGATCTCGAGCGCCGAGTACACGGCCGTCTCGAAGAACGACTCGTCGTCGGAGCCTCTGATGATGCCGAGCACAGCCTGGGTCAGCTGCTCTTCGGGCCGTGGCGTCTGCACGACTGGGCGTACGGATTCGTGCACGGGCGCCAGCCGATCCTGCGTGCGGCGGGCGCCGATGCGCAGCGACGGCTCGCTCGAGCGCCGCATAGCAGCGCGCAGGACGTCGGCCGCGGCATCCGATGGCGCTTCCTCGTCGAGCAGGCGGAGGATGCTTCCGATCGCGACGTCGAAATCGGCGGGCGCGACCACAGCCACCCGCCTCATCACGTTCCCGGTCTCGCGCGCGAGCGCCCGGATCCGTCCCGCCTGATATCCGTGCACCATGTCGAACTGCACGGCTGCGGTCACATCGCGATCCTGCGCGAGCAGCCAGGCATAGGCGGCGACACCGAGGTCGTCACCGCTGACACCGATCCGCACCGCCGCCGTGTGCTCGGGGCGCAGTGCCCAGTCCAGACAGCGGAGCCGGTTGGCGTCGGCGTCGAGCGGCGAGTCGTAGGACGCGGGGATCCATCCGTGCAGGGCGGAGTCGGCCCGCTCGAGGGCGAGGTTCGCGCCCTTCGTCAGGCGCACCGTGATCGGCGCCCCTCCGTGTGCGACGCGGTCCTGCGCCCATGCAGTGAGTTCCTGCAGTGCCGGCAGCGCATCGGGGAGCGATGAGGGCAGGGCGATCCCGGCGGCGAGACCGGTCAGCCGCGGGTCCTCCAGAAGACGCGTGAACACCGCGATCGTCAGGTCGAGCTCCCGGTGCTCCTGCACCTCGAGGGTGATCGCCGTGTTCCCGGCGGATGCGGCCTCGTACAGCGGCAGGAGCCGATCGGCGGATTGCGCGACGAGCGCGTCGAACGCCCACTCCGACGCCTGTCCGATCACCGCCGACACCGAGAGCGAGACGTGCTCGACGTCATCGCGGAGGATCAGATCGCGGACGCCCTCGAGCCGCCGCGTCGCCTCGGCGTCGCCGAGAACCTTCGCACCGAGCAGGCTGAGGTTCAGGCTCACGCCGGGGGCCGCGAGCCGCTCGAGCTCGGCTCCGAGTTTCGCCGGACGGCCGTCGGCGACGAGGGGGCGGAGCACCTCTCGCAGCATCCGTCGAGCGATCGGCACGATCGGAGCCGGGAGGATGGGAGCAGCACCGCCACCCCATCGCACAGCTCCGCGCACGTACCACGGCAGCGCGGAGGGCACGACCGGCGCCGAACGCCGCAGCTGGACCGCCGCAGCCGCCAGACTCTCGGGTCGCATCACGCCGTCGGCGATGTCGAGGGCGAACCGCCGGCCGCTCGGATCGTGCAGCAGCTCAGCGAGCCGGGTCTCTTCTGCTTTCGTCTCCGCGCTCGCCGCTTCTGCTGCCCACCGCTCGGCGAGCTGCACCGCCCGCTCGACGAGCGGAGCGAGTGCGGAGGGCGACGGCTCTGACATGGTTTCAGCCTAGGTGCGTCGGACGCCTTTGACCGGGAGCGTCGCACGCGTCGAGTGCACGCTCCCTGGAGCGTCGCGGAGCGCCGCTCTAAGCTGTGAACGTGGGGGAGATCGACGCATCCGACGACGCCGCCGCGCCTGCCGGCGCGGCCGTTCGACGGCGGCTGTCCCGCGGCTGGATCATCACGATCGCAACAACCGCCGTTCTCGGCCTCTGCGTCGGCGTCATCGCGGCGACCGGCGGCTTCCGTTCGGTGGCCGGTACCGGCCCTGCCGCCTATCGCCTCGGTGACGAGATCTCCAGCGCGGAGGCGACCCTGGTCGTCGAACGCGTGGCCGTCATGGACGAGCTGTGGGGATATGGATCCTCGCCTGATGACACGAAGGGCGAGAGGGTGCTCGCCGTGCTGGTCGACGTGACCAACCTCGACGACGAGCCGCGTCTCGCCTCCAGCAGCGGCAGTCTCGCCGACATCCGCCTCCAGCATCGCCCCGACGACCGCCCGACCGTGTCTATCTACGCGGACGACGATTTCAGCGTCGTCACCCTGCAGCCGGACGTGCCTGCACGCGTGCTGCTGACCTGGGTGGTGGAGGAGGACGAGATCGTCGACGGCGACCCCGTGCGGCTCGTGATCCCCGACGCCGAGAAGAACGACAGCACGATCTTCAGCGGGGAGACCCTCTGGAACCCTCTCGACCCAGCCGGTGTCGTCTCCGTCCGTCCGGAAGATCTCGGTCCCGGCAGCGAGGACGGACGACTGTGAAGACCGCCATGACATGGCTGCTCGCGATCGCCCTGCTCGGCGGCGCGTGGGCGGTGACTCTTCTCGCACCTTCGGACGATGCCGGGCGCGACGCCTTCGTCACCGAGGTGGCCCCCGGCGAGCGCGGTGTCGGGCGCAACATCGCCGCCACCGTCACCGACGTGAGGGCGGCGAGCAGCATCACCGCGGAGAGCGGATGGCACGCGGAGGGCGACTGGCTGGTCGTGGATCTGACGGCCGAGGCCACGGCGAGCCAGTCCTCCGGCATCCTCGGCGCCGCCACGCTGCGCATCGGCGACCGCACCTTCAGCGCGACCGAACGCGGCCCCGATGAGATGACCCTCTACCGCACGCAGCTCGTTCCGGGTGTGCCCCAGCACGGGAGCCTGCTGTTCGAGCTGCCCGACACGGCACTGCACGGCATCGGCGTCCTGCGACTGTCGACGGGATACGGAGACCCGTGGGGAGACTCCGTCCTCGAGATCCCGATCGACCTCGACGCTGTGGAGCATGCGGGAGCGGTCACCGTGGACGACAAGGGTTGGGCGAAGCCGTGAGCCGCCGCCGGTGGCCTCGCAACGCGGCAGCTCTCGTCGCGCTCGCCGTGCTCGTTCCCGCCTCGGCCGCCGCGATCGGCTGGCGGGAATGGGTCGGCGCGTACGACACCAGCGGCCAGCACGTGTACGCGGTGCTGCCCGCGGGCGACGAAGACACGGTCGATCTGGATGACACGACCTGGGGCCCGGTGCGCGCGGGAGTGTTCACCGCGGCCGACGGCCTTCCCGTTCCCGATGGAGCCAAGGTGATCGCGGTCAAGATCACGGTCGACAATCACGACCTCGACGAACCGTCGGGATGCGGTTCGCCGGTGCTGGTCGAGCAGAGCAGCGGTCGTCAATGGAGCGAGATGTCGCTCGCTCTCGACCTCCCCTACGACCCCGACTCGCCGACGCTGTGCTCGACCGACACCTCCGCCGATTACGGGGTGTCGGGGCCGTACGAGATGCTCGTGCAGTTCATCGTCCCCGAGGATGCCGAGGGACCGTTCTGGTTCGACGTCGCCCCGTACGACACCGAACCCTCGTTCGCACGGTTCTCGATCGCGCCCTGATCGATCGCACCCTGATCCATCGCTCCCTGATCGCGCGGGACCATCTCGACGAATCCGGCATCCACCGCGACCGAACGGAGGGCCGTGTCGTACGCCCCCGCGATCAGGCTCACCCTGAGCGGCTCGACGAGGAGGACCGTGATGAGGGCGATCACGACAGAGGTCGCCTCCCAGAACACTCCCTCGTGCGGGCCGAGCAGGCGCACCAGGCCGAATCCGATCACCGGTTCGAGAGCTTTCACCACGGCGTACAGCAGCAGATACGAGGCGATCAGCAGGGGGCCCGACCGCCACAGCAGTGCGAGGGTCCGCCCGATCGCCTGCAGCTGCGAGGTCAGCTCTCCGGTCAATCCGGCGACACGCGTGCGGAGCACCTCGGGCACGCGGCCGGTCCGGGCCGCCACGCGCTGGAGCAGTCGGTTCTCGACGCGCAACCTCTCGGCGGCGACGGCCTGACCGTAGATCACGCCCGCGACCACCAGCCAGGCGATCGGTTCGATGATGATGCGTCCCGCGTCGGCGATCACGAGCTCGACACCGCTGACGACCCAGTCGAGAGGGACGAGCTGGTCGGCGATCCACGCCCGAAGATCGGTCAGCCAGGCGGTCGCCGCGCGAGTCTCGATCCATGCGACCGCGCCGTCGAGGACCTGCCCGAACAACAGCAGCGAGAAGAAGACCCACACCACTTCGAGATACAGCGCGAGCAGCGCCAGCATCCGTGGCAGCCGATCTCCCCACCGCTTCCACGCCCATCTGCCCGCGACGGCGAGCACGATGATGAGGATCGTCCAGACGTTGAACGTGAGGTTGAGCACCGCCTCGTTGCTCCCTGGCTCTTCCGGCTGGCCGACCCGCGAGAGGATCTGCGCCGTGCTCACCTCCAGCGCGCGCTGCGCATACTCGATCACATCGCCCTGAAGCTCCCTCTGCGCGGTGTACACGGCGAAGAAGGGAAGCACGCTCGCGAGAAGCGCGGCGACGAAGTCCTGCCGTCGCTCCCTGGCCGTGGCCGGGAGCGGGGCGATGGCCTGAAGACTGCGCAGACCGTCGCGGATCACGAGGAACATGCCGACAAAGCCGATCAGGCGTGCGAGCACGGCGAGCGGCAGGATCAGCAGACCGCCCGTGGCCGTGTAGCCGCCGACGAAGCCGGCCAGCTCGATGAGCAGGTGCCGCACCAGCATCCCGCCGAGCAACCACGCGAGAAGGGCCGGCCAGTGCCTCCACAGCACACGGCCGGTCGACCTCAGGATCTCCCGCACGCCCCCAAACTACTACCGGGCCGGTCAGCTCCAGACGCTGGGCGCACTCTTTCGCACGGGTGGAAGAGTGGACGCCGCGGCCCACTCGTGCACCCACTCGTCGATCTCGGGCACGCCGTCGGGACGCCCGACCGCGGCGAACAGCTCTTCATTGCTGACCGTGCCGCCGGTGCGGCGCAGCATCCGCGCCCTCACGATGGCCCGCGCGTAGATCTCGCCGTCGACGACCGCACGATGCTCCATGAACACGGCCTTGTCGTCGTGTCCGATGAACCTCGACTGCACCTCGAACCGCTGCCACAGCTGCAGCGACTTGCGGAACGTGATGGTCTCGCTCGAGACGACGGCGTACCAGCCGCGCTCCTTCATCGCATCGAACAGACCCGTGCGGATGAGCTGGTCCCATCGGCCGAGGTCGAACAGCGACAGATAGCGGCCGTTGTTCATGTGGCGCAGGATGTCGATGTCGGTGGGCAGGGTGGTCAGCCGGATGGTGCCGACCGCGGCCGGTTCGAGGGTCTTTCCCCGGCGGACGCGGCGTCGAGCGCCGAGGATCACGAGCAGGGTGCGCCAGATCACATTCACGAGCACTGATCGTAGCCTCACGCTCACGAAACGCGAACATCGTTGTGTGCATCCTCCATCCCGGCAGAACGGGTCGTGCACGGCATCCGCTCGATTTCCTCTTCGCGCGAGCCGCGCGTAGAGTCGCGGCATGAGCGCCGAAGCCCACTCTCAGATCACCGTCCGCCCGGTCCGCGACGTGGATGCGGAAGCCCTAGGTCGCGTGCATGCGCAGTGCTGGCACGAGACCTACGATCACCTGATCAGCAAGGCGGCACTCGAGAAGATCTCGCCGCGTCGCATGGCCGAGCTGTGGACGCACTGGGCCTCCCAGGGCGAGGAGTTCAAGATGAGCGCCGCGCTGGTCGACGGCGAGATCGTCGGCTTCGTCGGCTCGGGCCCCGCCCGCGACAAGGACGCCCCCGCGTTCCGCGAGCTCTACTTCATCTACCTGCTCGACGCGTACCACGGTACGGGTATCGGCCAGAAGCTCTTCGACGCCGCCGTCGAGAAGGACGAGCCTCTCTACCTCTGGGTCGCCGAGGACAACCCTCGCGCGCACCGGTTCTACACGCGCAACGGCTTCTCGCTCGACGGCGCCAGCCACACCGAGCCCTTCCTCGGCGAGACGCTGACCGAGGTGCGCTTCACCCGCTGAGCTGTTCCGGCGCGCGCCGCCCTCCGCGGTGCCGAGACCCCCGCCTGTTGCCGAGACCCCCACGTATCGACGTGAATACGTGGGGGTCTCGGCGCTATGTGGGGGTCTCGGTGAGGGACGGTGAACGCGTCAGCGCCCGGAGACCGTGCCGAACACCTTGGCGATCGGGGCGATCACCAGCGGTCGGGCGGCGGCCCAGCCGGCGGCGATGGCCACGAGCGCGGCGATGAACACCCAGAATCCGGTCCAGCTCACGGCGTCGGACGACGCGAACATGTGGTTCAGGTTCGCGAGGAACCCGGTGAGGAACACGAGCGCGACGTGCGCGATGATGAACAGCACGAAGTAGAGCATGACCGGGAAGTGCACCCTGCGCGCCCACTCGATCGGATAGGCCTTCGACAGCTTCTCGGCCTTCTTCGGCCACAGCCCCGACATCCGGAACCCCGTGACGGCGGCGAGAGGCGCGGCGAGGAACACCGTGACGAAGTAGGCGAGCTGCTGAAGGCTGTTGTAGTTGTTCCAGCCGTTCTCGGTCGGCCAGTCGAACGAGATGTACTGCAGCGCCGCCGACAGCGCGTTGGGCAGCACCTCCCAGCTGGTCGGCACGATCCGCACCCAGTGCCCGGTGACGAACAGCAGCACGAGGAAGATCACGCCGTTCGTCAGCCACAGGATGTCGAGAGCCTGGTGGAACCAGATCGTCAGGCTCACCTTGCCCTTGGGGTTGTTCTTCGGAGTCCAGAAGGCGGTCGGCCGTTTCTCCCGCCGGATCGTGAGTCCCGAGCGGATGATCAGCACCATCAGGAACATGTTGAAGAAGTGCTGCCAGCCGATCCACGGCGCGAAACCGGGCTCTACGGCGATCGAGGGCTCGTAGTGGCCGGGGAACGCGGCGAGGAAGTCCTGCAGGGCGCCGAGGCTGAGCAGCGTTCGCGCGAACGCGACGGCCGCCGCGGCCAGCACGCCGAGACCTGCAGCAGCGAAGAGGACGGCGATCGCCTGCGGCCAGGTCGGGCGCGGACGAGCGGATGCCGGCGCCTCGGGGATGTGCCGGGGAGCCCGTCCGTCCCACACCGTGCGCCGGAATGGGATCGGACCGAGTTCGGCCGCGGGGAGGATGGCGGCAGATGCCGGGGGCAGGACTGCCGTGGCCGACGAGGTCGCGACAGCTGCTGTGACCGCGGTGCCTGCGGCCGATGCCGCCGATACGAGCCCCTCGTCGCCCTTGTCTTCGACGGCCGGAGTCGAGATGCGTGTGACGACGCCTGCGGGCGGCCACCGATCTCCCCCGGCCGTTCGCGGCAGGCCGCGGCGGAGCCGAGTGCCCTCTGCGGGTTCCACTTCGATGGCCGACACGCCACTTCGGGGGACCGATTCGCGATTCCGTCCGATATCTGGCGCGTCGTCCCCCGATGTGGCCGGGGCGGAGACAAACGTGGCACGATCCGTCGCCATCGGCGCTTCGCGCTGGACCGCGGCCGGCGCAGCGGCGCCGGCGGTCGGGGCAGTCTCCGCGGGGGGCCAGGGCTCGCCGCCGGGAGTGCGAGGGAGTCCGCGGCGGAGGGTCGTCGAATGCGGGAACGAACCGACCGGGACCGCTTCATCGAGGGCGGCTTGCGACGTTTCGTCTCGCTCCGCTCGCTCAACGACCGGCGAGGAGAAATCCACTCGCTCGGCGACCGGGGACGCATCCGCTCGCTCAACGACCGGGGGCAAGGAATCGACCGGGGAGGGCGCATCCGCTCGCTCGATGACGGCAGGCGCGCCCGTCGTGCCGGTGACATCCTCGCCCGGCACGTCGACGACCGCCTCGGCCGGAGGCCAGGGCTCGCCGCCGGGCACGCGCGGCAGCCCGCGCCTGAGCATCCGCGTGGCCATGCCTACTTCTTCCGCGCCTCGAGTGCGGCGATGATCTGCGGGACGACCGTGAACAGATCGCCGACGATGCCGAAGTCGGCGACGTCGAAGATCGGCGCGTCGGCGTCCTTGTTGATCGCGACGATCGTCTTCGAAGTCTGCATGCCCGCACGGTGCTGGATCGCGCCCGAGATGCCGAGAGCGACGTACAGCTGCGGAGACACCGAGACGCCGGTCTGCCCGACCTGGTGCGACTGCGGGATGTATCCCGCATCGACCGCGGCGCGAGAGGCGCCGACCGCGGCGCCGAGCGCATCGGCGAGCTCCTCGACGAGCACGAACTTCTCCTTCGAGGCCAGCCCGCGTCCACCCGACACGACCGTGGTCGCTCCGCGCAGATCGGGGCGCGACGACGCCTGCTCGACGGCTTCGATGGCGCCGGCGGTCGCTGCGACCGCATCGGATGCCGCGACCACGAGATCTTCGACGGCGGGAGCCGCCACAGCCTCTGCTCGAGCGTCGACGGCTCCCTGCCTGACCGTGATGACCGGGGCTCCGAACGTCGGCGCCGAGTCCGTGAGATAGGCCCCGCCGTAGACGGAGTGGTGCGCGACGATGCCCTCGTCGTCGCGTGAGACGCCGACGGCGTCGACCAGGAGCGCGAGCTTCGCGCGCACGGCGAAGCGGCCGGCGACGTCACGGCCGACGATCGAGTTCGACAGGAGCACGGCGTCCGGCTGCACCCGCTCGAACGCCGACTGCAGCGCGTCGACGATCGGCACCGTGAGCGCGGCGTCGTCGCCCGCAGCGGTCAGCACGACCTGCGCACCTGCGGCCGCCGCGGCATCCGTCGCCGCCGGCGTTCCGCCGACGATGAGCGCGACGGGTGTTCCGATGGTCGATGCGGCGCCGATCAGGCCGGCGGTGCTCGATGCCGCCTCACCGGACGGGGTGACGTCGACGACGACGAGGATCGGGTTCTCGGGATAGCTCATCATCACACCAGCCTGTTCTGCACGAGGTACTCCACCAGCTTGTCTGCGGCGTCGCCCTCATCGACGATCTTCACGCCGGCCGCGCGCGGCGGCTTCTCCGCCACAGCGGTCATGATCGCCCGGGGTGCGAGCGACGGATCGACTGAGACGTCGAGGTCTGCGAGAGAGAGCACCTCGAGCGGCTTCTTCTTCGCCGCCATGATGCCCTTGAAGTTCGGGAACCGCGCGTCCGGCAGGGCCTCTGTGATCGAGATGACTGCGGGCAGGGACGCCGAGACCTCCTGCGAACCGGCATCCGCACCTCGCGTGCCCTTCACGCCGTCGGCGCTGATCTCCACCGTCGTGAGCGCGGTCGCCTGCGCCCATCCCAGGTGCTCGGCGAGCATCGCGGGGAGCACGCCTCCGGAGCCGTCGGTCGACAGGTTGCCCGTGATCACCAGGTCGGGCTCGCCGCGTCGGACGGCCGCTGCCAGCACCTCGGCGGTGAGGGTCAGATCCGCGCCGGCGAGCTGCTCGTCGGCGATGTGGACGGCGGATCCCGCCCCGATCGCGAGAGCCCGGCGCAGGGATGCGGTCGAGCCGGCGGGCGCCATCGAGAGCGCCACGACCTCGGTGCCCTCATTCTTGTCGGCATGGCTCAAGGCCACCTCGAGGGCGCGCTCGGTGATCTCGTCGAGCACCACGTCGCCGGCTGCCCGATCGGCCAGCCCTGTCTCGAGATTCAGCTTGCGATCGCCATAGGTGTCCGGCACCTCTTTGACCAGGACGAAGATCTTCATCGATTGCTCCTCACGACTGCATCGATTCTAGTCCCTTGAAACTCAGTGTCATTCGGAATGCAACTGAGACTCAAGGCATCCGATGCCCTAGCGTAGAACCGTGGTCCAGCCCCGCCCCTTGCCCGTGGATCCGCTCGCCGAGGCGAAGCGGCAATGGGTCGCGCACGGATGGACGGATGCCGCCGACGGCATGACCGTCGTGACCTCGGTGATGCGCGCACAGCAGCTGCTTCTCGCAAGGGTCGACGCCACCCTGAAGCCCTTCGCGCTGAGCTTCGCCCGCTACGAGGTGCTGCGCCTGCTGGCTTTCAGCCGGTCAGGGCGCCTGCCGCTGTCGAGCGTGGTGGCGCGCCTGCAGGTGCATGCGACGACGATCACCAGCACCGCCGAGCGGCTGGTGCGCGACGGTCTCGTGATCCGCGAGCCGCACCCGCACGACGGCCGGGCCGCGCTGCTGTCCCTCACCCCCGCTGGCCGCGAGCTCGTCGATCGAGCCACGACCGCACTCAACGCCGAGGTGTTCGCGGATCCGGGCATCAGCACGGAGGACGCCGCCGAACTCGTCGCGATCGTCGCGCGCATGCGCAAGGCCGCGGGCGACTTCGCGGATCCGCGCCCGCAACCCGAACCGCTCTGATGGCCGAGTTCGTTCTCGAGACCGTGATCGCGGCGGCGCCCGAGGCAGTGTTCGCCGCATCCCTCGACCCGGCCCTTCATGTGCGCTCCATGGCACAGTACGGCGAGACGATGGTCGAGGCGCCGGCCGGCGGCGCCTTCGCCGAAGGATCGACCGTGACCTGGCGCGCGAAGCACTTCGGCATCCCGTTCCGGCTGCGCTCCGTCGTCTTCGACATCCATCCGCCGCACCGGTTCTGCGACCGCCAGCTGTCGGGACCGTTCGGGGCGTTCCTGCACGAGCACGTGTTCGAGGAGCATCCGCGGGGCACGCTGATGCGCGACACGATCACGTTCCGCTCACCCGCGGGCCCCATCGGCCGCCTCGTCGATCGGCTGTTCATGCGCGAGTACATGCGGCGCCTGATCGCCGAGCGCAACGAGACGCTGGCGGCGGAGATCGAGGGGCGTAGCCTGTCGGCATGACCGAACTCCGGCTTCACACCGTTCTCTGGGGATCCGGGCCTGCGGCCGCGATCGTGCTCACCGACGAGCAGGTCGAGTCCTTCGGGGCCGGCAAGGCGTTCCCCGTGTCCGTGACCATCGGCGACCGCACCGCCCGATTGCGTCTCTCCCGCATGGGCGGCAAGAACCTGATCGGCTTCAGCAAGGCGGTGCGCACCGAACTCGGGGTCGAGCCCGACCAGGAGGTCGACGCCGTGATCACGGTCGATACCGGCGAACGCACGGTCGACGTCCCGTCGGCGCTGGCGGAGGCCCTCGACGCCGACCCCGCGCTGCGCGCGGCGTTCGACGCCCTGTCGTACACGAACCGCAAGGAGCACGCGCGAGCGGTCGCCGAGGCCAAGCAGGAGGCGACCCGAGAGCGCCGCCTCGCCAAGATCGTCGAGGCGCTGCGCGGCTGAATCAGCGGTTCTGGAAGTCGGGGGAACGCTTCTCCCGGAACGCGGCCATGCCCTCCTTCTGGTCGGCCGTGTCGAACAGCGCGGCGAACGCCTGCTTCTCGTGGGCCAGACCTTCGGCGAGGGTGGTCTCCATGGCCGCGTCGAGCGCGGCCTTGGCCGCGTACACCGACGGCAGCGACTTCGACGCGATCGTCACGGCCAGCTTCTCGGCCTCGGCGAGGAGATCGGATGCCGGCACGACGCGCGACACGAGGCCTGAGCGCTCCGCCTCCTCGGCGCCCATGAAGCGGCCGGAGAGCACGAGCTCGGCCGCCTTGTAGTAGCCGACTGCGCGGATGAGTCGCTGCGTGCCGCCCATGCCGGGAATGACACCGAGGTTGATCTCGGGCTGCCCGAACTTCGCGGTGTCGGCGGCGAGGATGATGTCGCACATCATCGCCAGCTCGCAGCCGCCGCCGAGCGCGAAGCCCGAGACCGCGGCGATCACCGGGGTGTGCACTGCGGCGAAGTCGCGCCAGATGCCGAAGTGATCGGTCGCGATCATCTCGGCGGCCGACATCGTCTCCATCTCCTTGATGTCGGCTCCGGCTGCGAACGCCTTCTCCGACCCGGTCACGACGATCGCGCCCACACCGTCGTCGGCGTCGAAGGCGACGGCCGCCGCGGTGACCTCTTCGGCCACGCGCCCGTTCAGCGCGTTCAACGCCTCGGGGCGGTTCAGGGTGATCCATCCCACGCGCCCGCGCTGCTCGACCAGGATCGTCTCGTACTCGGTCATCGTGAAGGCCCTCTCCGTTGTGGTCTTCCCAGTATGTCCCGCGCCCTCAGACCAGATCCTCGCGGATGTCGGTGATGATGCCCGAGAAGTCTCGGGTCGCGCCGGGCCCCTCGGCGTACGCCGCGTAGAGCTCCTGCGCGAGTCGCCCCATCCTGGCATCCGTCGAGGTCTGCTCGATCGCCTGCAGCGCGAGGCCGAGGTCCTTCGCCATCAGGGCGCCGGCGAAGCCCGGCTGGTAGTCGCGATTGGCGGGACTGGTCGGCACAGGCCCCGGAACCGGGCAGTTGGTCGTGATCGACCAGCACTGGCCGGATGCCTGCGACACCACATCGAACAGTGCCTGATGCTCGAGACCCAGCCGCTCCCCCAGCACGAAAGCCTCAGCGACCGCGATCTGCGAGACTGCGAGGATCATGTTGTTGCACACCTTGGCGGCCTGACCGAGCCCCGGGCCGCCGCAGTGCACGATGCGCTTTCCCATCGCCTCGAGCAGCGGCAGCGCCGCGGCAAAGTCCTCATCCGTGCCGCCGACCATGAACGCGAGAGTGCCGTTCTCCGCTCCCACCACACCGCCCGAGACGGGCGCGTCGATGTTGCGGTGCCCGGCGGCGACCGCGAGCTCGTGGGCGGTGCGCGCCTCGTCGACGGCGATCGTGGAGGATTCGATGAACAGCGTGCCGGGCTCGGCCGCGGCCAGCAGACCGTCCTGGTATGCGGAGATCACGTGCCTGCCGGCGGGGAACATCGTGATCACGACCTCGGCGCCGGAGACCGCGTCGATTCCGAATTCGGTCACCGGCACGCCCGCTGCCTTGGCCGCCTCCACCGCGGCGTCCATGAGGTCGAATCCACGCACCTCATGCCCCGCGGCGATGAGGTTCTTCGCCATCGGCAGCCCCATGTGACCGAGGCCCAGGAACGCGACCCTGCTCATGATGAGGCCCGCATCGAAGCAGAGCCGGCAGGGCGCAGCATCTCTCGTCCGACGATGAGTCGCATGATCTCGTTCGTCCCTTCCAGGATCTGATGCACGCGCAGATCACGCACGACCCGCTCGATCCCGTAGTCCTGAAGGTACCCGTAGCCGCCGTGCAGCTGAAGGGCCTTGTTGGCCACGTCGAACCCGGCGTCCGTGGCGAAGCGCTTGGCCATCGCGCAGCGCATGGTCGCGTCGGGGGCCTTCTCGTCGACGGCCTGCGCGCCGTCGCGCACCATCAGCCTTGCCGCCTGCAGGTCGGTGCGCATGTCGGCGATCGCGAACATGATCGACTGCTTCTCGGCCAGCGGCTCGCCGAATGCGACGCGCTCGTGCACGTACTGCACTGCACGATCGAGCGCCCACTGCGCTCCGCCGATCGAGCAGGCGGCGATGTTGAGGCGTCCGCCGTTGAGCGCCGACATCGCGATCGCGAAGCCCTTGCCCTCGTCTCCGAGCATGGCGGATGCCGGTACGCGCACGCCGTCGAAGATGACCTGGCGAGTGGGCTGGGCGTGCCAGCCCATCTTCTTCTCGGGAGCGCCGAAGCCGAGGTTCTCCGAGTCGCCCGGCACGAGGAAGGCGCTGATGCCACGCGCACCTGCCTCTCCCGTGCGGGCCATGACGACGTAGACGGCGGCCTCGCCTGCCCCCGAGATGAACTGCTTCATGCCGGTGAGCACGTAGTGGTCGCCGTCGCGAACCGCGCTGGTGGAGATGTTGGCGGCATCCGACCCCGCGCCGGGCTCGGTGAGGCAGTACCCGCCGAACTCCTCCATCGCGGTCAGCTTCGGCAGCCATTCGCCGCGCTGTCTGTCATCGCCGTAGGTGTCGATCATCCAGACGACCATGTTGTGGATCGAGATGTAGGCGGCGACGGCGGTGTCTCCCTTGGCCAGCTCCTCGAAGATGGCGACGGTGTCGGCGCGGCTCAGCCCGCTGCCGCCGAAGTCCTCGCGCACGTAGATGCCGCCGAGGCCGAGCTCGCCCGCTCGGTTCAGCGATTCCCGCGGGAAGAGATGGTTCTCGTCGCGCTCCGCAGCGTAGGGCGCGAGCTCGGTGTCGGCGAAGTCGCGGACGGCCTCGAGGATCGCCTCGCGTTCCTCGGCGGTGGTGGTGACGGTGGTCATTGTCATCGTGGTTCCTTGTGGGCGAGCAGGATCAGTGCATGGTGGGGATGACGAAGCTGGCGCCGTCGCGGATGCCCGACGGCCAGCGGCTGGTCACGGTCTTGGTCTTCGTGTAGAAGCGGAAGGCGTCGGCGCCGTGCTGGTTGAGGTCGCCGAAACCCGATCTCTTCCAGCCCCCGAAGGTGAAGTACGCGATCGGCACCGGGATCGGCACGTTGACGCCGACCATCCCGACCTCGACGCGGGCGGCGAAGTCGCGGGCCGCATCGCCGTCGCGCGTGAAGATCGCGACGCCGTTGCCGTACTCGTGCTCGTTCGCCATCCGCAGCGCCTGCTCGTAGTCGGCGGCGCGAGCGATCACGAGCACCGGGCCGAAGATCTCCTCACGGTAGATCGCCATGTCTGTGGTGACGTGATCGAACAGCGTCGGGCCGAGGTAGAAGCCCTCCTCGTGTCCGGGCACCGTGAAACCACGTCCGTCGGCGAGCAGTGTCGCTCCCTCGTCGATGCCCTGCTGGATGTAACCCTCCACCCGCTCGACAGCGGCGCGGGTGACGAGCGGTCCGTAGTCGACGTCTGCGGCGAGCGACGGCCCGACGCGCAGCCGCGCGACTCGCTCCACCAGCTTGGCGGCGAGAGCATCCGCCGTCTCCTGCCCCACGGGCACCGCGACGGAGATCGCCATGCAGCGCTCCCCCGCCGAGCCGTACCCGGCGCCGATCAGCGCATCTACGGCTTGGTCCAGATCGGCATCCGGCATCACGATCATGTGGTTCTTCGCACCGCCGAAGCACTGGGCGCGCTTTCCGTGGGCCGCCGCGGTGGAGTAGATGTACTCGGCGATCGGCGTGGACCCGACGAAGCCGACGGCGCGGATGCGGTCGTCGGTCAGCAGCGCGTCGACGGCTTCCTTGTCGCCGTGCACGACGTTGAGGACACCCGCGGGCAACCCCGCCTCGAGGAAGAGCTCGGCGAGACGCACCGGCACCGAAGGGTCGCGTTCGCTCGGCTTCAGGACCACCGCGTTGCCCGCGGCGAGCGCCGGGCCGGCCTTCCACAGCGGGATCATGGCCGGGAAGTTGAACGGGGTGATCGCCGCGACCACTCCGAGAGGCTGCCGCATGGAGTACACATCGATGCCGGCGCCCGCGCCGGTGGAGTACTCGCCCTTGAGCAGGTGCGGGGCGCCGGCGGCGAACTCGATGACCTCGAGGCCGCGCTGGATGTCGCCCTTCGCGTCATCGACCGTCTTGCCGTGCTCGCTCGCGAGCATCTCGGCGAGCGTCTGCATCTCGCGCTGGACCAGATCGAGGAAGCGCAGCAGCACACGGGCGCGCTTCTGCGGGTTCGTCGCCGCCCAGCCGACCTGCGCCGCCTCGGCGTTGTCGATCGCTTCGCGGACCTCGCCTGTAGAGGCCAGTGGTACGCGTGCCTGCACGGCGCCGTTGCTGGGGTCGAAGACGTCCGCGAAGCGTCCTTCTTCGGGCGTGAGAAGCGATCCGCCCACGAAATGCGGAATTGTGCGAGTCATTGTGTGACATCCCTTCATGCCGTCGTTGGCACAATGCGATGCTACTCCGAGGGCCGAACATTTACTAGGACGTCCTTGTATACCGGAATGATCATGGAGGCGAACCGCGTCCATCTCGCGCACCCTCTTCCCTTGCACGACAGGAGCACGGTAGACCTTTATCCGTGCGCCTGATCGGCGCACACCCGATCGCATCGTGGCGATGACCTTTCGCACCGATGCGCGCGAAAAGGAGAAACATGTCTCAACGGACGGCTCAAGCACGACGGCGTGCTTTGGCGACGACGACGGCGCTCGCACTGGCGACCACCGGATTCGTGGCCCTCGGCTCCGGCGCGGCCACCGCGGCCCCGCCGAATGCGGATGCCCCTCAGGCTCCGGCAGTGATCGGCGACGACGAGTACTACATGAACTACGTGGCACCGCGGGCGGAAGGCGCATTCGACTCATCCGACGACTCGCTGATCACGAGCGGCAGCGCCAGAGGCCCGTATGGCGGCAGCCCCATCGAACGGGCGAACAAGAACGACGAGAAGTTCGCGCAGGGCAACCCGGTGGCGGCGAGGCAGCTCGCGAAGACCGAGGCTCAATCGATCAAGACCGGCAAGAGCCCCAAGGCGCTGAAGCACTCGAAGACCACGCAGCAGGCGAAGCTGCTCACGATCCTGGTCGAGTTCGACGGCACCGACGACTTCTCCGACCTCTACGTCCCCACCGAGTTCGGCGCCACGACCTGCATGCCGGGCAGTCAGCAGGGTCCGACCCTGCACAACAACATCCCGAACCCCGCAGATGCGGCACAGCCCGACAACAACAGCATGTGGGTGTCGGACTTCTCCTCCGAGCACTACAACAAGATGCTGTTCTCCGAGGACGGCATCACCGAGCGGGTGCGCACCGATCTGACGGGGCCCGACGGACAGCCCGGATTCGACATCTCGGGTTACACGATGAAGAACATGTACGAGGAGATGTCGCGCGGCGCATACTCCCTCACGGGCGAAGCGACGGCGTGGGTCTCTGTGCCGCATTCCGAGGGATACTACGGCGCGACGGTCTGCCATCTGAACGACGAGGGCGTGTACGAGGCCGGCCCGATGCAGGACCAGCAGGGCCACCCTGACAACCCGCTCGGACCCGGCCAGCTGCCGATCGATGCTGTCGCAGCCGTCGCCGCGGCCGACCCGGACTTCCCCTGGGCCGAATACGACATCGAGGACCAGGGCGACCGTGACGGCGACGGCAACGTCAACGAACCCGACGGCGTGATCGACCACGTCGTGCTCGTGCACGCAGGCGAGGACAAGTCGGGCGGCGGCGGCAAGGAGGGCACCTACGCGATCTGGGCGCATTCCTCGGCTGTGGCCGGCGGCGCCACGATCCCCGGCACCGACTTCAAGATCTCGAACTACATCATCCAGCCGGAGGACTCGGGCGTCGGCGTGTTCGCTCACGAGTACGGTCACGACCTCGGTCTGCCCGACCTGTACGACACGTCGAACAACGGCAACTCCGACGTCGACTTCTGGGATCTGATGAGCTCGGGATCGCACTCGGGCCCGATCTTCCAGTCGATGCCGACGCACATGGGCATCTGGGACAAATGGGTGCTCGGCTGGGTGGACCCGCAGGTCGTGAACCCCGGTGACGACCCGACGACGATCAAGGTCGGTCAGTCGTCACGCCCGAAGAAGGGCACGAAGGACGGCATCAAGATCAATCTCCCCGACAAGGAGATCGTGTTCACCACGCCGCACAGCGGCGCGGAGGCGTGGTACTCGGGCGCCGATCAGAGCTGGGCGGATGCACGCCTGACCCGCACGATCGACTCCGTGCCCGCCGACGCGCGTTTCTGGATGTGGAACGACTACGTGATCGAGGAGGACTGGGACTACGGCTTCATCGAGGTCTCGACCGACGGCGGAAGCACCTGGACCGAGCAGAAGGTCTACGACGAGTCCGGGGCGCTGGTGTCCACAGATGACGGCTACAACGACCCGAACGGGCGCATGGCCGACTTCGGCGGCAAGAAGTACGGCCTCACCGGGTCGTCCGGCGGCTGGCGCCACGACTACGTCGATCTGACGGCGTTCGCCGGGCAGAGCATCCAGCTCCGCCTTCGTCAGGCGACGGATGCCGGCTTCGAGGAGCGCGGCTGGTTCTCCGACGACTTCGCGCTGACGAGCGCCGGCGCCGAGGTCTGGACCGACGACGTCGAGTCGGGCGACAACGGCTGGACCGCAACGGATGTCAGCTGGACCGACACGAGTGGCGCCGGCTGGCACCGCGACAGCGGCACGCAGATCAAGGCGCAGTTCTACATGGTCGAGTGGCGCAACTACGACGGATTCGACGAAGGCCTGAAGTACGGATACACCACGGTGTACTCCGCAGAGGGCTGGAAGGTCGAGAAGGTGCCGTACAACGCTCCCGGCGCGCTCGTCTGGTACCGCGACACCGCCTATGGTGATGCGAACGATGTGGTGAACCACGTCGCCGACAACCTGACGAACCTGCCGAGCTACGGAGCCAAGGGCGGTCTGCTGCTCGTCGACAGTCACTTCGATCCGCTGCGCCGCACCGGAGCCGAAGCAGCTCTCGACCCGTCGACGCTGAAGAACGTCTCGACCCGCGCACAGTCGTCGAACGCCGCGTTCGGCCTCGTGCCGACCACGTCGTTCAAGGACTGCCTGGTCGACGCGAACCTCGCCAACGAGGCATGCACGACGTTCGCTCCGCAGGCGCCGGTGAGCACCTTCACGGACGACCAGGGTTGGGTCGCCGGCATCGAGGTGCGGGACGGTCAGCTGCTGAACCGTCTGCGTGACGCCTCGGTCGTCGTGCCCTCGGTGAACGGGGCGCCCTACTCGACGCGAGTGGTGAACCCCGACGGCACCCCGGCGACCGACGCGTACGGTCTCGACCTCGGGTTCACGGTGCTCGGCACCGGCAACCCCGCGGACGCGGGCGTGGGCTACGGCACGGTGGTCACGGTCAAGAAGTCGATGCAGGGCGACACCGCCGCCCTCATCACGGTGACCGCGCCGCGCGCGGGCTGATTCCGAGCAATCGACCGAGAGGCGCCGGCTCTGACATGCGTCAGGGCCGGCGCTTCTGCGCGTGCGATGGATTCACGGTCATGTGATGTCGTCGAGCTGCAGTGCGCGCACGCCCCTGTTGTGCAGCACGAACTGGGCGCGAAGCGGCACATCGAGGGCGGTCGCCGCATCGAGCATCGCACGCGACCACTCCCGGTCCTCGACGCCGACCACGCTGGAGCCGAGACGCTCCCACACGAGCACGACCGCGGCGTTGCCGGTCATCTCGCGCAGCATGCCGATGCGGTGCATCAGCAGCGTCGCCTGATCGACGTCGCCCAGGTCGTCGGTGCGGGTGATCACGGTCGGATCGTCGGGGTAGTCGTCCATCGGCATCAGCGGGTCGCCCAGGCAGCCACGATCGTCGATGAACAGCAGCCACATCTGGCGCCGATTGGCACGGTCGAGCAGCAGCTCGATCAGCGAGCGCAGGTCTTCGCTGCTCTCGAGCGGTCGATCTTTCAGCGGGGTGGTCGTGTCTGTCATGCCCCGATTCTGCGGCATCCGCGGGATCGTGCTCCGCGGAATTCCGCGGGCTGGGGACAAGTTCCCCGCATCCGCCCTCCGGTGCAGGAAGAGTCGACGCGTTTCGTCACTTCGACTCGCTTCGCTCGCTCAGTACGGCGCTCGGTCGTTGAGCGAGCGACGGTCGTTGAGCGAGCGAAGCGAGACGAAACGCAGAGACGAAACGCAGAGAGCTCTCAGTACGCGAGCAGCGGCAGCGGGATCCGCGACCGCGATGCCGTGTACGGCTCAGCGCCCGCGAACGTCGCGGTCACGAGGTGCAGACCCCGCGTCAGCCTCGGCAAGGCGATGGCGACCTTTCCGCGATCGGCGGCGGTGATGTCGACCGTCGCGACGACCTTGCCTCGGTCGAGTACTGTGACCGTACCCGCCGGAGCGCTGTCGTCGTCGGCTGACACCCGAACGGTGACGGTCGTGCTCCTGCCCGCCTTGACGAACACGTCGGACGCCGAGAGCCGCAGAGAGGTTCCGACCGGCTGCGCCTGGTCGTCCACGAGCACGGCCACCGAGCGGGCGGGAACCGAGACCGTGCCGGTCGCGGCATCCCACGTCGTCGTCTTCACGACGGCATCCGCCCCGTCGGCCTGAGCCGGCGTCAGCGCGAACGAGCGGCCGGCGAGTTCCGCCACGGTCTGCGAAGCCTGCGACGGCGAGGCGTTGAACACGACCAGCGCGCCGTCGAGCTCGGGATCGACGTCGGACCCCACGAGATCGTCGATCTGCATCACGATCACGCCCGGCGCGGCATCCGCTCCCCCGTTCGGGAACGTGACCTTCTGCTCGATGAGGTCGGCCGAGCCCAGACGCAGCAGGTCGACCTCGTCGCGCACGCGGAGCAGATCGAGAGCGGATGCCTCGGCCGTCGCCATGTCGGCGGCCGCCGGCTTGAGCGCCGGGTTCTCTAGCAGCGGTGCCATGAGGGGCCACTTCTCCTGGTTGTCGGCCGCGGTGGGCAGGCCCGAGCCGAAGGTCGACTCCTGACCGGTCCAGTCGATGCGGTTGAACCAGTCGCCGGAGTTGTAGCTGTTGCGGTCGAGCGACTTCGAGCGCAGCAGCTCGGTGCCGGCGTGCCAGAACGAGGGCGATTGCGACAGCGTCACGGTCGCGAGCTCGAGCGTGTTCATGCGCACCCGGTCGGCCATCGAGGTGCCGACCGGCAGCTTGAACACCGAGAGGTCGTACAGCGTCTCGTTGTCGTGCGCATCGACGTAGTTGATGACTTCGCCCGGTTCCTCGGCGTAGCCGGCAGCCGAGCCGCGATAGTCGATGTCCTCGCCGGCGGTGACCTGCCCATCGCTGGTGACGAACGTGAAGTCGCGCAGGTTGCCTGCGAGCCCCAGCTTCACGAGATCGGTCTCGTGGCCGAGGTCGGCCAGAGCCTGCTCGGTCGAGCCGTTGATCGGGTCGCCGTTCGGGTCGGTGCCGAGGCCGGTGCCGAATCCCTGCCGGAACGTCGATGTGCCGTCGACAGGGCTGCCCCCGTGCACGGCGTCGCGCAGCCGGTCGTTGAAGGTGCCGATGCCCGTGCCGCCGAGCTGCCCCTGCGTGGCCTGCTCGAACAGCGCGTTGTTCGCGACCTCGCCGAAGTTCCAGCCCTCGCCGTACAGGTAGATCGCCTTGCCGTCGACGCCGTCCTTCTTCACGGTGAGCGCGTCGAGCGCGTCGCGGATCGCCTGCATGTTCGTCGTCGAGTGGTGCCCCATCAGGTCGAATCGGAACCCGTCGACCTTGTAGTCGCGCGCCCAGGTGACGATCGAGTCGACCATGAGCTTCTGCGCCGCGAGGTGCTCGGTGGCCACGTTCTGGCAGCAGGTGGAGGTCTCCACCGCACCCGCCGCGTTCAGACGGTGGTAGTAGCCGGGAACGACCTGATCGAGTACCGAGGTGTCGGCCTCGCCCGACGCTGCGGTGTGGTTGAACACCTGATCGAGCACGACCTGCAGTCCGATCTCGTGCAGCGAGCCGACCATCGAGCGGAACTCGCTGACCCGCGCTCCGCCGTTCGCGTCGACCGCGTACGAGCCCTCCGGCGTGGAGAAATGGTACGGGTCGTAGCCCCAGTTGAAACCGTCCTGATCGGCCACGGCCTGCACGCAGGCCTGCTGCTGATCGGATGCCGGACCGAACGACGCGAGGTCGCAGTCGGGAGTCGCCTGGGCAGCCCGGTCCTCCTCGATCGTGGCGAGATCGAACGACGGGAGCAGATGCACGGTGTTGATGCCGGCGTCCGCCAGCTCGCGCAGGTGATCCGTGCCCGCGCTCTTCTCGGTGAAGGCGAGGTAGGTGCCGCGCTCTTCTGCGGGCACTGTCTCGTCGCCGATCGAGAAGTCGCGGATGTGCAGCTCGTAGATGGCCCGGTCGACCGACTTGTCGACCGAGGGCGACTTCGTCTTCTGCCATGCCTTGGGCTGCCACGCCTTGTCGTCGAGATCGATCGCGACCGAGCGCTCGGAGTTCAGCGTGAGGGCTGCCGAGTACGGATCGGTCACCTGATTGGTCTCGATCGTGCCGGTGCTCGGGGCATAGACGACGACCTCCCAGAGGTACTCGGCGCCCTTGAGGCTCTTCTCGCCCTTGACCGTCCAGGAACCGGATGCCGCATCCCACGTCGCGTCATGACGCTGCGGGTCGCCGGTGGCGCCGGTGGCGCCGGGGTTCCAGGTGAGCAGGGCGGCGCTCTGCGCGGTCGGCGCCCACAGACGGAACGTCGGCTTCTTGCCGCTGAACGTCACGCCCAGGTCGACCCCGTCGAGCGCGGTGGCGTAGAGATCGTCGAGCACTCCGGGGATCTGCACCGCGGTGAAGGCGGTGAGCGCCCCGGCGGCGTCGCGCTGGGCGACGGCCAGCTGGCCGCGCACGAGGGCTGCAGCATCCGAGTCGTCGACCTTGAGGGCGAGGTAGCCCTTCAGCGCCGGGAAGCGGGCGAGCTGCGCCTCGGTCAGTCCGCCGTCGATCACCGTCAGGGTGATCGGGTCGCCGCCGGCGACCTCGCCGTCGGCCACCGTCAGCGAGGCGTCCACCGAGGAGTACAGCTGGTAGGCCGCCTTGTCCGTCGCACCGAGGTTCGCGGGCCAGGCGATCGTCGTGGCGTCGATCCAGTGCGCGCGGGATTCTCCCGTGCCGGGGAGCGGCGGGTCGGTGCTCACGATCTCGAGCACGTGCGTCGCGAGCGTGTAGCGGAACGTCGTGACCTTGCCCTCGGTCGCGCTGAACGAGATGTTCGCTCCCCCGGGGGCGCCGTCGGCGCCGTAGTTCTCGGTCCAGCTGAGTCCGTGTGCGACCTTCAACTCGTACGCTCCGGTCGGCAGCTCGTCGGTGGCGAACTCGTACACGCCGTCCCGATCGCCATCAGCCATGAGCGTGGCGAGGCAGTCGGGAGACCAGTCGGCCGCGCAGCCGAGCTCTGACTGCTCGGATCCAGGCAGGGTCACGATGGGTCCCTCGGCAGTCGACTGCATGATGTTCGTGCGCGGATCGAAGTAGAACGTGATCGGGCCGCCCGCATGGTGGATGGCGATGTTCGAGCCGTCGGGCACGCCGTTCGCCCCGTAGTTGATGGCCCAGCTGCCGTTCACGGCCGCCTTGTACTCGTAGTCGCCGGCGGGGAGGTCGAAGGTTCCGGCCCACACACCGTCGGGGCGGAGCGCCAGCTTCGCCTTCTCGCACGCCGGGTCCCAATCGCCCGCGCAGCCGATCTCGGAGTCGAGGCTGCCGGCCACCGTGACCATGTCGATCGGCGACTCGGGCTCTTCGGGCGCCTCGAGGGTCACCGCGTTGCCGACGGAGGCGTATGTCGATGCTGCGGAGTGGTGGCCGGCGGCATCCGTCGTCACCGCGCGGTACTCGACCAGCGTGCCCTTCTTGAGACCCGCGATGTCGTGGAACACCCGGGGGTCGGTGTCCTCCGCGGTGCCCAGCGCGTGCCATTCGTCGTCGCCTGCGACGCGGTACGCGAAGCTCGTCTGCGTCCACTGGTCGGCGATGCTCGCCTGCACGGCCGACTGGCCGGTGACGCCGGCGCCTGCGGCGGGGACGCTCACGGTGACGGGGGCGGCCTCGGCCGGCGCGGTGACCGTCTTGTCGGCCTTCCAGACGACGGCCGACAGTGCAGGCACCGTGATGCTGGTGGCGGCACCGGCATCCGTCGTCAGAGCCGCGCCGTCGCCGTAGATCACGCTGTAGCCGGCATCCGAGGTCAAGGTCTTCAGGTCGACGGTCTGGGTGCTCGTGGCGTTGTTGACCGCGACCAGGTACTCGACCTTGTCGGAGGCGTCGACCCGCGAGAAGGCGTAGACGCCGGCTCCGGATGCCGAGTAGCGCTCGATCTGCGCACCGTCGACGAGCGCGGGGTTCGCCTCGCGAAGGTCCGAGAGACCGGCGATGTGCTGATACAGCTCGCCGTCGGTGCTGTAGCGGTCGGCGGACCCCGCCAGCTCGCCGGTGATGAGCTTCTGGTTCGCGTACTCGGCGACCTGCGTCGCGAACAGGGTCTGCCGGGCGTCCTTGTCACCGCCGGGACCCGCGAAGCCCTGCTCATCGCCGTAGTACACCACCGGCTGGCCCCGGGTGAGGAACATCAGATCATGCGCGAGCTCATCGCGCTGCACCGCATGGTCGGTGTTCTGCAGGAAGGAGCCGACCCGGCCCATGTCGTGGTTGCCGAGGAAGGTCGGCAGTGCGGTCGCACTCGTGTCGGCGGTCGTGTACCGGTCGTCGCCCGCGAAGAGGCTCTGCAGGCCCTTGGCCGAGTTGCCGGAGGAGTAGCTCACGGCGGACGACTGGAACGTGAAGTCGAGAACGGAGTTCATGTCGGTGTCACGCACGTACGGGGCGAGCTTCACCGGGTCGGCGTCGTATACCTCGCCGAACATGAAGAAGTCGTCGTTGCCCTTCGCGTGGGCGTAGTCGAGCACCTCGGTCGTGAACTGCTCCCAGAACTCGAAGTTCACGTGCTTGACGGTGTCGATCCGGAAGCCGTCGATGCCGAGGTCGACCCACTGATCGTAGACCTGCACGAAGCCGTTCACGACGGTCGGGCTCTCGGTCATGAGGTCGTCCAGGCCGCTGAAGTCGCCGTAGGTCACGGACTCCCCCGACCAGGTCGAGTCTCCACGGTTGTGATAGAGCGTGGGGTCGTTGAGCCAGGCCGGGGTCTTCGCCTCGGGGTCAGTGACGACAGGCGTGTACGGGAAGCTCGTGGCCGCATCGAGCGTCGGGAAATCGCCGGTGCCCGCGTAGTCGGCAGGGTCGAAGGCAGTGCCGTTCGCGTCCTTGTAAGGGCTTGTCGCCTGGTCGATGTAGTCGTACTTCTTCTGCGTGTAGTCGATGACGTCGGCGGTGTGATTGGTGATGATGTCGAAGTAGACCTTGATGCCACGGGCGTGCGCATCGGCGATCAGCGCCTGCAGCTCCTCGTTCGTGCCGAGGTGCGGGTCGATGCGAGTGAAGTCGGTGACCCAGTAGCCGTGATACCCCGCGCTGGCGTCGGCCGCCTCGCCCTGCACCGGCTTGTTCGCGAAGCTCGGTGTCAGCCAGATCGCGCTCGTGCCGAGGCCTTCGATGTAGTCGAGGTTGTCGCGGATGCCGGCGATGTCGCCGCCCTGGTAGAAGCCCTTGTCGGCCGGGTCGAAGCCGGTCGTCAGGCGGTCGCCCTCGAGGCCGCCGGTGTCGTTGGAGGTGTCGCCGTTCGCGAAGCGATCGGTCATCACGAAGTAGAACTGCTCGCCTGCTCCCGCCTGGCGCACGGGCGGCGCGATGAGCGCGTCGTCTTCGCTCGCGTAACCGCCGCGGAGATCCTCCACCGCGACGCCCACACGGTGAACGTTGTCGTCGTACGTGAAGCGCAGCGTCGCGGGGCCGGCGATCGTGAGGGGGATGTTGTCGCCGCCGCCGTCGAGTCCGTAGGCCTCGTCCCAGCTGTCGTTCAGCGCCACTTTGTACTCGTAGGTGCCGGCCGGCACCTCGAAGGCCGCGCTGTAGATGCCGGCGGCGCCGGTCGGAGTGAGCTCGGTCGCGGCGCAATCGGACGCCCAGTCGGCGGCGCAGCCCAGCTCGGACTGCAGGTCACCGACGAGGGCGGCCGTTCGGTCGGCGGCGGATGCCGGAGGTGCCGCCACGACCGCGAGACCTGCGGCGATGAGCGTGCTGACGGCGAGGAGGGCGGTACGGCGTGCGGCGGCTGTCGTCTTCGACACTTCTGCTCCCTGGAGGGTGGGAGGGCACGGCGGCGTGCCCGGATGCTGTGGTGCGAAGCTACCAGCTATCCGTCGAGGACTGCAAGCGCTTCCAGTAGTCTTTCCGGGCAGTCAGGCGAAGCGGAATGCCTGGATGTGCCGCAAACGCAAGCGCTTTCAGTCGCGTGCGAGCACCGCGACGGCGCGCGCGAACTCCTCGCCGCCGGGCAGGGACTCCGGATTCATCAGCCACATGATGCCCAGGCTCTGCACGAGGGCGAAGTCGAGCTTTGCGACCGCCACGACCTCGTCTTCGCCGAGTTCCGGATGCGCGTCGCGCAACTGCTCGGCCACGCCGAGATACCCCTGCTCCACAGCCTCCCCCAGCGCCTTCGCGCCGTCGGCGTCGCGCAGGACGCGGACCGTGTTCTCCAGGCTCGCGAGCAGCGCCTCGCGATTGCGCTCGAAGACTTCCGGCATGCGATCCCACAACCGCGCGAAACCGTCGAGCAGCGGCAGCGCGGCCGTCTCGCCGACGATGGCCTCCATGCCGTCGCCGATGCCGTCGCCGACTGACTCCAGCAGGGCGGCGGTCACGAGCTCATCCTTCGAACCGAAGTGATAGCCGATCGCGGCGAGGCTGACCCCCGCTTCGGCGGCGATGTCGCGGGCTGTCACCTTGGCGACGCCCCGTTCGAGGATCGCGCGGCGAGCCCCCGCGAGCAGGTCTTCACGATTTCCCATGGCATGAGCCTAACCGATTTCAGACAAATGTATTAGACATGCGTACCAAACCGTGTTAGACAGATGTTTGAGACATATGTCTAACTTCTCGATCAAGGAGAATCCGATGAACGCCACCGCTCCCACCACCCACATCCTCGTCTCCGGTGCCGGCATCGCCGGACTCGCCCTGGCTCTGCAATTGGTGCGCGCCGGCATCCGCACCACCGTCGTCGAACGCGCCGACGGCCCGCGACCCGGCGGCCAGGCCGTCGATCTGCGCGGCGCCAGCCGGGAGGTCGCCGAACGCATGGGCCTTCTGGAGAAGATCGAGCCCTACCGCGTCGACGAGAAGGGGCTCGCCTACGTCGACGCCCGCGGCCGCGTGTTCGGGCGCATGTCAATGGAAGTCTTCGACGGCAAGGGCGCCGTGGCGGAGATCGAGATCGCCCGCGGAGATCTCAGCGAGGTGCTGCGCCGCGAGCTCGCGGCTGGCCCCTCCGGCCTGCTCGACCTGCGCTACGGCGACCGGATCACCTCGGTGATGCAGGATGCGAGCGGGGTCGACGTCGCGTTCGCGAGCGCGGCCACCGCCCGCTACGACATCGTCGTCGCCACCGACGGCGTGCACTCCTCTACGCGGCGGCTCGTCTTCGGCCCAGAGGAGTCGTTCCGCACCTATCTCGGCGGATATGCCGCCTTCTTCACCCTGCCCACGCCGGCCGACGTCGAGGAGGGCTGGTTCTCGATGCGGTTCACGCCCGGGGCCACCTTCGGCATCCGTCCCGATCTCGACCCGAGGACGTCGAAGGCGATGCTGACGCTGCGCGTCGATCGGGACCCGTCGCTGCGCGGCGACCTCGACGCGCAGAAGTCGTTGATCAGGCGGATGCTGGCGGGGGCCGGCTGGCACGCCGAGACGATCCTCGCGGCCATGGAGACCGCCGACGATTTCTACTTCGACGAGCTCATGCGCCTCGAGGTGCCGAACCCCGTGCGAGGGCGGGTGGCGCTGCTGGGTGATGCCGCATCGAGCGGCTCGCCGATGTCGGGCATGGGCACCGCCACCGCGCTGATCGGCGCCTACCTCCTCGCGGCGAGGATCGCCGACGGCGGCCGTGACGCCCTGCCCGATGCGCTCGCCCGGTACGCCGAGCAGATCAGTCCGTTCGCCGCACAGGGAATGACGCTGATGGGAGGAGGCGTCGAGCGGATGGTGCCGGCCAGCAGGCTGCAGGCGGCGATCATGCGGGCGGCCATGGGCGTGATGCTGTCGCGTCCGTTCCGCCCGATCGTGCGCCGGATGTTCGCCGCCTCGCAGCAGGATCTCCCGCTGCCGGAGTGAACGGCGAGTTCTTTCCCCGTTCACCGTCCGGACACGTTCGCCGACTACAACTGCTTCTGCGCGGACGAAGGCTTGGACCGGATCGGGTAGTCACGGCATCCGCGCTCTGCGGCCCTTCTTCACGGGCCCGCATACAAGACCCCCGCCGAATCGGGTCGGCGGGGGTCTTCTCCTGCCCCGTCGCGCAGCGCCAGCGCCAGCGCCAGCGCCAGCGCCGGCGCCGGACATTCGCGCTTGGGAAGGAAGGATCGCGGCGCAGCATCCGTCTGAAGTGCGGTTCGCCTTCCGAGGAGAGACCGGGGAGAGACGGAGGAGGGGCGGATGCTCCGCTACAGGCGCTCCAGGATCAGGGCGTTCGCCATGCCGCCGCCCTCGCACATCGTCTGCAGGCCGTAGCGGCCGCCGGTCGCCTCCAGATGACTCAGCAGCGTTCCGAGCAGGCGCGTGCCGGAGGAGCCGAGCGCATGACCGAGGGCGATCGCGCCGCCGCGCGGATTGAGCCGATCGGGATCCGCGTCGAGCTCTGCCGCCCAGGCGAGCGGCACCGAGGCGAAGGCCTCGTTCACCTCGTAGGCGTCGATGTCGTCGATCGAGAGCCCTGCACGCTCGAGCACCCGCCGCGTGGCCGGGATAGGCCCGGTGAGCATCATCAGCGGATCGTCGCCGACCACGTCGAAGGCGCGGAAGCGGGCGCGTGGCGTCAGCCCGAGCTGTTCCGCGCGCTCCGCACTCATGAGCAGAGCGGCTGATGCGCCGTCGGTGAGGGGCGACGAGTTGCCCGGGGTGATGCTCCAGTCGAGGTCGGGGAATCGCGCGGCGAGGGCGTCGGTGCGGAAGGACGCTGGCAGCCCCGCAAGCTTCTCGACGGTGGTGCCGTCGCGCACGGTCTCGTCGGTCGCGGCATCCGGCGCCTCGGGAACCGCGATCACGGTGCGGTCGAAGAAGCCGTCCTGCCACGCGCGGACGGCTCGCGCATGCGATTCGGCGGCGAAGGCATCGAGGTCGTCGCGTCCCAGTCCCCACTTCTGCGCGATGAGCTCGGCGCTCACGCCCTGGTTCACGAGCCCTTCCGGGTAGCGGTCGCGCAGACGCTGCGACATCGGCGATCCTCCTGTCGCCGACGATCCGAGTGGCACCCGGCTCATCGACTCGACTCCCCCGACGAGCACGACGTCGTTGTGCCCTGCCGCGATGCCGGCCGCCGCGAAGTGCACGGCCTGCTGGCTCGAGCCGCACTGCCGATCGATCGTCGTCGCGGGCACCGACTCGTCGAATCCGGCTGCCAGCACGGCCTGACGCGCGATGTTCATCGACTGGTCGCCGACCTGGCTCACGCAGCCGAGCATGACGTCGTCGACCTGCGCGGATTCCAGGCCGTTGCGCTCGAGGACCGCCGCGAGCACTCCAGCGGCGAGATCCACCGGGTGAACGTCCGACAGCGCGCCTCCCGGCTTGCCTCGGCCCACCGGGGTGCGGACGACATCGATCAGGACGGCTTCGCTGCGCGTGCTCATACGTCCATTCTCGCCCCGGTTGCTCGGCTCCGCGCCGCGGCATCCGAATTAGAATCGACCGTGCGCCGCAACCCTGGCGCCGACCGTCTCGACGCGCCCGCGACCCGGGCCGCCCGTTCACCGAGGACCCACCATGTCCAGCGAACCCATCACCGTGTCCATCCGCCGCGAGGTCGACCCCGAGCGAATCGCCGAGGCGACCGCCTGGGTGCAGACCGGCGTGAACCTCGCGCACCGCTATCCCGGCTTCCTCGGCTCGGGCTGGGTGCGCGACGGCGAGGACTCGAACGTCTGGCACATGCTCTACCGCTTCGCAGACGAGAAGACGCTGCTCGCGTGGGAGCAATCAGGCGAGCGCGAGTGGTGGCGGGCGACGGGCGACGGCTTCGTGCGCAGCGAGCGGGCGCGGCGCCGCTCGGGCATCGAGGGCTGGTTCGACGAGCCCACCACCGACACCATCACGATCCCACGCGGCGACGGCACCACGACGACCATGTCGGTCGTGCGCACCCCGCCGCGCTGGAAGCAGGCGATCTCGATCTGGCTCGGCTTCTTCCCCCTCAACGTGGCCTTCACCTATGCGACCAGTCCGATCCCCGGCTGGAGCGAGCTGCCGATCTGGCTGAGGGTTCTCGGGACGACCGTCGTGCTCACCCCGATCATGACCTACTGGGTGCTGCCGTGGGTGACCCGTTTGCTGCGAAACTGGCTGGCCCGCTGAGCCGCCCGCGGGTCAGAACTTCGCGACGGCGGCGCGCAGCGCGGTGTCGATCACGTCGATCCCCGTGACCGGCGGACCGGGCCGCCGCACCAGATACAGCGTGTTGATCGGCGGATCATCGGTCGGATGCAGCACGACGAGGCGCCCGTCGGCGAGCTCATCGGCGATCAGATAGGTCGGCAGCACGGTGACGCCCGCTCCTGCGACGGCCGCCGCGGCCACGGCGCGCAGATCGGCGATCACGAGGTCGGGCTCGCGTTCGAGACGCTCACCGAACACGTGGCGCCAGTATCGGCGCAGGATCGGCAGGTCACGCGCGTAGGCGAGCAACGGATGCTCGAGGCGCGGGCGCTCGGCCGGGTCGATGCCGAGCGAGGGCGCGGCCACGAGCGCGAACTCCTCGTCGCACAGCGCGGATGCCGGCAGCGTCCTGCCGCGGGGACGAACGGCCGAGATCACGAGATCGAGGCTGCCGACACGCAGCTGCTCGAGCAGGTCGTCGGCGAGACCGGGTACGACGGTGAGCCGCAGCCCTGCGGCGATCGCCGGGCCCAGAGCCGGCATCGCGACGCGCTCGAGGAACTCAGCGGCCCCGCCGAGCCTCACCGGGGAGGCCGGGGCCGCCGCGCCGGCGACGAGGGCCAGCTGGTCCATGGGACCGGCGAGCCGCGCCGCGAGATCGTCGGCCCGCGGCGTGGGGCGGATGCCGCGCGCGTGGCGTTCGAACAGCGGCTCGCCCATGTGCCGCTCCAGCGTCTGCAGTTGAGCGGTCACCGAGGACTGTGCCAGCCCGAGCATCCGCGCCGCCGCCGAGACCGAACCCGAGCGATGGGCCGCGAGAAAGGTGCGCCACAGCGAGACATCGCGCAGCCCATCGATATTCCGATCGCTCATATCGGCAATCTATCGGAATCGCGAACCGTCGGCGCCCGTTCTCCCTGAGACACCCTCACCGAACTGGAGCTCCGAAATGTCTCACGTCCTCTTCGTCGTCACCGCCGCCCGCACCTGGACGCTCTCCGACGGCACCGCACACCCCACCGGCTACTGGGCCGAGGAGCTGCTCACCCCTTACGAGCAGCTCACCACCGCCGGTCACGAGGTGTCGTTCGCGACGCCCGGCGGCATCGCCCCGGTCGCCGACGCCGGAAGCCTGCGCGACGGCGACGCCGAGGCGATCGCCGCGATCGATGAGCTCGCCTCCCCGCTCGTGCTCGCCGACGTCGACCCGGCGGCCTACGACGCGGTGTACTACCCGGGCGGACACGGCCCGATGCAGGATCTCGCGACGGATGCCGACTCGGCCGCCCTGATCGCCGCCACGATCGGCGGCGGCCGTCTGCTCGCCGCCGTCTGCCACGGCCTCGCCGCGCTGCTTCCTGCGCGCGATGCCTCCGGGCAGCCGATCGTCGCCGGGCGCACGATCACCGGCTTCTCGGACGAGGAGGAGCGCATCGGCGGCCTCGCCGACCGCGCGCCGTTCCTGCTCGAGTCCTCGCTGCGCGAGCTCGGAGCCGAGGTCGAGGTGGCGGAGCCGTGGAGCGACCACACCGTGGTCGACGGCCGGCTCATCACGGGACAGAACCCGCAGTCGTCGGCATCCGCTGCCGCCGCGCTGGTCGCCGCTCTCAGCTGAGCGCTCCCGCACCTCCGCCCGCCGGAACCGACGCTCGCGTTCCGGTCGCGATTCGTGTCGCCCGCTCCGAGCGCAGGCGGCACGAGTCGCGACCGGAATGGCCTCAGCCGCAGGTCGCTGCGGGGTACCCGACCGTCAGCGTCTGTTCACGGGCCGTGACCGTCACCTCTCCCGCGGAGATGTCCGCCGAGCGTGTCGCGGCGGTCGCCGAGCGGCTGGCGTCGGCGACGATCGACGAGATCGTCTTCGTGCCGTAGGCGGTCGCGATGTCGGCATCCGTCGCCTCCTCCCCCGAGTTCTGCACGGTCGTGACGAGCTGCACCTTGCCTGCCACGCACCGCGTGGTGATCGCTGCCGACACCTCGAGCGTGGTCTCGCCCACCGCCAGCACCGGGATCTTCAGATATGAGCCCGGGGTCGCGAAGATGAGGCGCACGGCCGATGCGAGCACCGGCTCGAACACGACCGATGTGGGCTTTCCGTTCGCGCTCGGCACGACGTTCTGCGCGCCGGTCGCGTGCCAGGCGCCCTTCTCGTCCCGGTACTCGACGCTGATGCCCGCGATCACGCCCTCGATGTTGGTGAATCCGATGCGGTCGACCACGTGCGCCTGAGCGGGCTGCACCGTGAAGGTCGCCGACGGCCGCACCGTCGACGCCCAGGTAGACCACGCGGTCGCCGCACTGCCGTCGCAGGCGTTCGCGGCTGGCAGGGACGCGTACTCGGTCTGGTGGAAGGTCGCAGACACGGTGGTTCCGGCGGCCGAGCAGATGTCCTGGCTGCTGTCGGCGCCCCAGATCTGCACTTCCGAGATCGACTGCCAGGTGCTCGTCGCCGTGGTCAGCTGCACGCGGATGCCGTTCGTCTGCGGAAGGGTCGACAGATCGAGGGTCGCCACGGGAGCGGATGCTGCGGCATCCTGCGCCAGGTCGACCGACACATCGGCCGACACCCAGTCGCCTGCGGCATCGAGGTATTCGGCTGCGACCGTCGAGGGCCAGGTCGCGCCGGCTCCGTCCTTGTAGGTGTGCACCACGACCTGATCGACATCCTGCGCGAACGGCCACGAGAACGAGAGCCAGCTCGACTTCGGGTACGCGCCGCCGGCCACCCAGTCGTCCCAGCCTTTGCCCTTGACGCTGCCGTCGACCAGCGTGCCGCTGAGCTCCGGACGGCTCGACACCGCGACCGCCGACCGCGCAGCGAGGTTCACGATGCCTTCGGTGGCCACCTCGATCGTGCGTGTGAACGCGCGACCTGCACCGAACCGGTCGTCACCCGACAGGGTTCCGGTGATCGTCTGGGCGCCGCGCTCGGCGAACGACGTCGCACTCCAGGTCACCGGCGTCGCCGCGGTCACACCGCCCGCGGCCACAGGCACGGTGGCCGGCAGCGCATCTGCGAAGTCCTCCCCCGGTGCAACGGTCTTCGGCAGCCCGTCGTCGACGACGCTCCAGATCTCCTCGCCTGCGCCCTTGTCGTCCCAGTAGGAGGCGTCCCATCCGCTCGCCCACCGCGTCGGATCCTCGACGGCCGGGTTGCGCATCTCGGCGCGGCCGTTCTCGCC
Source organism: Microbacterium sp. ZW T6_19 (assembly GCF_044987465.1). Lineage (NCBI taxonomy): Bacteria > Bacillati > Actinomycetota > Actinomycetes > Micrococcales > Microbacteriaceae > Microbacterium > Microbacterium sp. ZW T6_19. The sequence continues at coordinate 124,695 of NZ_JBJDRH010000001.1, read as the reverse complement.
GATCGTGATCGGGAGCCACACGTACGTGGAGTCGGCGGCGCCCGCATTCCAGCGGTCGCCCATGTAGACGAAGCGGCCGCCGCCGAGATCGAGCACGTTGGTCGACTGCGAGCCGAACGTGGTGCGGCGGGTGTCGCCGACCGACAGCAGTCCGTCGCCGCCCTCGGGGATCGAGCTGTACGAGACGTTCTCGTTCGCATCGCCGCCCTCCACTCCGCGGATCCAGGATCCGAGGATGCTGTCGGCGGTGTAGTAGGTCTGCGGATTCGGGCCCCAGCCGGTGGCTCCGGACGCGACGGCGTAGTACCTGCCGCCGTGCTGGAACAGTGCGGGCGCCTCGAGCATGCCGCACTCCTTGACGATCTGGAAGTCCTCGCCGCGCACGGGCGCATCAGCGGAGCCGTCGGCGAACAGGTAGGGGTAGCGTCCGTCTTCCGAGAACTGGTGCGCGTTCGCCATATCGGTCGACGTGGTGTGCGTGACGTTGGTGTACGAGTCGTCGAGCTCGGCGACGTACAGCGAGCGGTTCTCCTCCGAGGAGTACACGATGTACGCGGTGCCGTCGTCATCCTGGAAGACGGTCAGGTCCCGGGCCTGACCGGGAACGGCAGCGGATGTGCAGGCCTTGTAGTCGGTGCGGTTCGGCATCCGGTACACCCCGGTGAGCCGGAACGGACCCGTCGGGCTGTCGGACACGGCGACCCCGGCCATGGACCGCGCGTACATGCTGCCGCCCGGCGTCGTCTGCCCGTCTGAGTGCCACCACAGCACCCATTTGCCGGTGCTCTCGTTGTAGAGCGCTTTCGGGCGCTCGAAGATCGTCGTGAGGTCGGCGGCGTCGTTCGTGTCGAGATGGTAGGCCAGCTCGGCGATGCGGTCGGCCCGTGGCTGGCCGTCGTCGTCGACGGTGTCGTAGAGCGCGTCGAAGTAGTCGGATTCCAGCTCGGATGCGGCGGAGACCGACCTCATCACGACGCCCTGGTCCTGCCAGTTGAGGGTGTCATAGGACTTGTAGGCGTGCACTCCGGGGCTGCCGTAGTAGCCGTTGCTGCGGTCTTCGCCGTACCAGTAGTACACCGTGCGCCCGTCTTCGGACCCGGTGACCACGCCGCCGCCGTCGACGCCGAGTTCCTGCGCCGACACGATCGCCCCGCCGTGCGCCTGGATGTGCGAACCGTTGTCGTCGAACCAGAAGGGGGCGAAATAGCCTGCCGCGGTCGCACCGGGATCCTGAATAGCGGGATACGCCGTGTACGTCGTCGGGTCGCCTGCAGGGACCTCGGCCTGCGCGGACGCCGCGGCCACCATGCTCAGTGCGACCGTGAGACAGGTCGCCGCGGCGACCGTCCTGATTCTCTTCATGCCACTCCCTCGTGATCGGAGCGTCGTCGCCCCGCATGTTGACGTCAACTGAGTTGACGTCAACACACATACAACCAGAAGGTTCGAGAGGCACGCAAGGAGACGACCCGTTCCCGAGGGAACAGGTCATCTCAGATCAGAGCGCCCGGATCCGCCAGTCGGCCGAGTGCTCGGCGCCGGGCTCGAGCACCACGAGATCGGTGCCGGAGTTGAAGGCGTCGGGCGGGCACGTCATCGGCTCGACCGCGAGGCCGATGCGATGGATGTCGTCGAAGCCGGGGTTGTCAGCCGTGTGGATCTGCACCCACGGGCAGCGCTCATCCCAGGTCATCGCGACACCGGTGCCGGCATCCGTCACCAGGCGCACCTCGGCGATGCCGTCGGTGCGCGAGAGTCCGGTGAAGGCGTGATCGATGAACACGTCGCCGATCGGCCGCGACGTCTGGAAGTCCCATTCCGGATGCTCGGAGACCGGCTCCACGGCGACGGGGCTCAGCCGGTCAGGCGTGACGGTGAGCACCGCGGATGCCGGGAGCAGCAGAGTCCACTCGTCGACCGGAGGGCTTTGGGTCCCTGAGCCTGTCGAGGGGCCGGCCACGAGATACGGGTGCGGGCCCGTGCCCCAGGGGGCGGCATCCGTCCCGAGATTGCGAGCGGTGACCGTCTGCTGCAGGCCGTTCTCGTCGAGCCGATACTCGGTCTCGACCTCGACCCGGAACGGGTAGCCCGTCTGCGGCTCGATGACGGCGACCAGCACGACACGGTCGTCTTCGATCACGCGGTCGGCGTACTCGGCCCACGACAGCAGCCCGTGCAGCGCCTGACCGCGCGCCGGCTCGGTGAGGGCGAGCTGATGCTCGACGCCGTCGAACTCGTAGCGTCCGTCGACGATGCGGTTGGGCCAGGGCGCGAGCGTGGTGCCCCGATAGCCCGGGCGCACCTCGTCGGCCGCGAAGGGCACGACCAGGTCGCGGCCCTCGTGGGTCAGCGAGCGCAGTGAAGCGCCGACGCTCGCGATGACCGCCTCGTAGCCGTGCGCCGCGATCCGCAGCTGACGGCCGGAACGGGGCGTCATCAGAGCCCCTGGGCCAGGCGGTAGTACGCCTGGTTCCAGCGGACCTGCTTCTGGAACTCGATGAGCGTCGTCTCCTCGTCGATCACGAGCAGCTCGACCTCGGCCATCTCGGCGAAGTCGCGGAACGCCTCGATGCCGAGGGCCGTCGACATCACGGTGTGGTGCGCGGCGCCCGCCGTCAGCCAGGCCGCGGCAGAGGTGTTGAAGTCGGGAGCCGGCTTCCAGACGGCACGGCCGACCGGGAGCTTCGGCAGCGAGGCGCGCGGCTCGACGTTCTCGACGACGTTCGCGGTGAGACGGAAGCGGTCGCGCATGTCGCTGAGCGCGACGACCACGGCGGGACCCGAGTCGGCCGTGAAGACCAGGCGCACCGGGTCGTCCTTGCCGCCGATGCCGAGCGGGTGGATCTCGAGCGTGGGCTTCGCGGTCGTGAGCGAGGGCGAGACCTCGAGCATGTGCGCGCCGAGGATGAGCTCGTCACCAGGGGTCATGTCGTAGGTGTAGTCCTCCATGAGGCTCGCGCCACCGGGGAGCCCTGCGCCCATGACGTTCGCGATGCGCACGAGGATCGCGGTCTTCCAGTCGCCTTCGGCGCCGAAGCCGTAGCCCTCGGCCATCAGGCGCTGCACAGCGAGCCCCGGCAGCTGCTTGAGGGACCCGAGGTCCTCGAACGAGGTGGTGAAGGCGCCGAAGCCGCCCTCCTCGAGGAACGAGCGCAGGCCGATCTCGATCGCGGCGCCGTCGCGCAGCGACTGGTGCCGCTCGCCGCCCTTGCGGAGCTCGGGCACGACCTCGTACAGCTCTTCGTATTCGGCGACGAGCGCGTCGACGTCCGACTCGGATGCGGCGGCGACGGCATCCGCCAGCTCGTTCACGCCCCACGTGTTCACCTGCACGCCGAAGCGCAGCTCGGCCTCGGTCTTGTCGCCCTCGGTGACGGCGACGAAGCGCATGTTGTCGCCGAAGCGGGCGAGCTTCAGATCACGGCTCGCGGCGAGACCGGCCGCGGCGCGCTGCCAGATGCCGATCTCGCGCTGCACGCGCGGGTCGGATGCGTGGCCGACGATCGTCTTGCGCGGCACCCCGAGGCGCGTCTGGATGTAGCCGAACTCGCGGTCGCCGTGTGCGGCCTGGTTGAGGTTCATGAAGTCGAAGTCGATGTCGGCCCAGGGCAGCTCGACGTTGGCCTGCGTGTGCAGGTGGGCGAGCGGCTTCTGCAGCGCATCGAGACCCGCGATCCACATCTTCGCGGGGCTGAAGGTGTGCATCCAGGCGACGAGTCCGATGACGTTCTCTGCCGCGTTCGCCTCGAGCGCCGTGCGCTTGATGGCGGCGGAGTCGGTGAGAACCGGCTTCCAGACGATCTTCACCGGCACGTCGCCCGCCTCGTCGAGCAGGCGGGCGATCTCCTGCGACTGCTCGGCGACCTGCGCGAGCGTCTCGGGGCCGTACAGGTGCTGGCTGCCGGTGAGGAACCAGACCTCGTACTGGTCGAGGGAGGTGGTGAGCTTCGGCATGGTGCGTCCTTAGAGTGCGGTGGTGGCGGCGGCCTCGATGGCGAGGCCGGCGCGGTAACGGTCGAGGTAGGCGGTGAATCCGGTCACGTCGGCCGGGTCGGGGTCGACGACGGAGACGGATGCCGTGGCGAACACGGTCTCGTCGAGATATGCGGCCAGGGGCTCTGCACGACCGAGGTAGGAGGCGAGCACGGCGATGCCCCACGCGCCGCCTTCGGAGGCGAGCTCTCCCACCGCGACGGGTGCGCCGAGTGCTCCCGCGAGGAACCGCTGGGCGACGCCGGCCGTGCGGAACATCCCGCCGTGCGCGAACATCCGGTCGAGTCCGACGCCTTCGGCGGTGAGCACCTGCATGCCCAGCGCGAGGGTTCCGAACACGCCGTACAGCTGGGCGCGCATGAAGTTCGCGAGCGTGAAGGCGCTGTCGGGCGTGCGCACGAACAGCGGGCGGCCTTCGTCGAGCCCGGCGATGGGCTCGCCTGCGAGGTGGTTGTAGGCGATCAGGCCACCGGCATCCGCTTCTCCCGCGAGCGCCTCGCGGAAGAGAGCGTCGAAGGCGGCGTCGTCGCTCACCGGGTTCCCCGCCGCGGCGGCGAATCGGGTGAACAGCCCCGCCCAGGCCGCGAGCTCTGACGCGCCGTTGTTGCAGTGCACCATGGCGACCGCGTCGCCGGCGGGCGTGGTCACGAGGTCGAGTTCGTGGTGCACCTCGCCGAGCGGACGCTCGAGGACCACCATCGCGAAGATGCTGGTGCCGGCCGAGACGTTGCCGGTGCGGGGTGCGACCGAGTTCGTCGCGACCATGCCCGTGCCGGCGTCGCCCTCGGGCGGGCACAGCGAGATGCCCGCGGGCGTCGCCCCGGTGGGGTCGAGCAGCAGGGCGCCCTCGGCGGTCAGCGATCCGGCCGCCGCACCTGCGGGCAGCACGGCGGGGAACAGGGCGGTGAGCGGCGCGGGGAGGCGATCGGCGGCGAGCGCGTCGTACGCCTGCAGCATCCGCTCGTCGTATCCGCCGGTCGTCGAGTCGATCGGGAACATCCCCGAGGCGTCGCCCACGCCGAGAATCCGCTCTCCCGTGAGCTTCCAGTGCACGTAGCCGGCGAGGGTGGTCACGAAGTCGAGCTGCGGCACGTGGGCCTCGGCGTCGACGACGGCCTGGTGCAGGTGCGCGATCGACCAGCGCAGGGGGATGTTCACACCGAACAGCTCGGTGAGCTCGGCGGATGCTGCGCCCGTGTTGGTGTTGCGCCAGGTGCGGAACGGCACGAGAAGCTCGCCTTCGGCGTCGAACGCGAGGTAGCCGTGCATCATCGCGGAGATGCCGATCGCGCCGAAGGTCGCAGGCCTCACGCCGTAGCGATCGTGGGCGTCGGCGACGAGATCGGCGACCGCCGACTGCAGGCCCGCCCACACCTCGTCGAGTCCGTAGGTCCACAGGCCCTCTTCGAGCCTGTTCTCCCACGAGAACGAGCCGGTGGCGAGCACCTCGGTGGCGTCGGAGCCGATCAGGCAGGCCTTGATGCGGGTCGAGCCGAATTCGATGCCGAGGCTCGTGCGGCCGGCGACGATGTCTTCGCGGCCGCTCATCGGCGGGCGTCCGCGTTCTGGCCGTACACGTTCTGATACCGGTTGAAGAGGCTGTCGATCGCCTCCTGCGGGATCGGGATGAGCGGCCCCGCCTCGCGGGCGAGGTGCACGGTGCGTGCGACGTCCTCGACCATGACGGCGGCCTTCACCGCGTCTTTCGCGTCCACGCCGATCGTGAACGGTCCGTGGTTCTGCATGAGCACCGCACGGCTGCGGTGCCCACGCAGGGTCTCGACGATCCCGCGGCCGATCGAGTCGTCGCCGATGATGGCGAAGGGGCCGACCGGAATCGGTCCGCCGAACTCGTCCGCCATGGCGGTGATCACGCAGGGGATCTCCTCGCCGCGCGCAGCCCAGGCCACCGCGTAGTCGGAGTGGGTGTGCACAACGCCGCCGACCTCTGGCATGTTGCGGTACACGTAGGCGTGCGCCGCCGTGTCGCTCGACGGGCTGCGTTCGCTGCCGGCGGTGCCGGGGACGACGTTGCCATCGAGATCGCACAGGATCATGTTCGAGGCGTCGAGGTCGTCGTAGCTCACACCGGAAGGCTTGATCACGAACAGTTCAGCGCCGGGGACACGGCCGGAGACATTGCCGCCGGTCCAGACGATGAGGTTGTAGCGCACCAGTTCGCCGTGCAGGCGGGCGACGTCCTCCCGGACGGTCTGGATGGCTGCTTCGACCTCGGGGGTGAAGGCGGGGGCTTCGCTGCTCACGGGTACCTCTTCGGTGCTGTCGACGGCCACTGTGACCGGTCACAGAAGTGTGACACGGGGCGGGGCAAGGCGTCAAGGTCGACACGTCGCCGGCCTCGGCGACGCCGGTCACGCACGCGGCGGCGCGACGGATTCGCGCTCGACCAGTACGGGGGCGACCGGGGCGAGGTCGGATGCCGCGGAATCCGACTCGCCCACCAGCGCGGCGACAGCCCTGCGGGCCAGCTCGTCGAAGTCCTGACGCACCGTCGTCAGCTTCGGCCAGTAGTACGCGGCGTCCGGGATGTCGTCGAAGCCGACGACGCTGATGTCAGCGGGCACCGAGAGGCCGGCCTCGTGCAGCCCGCTCAGCAGCCCGAGCGCCATCTGGTCGTTCGCGGCGAACACCGCCGTGACGCCGGACTCGCGCACGGCCGCGGCGGCGGCGTACCCGGAGCCCGCCGACCAGTCCCCCACGATCACGGGTCCACCCCGCAGTCCGCGAGAGGCGAGCTCTGCGGCGCATCCGTCCGCACGCGACTCGGCCTCGAGCCAGTCGGCGGGCCCCGCGAGGTGCGCGATCCGCGTGTGGCCGGCGTCGGCCAGCGCGGCGACCGCGAGCCGGGCGCCTGCGGCCTGGTCGACCGAGAGACCGCGCGATCCGCGGCCGGCCGAGTGCAGGGTGACCACGGGGACGTTCACGTGCAGGGCGTCGAGAGCGGCCAGGGTGCGCGCATGCGGCGCGACGACGACGATGCCCTCGACGCCCTGGGTGATCAGGTGGTCGACGGCCGCGACCACCGCGGCGGCGTCTCCGGCATCCGCGAAGGCCGCACTGACCCAGTAGCCCGCCTCGCGGGCGGATGCCTCGATCGCGGCGATGCTGCGGGAGGGGCCGTACTGCAGGGCGTCGGAGGCGAGGATGCCGATGGTCCGCGAGCGACGCGTGCCCAGGGCGCGAGCCGCGTTGTTCATGCGGTAGCCGAGCTCGGCCATCGCGGCCAGCACGCGCTCCTTGGTGTCGGCCGCGACCTCGGGATGGTCGTTCAGCACCCGCGACACGGTCTGCCGCGAGACGCCGGCCAGCGCCGCGACATCGCGCACGCCGGCCGTGCGGCCGGGGGCGCTGCTGGACTCACTCACGCGGATGAGTGTACGGCGTCGGGCGCCCCGGCTCTCGCCGTCGTGCCAGGCTGGTGGTATGCGCATCGCTCTCACCGGTTCATCGGGCAAGCTCGGCCGCGTCGTCGCACGCGAGCTGCGGTCTCACGGATACGAGGTCATCGGGATGGACCTCGACGGTCCCCGCGGCGCGGGATTCGTACAGGTGGACCTGACCGACTACGGTCAGGTCGTCGACGCCTTCACCGGTGTCGGCGATCGTCACGACGGCATCGACGCGGTGGTGCATCTCGGTGCGATCCCCGCACCCGGCATCCGCAGCGACGTGGCGACCTTCCACAACAACATGCCCGCGACGTTCAACGTGTTCTGGGCGGCGGTGCGCCTCGGCATCCGCCGCATCGTCTACGCGTCCAGCGAGACGGTGCTCGGCCTTCCGTTCGACGTGCCTCCGCCCTACATCCCCGTCGACGAGGAATACCCCGCGCGCCCCGAGTCGGTGTACTCGCTCGTGAAAACGCTGGAGGAGCAGCTCGCCACCGAGCTCGTGCGCTGGCATCCCGAACTGTCGATCACCGCTCTGCGCTTTTCGAACGTGATGGACCCCGAGGACTACGCCGCCTTCCCCTCCTTCGATCACGACGCCCTCCAGCGCAAGTGGAACCTGTGGGGATACATCGATGCGCGCGACGGAGCGCAGGCGATCCAGCGCGCGCTCGAGGTCGCGGAGCCAGGGTTCGACCGGTTCATCATCGCCGCGGCGGACACCGTGATGTCGCGCCCGAACGCCGAGCTGATCGCCGAAGTGTTCCCCGGCGTACCGGTCACCCGTGACATCGGCCCGAACGAGACGCTCCTGTCGATCGACAGGGCGCGGCGCGTGCTCGGCTTCGAGCCGCAGCATTCCTGGCGCGACGAGGTCTGAGCCGGCCCGGCGCCTGACGATCGGATCGCGCACAGGGGTGACGCCGCTCTCGGCGGACCCGTGTCAGGAGGGCTCGAGAGCCAGTGCACCACGTGCGATGAGCGCTGTCCGATAGGCGTCGATCTTGCCGCCGATCACGGCTCGGCTTGCCATCAGCGCCTGGATCTGCTCGTCGAGGGCGGCGGCGTGCGCCTCCATCAGTGCGATGCGTTCGGGCTCGTTCCCCTCGCCGGCGCGCACCAGGGCCGAGTAATTCGCCATCTCGGCGACAGGCATGCCCGACTCGCGAAGCCGGGCGATCAGGGTGAGCCAGCCGACCGTCTCGGGACCATAGGCGCGGCGCCCGCCGCTGGTCCGCGGTACATCGCGCGGGAAGAGTCCGCGGGACTCGTACCAGCGGAGGGTGTGAACGCTGAGACCGGTGATGTCGGCGAGTTCGCCGATGCTGTAGACCTGATCGGCGTCGGGAGGTGTGTGGGTGATGCGTGCTCCTTGACTTCGAGTCGACTCTAGGTCATATGGTGACGAACATGACTACGAAGATCGACATGCTCGCCCGCCAACAGCCGATGACGTCGCATTTCGGCTACCGATCGACCGCCGCAGAGGCCATCGCCGGCATCGAGCTCCAGGGGAAGACCGCGATCGTGACCGGCGGATACTCCGGGCTCGGCCTCGAGACGGTCAAGGCCCTGGCGGATGCCGGTGTACACGTCATCGTTCCAGCCCGTCGCCCAGACGCGGCCAGCGCCGCCCTCTCCGATGTGTCGGGCGTGCGTGTGAGCGCGATGGACCTCGGCGACCTCGACTCGGTCGCGGCGTTCACCGAACGGGTGCGCGCCGATGCGACACCCATCGACCTCATGATCAACGTCGCCGGCATCATGGCATCACCTTTCCAGCTCACCCCGCAGGGATGGGAGTCGCAGTTCGGCACGAACCATCTCGGGCACTTCGCGCTCGTCGGCGGCGTGGCCGACCTGCTGACGAGCGGTGCGCGCGTGATCGCGTACTCCTCGGGGGCGCATTTTCGATCCCCTGTGCTGTTCGACGATGTCAACTTCGCCGGGACCGCCTACGACCCGTGGGGGGCATACGGTCAGTCGAAGACGGCTGACGCGCTCTTCGCCGTCGGCCTGGATGCTCGGGCTGCGGGCCGAGGCATCCACGCCTACTCGGTGCACCCCGGCGGAATCCTCACCGACCTGCAGCGCCACATGCCGCGAGAGGAGCTGATCGAGCGCCGGTGGATGGATGCCGACGGCACGCCCAACCCCCGGTTCAAGACACCCGCGCAGGGCGCCTCGACCGGCCTGTGGGCCGCGACCGCACCCGAACTCGTGGACCGGGGCGGCGTGTATTGCGAGGACTGTTCCATCAAGGGCGTCGTTCCGGCCGACTTCACCGACATGACCGCCGGCGGAGTCAAGGAATGGGCGATCGATCCCGAGGCCGCCGATCGCCTGTGGGCGCTCTCGGTCGAGGCGACCGGCGTCGACCCCTTCCGCGCCTGACCGTCGAGCGACCGGGGATCGGCTGACGAGCGGGAGAGGGCGTCTGCACGCAGGACGCCCTCTCCCGCTCGGTGGCGCGTCGGCTAGTCCCGCTTGCGGGTGACGGCGCGCTGCAGGAGCACGAACACGAGCAGGATGCCGCCCGTGATGATGGTCGTCATCTCCGGAGGGATGCCGCCGTCGCGCGTGATCAGGACGGTCATGAGTCCGAGCACGAGGGCGCCGACGACCGAGCCGAGCACGTACCCGTACGCCCCCGTGAGCACTGTTCCGCCGATCACCGCGGCGGCGATCGCGTCGAGCTCCCAGCCGATGCCGGTGATGTTCTGCGCCGTGCCGAGGCGCGAGGTGTACAGCACGGCCGCGAGTCCGGCGAGCGACCCGCTGATCACGTACACGAGGACCTTCGTGCGGTGCACGGGAAGGCCCATCAGCAGAGCCGAGTTCTCCGATCCGCCGATCGCGTAGACGGTGCGACCCGTGCGCGTGCGGTGCAGGACGAAGAACGCGGCGAGCACGACGACGATCGCGATGATCACGGCCGGGGTGATGACGAGGTCGTTCACCTTGGGTCCGTCGACGATCTTGATCTTGTCGGAGAGCGCACGGATAGGCGATTCGCTGGGCAGCTGCTCCGGCTTGGTGCTCAGAAGCGAGGCGAGACCGCGGCCGAGGAACATCATGGCCAGGGTCGCGATGAAGGGCTGCACGTTGAAGTACCTGATCAGCACGCCCGACACGAGGCCGAACAGCGCTCCGATCGCGATCATCGTGACGATCACCGCGAGCGGATTCCACCCGGAGTTCGACAGCATGACGCCGGCGACCGAGGAGACCGCGATGACAGAGCCGACCGACAGGTCGATGCCACCCGTGATGATGACGAAGGTGAGGGCGACCGCCAGCACGATCACGTGCGCGTTGTTGATCAGCAGGTTCGACAGGGTGCTCGCCTGCACGATACGGCCGTAGGCGACCTCTCCGTAGACGATCATGCCGACGAAGATGACGACCGAGGCGATGGTGGGCACCACCGACGGGTTCGACGTGATGAGGCGGCGCACGCGGTCTGCGAGACCCTCCTCCTTGCCCTGCACTGGTGCCGCTGCGATGGCGCTCATGCCGCAGCCTCCTCTTTCACGATCTCGACTCGGGGTGCGGGCGCCACGGTCTTCTTGCGGCGCTGGAACCAGCTGCGCACCCGGTCGGACTGCAGCAGGCAGATGGCGACGATCACGATCGCCTTGAAGGCAGGGGTCGCCGAGGAGGAGACCCCGAGATACAGCACGGTCTTGTCGAGGGTCGCGATCAGCAGAGCGCCCACGAAGGCGCCGCTGAGGGAGAACTTGCCGCCGGCGAGCGAAGCGCCGCCGATCACGACCGCGAGGATCGCGTCGAGCTCGAGCTGGTAGCCGGTGCGGGAGATGTCGACCGTCATGACGCTGCCGACCGACATGACTCCGGCGATGCCGGCGAGGATGCCGCTGAGGACGTACGCGGTCAGCAGCAGCCCCTTGGGCTTGATGCCGGCCATCCGGCTCGCCTTCGGGTTGATGCCGATGGCCTCGATCATGAGGCCCAGCGCGCTGCGGCGCACGACCCAGGCCACCAGGACGACGATGAGCACCGCGAGGATGAACACGACGGGGATGCCGATCACGAAGCCGTTCGCGATCCACCGGAACGGGTCGCTCGAGGCCGCCGTGTTCTGGCCGCCCGTGATCACCTTCGCGACGCCGCGACCCGCGAGCATCAGCACGAGAGTCGCGATGAAGGGCTGAAGGCCCACATAGGCGACGAGGACGCCGTTGACGGCGCCCAGGATGCCGGTGATGAGCAGCGACAGTCCGACCGCGGCGAGCGCGACGCCGATCGAGGTCGAATCGCCGGCGGCGGCGAGGAACTCCATCGAGACGGCGCCGGAGACGGCCATGAGAGAACCGACCGAGAGGTCGATGCCGCCGGTCGCGATCACGAGAGACATGCCGATCGCGATCATCATGACGGGCGCGGCCTGACGCAGGATGTCGATCAGGTTGCCGACCAGGTTGCCGTTGTTCGGGTTGATCGAGATCGCGAGATAGGTCGGGTCCTTGATCACGTTGAGCGCGAGCAGCGCGACGATCGCGACGATGCCCCAGAAGAACGGCTTGTGGATCAGATCGCGCCACAGGGACGCGCGGGTGGGGGCGCTCATCGGATCTCCTCCTCGAGAGTCTCGGACGCGGGTTCCGCATCGTTCACGACGTTCGCTGCGAGCTCCTCTTCGAGAGTCTCGGCCGCCGCCTCGACGCCGTGGGCGGCGATCACGTCGACGATCTCCTGCGCGGTCACGTCGGGGCCGTTCTGGATCTCGCCGATCTTGCTGTGGTCCTTGAGCACGACGATGCGCTCGGAGAGGCGGACCACCTCCTCCAGCTCGGACGAGACGAACACGACCGCGACACCCGTGTCGGCGAGCTCGGCCACCGCCTCCTGGATCTCGGCCTTCGCGCCCACGTCGATGCCGCGGGTCGGCTCGTCGAGGATGAGAAGCTCGGGCTCGGTGGCGAGCCAACGTCCGAGCAGCACCTTCTGCTGGTTGCCGCCGGACAGGTTCTTGATCATCCGCTCGGGGTCCGCGGGGCGGACGTTGAGCTCGGCGATGTACTTGTCGACGATCGCGTCCTGCTCCTTGCGCGGCATCGGCCGCGCCCAGCCGCGCTTCGCCTGCACGGCGAGGATGATGTTCTCGCGGATCGTCAGGTCGCCGATGATCCCCTCGTCGCGCCGGTTCTCGGTCGAGAACGCGATGCGCTGCGAGAGTGCGGCGGAAGGAGACGTGAGGTCGACCTTGCGACCCTTGACCGTGATCTGGCCGGATTCCGAGCGGTCGGCGCCGTAGAGCAGGCGCGCGAGTTCGGTGCGACCGGAGCCGAGCAGACCCGCGAAGCCGACGACCTCGCCGGGACGGATGTCGAGATCGGTGGCGTTCACAGCCCCGGTGCGGGAGATGCCGGATGCCGACAGGAAAGATTCTTCATCGGCGTCGCGCGGCGTGGTGCGGCGGTTGCCGCCCAGCGACTTCAGCGCGTCGAGGTCCTTGCCGATCATCTTCGAGATGAGGGCGTGCCGGTCGAGTTCGCGGGTGAGGTACTCGCCCACGTACTGTCCGTTGCGCAGCACCGTGAGCCGGTCGCTGATCGCGTAGATCTGGTCGAGGAAGTGCGAGACGAAGAGGATCGCGACGCCCTGGTCCCGAAGCGTGCGTATGACGGCGAAGAGGCCCTCGACCTCGGCGGCGTCCAGGCTCGAGGTCGGCTCATCGAGGATGAGCACCTTCGCCTTGATCGCCATGGCGCGGCTGATGGCGACGAGCTGCTGCATCGCGATCGAGAGCGTCGAGAGCGGCTTGCGGGTGTCGAGGTAGTCGAGCCCCAGTCGGGCGAGGGCGTCGGTGGCGGCCTTGTGGGTGGCCCTCCAGTTCACGCCGAACGGACCGCGGATCTCGTGCCCGAGCATCACGTTCTCGCCGATCGTGAGGTTGGGCGCGAGGTTCACCTCCTGGTACACGGTGGAGATCCCGGCGGCCTGCGCGTCGCCCGTGCCGGCGAAGCTGCGCTCCTGACCCGCCACGACGATCGAGCCGGAGTCGATCCGGTAGACGCCGGTGAGCGCCTTGATCAGGGTCGACTTGCCGGCGCCGTTCTCGCCCATGAGCGCGTGCACCTCGCCCTGGAAGAGGCGGAAGTCGACACCGTCGAGCGCCTTCACTCCGGGGAACTCGATGGTGATCCCGCGCATCTCGACGATGGGCAGTTCTTCGTTCATCGCTGTCTCTCAGTCTGTTCCGGCCCTGGAAGCGGCGCGCGGTGCGCACCGCCTCCAGGTCACGGGGTCTTGCTCAGTACTTGCGGTCCGCGAGGACGGCCTTGGCCGCCTCAGCCGAGTCGAACGCCTCGCTCGGCACGACGATGTACGACTCAACCTTGTCGCCGTCGAGAGCCTTCTTGACGACGTCGAGAGCGGTCTCGCCGAACAGCGGGTTGTACTCGTGCACGTAGCTGAGCTGACCGTCGGCGAGCGCCTGCATGGCGTTCTTGGTGCCGTCGATCGTGGCGATCTTCACGTCGGTGCCGATCACGAGGCCGGCTTCCTCAGCCGCCTGCGCTGCGCCGAGGCCCATCTCGTCGTTCTGGGCGAAGACGAACTGGATGTTGTTGTTGTTGGCCTTGAGCATGGTCTCGAAGACGCTCTTGCCCTCTTCAGCGGACCAGTTGGCGGTCTGCGCGTCGAGCTTCACGAGCGACGAGTCGCCGAGACCGGCTTCGAAGCCCTCGTTGCGCTCGTTGACGACGCCGACGCCGGCCGGGCCCTCGAGGACGACGTAGTTGCCGCCGTCGGGGAACTCTGCCGCAGCCCAGGTGCCGACCTCCTTGGCGACCTCGACGTTGTCGGGCGCGATGCGGGTGACGTACAGGCTCGTGTCGTCGGGCTCGATGCCGCGGTCGAGCAGGATGACCGGGATCTCGGCCTCCTGAGCGAGCTTCAGCGAGTCCTCCCAGCCGCTGGCCTCGGTGGCCGACAGCAGGATGACGTCGACGCCCTCGTCGACGAACGACGTGAACGCGTCGATCTGCGACTTCTGGTCGAGGTTGGTGGCGGGAGCGTACTTGAGCTCGAAGCCGGCATCCTCGGTGAACGTGTCCTGGATGTTCTGCTCGTTGGCTTCGCGCCATGCTCCCTCAGGGCCGACGGCCACGAAGCCGACGGTCGTGAGATCGCCCGAGTCTCCGCTGCCACCGTCGCCACCGGCGTCGCCGCCGCCGCTCGAGCACGCCGCCAGGCCGAATGCGAGCGCGCCGACAGCGGCGAGCCCCAGAACGGTACGAGTGCGCTTCATTGCAGACATTGATCTCCTCCTCGAGATTCCGGGTCGATCCCCGGGTTGGACCTGACCCGGTCCGGTGTGTGATTACAGAACGACGTGGGTGCGTCGTCTGGTTGATGTTACCGGGAACAATTTCTGGAACACAAGCATCTTCGGAAAACTCGCGCGCTTCGTGACCAATTCGTTGTTACCGGACACACCTCAGACGTCGGAAGGGCCCAGTTCCGCGGCGATCATCTCCACGATGCTGTCGACCGTGACGCCCGGTCCGTTGCTGAGCTCGCCGATCTTGTCGCGGTCCTTGAGCACCACGATCCGGTCGCTGAGGCGCACGACCTCCTCGAGCTCGGCGGAGATGAACACCACACCCACGCCGTCGCCCGCCAGCTGGCTCACCCGCCGCTGGATGTCGAGCTTCGCCGCGATGTCGATGCCGCGCGTCGGCTCGTCGAGGATCAGCACGTGCGGTCTGACCGCGAGCGCGCGCGCCAGCAGCAGCTTCTGCTGTGTGCCGCCGGAGAGGAGCTTCGCGGGCCGGGCGAGATCGGCAGGATCGAGATGCAGCGTCTCGATGTAGGTCTCGGCCAGCGCGGCGGTCTCGGCGGGCGACAGCGGTCTGGTCCATCCGCGCAGAGCCTGCAGCGACAGCACGATGTTCTCGCGGGCCGTGAGATCGCCGATGATCCCGTCCGCGCGACGGTTCTCCGCCGACATGGCGATCCGGCTGCGCAGAGCGGCTGACGGACTCCGCAGCTGCACGTGGTCCCCGTCCACGACGATCTCTCCGCTGTCGGCGCGCAGCGACCCGCTCAGGAGCGAGGCCAGCTCGGTGCGCCCCGACCCGCGGAGACCCGCGAGTCCGACGATCTCACCGCGGTGCACGTCGATGTCGATCGGGTCGAGCTCTCCCCTGCGTCCGACCGCCGTGGCGCGCAGCGCCGGCTCGCCGTCGGCCGCGTAGTGATGTGCCTTGCGTTCGGATCCCAGAGCCCGCAGCGCCTCGAGATCCTTGCCGAGCATCTGCGAGATCAGATCTGCCCGCTCCAGCTCGCGCGTCGGGGTCTCGGCGATCCTCCGGCCGCCGCGGAGCACCGTCATCCGGTCGCTGATCGCGAAGGCCTGCTCGAGGAAGTGCGAGACGAACAGGATCGCCACCCCGCGGTCGCGAAGCCCTCTGATCACGCGCATCAGCACGTCGACATCGGCCTGGTCGAGGCTCGAGGTCGGCTCGTCGAGCACGAGGATGCGCGGGTCGTCCACGACCGAGCGGGCGAGCGCGACGAGCTGCTTCTGCGCCGGCGACAGCATCGTCATCGGCGTCTTCGGGTCCATGTCGTCGAGCCCGAGGCGTGCGAGGGCGTCTGCGGCATCCGCTCTCGTGCGACGCCAGTCGATGCCGAAGCGCCCTCGCCGCTCGCGGCCGAGCATGACGTTCTCGGCGACGCTGAGAGTCGGGCCGAGCTGCGTCTCCTGGAACACCGTGGCGATGCCCGCCGCTCTGGCGTCGGCGACGCCGGAGAACCGGCGCTCCTCCCCCGCGACGATCACGCTGCCCGCCACCGGGGTGCAGGTGCCGGTGAGCACGCCGATCAGCGTCGACTTGCCCGCGCCGTTCTCGCCCATCAGGGCGTGCACTTCACCGGGGAAGAGCCGGAAGTCGACGTCGTCGAGTGCGACGACGTCGGGGAATTCCACGCGGATGCCGGTGAGTTCGACGATCGGGACGACCATCAGCGCACCTCCCGCGGCACGGCATCGAACGTTCGGGCGACCCGTCCGACCGAGAACCGGATGAGCACGACCATCAGCGCACCCCCCGCGGCGCCGCGCTGGATCCGCGGGCGACGAGTTCGGTGGGGATGCGGGTCAGCTGCGGCAGCTCGCGCTCTTCGAGCGCGGCGCGCAGCATCTCGACGACCGCGCCGCCGAGGGCTGTGAAGTCCTGCCGGACGGTGGTCAGCGGCGGAAGGAAGTGGCGGGCGAGCGGCACGTCGTCGAATCCGACCACGCTGAGATCCTTCGGAACCTCGAAGCCCTTGTCGTGGAGGCCGTGGATGAGGCCGATCGCCATGTCGTCGTTCGCGACGAACACGGCAGTGTAGTCGGGCAGCCGATTCAGCCCCTTCGCGAAGTCGTAGGCGAAGTCGGCGGTCCAGTCGCCCACGACGATGGGGCGTTCGCGGATGCCCCACGACTTGGCCCTGGCGTGGAAGGCGCGCTCGCGCGCGCGGGCGTCGAGCCAGTCGAGAGGGCCCGCGATGTGGAGGATGTCACGATGCCCCAGCGCCACCAGGTGATCGACGACGAGCCCCGTCCCGGCCTGCTGGTCGATCGAGACGGTAAGGAAGGTGGGGTCGGCATCGGCCTTCACGACGAGCATCGGCACGTTCAGCGAGATGCGGCGCAGCGCCGCCACGGACGACGAGCGCGGGGCGATCACGCACAGCGCGTCGACGCCCTGTGCCGTGAGGTTGTCGACCGCGTCCTGCGGCGAGAGCGTGTCGCCCTCGTGCAGGGCCACCGCCGTGACCGAATAGCCCGAGGTGCGCGCGGCCATCTCGACCGCACGGAGGATGCTGGTCGGCCCGAACGACACCGCGCTCTCGATGATCACGCCGATGCGCCGGGTGCGCTGGGTCGCGAGCGCCCTGGCGACCATGTTCGGCCGGTAGTCGAGCTCCTCGATGGCCTCGAGCACCCGCCGACGCGTGTCGGGTTTGATGTTGGGGTGATCGTTCAGCACCCGAGAGACGGTCATGTGCGAGACGCCGGCGAGGTCCGCCACGTGGCGGATGCCGGGTTTGTCCGAACCGAGGCTGGCCATGCGCACCTCCGTCGGTCTCGCCTGGAGAGATGTTACCGAGAACAGGCAGGGCGGTGCAATCCGATGGGCGGATGCCGCCCCCACGGGGTGCGCGTCGTGGTCGTCTTCTCACGCGATGGCGACCACAACGCGCACCCGGTGCTCAGCTGATCACCGGCACGCCCCCGCGAGGTACGCGAACTGCAGGTTCTCCGTGATGCGGGTGCCGCCGGCATCCGCTCCCAGCTCCACCTGCGCGGCACCGGCCGGGAAGGCCGTGAGCCTGGTGGCCTGGGCGATCGAGGAGCGGGCGTCCGGCCGCACATCCGACAGCGTCTTGCTGCCGTAGGGCGTGGTCACCGTGATGTCTGTCGCGACATCTCCCGTGTTCGTCACGGTCAGCACCAGCTGCGCCTTGCCGGCGACGCAGCGCACCGAGGTCGACACCGCAGCATCGAGATCGGGCACAGCCGCGGCCGTGAAGGCGAGCGTGTAGGTGCGCACGGCCCCCGACGGTGCGGTGACCACGATGCGCGCCTGGCCGGCGGCATCCGCCTGTGCGACCTCGACGGTCGCGTCGCGGTCGACGCCGACGGCACGCACCGTCGGATACTCCGCACCCTGCCACGGCACCTCGTACGCGGTGACGTCGGAGGAGAACCCGGCGAGCGGCGCGCCGTCGAGGGTGATCGCGGCGAGGGCGTCGACGGTCGAGGGGCTGGGCGCGGCGGCGTACAGCTCGACCTCCGACACGATCATGTGCGTCGCGGCGCGAGCGGTCATGACCACGCGTACGGCATCCGCCTGCACGCCGTTCATCGGCACCTCGACGATCGGCGCAGTGCCGTCCGCCGGCACCGGCACGTCCACCGTGCCGAGCGAGGTCCACGCCCCCGATCCGATGCGGTGCTCGACCGACAGCGATTGCGGCCAGCTGTTCGACGAGCCGTCCTTGTAGAAGAAGAGCTTCGCGCTCTGCATGGTCGATCCGTGCGCGAGCGTGTAGGTCAGCGTGTCCTGCGTGTTCTTCGTGCCGGACCTCCAGTTCGACCAGCCCTTGTCGGTGGTGAGACCGTTCTTGGTGCGATCGACGCCGTAGCTCGAGCTCTCGGTGAAGGTGGCGGACGCCGTGCTCTGCGGCGCGATGTTCGCCGCCGACGGCGCGGTCACGACGACCGACAGCTTCGCGACGAGGTCCGCGCCACCAGGGGCCTTCGCGGTTCCGGCGACCGTGACGACTCCGGTGTCCGCGAACGAGGCGTCGGAGACGCCCGACCAGTCCCACACGACCGGCACGTCGACCCGCTGGTCGGTCGCGCCGACGATCGCCGGAACCGTGGCGGGCGCCGCGGCCTTCACCGTCGATGCCGGAGCCCCGGCGTACGTGGTGAGCGACACCGGATCCGTGAGCGAGACGGACCCGACCTCGACGACGGCGGTCGCCTCGAAGGCGACCCCGAACAGGTCGGTGCCGGAGCCTGCGATCGTCTGGGTCCCAGCGACGTTCCAGTCGGCTCCCGCGGTGTTCCAGGTGACGGGCGCCGTGCGCTCCACGCCTCCGCGATACACGAGCGTGGCGTTCGCCGGCAGGGCAGGGGCCGTGCCTGTGGCGGTGCCGACGGCGACCTGCTCGACCGACACCAGGCCCGTGTCGGCGAGCGTCCACAGCTGGTTCGCACCGTCGTTCGACGTCCACAGGCCCACCCCTGCTCCATCGGCCGAGCTCTGCCCGTTCACGTCGAGCACGCGCTCGTTCGAGACGCTGAGGATCGAGAACCTCGTGCCGTCGGTGGTCGACGAGATCCACTGCAGGGCCGGATCGCTCGCCGCCTGCTCGAGCGTCGCAGTCGCCATCGTGACTGCACCCCCGGACTCGGCGAGGTAGCGGCCGTCTCCCGACTGCAGCGCGAAGCGGTGACGATCCGTGCCTTCGCCCGCGAGGGTGCGCACGGTCCAGGTCTGGGCGGTAGCGGCATCCGTCGTCGTCGCCGAGGTGCGGATGACGGCGGCCGAGCCCGACGCGGCGAGCGCCTTGCCGCTCTGCACGCCGAACAGCTGGTAGCTGTGCCCGTCGCGCAGCGCGGTCGCCTCATCCGACACACCGGAGACGCCGGAGACCACGAGCGTGACGACCGACTTGCCAGGCACCGTGAGGGTGGCCGAGCGGGTCGCCGCGTTCACCGGCACCGGAGCGCCCTCGACCAGAGCATTGGAGGTCGGGTCGGCCTCGGTGGACTGCGTGGTGACGATCGGGGTGACCGTCGCCCCTGGGGAGATCGTGCCGAAGCGCGACAGATCGATCGTCAGCTCGCGAGCCGAGGCCTCGGTGTTGACGTGCACGAGGGTCGCGCCGTCGCCGGCGGCCGACACGGCAGCAGTGGTCTGGGCATTGCCCGAGGGGATCAGCGCATCGCCCGGGTGGATGTAGTGCGTGAAGTTGCGCACCGTGTTGTATTTCGCGTTCGTCTTGACCTGGCAGCTCGGGTCGGCATCGCCGTCGGCGATGCGCCGCTCGGAGTCGCCCTCGGCGTTGCAGTCGAAGTCCACCAGGACCGATCCCCAGTTCAGGTCCTCGACCTTCTCCATGTTGTAGGCGTCTTCGACGGGCTGCCAGAACACCCAGGCGCTCGGCTCGAGCTCGCGCAGGTCGTCGACGATGCGGCCCGCCATGCCCAGACCGTTCTCGATGTTCGTGAGGTTGTGCCCTGTGCCGTCCCAGTCGCCTTCGACTTCGCTCATCCAGAGCGGCTTGTCAGCGCTCTTGGCGATGTCGCGCACGACGAGGCGTCCTGAGGTGCCGTAGGTGTGCACGTTCAGCTGGTCGACCTCGGCCTTCGACGAATCGCTCCAGGCGTTCCAGTTCGTGGCGAAGATCGACGGGTTGGTCTCGTCCATCGCGGAGATCGGCACGTCGGTCGTGGTGCCGGGTTCGGCGAGGCGAGCGGCCAGCGCCTGGATCATCTGATCCTGTGCCGCCGGGCCGACGTGCGCGCCCTCCTGACGGCTGGCTGAGGTCGGCCAGCCGTCGCCGCCGAGGGTCGTCGACCAGTAGTTCGTGTTCGGCTCGTTGAACGGATCGAGGCTGTCGAACTGGATGCCGTGCTCTTGCTCGATGTGCTCGACGACCGTGACGAGGTAGTCGGCGAAGGCGTCCATGTCGGCGGCGGACAGCTGCTCGGTGCTGCCGTTGCCGATGCCGCCCGAGACGTAGCCGCTCTGGGTGAGGAAGTACGGCGGGGAGTTGCTGAACGCCTCCCAGTGCGTGATCTTGCCCTTCAGCGCATCGATCCACCAGCGCTGGGTCGCGTCGGCGTCGAAGTCGTAGCTCGCCGGGTCGTCTCCGTCCCAGGCCGCGCGGTACGCCGCACGGTCGGCGTAGGTGGAGCTCGCGAGATCGGGGTTCCACCAGCCGTCCACCGCGCCGCCTGGGCGCAGGTAGTCGGGAACGTCGGTGGCGTTGCCGCCGCCGATGTTGTAGCGCGCGATGTTGAGGTTCAGCCCGTCTTCTCCGAAGACCTTGTCGAGCAGATCCTGACGCACATCGTCGGGATAGCCGCCGGTCGCGTTGGCGAACCAGACCAGGCTCGTGCCCCACCCTTCGAAGGGGTCGGATGCGTATCCGGGGTTGGGGGTGATCGTGACCGGGATCGCGGCGGCGGATGCCGCGGGCGCTCCGGCCACCAGCAGGCCGGCGCCGATGGCGCAGATGCCGAGCGCTGCGATGGACTTCTTCGACTTCATCGTCTGTTCCTCAAAATGTGTTGACGTCAACAGTGAGCGGTAACAGAAGCCTAGAGAAGCCGCGGTCCCCCGTCAACAGCGTCTCCCGCCGCGGCCGCCCCTCGTCGAGTTCACGTGCACTCGTCGAGCGCACGACGTATCGACGCGTCGAAACCGTGCACTCGGCGACAAGCCGTCCACTCGGCGAGGCTCCGGGGCCGGGGCGCCTCGCGGCTCAGGCGCGCGGGGCGGCCGTCGAAGCGCGGACCCGCAGCTCGGGCTGGATCAGCTCGCGGGCCTCGGTCTCGGCGCCCTCGATCGCCGCGAGCAGCTCGCCGATCACGACCCTGCCCAGCAGCGTGAAGTCCTGGCGGACGGTCGTGAGCGGAGGCAGGTAATGCCGGGCGTCGGGCGCATCGTCGAAGCCCACGACACTGACGTCATCGGGAACGCGGATGCCGCGCTCAGCGAACCCGTGCATGAGCCCGAGAGCCATCTGGTCGTTCGCGACGAACACGGCGGTCGCGTCGCCGAGGTCGAGCGTCTGGCCGAACACGTAGCCGGAGTCGGACGACCAGTCGCCGATCACGGGGGGCACGACGGGCAGGCCGGCATCTTCGAGGGCTGCACGCCAGGCCTCGGTGCGGGCTTTCGCGTCGAACCAGTCGGGGGGTCCTGCGACATGCAGGATCTTGCGGTGGCCGAGGTCGATGAGGTGCCGTACGGCGGCGGTCGCGCCGGCCCGCTGATCGACGGATGCCGTGTGCATCTGCTCGTCCGGCTCTTCCTTGACGACGAGCGTCGGCAGCCCGATCGCCTGCTGGCGGAGCAGATCGAGCGACGAGGCGCGCGGCGCGATCACGCACAGCGCGTCGACCCCCTGCGTGAGGAGTTCCAAGACCCCCGCGTCGACGCGGCGGTCCTTCCCCTCCCCCGCCGAGAAGCTGCTGAGGGCGTAGCCGTTCTCGCGAGCGGCGACCTCGATCGCCCTGAGCACGCTGTTCGGACCGAAGAATCCGGGGTTGTCCACGATGGCGCCGATGCGCATGGTGCGATTGGTGGCGAGAGCACGGGCGATCGAGCTGCGCGTGTAGCTCATCTCGTCGATGGCCTTCATCACCTTGTCCCGGGTGGAGGCGCGGATGTTGGGATGCCCGTTGAGCACGCGCGACACCGTCATGTGCGAGACGCCGGCGCGATCCGCGACGTCGTAGATGCTGGGTTTGCGGGGTCCGCCCACGGGGGCGGCGGAGTCGGTGGTCATGAAAGCCCCCTCCGCGCTACGACCGTGAACGGTACAACGATAGTGCGCTCGGGACTTCTCGTCTGGATGCCGGCCGCGAACCGTGTCCGCGGCCGGCATCCCTTCGGCTCAGCCGCAGGTGCGGGCGTCGTAGAACGTGCTCCCCGAGTACGAGGCGTCGCTGGCTGTGCCGTCGACGGCGACGGATGCCGCGGCGATGGCCGCCTGCCTGGTCGTCACGGTCTGCGTCACCGTCTTGCCCGGCTGCACCGCCTTGACGGTCTTGTCGCCGAACGGCGTCGTGATGACGACATCGGACGCCCGGGTGTCCGCGTTCGTGACCGAGACGGCGAGAGCGACCTTGCCTGCCACGCAGCGCGTCGTGACGGCCGAGCTCAGCCTCAGGTCGGGGTCTGTGCCGACGCCGGCGAAGTGGAACATCACGCGCTGGTACTCTTCCGCGGTGATCGGGACGATGCCGCCGTGGCGCTTCTTGATCGCGCCGAGGTTGATGTCGGTCGCCTTGCTCCACACCGAGCTCGAGGTCGAGTCGATGTCGGTCGTGCGGAAGGGAACGTAGCCGCGGCCCGTCGCGTACTGGTCGGCGAGCAGCCCGTAGAGCTGCTGCGCGCCGGCGCGGTCGTCGTCGTTGTACTGGAAGAACTCCGGACCTTCGAGGCAGGCTCCGGTGTAGTTCGTACCGGCGGCGCACGTGCCGCTGCCCGCCAGGATCGACTGCAGCGTGCCGACGAGAACCCACTGCTGGTCGGTGCCGGTGGCGGCTGGCAGGGCGGACGCGGTGGTCGCAGCGAGGTTCTTCGACTTCTCGATCGTGATCTCGCCGTCGCCCGATGCGCGGTAGTACCAGTCGCCCACCTTGATCACGGTGGTGTCGATGATGGAGTGCTCGCGGTCGATCCACTTCACCGGGGTCGAGAAGGTCTGGAAGTCGCGCGTGGTCGACAGGTAGACGTCGACGCTGTCGCCGAACGCGGTGTTCCCGTCGGCGCGGGTGGCCCAGTACACGTAGTACTGACCCGTCACGTCGTCCCAGATCGCCTCGGGCGCCCAGGCCATGCCCGCGTTCGGGATCTCGCTCGCGACGTCGGCGAGCCGCGGCTCGCTCCAGTTCACGAGATCGGTGGATTCCCAGATCACGAGCTCGGTCGAGCCGTCTTCCGTGGCGTGCGCGTTGCCCCAGCCCCCGCGGTAGTAGATGCTCAGATCGGTTGCGATCAGGAAGAACCGGTCGCCCTCCGGCGAGCGCACGAGGAACGGGTCGCGCACGCCGCCTTCGCCCTCGCCCGCGTTCCGGGCTGTGGAGAGCACGGGAGATCCCGCAGGACGGGTGTCGATGAAGGTCTTGGCATCGCGGCTGGTGGCGAAGTAGATCTGCTCGTCGGTCGCCGATCCCTCGGTGCCCGTGAAGTGCGTGAAGAGGTAGTCGGTCGTCGCAGGCATGTCGTAGGCCTGACGCACGACGAGGGGGATCTCGCGCGCGGCCGTTCCGCCGTCGATCGTCGCGGTGACCGTGAGCGTCACCTTGGCGTCTCCGCCCTCAGGACGGCTGACGATTCCGGGAGCGGTCTGCGCCGTGCCGGTCACGTCGACGATCGCCGGGTCGGAGCTCTGCCAGGTCAGGGTGGAGCCGTATCGGGCGCCGGATGCCGGCAGCGCGATGTTCGAGCGGACGTCGTCGGCATCGGAGATGCTGATCGCGTCGAGGTCGCGTTGCGCTTTGTCGGCCGCGGCGGGGTCCTTGAGCACCGTGACGGAGAAGCTGCGCGGAGTGCTCTGCACGCCTCGCACGGTCGACACGGCGATGAGGGTGACGACCGTGTCGGATGCCGGTTGGGTGACGGTGCCGTCGGAGTCGACGATCCCGGGCTGCGAGGAGGCCCACGTGACTCCGCCCGCGGTGGGCAGCGTGAGGTCGGTCTCCACCGCATCGAGGCTCTGCGTGTTCGCAGCGGCGAGGTCGAGCGCGGCGACCGTCTCGGTCGCCGCGGCTGCGGCGTCGGTCGCGGCGATGTCCGCCAGAGTCGCTGCCGGGAGCGCCTCCTCGTACACGCGGAACGTCGAGACCTTGCCCTGGTACAGGCTGTCGGCCGCGTAGGCGCTCTTGCCGATGTAGTTCATCGTGTGCGTGAGCAGGTCGGTGAGATTCACGGTCGAGTCGGTCTTCACCGCCACCTGGGCGCCGTTGATGAACAGGCGAAGCGTCGACGTGGTGCCGCCGGCGTTCTTCTCGATGGTCGCGGCGACCGACTGCCACTGCCCCTCGACGAGCCTGGTCGCCGAGGTGACGCTCTGCTCTCCCGACCAGTTCGTCTTGGTGATCGCGACACGGGGTGCGACGGGTTGGATGAAGAACTGACCCTGGCCGCTCGTCGAGCTGCTCGAGCCGCCGATGTTCCACAGGAACTTCGCGCCGGTGAGGGCCTGCGGCGAGGTCTCGATCACGA
The DNA here is from genome assembly GCF_044987465.1 of Microbacterium sp. ZW T6_19. Classification (NCBI taxonomy): domain Bacteria; kingdom Bacillati; phylum Actinomycetota; class Actinomycetes; order Micrococcales; family Microbacteriaceae; genus Microbacterium; species Microbacterium sp. ZW T6_19. The sequence goes on along the minus strand of NZ_JBJDRH010000001.1, from coordinate 99,797 downwards.
CCGTCGCCGCACTGCGGCCTGCGAGCAGATCGTTCGGCATCTGCACGTAGTTGGCACCGGTGAACTGCATGTACCCGGCCTTCCACGCGTCACCGCCGAGCACCGTGGCGTCGTTCCCGTGCGCGCTCGCGTCGTGCACGAGCGTGCCGCTGGTCTCCGAGAAGTCGTACAGCGCCAGCAGCGACGACGGCTCCGCTGCGTCTGCGGCCTGGGGCGTGAATGCCGCCAGCCCCGCAACCAGTACTGCTCCTGTGACTGCGGCGACCGATCTGCGGCCCCGTGCTCTTCCGCGCATGCGACTCTCCTGTCGTTCCTGGTGGTGGGTGATGGTGGCGCGAGTCACTGGCATGACCGCGCACTGTAGGTCTGTTCGACGGCGGTGCCGCCGACGGTGACGGTCACGGTTCCTGCGGAGACCGACGCGCTGCGAGTGCTGAACGTCGCCGAGGTGCTGCGCTCGTCGGCCAGCGCCATGATCGTCTTGGTTCCGAAGGCGCTGGAGACGACGGCATCCATCGCCTCCCCCGTCTCGTTCGCGACGGTCGCGACGACCGCGGCCCTGCCCGCCACGCACCGGGTCTGCACCGACAACCGCACGTCGATTCCGGCATCGGGTATCGCCAGAGCCGCCGTGGTGAGCGGGTGGGTGCGAGCGGGAGCGGTGCTGTCGTTGTTCCGCACGCCGGTCGCGGATTCGCCGATGCCGCGTGCCGAGATCTCATGCCCGGCATCCGCTGCGGTCACGACGTAGTGCGCGGCGTCGGCGCCGACGATCGGCTCTCCATCGCGCAGCCACGACCACGAGCTCGCGGTCCACCCGTCGCCGAACGCCGCCGTCAGGGTCGAACCGACCGCGGCCGCGCCCTCGACCGAGACCGTCGGCGTGGTCTCCGGCAGGACTCCCTCGTAGGTGACCGGAATGCGCTGGATGAGTGGCACTGCGCCCGCAGCGATCTCTGCCGCCGAAGGCTGCGTGTAGGTGAGCCGGGAGATGCGGGTCTCGCGTTTGTTGCCGGTGGCGATCTGCTTTCCGTTGGTCAAATCGACCAGCCGCGGGCGCATCTCGTCGGTGAGGAACGCGTGGTACGCGACGTACCAGTCGTCGGTGCCGGGGATCTGCAGCACCGAATGATGCGCGGTGCCGAGGATGCCCTTGGCGACGTCCTTGTTCAGGATCTCGCCGCGATACGTCCACGGGCCCGCCATGCTCGTCGCGGTGGCGTAGGCGACCCGGTAGTCCGGCGAGTTCGTGTCGTCGACCGAGTAGGTGTAGTAGTAGGTCCACCGTCCGAGGTACTCGCGGGCGGTGATGTACGAACCCTCCCGATAGCCGGTGATGGGCTGCTGCACGCGGGTCGCCGGGTCGAAGCTTCGCATGTCGGCGTTCAGCGCGGCGTAGTTGATGCCGCTCTGACCCCAGGCGATGTACCACGTTCCGGTCTGCGGATCGCGGAAGGTCGCCGGATCGATGCTGTCGGCGACGACGCTGTCCGTGAGCTCGAACCCGCCGTCCGGCCGGTCTGACACGGCGACGTTCGTCTGCCCGTCGCCGGAGAAGTAGAGGTAGTACTTCCCGTCGCGCTTCGCCATGGCCGGCGCCCAGGCCTTCTTGGTGCGATTCGGCAGGATGCCGCTGTCGGGCGTGCCGTCGAGATTCTGATCCTGCAGGTTCACGACGACGCCCTTGTCGGTCCAGTTCACCAGGTCGGTCGACTCGAACGCGTGGATGGTCCAGCCGCCCCACTCCGAGTAGCCGTCGGTAGTCGGATAGATGTAGTACTTCCCGCCATCGGCGAAGATCTCCGGGTCGGCGAAGAACTTCATGCCCGTCGCCCCGGTCGCGTCGGTCTGGCCGGGGATGCGGATCGGCGTCACGAGCGTGTGCACGCGCACCTCATAGGGGACCGTGGTGCCGTCAGCCTTCGTCAGTGTGAGCCGCACCGGCTCGCTGTAGTCGGACATCTCGGATGCCGGGCTGCCGTCTGCCGCTGTCAGCGTCTCGCCGGTGTGCGTGAGGAAGTCGAATCGCACGTCAGCGGCATCGCTGAGCTCACCCGTGGCGCCGCCGCCGGATGCCCAATGGTCGAGCGTGATGTCGAGGATGCTCGTTCCGCCGTCGGCGCTCACCCGCTGAGTGAGGATCTGCTCGGTGTCCACCGCCTCCGCCACGCCGGAGCCGAGGAGGTCGGCCCGATCGAGCGCCCGGTCCCAGACGGTGATGTCGTCGAACGCCCCGTTGAAGTAGGGATCCGCTGCGTACAGCGAACGGCCGAGATACGCCTGAAGGTTCGTGCCGAGCTCGCTGATGCTGGTCTTCACGTCGGAGTTCGTCGCGACGGGCCGGCCGTTGTAGTAGACGACGATCTCGGTCGGCGACACCGTGAGTGTGACGTTGCCCCAGATGCCCTGGACCGAGCTGTCGAGGGATGCCGTCGCTCCGGACTCCTGCTGCCATGACGCCTTCGTGATCCCCGCGTAGAGATCCTGATAGCGAGTGCGCAGGAACAGGTACCGGTCTGAATCCTGACCGACCGCGAAGGTGAAGAAGTTCCCCGTCGACGAGCGGTTCTTGTAGTTCATCGAGATCGTGAACTCGTCTCGCCCGTCGAACAGGCCGACGGGGAAGGCTGCGTGCTGCGTGCCGCCGCGGGTCGACAGCGCCTTGCCGCCGATGGGCTTGTCGCCGTAAGCCTCGATCGCGGCTCCCCCTGAGAGGGTCAGGTCGTTGCCGTGCCCCGAGGTGTCGCGGGCTGTGCCGTCTTCGAAGTCGTAGGAGGCGATGACCTGGGGGTCGCCGCCGGCGGCCGCGGCCGGCGTCGCGAGACACAGACCGGCGGCGGCGATCGCGGCGACGAGCAGCGCGGAGGCCGTCCTCGTGATGCGGGCAGACAGAAGCATCGCACTCTCCTTCGAGTGGTGGCGGTATGCGGTTCCGGTGGACGAGACCCGGGTCGGTCAGTGACGGCGCCGGGTTCGCCGGACGACGATCGCCGCGCCGACGACGATCAGGACGACGGCGACGACGATGAGCAACATGGGGACGTCGACGCCCGTGGTGGCGAGGCCGTCGACCGGAACGTGGGTAGGGAGCTGCGTGATGTCGACGTGGATCTGCACGCCTCCTACGCCGTCGGCTGCGGCATCCGCATCGGAGTTCAGCGTGAAAGGGGCGATCATCCGGTCACTCTCTCTCGGCGGGATTCGTCGAGGGCTTCTTCGCGACCGCGCTCCACGGCCTTCGAGATCAGTTCGTCCACGCGACGGCGCGAACGGATGCGGTTCCACAGCAGCGCCAGCACGAGCAGAGCGACCCCGGCGAGGAGCAGCAGTTGCGGCCAGGGCATCGCCCACACGCTGAGCGACGTGGTCGCCGCCTCGACGGAGAGCTGCTCGCCGTCGAGCGATGCGGCTGTGGGGGCGACCGTGAGATCGCCTGCGAGGAGGAACAGCGGCCACACGTCCGCGACCTGCACGGTGAACGACCTGCTCTCGCCGGGGAGCAGCACCTGCGGGCGCTCACCCTCGGCGGGGAACGAGATCTCCTGGCCTGCGATGGCCAGGGTGCCCGCGGCATCCATCCGGGCGTTGCCGGTGTTCTGCACGTCGAAGGTGACGGTCAGCCCGCCCGCCTCGAACGGATTGGGGTTGAGTCGATAGTCGCCGCGCACGTTCTGCACGGCGAAGGCCGGTGCGAGCTCGCCCGCGACGCGCGTGAGCACCTTGATGCCCACGCGACTCTCGACGCCGACGCCGGTGGCGCCGGAGTCGTCCTTCTTGATCGAGAGGACGGATGCCGCCACACCGGCCGCGTGGTCACCTGGCTCGGCGTTCTCGGGAACCGTGATCGTGAAGGCGACGACCGCCGACCCGCCCGCCGCGATCTCGATCTCTTCGGGGATCGTGATCCAGCTGCCGGAGTCGGTCGATTCCTTGTCCGACGGCAGCATGTCGAAACGCCCCGCCTCGGTGTAGAAGCCGTCCGCCGCCGAGAGCGAGAAGACGACGTCTCCCGCCCCGAGGTTTCGGACGATGATGTGCTCTTCGACGCTCTCGCCCGGATCCAGCTCGTGCTGAATCGAGACGCGACCGTCTTCGCCCGTTCCGTCCGCCGGTGACACCGACCACGAGACCGCATCGCTCGGGGCGTCGTCGGCGTGGGCGGCCGACGACAGGCCGAGCACGCCGAGCACGGCCGCGAGAGCGGCTGCGCACAGCGCGAGCGGTGCAGAGCGGGGGAAGGTCATGATGTCACCGGCAGACGAAGGGGGATCAGAACGTGTCTTCGAAGAGCGACAGCGTCAGGGTCGACGTGTACGAACCGGGCGCGACGGTCACCGGGGTCTTGAGCACGAGGTTCGCGTTCGCGGTCCACTGGCCCGAGGTCGCCTGCGCCTCGGAGGAGTCGAGCGCGAGGGCGAGCAGCTCCTGGCCGACCAGGCCGACGCCGTTCGCGCCGCCGTCGATAGAGGTGCCGACCGTGTCGCCCGCGCTGACCTCGCCGTCGTTGGCCGTGACGACGTTCGGAGCCCAGCCGAGGTGGTCCGGGGTGATGCTCGGCTGTCCTGCCGCGCCGACGAAGTCGCCCGCCTGGCCGGTGACGTACCAGAACACACCGGCCGGTACATCCTCGCGGGTGTCGGTGACCGTGACGTTCGGCAGCGCGCCGGTGAACTGACGGTATGAAGCGGTGGTTCCGCTCTCGGTCAGGGTGGTCTCGGTGCCGCCGACGGTGAGGCTCAGCGACCCGGTCGCGGTGGAGGCGATGTCGACCTTGACGTCGACGTCACCGGAGCCGTTCTCGCTCGGGTCTGCGAAGGCGGCGACGCCCACACCGGCGAGCATCAGCCCGCCGAGGATTCCGACGGCGCAGCGCGCGGCCATACCTTTTTTGATCATTGTGTTTCTCCAGTTCCTCGGCCGGCGGGTACCGCACCGAATCGACGATCAGCCTGGCGGCTGTCGGGTTCGCTTTTCAGGCATCGGGCAGGAACTGCGTGGGCGCCCTTGCCCGGCGCACTCCCCCAGTGGAGTGCATCCATTCCCCAGATTGTTAGCGGGAACAATTCCACTTTATGGCTCCGTGATCCGCGCGTCAAGAGCGGATCAGCGGCATGTCGTCGCCGCGTACGGAGCAGTCACCTGCACTGTCGCCGTCCGCCCTCCGAGCACGGCCTGCGCCGTGATCGATACCTCGCCGGCCACCACGGATGACTGCCTGGTCGCCTGCGACTTCGACACGGTCTTGCCGGCGCCGACGCTGAGTTGCGACGTGCCGAATGCGGTTGTCACGGTCGCAGTGGCCGCAGCATCCGATCCGTTGTGCACGCTCGTGACGAGAGTCGCCTTGCCCGCCACGCAGCGCACGGCGACCGTGGCCGACACGTCGAGCTCCGACTCACGGACGATCGTGAGCGTGTAGACCTCGTTCGTGGAGTGGTCCTGCGCATAGGACGTGAGCGTGACGACCGTGGGGGCTTCACCGGGCTTCACCGCGACCGTGCGGGGTGCGACGTCGTCGACGAGCACACCGTCGACGTACACGAGCCCGCTCGGAACCGCCGGGTCGGCGTCGATCGACACGGTCGTCGCGTCGGCCGGCACCGTGACGGTGTACTCGGCGACCCCGCTCGTCAGCGCCGGCTCCAGGGCGCCGCCGGCGACCTGGAGCTTCGACAGTGCCGCATCCGTTCCATAGCGGTCGGTGAGAGAGGTGTACACGCCGAACACACCGCCGACGAAGCTGGAGCCGTTGCCCTGGAATCGCACGGTCACGACCGGGATCTTCTGCCCTTCGGCATCGAGCACGTATTGCCCGTTCTGATCGCGCTTGTAGCTGTCCTTCGCCGCGATGCCGTCGAGCACGGTCTGCGGGATGCGGTCGTACTGGATGTACCAGCTCGTCGCACCGTTCGCGTTCGTCACCTGCTCGTGCTTGAGCAGCACGTCGTTCAGGTACACGTCGAAGGTGCGTCCGTTGTCGCCGCCGTAGTACCGCACGCCCAGGTGGTTCGCAGGCGCGGACGGGTCGACGATCATGTCGTACTGGAAGTACGCGTCGGTCGCCCGTTGTCCGTCGCGGTAGCCCTGTCCGTTGAACACCCCGACCGCGGACTTGTTGTACCGGTAGTTCTTGTCGGCCTCGCTGTTGTTGTTGTCGAACGACGTCAGGGAGTCGATCGTCGTCTCGTCGATGCGCAGCTGCTGCTTCTGAGTGAGGATCAGCGCCTGCGCCTCCGGCGAATCCGGCTGCACGAGGGTCATGTACGTGGCGTACCGCGCTCCATAGAGGCTGTAGTACGGCTCGAAGGTCAGCGCCGCGGATGCCGAGTCGACGCCCTGCAGCGCGAAGCGCATGGTCGTACGACCGTCGGCGTTCGGTCCGTCGGCCAGGCGGACGACCTTGTTCGCAGCATCCGCCTTCCAGGCCGCGGGGTCTGCGACCACGACGTTCGAGTTCAGCGACTTGTCGGCCGTGCTCATCTGCACGAGCACACCGGCCGTGTAGCTGGCGCCGACGTTGGTGCGGCTGAGCTCGGTGGCCAGCAGCACGGGGCCGTAAGTGAGGGCCACCCAGTTCGGGTTCTCGGTGCCGTCGCTGACCGAGACCTTCGCCGGCAGCGTGTAGACGAGCTCGTCGCCGGAGGCGACCTCGACGGTCAGATACCCGCCCGAAGCCGCGGCCAGATCGACGGCTTCGCCGTTGCGGGTCAGGCTCGGCGACACGGCCCACGACGGCACGCGCAGCTTCAGCACGGCGCCGTCTGCGACCGCTCCCCCGTCGACGGAATCGATCGAGATGCGCACGACCGGATCGGCCGGCACGTTCGCGCTCTGCGTGATCTGCAGATTGTGCGCCTCGTCGCGGTACACCGAGCTGTAGAACTGGTTCACCCACACCCCGTCGGGGCCGGTGAAGTACATCGAGTCGCCGATCTTCGTGAAGCTCTCGATGCCGGTGCCGTGGTCGCACCAGAACTGGTCGAGCGGCGTGCCGAACACCTTGGCGTAGCCCGCGGTCTGCGGCTGGAAGTACGTCACCATGCCGGTCTCGGGGTTCTGCGAGGCGAGGATCGTGTTGATGAAGGTCGACTCGTAGTAGTCGGCGTACTTCACCTGATGATCGACCGCGAACAGCGCGTGCGTGAGCTTGAGCATGTTGTACTCGTTGCAGCCCTCGGCCGTGGAGTTCTCGCCGTAGCCGCTGGTCACGCCGTTCGTCGCGAAAGCGTAGAGGGTGTCCGCGCCGTGGAAGTGCTCGGACTGGCTGTTGGCGCCGTTCGCGTAGGTGTGGTCGTCGACGACCATCTGCCAGAAGCGCTGCGCCGCGGTGAGATACATCGGCAGGGCGGTCTTCTCGGCGTCGCTGAGCGTGGCGTACAGCACAGGGTCGTCCATGAAGACCGTGTACCGCTTGAGCGCGCCGATCAGCTTCGGGATCGTGGTGTTCGCGTGCAGACCGTTCAGCACGTCCTGCCCGTTCGCGAGCCGCTGGAAGAGGGCCACCTCGTCGAAGTACTCGGCAGCGCGCTTGTGGTCGGGGCTGCGGGTGATCGCGTACAGCTCGTACAGCGCCTCGTTCATGCCGCCGTACTCGGTGCGCAGGATCGTGGAGGGGTCGGCGAGTGAGGCGGCGTAGTTCTTCACCCAGGTGCCGAAGCCGGAGGCGACGGTCAGCGCGTCGGCGGCGACGCCTGCGGGGGCGTACTGATGGGCGTCGAGCAGGCCGGCGAGCACCTTGTGCAGGTTGTAGAACGGCACGAGCAGTCCGTCGGCGCCGCTGGGCAGAGCGCTGATCGGGAACGGAGCGATGTAGCCGGCGCTGGCGGGGTGCGCACTCGCCCACGCCTCCTGGCAGCGCTTCAGTCCTTCGACCGCCGAGGTGAGCTTCGCGAGAAGCTGCGCCTTGATGCCGGCATCCGTCGTCGTGGCGTACGCCTGCGACAGCGCGGAGATGTAGTGGCCGAAGAAGTGTCCGGTGAACCGCGTGCCGCTCGAGCGCTCCCACCCTCCGTAGCCCGAGTCGGTGGTCGGCGTCAGCCCCGCCTGCGTGTACCAGGAGTAGAGGAACTTCTCCGGGTCGAGACTGAGCAGGTAGTCGATCGTCTTGCCGTTGGCATTGTCGAGATACGCGTCGGTGACCTCGAGGTTCTCGAGCCCGGCGTCACCGAGGAACTGCGACGCGGACTCGCCCTCTGGTGCGACCGTGACGGTGAAGTCACGGGTCACGACGGTGCTGCCGCCGTAGCGGGCGGATGCCGTCAGCGTCACGGTCCTCGCGGAGTCGGCGGGTCGCGTGACGCGGGCGACGGCTCCGTCGACGGCGATCACGCCGCTGTTCGACGACGCCCAGCTGATCGCGCTGCCCGATCCCCCCTCGGTCGCGAGCGCGAAGTCGGCCGCCGCGGCGCCGGGAACCGTGAGCGCGGTCAGGTCGGTCTGCGCGACGGCGGACGGGTCGAAGGTGGCGTCGCCGCGCTGCGTGAGCGTCACGACGTCCTCGATCGTGGCGACTGCGTTGAACAGCGCGTAGTCATCGAGAAGTCCTTTCAGGTGCGATCCGTTGTACTGCGGACCGTTGTAGCCCAGGGTCTTCACCGAGGCGCCCTCTGACCCCAGGACGCCGGAGGCCGTGGCGCTCACGGCGTTCTTCACGGTGCTGAGCTGCCGCACGCCGTTGCGATAGAACTGCACCTGCTTGGTGGCGTGGTCGTAGGTCGCCACGACGTGCGTCCAGGTGCCGGCGGGGAAGAATGACGAGCGCGTGCCCGCGACCGCGACCTTGTAGGGCTGGCCAGACGAGGGGCCGATCGACAGCGCGAGCGGGGTGCCGGCGTCCTCACTCGTGAGATACCAGCCGTCGGAGTTGTATGCGGTCTTGCTCCAGGCGAACACCTGCTCGCCCGTCATCGCCGCGCTCGGGTTGTACCAGAACGACACGGTGAGATCGGCCGGCTGCAGTCGCGCATCGGTGCCGAGGCGCAGCGCGGTCGAGCCGTCGAAGGAGAACGCCTGGCCGTGGATGCCGGCGGCGTACGCGGCCGTGCCTTTCTGCACGGTCACGGCGGCGGCGAGGGCGCTCGTGTCGGTGAGCGCGCCGTCGAAGCCGAGCTCGAGCACCTTGCCCGACTCGATGCTGAGCGCCGTCGCGGCCGAGGCGGCAGGAGCGATGCTGAGGGCGGCGGAGCCCCCGACCAGGGCGGCCACGGTCAGCACGGCGGCAGCGCGTACGTCTCTTCGGATGGACATGATCTCTCGTCTCTCGCTCAGCCGGCGCAGGTGCGCGCGGCGTAGTCGGCGGTCACGGTGGTCGTGGCGCCCTGCACGGTCGCCGAGACCGAGACCTGGCCCGCCGGGATCGACCCCAGGCGCGTGGTCGTGGTGCGGCTGATCTTCTTGCCGGGGGCGATCGAGCCGGCATCCTGCGTTCCGTACGCCGTGGTGACGGATGCGGTGACCGCCTGGCCGCCCTTGTTCACGACCTCTGTCACGATGATGACCTTGCCTGCCACGCAGCGCGTGCCGGCAGTCGCCGTCACGCTCAGCGCGGGCGCCGTCACGGTGACCTGAGCGGTGACGGTGACCGCGGTGCTGCTCGCGAGCGTGCGGTCGGGCGCGTTCCACGCGGTCGAGCCGCCGGCGCCGGTCCAGGTGTTGAGGTTGGCGCCGATCGTCTGCACCGTGCCCGTCACCGGGTAGGTGCCCGCAGTCGCGAGGTCGACGGATGCCGTGTTCCACGTGACCGGCCGCGTGGCCGTGCCACGGGCGTAGGCGAGCACGACATCGGCGTTCTGGGGCAGAGCCGCAGCGAGCTGGTCCGAGCTGCTGCCGGCGGCGATCTCCACGGCGCCGAGGTCGTTCGTCACGGCTGCGGCAGCATCCGCCGCACGCACCCGGTCGTAGTCGGCCTTCGTCAGCGAGATCACGCCGCCGTGCTTGGTGCTGGGCGTCATGAAGAACGTCGGCGAGTTCAGCTGGCTCCATCCGGCATCGAGGTCGGTGGTGACCATCGGACGGTATCCGGTGCTCGGGATCACGTCGACGTACAGATACCACTTCTCGTCGCTGTGGCTCTTGAAGACCGCCGGGCCCTCGACGCCGCCTGCGTTGCCGCCGGCCCAGGCGGCGCCGATCTTCGTCTGCAGCGTGGTCCATGCGGTGCCGCTCTCCCACCAGCGTGCGGCTGTGGTCGACTCCATGTAGATGCCGTCGCCCGTGCCGTTGTCCTTCGTGATGCGGTACGTCGTGCCGCCGTCCTGGATCATGGTGGTGTCGATCGTGTTGGCGCCGGTGTTCACGAAGTCGCCGCCGTACGAGTACGTGGCCTGCGTGAAGTCGGTGGTCGCACCCCACACGACGCGGTTGTACGAGCTGTCGCTGTGATCGGCGGTCTGGAAGACGTTCGCCGAGAAGTACATGACGAAGGCGCCGCGCCCGTCGGGGTAGTAGTCGTCGACCCACAGTGCTTCGGGCGCCCAGGCCATGCCGAGCTCGGCGACCTTCGCTCCTGCGCTGTTCAAGGCGGTGTCGAAGCTGCGCGGAGCGCTCCAGGTCACGAGGTCGTCCGATTCCCAGACGATGAGCCTGGTGCTGGCGCTCTTGGTCCAGTAGCACCAGCTCGTGCAGGATCCGGAGCCGTTGTCGCCGCCGAAGACGCGGAGGTCGGTGGCGATGATGTAGTAGGTGCCGGTCTCGGGATTGCGGGTCAGGAACGGATCGCGGACGCCGGTGGTGCCCAGGTGCGAGGCGAGGATCGGCTTTCCGCCGTTCAGCGGATCCCACTGCTCGGGGTCGTCGCCGCGCGAGATGTCGAGGTAGATCTTCTCGGCGTAGCCCTCGGAATCCTCGATGAAGTGCACCATCAGGTAGCCGTAGTCGTCGGTCTGCGCCGGGGCGGGTTCGATGGTCACTGGCACCTCTCGGGAGACGGTCACGCCGCGGACGGTCGCCGTCGCGGTGAGCGTGGTCTGGATCGCGGCAGAGCCCGCGGCGGGCTGGCGGACCGATGCGGTGCGGCCGTCGGCCGCCACCGTGATGTCGGGGTTCTGCGACGACCAGCTGAGTGCGGCGGTGCTCGAGGCCGGCAGCGTCGTGGTCGCGTCGTCGAGCGTGAGGGCGTTGAGCGCGTCGACGGCCGACTGGGCGTACTGCTGGAAGCCGCTGGAGTGCAGGGCTGCGTCAGCTGTGGAGACGTCGGCGACCTCGGCGGCTGTGAGGGCGCGGTCGTACACCCGGAAGGCCGACACCTCGCCCTGGAAGAACGGGTCGGGGTAGGGCGAGCGCCCGATCGCGTTGACGGTCTGGGCGGTGAGGGATGCCGGGGTGAGCCTGGTCGCGGTCGACCCGAGCAGCTGCCCGTCCACGTAGAACGAGATCGTGCCGGCGTTCCCGTCGATCACGCTGGTCACGCTGTACCAGCGGTCGGCGGTGAGTGCAGCAGTACCGCGGGCGTTCTTCTCGCCGCCGTTGCCGCTCGTGGTGATCGCCGTGCGGGGGACGTCTTTGAGCGAGGCGAACCAGTAGGACGAGGTGCTGTCGCTGCCGATGTTCCAGAGGAAGTGCCAGGTCGACAGCATCGAGGCGTCGAACTTCGTCTCCACAGTGATGGTGGCCGAGTTCTCTCCGGCGAGGATGCCGTCGGGCAGTCGCACCCAGTCGGCCGTCGTGCTGGTCTTTGCTCCGCCGATGAAGGCGAGCGAGCTGCCGGTCCAGTGGGCGTCGGTGCCGTTGACGACCGTCGCCGCACCCACGCCCGATCCTGCCGTGTTCGCCACCGAGGCGCCGCTGGTCTGCGAGAACAGGTACTCGGCGACGAGCCCGCTGCGGGGAGCTGCGGCATCGGCGGCCGCGGCCGGAGCGACCGGTGAGACGGTGAGGGCGGATGCCGCCACCGATACGAGAGCGAGGGCGGCAACGGCGCGGAATCGGGACAGCACGGCGTGAGACTTCATCATTGAGAGCTCCAGGAGAGTGCGGTTTGTTACCGGTAACCAGGAAACCTAGCACACGGAGCGAATCCAGCGCCAGACCGAAAGCGGACCCGACTCGGTTTTCGACTCACCCCTGTCTTTCCGCGCATGTGTCCGCTAACATTCCGTTGAGCCCACCCGAGGGCGACCCGAACCGCCGCCTGCTGCAGCGCGCCGTCAACGACGACAAAGGAGTTACCGCTATGAGCGCACCCACCCGACCACCCCGCAGGCGGAGGCTCACAGCCGCCGGTATCATCGGCGCCCTGGCAGCATCCGTCTGCGCCTTCTCCCCCGCACCGGCGTTCGCCGCTGACGTGCCGTCGCCGACAGCGCACTACGACATGTCGCACGCCGGCACGACCCTGCTCGATGTATCGGGCAACGGCCGCAACGCCACCCTGACAGGCTTCACCGATGCGTCCTTCGTCGACGCGGGTGACGATGCCGTGCTGCGGTTCAAGAACGACGGCTATGCCGCCCTCCCGCAGGGGCTCGTCACGGGTGCCGACAACGACTTCACCGTCGAGTACACGGTCGCGACGCAGACCGCGGCGAACCAGTTCGGCTGGGTGCTCGGCAACGGCGTCGGCGCCTGGAACACCACCGCGCTCGGCAACCACGTGTTCGTGAATCCGCGCTCCGGTGAGAGCGCGTACAGCAACCAGGTGCTCTCCGGCATCCGCGTCAAGACCGGAACCAGCAACGGCGAGGTCCGCCTCCCGGCCGGCGGCGGGCTGAACCCGGGCTTCACCACGCTGACCATGGTCGGCAGCGGCAACGCCCTCACGCTCTACCGCGACGGTCAGATCATCTCGACCGTCACCCACACCTACAACCTGAGCTCGATCGTCCCGGCATCCGGCGCTCTCGGCTACCTCGGCCGTTCGCTGTACGCAGGTGATGCGCTGTTCACGGGCGACGTCACCGACGTGCGCTTCTGGGACAGCTCGTTGACCGCCGAGCAGGTCTCGGCGAGCATGCCGACGGCCGCCCAGAAGTCGGCCACGACTCAGGCGCTGCTGCGCGGCGATCTGCTGCCGATCGTCAAGGGCGCGAACGTGTCTCTCGACTCGGTGCGCAGCAACCTCACCTTCCCGGCGTCGTCGAACGGCGTCGCGCTGACCTGGTCGTCGTCCGACACCACGGTCGTCTCGAACACGGGCGTCGTCTCTCGCGCGGTCACCACCGACACCACCGTGACCATCACCGCCACCCCGGCGTCTGACGCACCGATCTCGTTCACCGTGACGGTGGCCGCGGCATCCGCGTCGGCCGATCTCGATGCGATCAGCCTCTCGTCCCGCACCACTGAGAACCTGCCCCTCATCACGAAGGGCTCGGTCGACGGCTCGGCCATCACATGGACCTCGTCGGACGACGCCCTCGTCACACCGACAGAGGCAGGCTACGTCGCCCCGACCGTGGGCACAGCAGATCCCTACCGCGGCGGCGGCATCGTCGAGCGGCCCGCATACGGCAGCGGCGACCGCACGGCGACTCTCACGGCTCACGCGAGCCTGAACGGCACGACACTGTCACGCGCTTTCACCGTGACGGTGGCAGAGCACGCCCGCACGGCGCCCGACGCCGGCTACGCGAGCGCGTACTTCAAGTCCGACAGCGACGAGAAGATCTACCAGGCCGCCACCAGCGGCAACGACTTCTTCACCTTCTCGCCGGTGAACGGCGGCAACGCCGTCATCACGTCGACCGCCGACACGAAGGGCCTGCGCGATCCGTACATCCTGCGCTCGCACGACGGAGACAAGTACTACATGGTCGCCACCGACCTGTGCATCGGTTGCGGCACCGGGTGGGGGCCTGCCCAGTCGGCAGGCAGCCTCAAGATCGAGGTGTGGGAGTCGACCGACATGGTCAACTGGACCCGCACGAACGGCGAGAACACCGGCATCACGATCAACCAGCCCGAGGCGGGCATGACCTGGGCGCCCGAGGCCTACTGGGACGACGCGCTGCAGTCGTACGTGGTGTTCTTCGCCTCGCGAAAGTACTCCGACGCCTCGCACACGAACAGCGACAACCTCTACGCGCGCATGTTCGCCGTGACGACTCGCGACTTCAAGACCTTCACGTACCCGCCCACCACCTGGCAGGACACCGGATACGCGCGCATCGACTCCACGGTCACGAAGATCGGCGACTACTACTACCGGTTCACGAAGAACGAGGAGTCCGGCGCCGCAGGTCCTCTCGAGGCCGGCAAGGACATCTTCCTGGAGCGCTCGAAGGTGCTCACCGCTCCGACGACCTCGTCGAGCTGGAGCGCCGATCCCAGCCAGACCTGGCAGCTCACCGACACCCACATGACCAGCCTCGAAACCGGCCAGGCGGGTGAAGGACCCGAGATCATCAAACTCAATGCGGGCGACCCGAACAACACCGCAGGAGACGGCTATGTCTTCCTCGTCGACAACTACGGCGCGGGCGGCTACCGCGCCTTCGTGACCACGGGCGACGAGATCGCCTCGAGTTCACAGGCGAACCGGCTCTCGCAGCGCTCCAGCTGGAACGTCCGCCCCGCCGGCGGACTCCCGGCGAGCCCGCGGCACGGCGCCTTCGTCAGCGTTCCGCAGACGGTTCTCACGGCCATGAAGAACTGGACCTCGATCGCGGCCGTGGCCTCCACCACGACGCTCGAGGTCACCGGCCGCGACGCCACCGCATCCGTCACGGCCGCCGATGGCGGCGACGTGGCCGGCACCGTGACCTTCACGGGTGGCGCATGGACCTCGACCGTCGCGCTCGTCGACGGAAAGGCCACGGCGAGCATCCCGGCGGGCGTCACCAGCGTCACCGCGACCTATGACGGATACCGCGACAACCTGGTCACGACGTCGGCCTCGTCCGCGGCTCCCGTCGAGGCCCTCACCGTGAACACGGTGGCCGCCGTGCGGTGCGTGGCCGGCAAGGGGCAGGTGCTCGTCACTCTCTCGAACACCTCGACGGTCGCAGCGACCGTCACCGTGACGACCCCGTACGGCTCGAAGCAGGTCGCGCTGGCGGCCGGCGCGACCACCACGGCGGCGTTCGCCACCCGACTGGCATCGGTCCCGGCCGGTACCGCCACTGTCACCGCGACCGGAGCGACGGGTCAGTCCTACGCAGGCACCGCCGCCATCCCCGCAGGTCTCTGCGGCTGATCGGAGAAGAAGAACATGACAAGTCTGCTCGCACAGAGCGCCCGGAAGACGGCGGCGATCGTCGCCGCGGCCGCCACCATCGTCGCGATCGGAGCGGTGAGCTCGCACACCGCCTCGGTCGCCGCCGAGGGCCCCGCTCCGCTCATCCACTACTCGTTCGACTCCGCCGCGGGGGCCACGGTCAGCGACCTCTCCGGCAACGGCTACGACGGGGTCATCAAGCAGTCCGGCGCGAGCGTGGCGAATGGCCAGCTCACGCTCCCCGGCGGAGCCAGGGCGACCGCCGGCTACCTCGAGATCCCGACGGCCGGGCTCGTCGGCAAGCAACAGGTCACGGTCTCGACGTGGCTGTCCGGCCGGTCCGGCGCCGCGAACACCGCCGCCGCGTTCATCGGAGCCCCGGTGGCTTCTGGAGCGAGCTACTCCAGCGCCTACTGGCTGCTGAACCCGACGAATCCCAGCGGCTACGTGAAGTCGGCGCTCACCAACGCGGTCAGCGCCACCGCCCCGTGGGGCACCGAGGTCGGCGCGGGTGCGACCAACGCGGCGACATCCGGCATCAAGACGCCCACCGGCCTGTCGCTGTACACGACAGTCATCGACGGCGCCGCGGGCACCATGACGACCTACGTGAACGGAGCGCAGATCTCGTCGGTGTCGATCAGCCGCAACGTCTCGTCCTTCGGCTCGAACCTCCTGTCCTATCTCGGCCGCTCGACGTACAACGACGCGAACTGGGCGGGAGACGTCGACGACTACGCGGTGTACGCCAGCGCCCTCAGCTCGGCCGATGTGCAGTCGCTCTACACCGGCCAGGCCCTCGACCGGGCTGTCGCGGGCGTGACGGTTCCGGGCTCTGCGACCGCCACGTTCACCCTGCCGACCAGCAGCAGCGGCGTCGCGGTGTCGTGGGCCTCCGACAGTCCAGCCATCCAGATCTCCGGAGGAACGGCCGCGGTCACGCGGCCCGCACCGGGATCGGCGGATGCCGTCGCCACCCTCACCGCGACCTTCACGGTCGGCGGCGCCGTGACCACGCGCACGTACTCCGTGACCGTGCCCGCCGAGCTCTCCGACCAGGCCAAGGCGGATGCCGACCTCGCGTCCGTGTCGATCGCGGGAGCGGATGACGTGCGCACCGCTCTCTCGGTCGCGACGTCCGGAGCGAACGGTTCGACTCTGAACTGGTCGGTCGTGTCCGGCGCGGCAGTGGCTCAGATCGCCGAGGGCGTGAAGGCCGGTTATGCGACCGTGGCGATCACTCGTCCGGCAGGAGCCGATGCCGCCGCGGTCCTCGAGGTCACGGCGACGAGCGGCGCCGCGACGGCCACGAAGCAGATCGCTCTGACCGTGACGCAGGCGCCCACCGCATCCGACGAGAAGGAGGCCTACGTCTGGGCGTTCTTCACGGGCGAGGGGGCCGGCGCGGAGCGTGTCAGCCTCGCGGCCTCGAAGGGCAACGACGCACTGCGCTGGAACACGCTGAACGACGGCGAGCCGATCTTCACGTCCACGCAGGGAACGACGGGTCTGCGCGACCCGTTCATCATCCGCTCGCACGAGGGCGACAAGTTCTACATGCTCGCCACCGACCTCAAGGTCGACGGCCTCGCTGGCGGCTTCACGACGGCGCAGATCTCCGGGTCGCGCGCCATCGAGGTCTGGGAGTCCACCGACCTCGTGAACTGGTCGTCGCAGCGGCACGTCGAGGTCTCGTCGGCCTATGCGGGCAACACCTGGGCGCCTGAGGCGTACTGGGACGACGAGCTCGGCCGCTACGTGGTGTTCTGGGCGTCGAACCTGTACCCGACGACCGACGTCGCCTCGCGCACCGGTGTCACCTACAACCGCATGGTCTACGTGACGACCGACGACTTCGTGACCTTCTCGGAGCCGCAGATCTGGTCGGACGTGAAGCGCGGCACCGGCCTCGGGCTGATCGATTCGACTGTCGCCGAGCAGGACGGCATCTACTACCGTTTCACGAAGGACGAGGGCTCGATGACGATCCGCGAGGAGAAGTCGACCGACCTGCTCGCGACGATCTCGGGCGCCCTCCCCGGTACGACCGGCTCGGCGGACGAGTGGACGCTCGTGCAGGAGAAGATCGCAACCGGCCTGCCCAACGGCGAGCCGGGCGGCACCTACTCCAGCGGCGAGGGACCGAGCATCTTCCCCTCGAACCCTGGAGATGCGAACGGCTTCGACTGGTACCTGTTCATCGATCAGCCCTCGTATCACGGCGGCCCGAACCACTACATCCCGTTCGGTTCGACCGACATCACGAACGGCGCCTCCTGGCAGCCGCTCGGCTCCATCCTTCGGGCCAATCTGCCGCAGAACAGCGACGGCGGCAAGCCGCGGCACGGAACCGTGATCCCGGTCACGCGCGCTGAATACCAGACCGTGCTCGAGGGCTTCGCCCCAGAGATCGCCGTCACCGAGGTCGCGCCGATCACGGCATCCACCCGTGCCGGCACCGCCCCCGCACTGCCGAAGGCCACGCTCACGACCGCGAGCGGCGCGACCTCCACGGTCGACGTCGCGTGGGAGGGCGTCGATCCTGCCGACTACGCGACGGCGGGTACCTTCACGGTGCGCGGCATCGCGCAGGATGATTCGCGGATGCCGGTCACCGCGACCGTGACCGTGACTCCGGGTGTCGGCCTCGACCTGTCGACGCGCTGCGTAGCGGGCAAGGTCGTCGTCACCGCCACGGCTGTCAACGCGGCGACCACCGCCGCTCGGGTCACGATCGGCTCGGCCTTCGGCGAGAAGATCGTCGACTTGGCAGGCGGCAAGAGCACGACCGTCACGTTCAGCACCCGGGCCGCATCCGTCGCCTCGGGTTCGGCGCAGGCATCCGTCGACGGGGCGGTCGTCGCGACCGGCAGCTACGGAGCGCGCACATGCTGAACCCGGTGCGCAAGGTGCTGCACACCGCTCTGATCGCAGCACTCGCGATCGGCGGGCTGACCGCCGCCGACAGCCTGCAGGCTCCGGCCGCGCAGGCTGTCGGCGAGGACACCTTCACGAATCCGCTCGCGCCCGACACGGCCGATCCGACGATCGAGTTCCACGACGGCAACTACTACATGGTGTCGACCACGTGGGACAACAAGGTCGTGATGCGCAAGGCGCCGACGCTCGCGGCTCTCGGCACCACCAAGCCGGTGACGGTGTACTCCGACACGAATGCGGGCCGCAACGGCAACATGTGGGCGCCGGAGCTCAAGCGCCTGAACGGGCCGAACGGGTGGCGCTGGTACCTCATGTACACGATGGGCGTCGCCGGTGATTACGGCACCCAGCATCTGCAGGTGATCGAGAGCGCGGCCGACGACCCGATGGGTCCGTACACGTACAAGGGCCGCCCGCTGCCGATCGACGACTGGAACATCGACGGCTCGTACCTCGAGCTGAACGGCGAGCTGTTCATGGTGTGGTCGGAGTTCGCCCCCGATGGGCTGCAGAGCAACTACATCGCCCGCATGTCGAACCCGTGGACGGCCACCGGGCCGCTGAACATCCTGTCGCAGCCGGTCGAGTCGTGGGAGACCATCGGTCAGCCGGTGAACGAGGGGCCGATCGCGCTGCAGCACGACGGCCGCACGTGGGTCACGTATTCGGCGAGCTTCTGCGGCACCGCCGACTATCAGCTGGGCACGCTCGAGTACACGGGCGGAGACCCGGTGCTGTCCGCGTCGTGGCAGAAGAGCGACGGCCCCGTGTTCTCGCAGGCGAACGGCGTGTACGGCTCGGGTCACAACGACTTCTTCACCTCGCCCGACGGCACCCAGACGTGGAACCTGTACCACGCCAACGCGCGGCCGGACGGCGGGTGCAGCCGCGAGCGTTCGGCGCGGGCGCAGATCGTGACGTGGGATGCCGCGGGCGAGCCCGACTTCGGCATCCCGCAGGCGACGAGCACGGCGATCTCGGTGCCGAGCGGCGAGAACGCGCCGTTGACAGCGCAGGTCGAAGGTGCGCGCTGGAACCTCGTCAGCCGCAGCACAGGGCAGTGCGCCACGGTGTCGACCGACGAGGACGGCGCCGCGATGGTCGCCGGTGATTGCTCTTCGGCACGGTCGCGATTCGTGCTCGACACCACGGGCGACGGTTATCTGCGCATCGTGAACGCCGTGAGCGGCAAGGCTCTGGGGCCGTCGTCGTGCACCACCGCTGCGGGGGCTGCGCTCGAGCAGACGCCGTGGCGCACCAAGGGCTGCCAGCAGTGGTCGGTCGCGCAGACGACGGGCGGCTGGTCGACCCTCACGAACCGCACGAGCGGCAAGCTGCTCGCGGCGGGGACTTCTCTGACGCAGTCCGCGGCCGACGGCTCTGCGGCGCAGGACTGGGCGCTGCGTCCCGCCGGCGCCGTGGTCGTGACGTCGATGGTCTCGGGCAAGGCGCTCGAGGTGCCAGGATGCTCGACGGCCGACGGTGCGATCCTGCAGCAGCGCGAGTACACCGCGACCGCCTGCCAG
Organism: Microbacterium sp. ZW T6_19; assembly: GCF_044987465.1. NCBI lineage: Bacteria > Bacillati > Actinomycetota > Actinomycetes > Micrococcales > Microbacteriaceae > Microbacterium > Microbacterium sp. ZW T6_19. Next base: position 80,180 of record NZ_JBJDRH010000001.1, on the reverse strand, counting down.
AGCGTGACGTTCACGGCTGCCGCCAACGGAGAGTCCGAGATGCACCTCGGTGCGGCGCCCGACAAGTGCCTGGCCGTGAGCGGCGGATCGTCGGCCGACTCGGTCGCCGTGACGCAGGGGGCGTGCGGCATCGCCGGCAGCTCCTGGCGTCTGCTCGTGTCGGGTGACGGGGTCGTCGAGTTCCGCAACGGCACGAGCGGCAAGGCTCTCGACCTGTCGTTCTGCGCGGCTGCCGACGGCACCCGCGTGCACCAGTACAGCGTTCTGAACAACGACTGCCAGCGGTTCCGCTTCTCGTCCGTAGCCGTCGACCCTGCGGCGGCGCCGGAGATCGCGGCCTTCGCGACCTCGCGCTGCGTGGCCGGCAAGGCGGTCGTCGTGGCTTCGGTGCGGAATGCGGATGCCGCGACCGTCGCCGTCTCGACGACGGCGGGTTCGTACGGATCGAAGTCTCTGACCGTGGCCGCCGGTGATTCCGCTTCTGCGTCGTTCAGCACCCGGACCGCCGCGCTCGCTGCGGGTTCGGTGCAGGTCACGGTGCCAGGGGCGACGTTCTCAGCGGGGTATCCGGCGAAGACGTGCTGAGCATGTGACAGCGATCGAGTCGCGCAGATGGCCCTGTTTCGAGGTGGAACAGGGCCATCCGCGTGATTCGAGTCCGCATGGTGTCAGTGGATGCTGCCACCATGCGGGGATGGATATCAGACGCTTGCAGGACGAGATCGAGGCCGTGTCAGCGCTCTATGCCGAGCGGTTCGGGATCGAACGCACCGACGACTGGCTGATGCTCAAACTCGGCGAAGAGGTCGGCGAGCTCACCCAGGCGTACCTCTCGCAATCGGGGCGGTCGCGTGATCGGGGTCGCGCAGAGGTCGAGCGCGAACAGGACTTCCGGTCCGAGCTCGCCGATGTCCTCGCCCAGGTGCTGCTGATCGCGCAGAGGTTCGATGTCGACCTCGTCGATGAAGTCGATCGCAAGTGGCTCGCGTGGCGGCGGGACTAGTGCGAGAGCGCTCCGATGGTCCTCCGTTTTTCAGAAGGGTGGCGGTTGGTCGTCTGTCGCCTGTGTGCCGACGATCGGCGGTGGAGGCGTGTCGAGATAGACCTTGCCTGTGGGGCTGGTCCAGGAGAAGGTGCCGCTGTCGACCTGTTCGACGACCCACGGAGTCTGATGCTTCAGCACATGGTGGCGTCGGCACAGGGCGCCGAGATTCTGCTCCTCGGTCGGCCCGCCTGTCGCCGCATCGGTCGTGTGGTCGATGTCGCAGTCCCGCGCGAGGTAGCCGCATCCGGGAAACCGGCACCGCTGATCGCGAGCTCGCAACCACCTCTTGAGTTCGGCAGAGGGCCGGTATCGGTCGACCGCGAGCACGGCGCCGGTGATCGGATGGGTGAGCACGCGGTCCCAACCGGGAGCCTCCGCCGCGAGGCGGCGGGCGGTGACCGCGTCGATCGGAGCGCTGCCGTCTAGTTCGGCGCACGGCCCGTCGATGCCCAGCAGAGCCGTCACCGGGATCGTGACCGACACCGCACCGGTGACGCCGGCGAGCAGTCCGTCCGGGTCGTGTCCGGCCGGCGCGCCGGTGAGCAGCAGGTCGAGCGCGAGGTCGGCGCGGATCTCGTCGAGGAAGCGATCGTCGGCGGCCTCGAGCCGTGCGGTCGTGTCGGAGAGGATGCCGAGGCCCAGCGCGGTGATCCGGTCCGACGCCCCGTGGATCAACGCTGCGGGGCCGAGCAGACCGAACTCCGCCATGCCGTCGGCCCGATCCTTCACCCAGATCCTGCGCGCTCTGCGGGCGTCGCGGTGCCGAACGTCGAGGCTTCGAGGCCGACGGCGTTCGGCGGCCCGGCGCGCGGCTCGCCCGACGCGAGACGGAGACATGCCCGGAGCCTGCACGAGGCCGATCATCTCGTCGGCGTAGGCATCGCGCTCGGACTCGTCATCGAGGTGGGCGCCCGCGTCGACGATCGACCTCGCCTGACCGGCAGTGATCGCGCCCACGCCCTGCGCGCGCCACACCGACGGGAACTGCGTCACCTTGGCATCTGCATCCGTCATCCGATGCTGGAGGGAACGGTCGCTGGACTGCGGGGCGACCGCGAACTCGGCGGCGACGGCTCGCGCCGCGAGATCCATTGCATCGCCCGCAAACGAATCGGGAAGGCCGGGATCGGCGGCAGCCGCAGCATCCGCCCCGATATCGAACGACAGCCGGGAGCCGACCGCCAGCAGCCCCTCTTTCACGGCGAGCAGCTGGTTGATCGTCCGGTCGACATCGACGAGCATCCCGGTGACCGCGCTCAGCGCACCCACCTGCTCCTCGCTCATCTCGACCAGAACCGTCATACCCTCATCATGCTCGGGGCCACCGACATTTCCGGGCCAGATCAGAGGCGGAAACGCACTCTAAGATCACCGGATGATGACGAACCGGAAACCGCACCCGCCTCGTCTCGCGAAGACCCGCGTTGAGCGATCGAAGCGAGTCGACGCGTCGCTCAACGAGCAGGCAGGAACCACGCGTTTCGTCTCGCTGCGCTCGCTCAACGACCAGGGGCGGGGCTCCCTCGACGACCGGGGCGGGCTCGCCCCGCTAACGTCGAGATCATGACCGTGCACGCCGACGAGACGCCCATCGATGAGGACACCGCCCGGCAGCTCATCCACGAGCAGTTCCCGGACTGGAGGCACGAGCCCGTGCGCGCGCTCGACGGCGACGGCACCGTGAACACGATCTTCCGCATCGGCGATCACTTCGCGGCCCGCTTCCCCCGCATGGCGACCACGATCGAGTCGCTCCGTGCCGAGGCCACTGCGATGCGCGAGTTCGCGGACCTCTCCCCCATCGCCGCGCCCACGCCGGTAGCCGTGGGCGACCCGAGCGAGGGATTCCCGATGCCGTGGTCAATCCAGACCTGGCTCCCAGGGCGCGTCGCCACATCCGACGCGGTCGCACACTCGACCGGCTTCGCACGCGACCTCGCCGACCTGTTGCGCGCGCTCCGCTCCGCCGACACCCGCAGCCGGCGTTTCTCCGGGAACGGCCGAGGAGGGGACCTGCAGGACTCGGACGAGTGGATGCAGACCTGTTTCCGCGAGAGCGAGGGCCTGCTCCCCGTCGACGAGCTGCGTCGGCTCTGGAGCGGATTTCGGATGCTGCCGCGTACCGCCCCCGACGGCATGACGCACGGCGACCTGACCCCGGCGAATCTGCTCCTCGAGGGCGACCGGCTGCACGGCGTGCTCGACACCGGCGGCTTCGCCGCCGCCGATCCCGCGCTCGACCTCGTGTCGGTCTGGCACCTGCTCGAGGCCGACGCCCGCGCAGAGCTCAGGCAGGAACTGCAGATCGACGACCTCGAGTGGCGACGCGGAGCAGCCTGGGCGTTCCAGCAGTCGATGGGACTCGTCTGGTACTACCGCGAGACGCTGCCTTCGATGAGCGCGCTGGGCCGCAGCACCCTCGACCGCATCCTCACGGCGGAGGGCTGAGCGAGCGAAGCGACGTTTCGTCTCGCTTCGCTCGCTCAACGACCAGGGTGGTGAGTCCCGTTCGTTGAGCGAGGAGCGCAGCGTCGAGCGTCGTACTGAGCGACCGGGGTCGGGGCTATCCGCACGTCTTCGCGGCGAACGCCGCGTCAGCGGCGTCCGTCACCGACACGATCCCGGCGGGGATCGACGCGAGGCGCGTCGAGAACGACACCGACTTCGACGCGCCCGCATCCACCACCACGCCGGACTTCGTGCCGTAGGGCGAGGCGACATCGACCGTCGCGTCCTCGGCACGCGGGTTGGTCACCGTGACGGCGAGCACCACCTTGCCCGCCACGCACCGCGAGACGACAGCCGCGGTCAGCGGCGCCGGCAGCGCCTCTCCCGTGGCCGCCACCCACGACAGCATCGGCGACTGCGCGTTCGTCGCGGTGAGCGAGAGCGTCACCGCCCCCTCGGCGGCCAGCTCGATGTCGTAACTGAGCACCCGCGAGGGGTTCGCGGCATCCAGCGTGACCGTACCGACGGGGTGCGTCTGCCCGTCGTAGGTCAGCGAGACGTTCGCGCTGCGGGAATTGCTCGCCCACCACGAGTACGAGCCGGCCGCGATCGTGTGCTTTCCGGCGGGCAGCGTTATCGTGTAGCCGACCGAGGCGCCCACCTGATCACTCGTGTACATGCCCGTCGTCGTGGTCTTCGAGTACGGCCCGGCGACGGCGCCCTTGTAGTTGACGACGCTCGCGCCCGCCGCGTTCTTGCCCCAGTGTCCCCAAGCGCCGCCCGCGGCCAGCTTCTGGTCGGCCGCCGCGTTGATCAGCTGATCGCCGAGCAGCCGCTGCACGGCCAGATAGGCGGGCGAGTCGTAGCCGAGAGAACCGGATGCCGTGCCGTTGACGTCGGCGAAGAACACGGTCCCCGCGGGCACGACCTCGACCCTCGCAGCCGTGGTCGCAGAGCCGTACGAGCCGGTCACCGCCACGGTCGCCCACGCCGTCGAGAAGTCGGCGCCGTCGAGATTCCAGGTGATCGGCACCTCGTGCGTGCTGCCGTCGGCCATGGCCGCCGACAGCGTGGCCGGCAACGCGGGATCCTCGCCCACGGTGGTCGCGAGAGACGGCTGCGGCAGAGAGGAGATCTGCGAGGCGAGAGGGAACGACGCCGTACGCAGCCGCGTCACGAGCTGCTGCGCTCCCTCGCCGTCGAGGCGGTACCCGGCTGGATCGTCGGCCGCGGCTTGCGCGTCGGCGAGCGCCCGCTGGAACAGCGCCCAATCGGCATCGGTGTAGTCCTCGGTGCGGGTGATGCCGGATGCCGCGGCCACGGCATCCGCGATCGCCGCCGTCTCTGCGACGCCGGCGGCCGCCGTGCTCGCGACGGCCACTGCGTCGAGTGCCAGGGTTCCTGAGACGACCTCGAAGCGCACTGTGTGTTCGCCCCACGGGAGCCCGCGCAGCGAGTACGCGGCCTGGAAGGACCCGGCCGCCTGCGTCGCGGCGTTTCGCACGAGCTTCTGCCCGTCTACCGTGACATCGAGACGCGCCGAGCCGTCACCCGGCGCAAGCAGATCCGCTCCTGATCCGGTGAACGTGTAGCTGACGCCGGAGCCCGCCCCGGTGTTGCGCGACAGCGAGCGCTGATACTCGAACATGCCGCCGCCGTTCGCGTGCGTCCACCCGCCGTCGTAGACGAGCTTCGTCTGCGGCGCGGCCGAGAGGTCCGTCATCTCGAGCCCGTCGAGGTACTCGCCGTAGTACGGCAGCCAGCCGTCGACCGAAGCGATGCGCAGGTTGTCGAACTGGGTGTTGTAGAAGCCGCTCGCGAGATCGACATAGCCCGACAGGTACGGGTTCGCATCGGTCCAGTCGAACACCTGCGTGCCGTCGATCGATCCGGTGATGCGCCCGCCCGTCGCGGTGATCGAGAGGGTGTGCCATGCCGAGGCCGACCAGGTTCCGGTAACGGTCCCGGCCGCGATCTGCGCTCCGTTCCGCTGGAACACCCAGGTTCCGGCCGAGTTCAGACGCAGGGCGTAGGGAGTTCCGGCCAGCGTGTGCGAGTTGCCGCCACCGCTTGAACGGGCGCCGATCGCCGCGTAATTGTCGGACGCCGCAGCGCGCTCGAAGCGCACGTCGACCGAGGCCGTGTAGTTCGTCCAGCGCCGGTCACCGACCGCCGTGATCGGATCGCCGTTGTTCCACGCCCCGCCGACGCCCGTGGTGGCGCGGTCGATCTGCTGGCGGAGGACGTAGCCGCTGTCGGCCGTCTTGTACGCCTCGAAAGCGCCGTTGCGGTCCCAGGTGTACAGCGGCGTCGCACCGCCGTCGCCGCCGCGGGAGGCGATGAACGGCTCGGTCTCCGAGGTCGGCTCGCCGTTCTCGTCGAACACCGCGACCGTGCGATCCGAGTAGTCGAAGTCGTCAGCCCAGAGGGCACCGGCGTTCGCACCCTCATCGAGCACGGTGCGCTCTCCCTCGACGGGCAGCGGCGAGGTCCAGCCGTCGTCGCCGGTGACGTCGAGAGTCGTCACGGTGGCGATCGAGAACGGCTTGACCGTGACGGTGTAGACACCGGCATCCGCCTGCACGTCCCCGACGTGCTGCTTGTAGTTCGCGTTGAACGCCTCGCCGGCATCCGCCGCCCTGGTCTCCCAGACCGCGAGCTGCTGCGCGGCACCGAAGGAGAAGTTCGACGGGGTGATGCGGTAGCTGATGGTCTTCTCGGAGTCGTTCACGAACACGGTCGAGAACTCCGAGCGATCCGGAGCCGCGAGCGTCATGTAGTTCTGCAGGCCGTTGCGCCCGTTCACCGGGTTCGTGCCTGTAGCCGTCGTGGCGCTGGCGGAGGGCACGGCACGCCAGATGCCCGCCGTGTTGTCGTTGTTCTCCCACCCGGTCTCGGCGAAGCTCGTGAAGTGCTGCAGCACCGCGAGGGCTCCGTCGTAGTGGATCCAGCCGGACCACGGGTCGCTCGCGCCGACGAGCGACTTGAACGAGTACTGGCCGCCCTCATAGAACGAGGCGATCGCCGGCTGGTAGATGAAGTTCGTGCGGTTCGAGTTCACGAAGCCCTTGACGATCGTGTTCGCCATCTCGAGCGCGCTGCCCGTTCCGCCGAAGCCGGTGCCCGCCGTCGTGGGGTCGGCGGTGTTGTTGTTCGGACGGAAAGAGGAGTTGCTGAAGGTCGCCTGCGCCTCGCTGTTCCACACCTCGATGTCGTACTCCTGAGCGAGCTTCTTGAAGCTGCCGGCGCTGTCGTCGTCGGTGTTGTAGTGGAAGCCCGCGACCTGCACGGCATCGCGGAGCGCGGCATCCGCCACCATCTCGTCGCCGAAGGAGCCCGTGCCGACCTCGTCTGAGATCACGGTCTTGATGCGGTGGAAGAGCTCGGCCTCGCCGTCGCGGAAACCCGCCAGCGACGCATCGGGGCTGACGTAGCCGGCGGAGTCGGTGCGGACCCGGTTCGAGAAGTCCTTGGTCCAGGCGAGGTCGGCGGCGTGCTCGTTGACGCCGGGGTTCACCGAGTCGACCATGTAGCCGTACTCGCGGTACGCGGCGAGGATCGTGTTCTTGTACCAGAGGTAGATCTTGTCGTTCGTGTTCGCCCAGGCGGGGGCGTTCCAGCGCAGGATGCTGACCTTGAGGTCGGGGTTGATCCTGAAGGCGTCGGCGGCGAGCTGGAAGCCCGGGTGGCGGGTGACGTTCGCCTCCTCATCGGCGGTGCGCATGGTCGCGACATCCGAGCCGGTCGAGTTGTTGCGATCGTCGCCCATCTCGATCTTGACCTGGTTCATGAGCGGGTGATCGCCGCCGAACAGCACGTGCAGCAGTTCGGCGTACTTCTCGGGCTGCTGCGCCTTGTAGTCCATGAGCAGTGCGCTCGTGCTGTTGGCCGAGAGCGTGCCGAACCCCTTGAAGGTGAGACCGTTGACGTTGTCGGAGGCGATCTTCGTCGCATCGATCGCGACGTCGTAGGTGGCGTCGCTCTGCACGGCGGACACGGCGGTTCCTCCGGCCGCGGCGGATGCCGGAAGCGGAGCCGCAGCGATGACGCACGTGACCGCGACCAGCGCGGAGAGCGCGGCCGTACGGGCTTTCAGACGGAACATCGTTTCCCTTCCCGGTGCCCTTCCGCGACAGTGCGGTTACGGTCGACCATGACCGTACGGACACAACGGGAACAGATTACGATCGTTTAGCTGTTAGCGCTACCAAGATTGCAGTATCGACCAGAAACGATCATCGACCGCGAGGCCCCGGGACCGGGGCCGGGCCGGGGCTGAGACCCCGATCCGGGCGCGAGACCCACGGGGGCTCCGTGGGTCTCACGCCCGGATCAGGAGGTCAGCCGCAGCTCCTGGCGAGATACGCAGTGGCGCCGGAGTAGGCGAGGTCACCGGCGGCGCCTGTCACCTGCACCTCCCCCGCGGCGAGCGCCGACGAGCGCGTCGCGAACGACGACGACGAGGTCGCCCCTGCCGCGAGCGCGACCTTCTTCTCGCCGAACGGCGTCTCGATCGTCGCCTCTGCAGCCACGGCATCCGCATTGCGCACCGACACCACCAGCTGAACCTTGCCCGCCACGCAGCGCGAACCCGTCGACACGACGAGGTCGAGCGTCTCTGCGGGTGCGGCCGCGAACGCCCAGTTGTCGACCTCGACGAGGTCGGCATCCGCAGCCGCGCCGTCGGGCGCGGCGAAGACGAAGAACACATCGTGCTCCCCCGTCGCTCCCGTCACGTCCGCCTGCACGGTCGTCCACGCGCCCACCGTGCCGTCGACCGGGATCTCGGCGACCACCTGGCCGTCGACATCGTCGAGACGGACCTGGATGCTGCCGCCTTCGACCAACGGCTTCACCCGCGCCGACACGGTCGCAGCTCCCGCGCCGAAGTCGACGCCGGAGACCCCGGCGAAGTCGCCGTCGTCGACGCTCGAGAGCACCATGTTGCCGCTGCCGTTGTGCTCGGGGAACTCGACCGACGGAGCATCCGTCTTCGCCGTGCTGACCCCGAGCTGCCAGGCGAGCGTCTCGGCTTCGAAGGTGCGGTACGGGTCGAAGCTCTCGACCTGCGCGACACCTGCGCGGGTGCCGACGATCGGCTTGATCGTGCCGTCCGCGTTGAACTCGAGCTTGTCGATGTGCACCGAGCGGTAGCCCTGCGTGGCCCCCGGCGTGCCGAGCGCCGCTGCCCACGCCGCACCGCGCGTCTGCGCGTGGTAGGTGAAGTACGTCTCGCCCTTGTAGGTGAACATGTCGGAATGGTTGTTGCCGCCGTTGCCCGCTCCGAAGAATGTGGCCTGGTTCTGGAACGCGACTCCGGCATATGCCGACGCCGACAGATCCATCGGGTCATCGGTCATCATGTACGCGATCCCGCCACGCGACGGATACTGACCCGGCACCTCGTTCACCTGGAAGTTCGACGAGTACGAGTAGTAGTACTTGTCGCCGTGCTTGAACATGCTCGACGCCTCGAACATGCCGGGGCCGTCGATCTCCACGGGGTCGCCGTCGAGTGTGACCATGTCGTCCTTCAGCTTGACCACGCGGGTCGACTTCGGATTCTGAGGCCCCTGCACGTTCGGCGCGGTGCCGATCTGCGAGTTGCCGCCGAAGTAGAGGTAGCCCTGGCCGTCGTCGTCGATGAACACCTCGGGGTCGAACAGCCACATACCCGCGGGGAAGCCGCCGCCGGCGATGTACTCGGGCGAGACGGTGTCGGGGATGATCTTCTTGCCCAGAGGATCGGTCCACGGTCCGAGCGGAGACCCGCCGACGACGACGGCGGTGCCGCTGCCGTTGTCGCAGAAGTAGAGGTAGACCTTGCCGTCCTTCTCGATCGCGGCCGGCGCCCAGGAGTTGCGCGACCAGGGCGCGGCTCCGCCTTCGCGCGAGACCGGGACCGTCCCATGATCGACCCAGTTGACCATGTCGCTGGTCGACATCACATTCAGCCGGGTGATCGCCCCATAGCCGTTGGACTGCGTCGGCAGACCGTTGGCGTCCTTGCTGTTCGTCTCGTACTGCTGCGTGTCGTCGGTGGAGTAGATGTAGAGCCGACCGTTGTAGATGAGGTGGTGCGGGTCGGCGCCGAACTTGTGGCCGACCAGCGGGTTGTGGTCCCCGACGGGCTTGGTCTGCACCTTCTCGAGGCTCGTGAACGCCGGCTGCTCCGGTGCGTCCGCGATCTTCACGAGCGACAGCTCATCGACCGCGAAGTCCTGCAGCGCGTTCGAGCCCCACGGCGTCTCGATGAAGAACCAGCCGGCGGCGGCGTGCTTGGCCTCGGCTGTGAACTCCTGGGAGAACGTGCCCCACTCTCCCTGCGTGAAGGTGTGACCGTAGTCGGCGCACCCGTTGAAGTTCGTGGGGCAGAGCGTGAAGTTGAACTGCTGCGTCGCCGCGCCGGTGCTGTATTTCAGCTTCCCGGTCATGCGGTACGTCGCGCCGACCTCGATCTTGCCGGAGACGTTCGCGAACGGGCCGGACTGCGTGTTCTGACGTGCGGCCACCTGCAGCGAGTGTGCTCCGCTCGCCGCGTCGTCGCTCAGCGAGAGCGTGCCGCCCCGGGTGCTCGTCCATCCGGCCGAGTCGGACACGAAGCGGCCGTCTGGCAGGAGGTTCCCCGGCACGGCCGGGGGCTCCGCCACGGCTGCAGTGCGGATGCTCCCGACCGGGTCGGCATACGCGGCACTGGCGCCGGCTGCGGTGACCGACGACGCGATGAGCGCCGCGACTCCGAGCAGGGCTGCGGTACGGGATGCCGGTCGCCCCCGATGCCGGGGGACGCGTGTGTGTGGCGATGTCATGTGCTCACTCCTTGTTTCATGGGTCGCCGAGGGCGCGCTCGAGCAGCGGTATCGACGGATGCCGCTGAGCATGCCGCCTTCGGGCGACGTGATGTGTTTCGTGTGCGACCTGAGACGCGGCCGGCGGTGGATCACCGCGGTCCTGTCGTCGGTCTCCTTGTGGGTCTGGGTGCGCGACCTGGCGTCGTTCGGCGTGCACGCGGGCACGCCGGACACCGCTGTCGAGCGCGAGAACCGCTCGGGTCGATCAGCCCCGGTTCAGATCAGGGACGACCTGGCCCAGCGTTCCCGGGAATCACCGTTCCCGGGGTATGGATATCGTTTTCGTAAACCGCATAGTGCACTCTCCTCCTTGAGGTACGAGGGAATCGGTGCGCGCGATGCGACCACTGAGATCGTGATCGCGAGCTGCCGTCGCGCGCCTACCGCCTGCCTGATGTTACCGGGAACAATTCGGCGGATGCAAGAGGGACGACGAAGAAGGGCCCGCGCGAGCAGCGCGGACCCTTCTTCCGTCCAGCGGCTCAGCTGCAGCTTCTGGCGAGGTACGGCGCGGGTGCCGAGTACGAGAGGTCTTCTGCGGCGCCTGTCACCTGCGCCTCCCCCGCGACGAGCGTCGATGAGCGCGTCGCGAACGAGGACGAACTCGTCCGGCCCGACGCGACCTCGACCGTCTTGGTGCCGAACGGCGTCGTGACCGTGACCTCGGCTGGCACGGTGTCCGCGTTCCGTACCGACACGACCAGCTGCACCGTGCCCGCCACGCACCGCGACGTCGTGCTCACCCGAAGATCCAGGGGCTCGGCCCCCGCCGCGGGCAGCAACACCGTCGCGTAGGCCTCGACGTTGCCCGCGGCATCCTGCGTCTGCACGTGCACGTACCTCGGCTCCTCCGCGAGCTGTACCGAGAACGGCGCCTCATAGGTCGCGAACATGTTGTTGGTCTCACCCGTGGGCGAGGAGTCGGGCCCGTCCGACCAGATCGTGCGGGTGACGCCCGATCCGGGTTCGGCGTCGGACGGCGTGAGCGTGACGAGTGCGAAGGCCGCGTCGACCGCCGCGACGTCGATCGCCGTGGTCGGAGCGACCGTGTCGACCTTGATGCTCTCGGAGACCTCGCCCACCGCCGCGTCGCCGTCGGTCGCCCGGGCGCTCACGGTGACCAGTCCCTGCCCGTCGACCGGGAACGGCGCGCTGTAGGGATTCCAGGTCTGACCGTCGAGGCTGTACTCGACCATGGAGATCGGAGCGCCGGCGGCCTCGGCCGTCACGGTGACGATGGGCGCCGAGGTGTACCAGCCCGAGCCCTGAGGCGCCGAGTCGAGGTCGATCGAGACAAGGGGGCCCGCCTGGGCGGCCGGTTCGACGACGAACACCGAGGCGACCGCTCCCGCCGGATAGCCGTCGACCGCGCCTGCGACATCGAAGAAGGAGTCGGGCGACGCGTATGCCGACGGATCGATCTCGTCCCAGACGACGGCGACAGTGCTGCTCGCGGTTCCGTCGTCGTAGTGCGCCCGAACCGTGCGGGGCAGCACGGGAGCCGCACCCGGAGTCGTGATCGTCGCGGCGTAGTCGATGCCGTCGATCGTCGACGACAGCGCATCGGCGACGAACACCGTTGCAGATATCGGCTGATCCGAGAACCCCTCCACGGTCCCGGAGACCTCGAACGAGCCTTCCTCGGCGTATGACGTCGGGGCGACCGTCGCCCAGTCCACGTTCTCGTAGGCGAGCGGCCCGTTCTCGCCGATCACCCACATCTCGGTCGGCAGCTCGGGAGCCGTGCCGGTGAGAGTGCGCACCGCGACGGCCTCAGCGTCGATGAATGCCCCGGGGTCGGTCGGCTCTGGGTCGACGACCGACGCGTCGACGCCGATGACCTCCCACTCGATCACGCTCGTGGCCTTCTTCTCGCCGTCCACCACCGCGCGATCGAGCACGAGCCTCACGGCCGTCGTCGTCACCGCGTCGAAGTCGGCCTGCACCGCGGGCAGGGAGGAGACGGGGGCCGCCTCGTCGAGCACGGGCAGCTCGTAGGCGAGCGAGGCGCCGGTGACCGGCATCCACTCCCCTGTCCCGCCCCGATACTCGATCTGCCAGGCCGAGGGGATCATGACTCCCGAGTCTCCCGTGAGATGGTTCTGCCACAGGTACAACCGCGACGAGCTCACCGTCACGGGCTTCTCCCACGTGTACGAAGCCCAGTCCTGCGAAGGCCCCGCGGGATCGCCCCAGGTTCCCCACATCTGCGTGTAGTCGTCGGTGGCCGCCGTTCGTGCGTTGTTGAGGGCCGCAGCGGAGTTCCACCCGGTGACGTACCCGACCTCGACGGTCGGCGCGTTGTCTCTCGCGGCCGCCGCGACGTTGCTCGGCTCCTCGGCTCCGATGGCCGGCGCAGCGGAACCCGCGAACGCCATGGTCGCAATGAGCGCGACGAGCAGCCCCGCCGTGCGCTTCCATGCCCGCATCTCAGCGCCCTCCGTCGATCGGGGCCTGTGCGGCTGTGAGCAGGATCTTCTGCCGGTTCCGCGGGCTGAGCAGACCGTCGGCGAGGTAGGAGCCGCTCACCTCGGACACCGCCGCGAGGAAGTCGGTGCGGGTCGCGAACGGCGCCCGCTCCCAGATCTCGTCGAGCAGGGTGCGTCCCGATCTCTTGGGCGTGACGACGCCGGAGTCCTTCCCAGCGAAGGCGACCGACGGCTCGGTGCGCTGCACGTACATGTGGTACGCCACGTCCTTTCCGTTGTAGGCCGGCTCGAAGGTCAAAGACCCGATCGTGAACACGTTGTCGTCGGTCTTCGAGACGCCCCTGGTCACGGCTCCGGAGAGATCGAGCCGGTCGGCCAGGGCCACCTTGAGATAGCTCGTGGCACCGCTCGTCGCGGCCAGCACGACAGGGCCGTACATGAGCGCCTGGATGTCGGGGCGGTCGATCGCGCCCTCGGTGCGCAGGGCGAGGGGGATGCGGATGCCGACCTCGTCGCCCGGGGCCCAGATGCGCTCGAGCGCTGCATAGGTTCCGGGCTCGACGTCGACTCCTGCAGGCTGTCCGTTGATCGTCATCTCGACTCCCGACGCCCATGCGGGTATGCGCAGATGCATCGTGAGCGGCCCGTTCGGTGCGCTCACGATCTTCAGCGTCGACGTCTCGCCCTGCGGGTAGGTCGAGATCTGCTCGAGGACGAGTCCCTTCTCCTGCCAGGTGAGAGTCGACGCGATGTACAGGTTGACGTAGAGCTGCGTCTGATCGGCCGAGCGGAAGTAGATGCCCTCCTGGTACTTCACGTGGCTCTCCAGGCCCGTTCCACCGCAGCAGGTGCCGATGTTGCCGTTGCCGTACTCCTTGCGTGCGCCCGGGTTCACGGGGAACATGTACAGGTTCTCTGGGCCGGAGGTCGACTCGCGGTCGCGGCGTCCGCCGAGGATGTGATTCAGCACCGTCCGCTCGAAGTAGTCCATGTATGCCGGGTTCTGCTCGGTGAAGAACAGGTCGCTCGCGACCTTCAGCATGTTGTAGGCCGCACAGGACTCGGCGTTGCGCGGACCGATGTCGCCGGCCACGGTGTTCGCGGGCCCCCACAGCTCGCCCTCGCCCGTGCCGCCGTGGGCGTAGGAGCGTCCGGGGACGACGAGCTCGTAGAAGCCTCGCGCCGCGTCGAGGAGGTGCTGGTCGCCGGTCTCGGCGGCGAGCTTGATGTAGCCGGGGAACTGCGGGATGTGCTGGTTCGCGTGCTTGCCGTTGAGCGTGTCGGTGCCCGTCGCGCAGGCGTCGACCAGGATCTGCAGGGTGAACAGCTTCGCCGCGTCGAGGAACTCGGCCTTGGCGGGGTCGCTCGAGCGCCAGTACAGCTCGACCAGGCTCTCGTTCATGCCGCCGTACTCGCCTGCGATGTACGAGCCCCACATCCGGGCGAGTTGGGCGGGGGTGCACGCGGACAGCCGGCTGTGCACCCAGTGGCCGATGCCCTCCGCGAGAGCGAGTGCCTTCTCGTTCCCCGCCAGCGCGTGCGCGTCGAGGAGCCCGGCGAGGATCTTGTGCAGCGTGTAATACGGAGCCCAGATCTCGCCATAGGGCGCGTACTCCTCCAGGGCCGAGAACTGCCACTCGCCGTACGCCGAAAGGAATCCGGGGTGCGAGTAGCGGGGAGCATCCTGGTGGGTCTGGGCGGCGAGCGCGTCCCGGACCTCCGCGAGTCCGTCGACCATCGCGTCGACCTTGTTCAGCAGCGCCACTTCACCTGTCGAGGCGTAGGCCATGGAGATGCCGCTGAGGAAGTGCCCGGCGTAGTGTCCGCGCAGAAGTCCGCCGGCACCCGCGGCGTTCTGACCCCGGACGTACTCGCGGGGACCCCAGCGCTGAGCCTCGGGGTTCGGGCCGTACTCCTCCCAGCCGCCGGGCGGCGTCGCGTCGCCCGTGGGCAGCCCCGCATTGCGGCGGAACACCGCGAGGATCTTGTCGACCGCATAGGCCCGGTACATGACCAGGTGCTGATCGAACGCGCGGCGGAACACGCTCTGCCCGAGCGCCACCGCCGCAAGCGGGAACGGCGTGACCGTCCAGGACGCGGGGTACACCGCGGTGCCGGCGGCGAGAACCCGCGCGTTCGAGACCGCGGCGCCGGGGAACCGGAAGGCGGATGCCGGGACGCCGGCCGCGGGTGGCGCCGCTGCCGCAGGGGTCGCGCTCGAGAGGGAGACCGCGGCGAGCATGCCTGCCAGCGTCGCGCCTCCTCCCGCGAGCATCTGCCGTCGGGACAGGGCTCGGTCACCGGAGTACGTCATCGTGGGTTCCTTTCGGGGCGGGTTGCCGGTCACCGGCAGGTGCGGGCGGGGAAGGGCGCGGAAAGCGGCAGGGTGACGGCTGCGCCGTCGATCGTGCCGGAGACCGTCGCGGTCACGACGCCCGCCGGGAGGACCGCGAGACGCGTCGAGACGCTCGCGCTGGTCGACGCACCCGGCTGCACCGACGCCGACCTGCGGCCATAGGGGGTCGCGATGTCGAACACGAGCGGCACGGCATCCGCGTTCTTCGCCGTCATCACGAGCACGGCTGCGCCCGCGACGCAGCGCGAGGTCACCGCGACCGAGGCATCGATCGCGGGCGGCGCCTCGGCCGCCCAGGCCTGGAACTCGAGGATCCCGCTCGATCCGCCGGCGCTGTCCTGTCCCCACGCCTGCATGAGGGCACGGAGTCTCGTCGTCGCGACCGGGGCGAAGGCGACCTCGTTGACCGTGTCGGATGAGCGGCCGTACGCTCCGGCCATCGACACATCGGCCCACGCACCGGCCGCTTCGTCGAAGTACTGCAGCCTCCACTCGCGCGGAGGGATCATGCCGCCTCCTGCCTCGTCCGGCTGATCACGGAAGAAGAGCACTCCTGCCCGATCGATCGTGACCTCGCGATCCCAGGTCAGCTGCACCCACTGCTCGCCGACGTTCGGCCAGGTGCCCCAGGACGCTCCGCTGAGCGACTCGTCGTTCACCGCGGTGACGCTGTTCCATCCCGAGGTGTACGAGGCGGTCGGTGTCGCGATCGGTGCGATGTTCCCGGTGAGCGGCGCATCGGGCGACAGCGGGACGGCCGTGCTCGACAGCGTCGAGACGTTGCCGGCCAGGTCACGTGCACGCAGATGGACCACGTGCCGGGCGCCGTCGAGGGCGACGGGCGCGAGGTACGGCTGCCACCCCGAGGGTGCGTCGATCGCATACTCGATCGCCGCGACGCCTGATCCGCTGTCCGAGGCGCTCGCGGTGACCGTCCGCCCCTCGGGAGAGAAGGTTCCGGCGACCTGCGGCGCCGCGGTGTCGATGCGCACCTCGGTGCTTGCGATCGCCGAGACGTTGCCCGCGGCATCCATCGCCCTCGCCGTCACCGCTGTCAGCCCGTCCTCGGCCACGACCGTGTCGACCTGGTGCGCGTTCTCGGTGGTCGTCCACTCCGCCGAACCGGTGGCGACGTCGATGCGCATGCGCACGTCGCGATCATCGGATGCCGTCGCACGGATCGTCACGGGGGTGACGAACCAGCCCGATCCGCCCTGCGTGCCGAGCGCCTCGATCGAGAGCTCCGGTGCCGTCATGTCGGGTGTGCCCGGCGGCACCGGCTCCCGCACGGTGACCGTGGCGTCGACCCGGCCCGCGGCGTACCCCTCGACCGTGCCGGCGACGGAGAGCTCACCGGCGGCGGCCAGATCGGCGTCGTCGATCGCGTCCCAGTGCACCGGCACGAGGATCTTCTCGTCGGCGAAGTTCACCGCGACCGCGTCGGGCAGCGCGGGCTGCACGCCGACCGTGGTCGTCGTGCTCACCGGGTCGACCGAGTCGGGCTGAGCGGCGTGCACCTCCCATTCCTCGACGGCCAGACCGGAGTACTGGGGAGGCGTCGCGGAATTCGGCGAGGCGTTCAGCACGGCACGCAGCCGCGAGGTCGTCACGGCGTCGAACGTCACCTCGTGCATCTGCGTCGTGGTCGTCGGGTAGCCGCTCGGGTTCGACACGTCCTTCCAGAGCCCGCCGTCCCAGTACTGCAGCACCCACGACGCCGGGTCTGCGACGCCGTCGCCCGTGCCGGGTGCGGCGTCGCGCCAGAAGTCGATGCTCGCGCTGTCGATGCGCACCGGACGCTCCCAGTCGTACTGGATCCACTGCTGCGCGGGACGCACCGAGGACCAGCTGCCCCACATGTCCGGCGGCAGCGGATTGGGCCGCACGATCTCGTCGTTGAGCGCGTCGATCCAGTACTGCGTGGGGATCGGCTCGTTCGATGCGGATGCCGTCGCCCACGGGGCGACGTTGGAACGCGGTGCGAGATCGATGTCGTGCGCGGGTGTGGTGACGACCGGCATGATCCGCGCGGGGGTCTGCGTGTCGTCCCACTCGAGCACGTCGATCGCGACCGAACGCCGGAAGTGGTTTCCGCCGGCCGCATCGGCCGTGTGATACGCGATGTACCACGTGTCGTCGAACTCGGCGATGGCCGGGTGGCTGGTGGTCGACGAGACGGGGGCGAGGATGCGGCCCTGATACGTCCAGGGGCCGAGCGGACTCGACGCCGTCGAGTAGGCGATGCAGGCGTGGTACACCGCAGGGGTGCAGTTGCTGTCAGGGCCGGCGTTGTTGGCCGCGTACGCCAGGTAGTACGTGCCGTTGCGCGTGAACAGCCACGCGGCTTCGAAGAAGCCGTCGACGCCCGAGGTGATCGTCATCGGGGATCCGATGAGGGTCTTCATGTCGTCATCCAGCTGCGTCGCCATCAGGCGGCTGAAACTTCCCCAGTACATCCACACCGTGCCGTCGTCGTCGACGAGCACGGTCGGGTCGATGTTGTGGGCGTCGTTGCCGAGGATGCTCTGCGAGACGATGGGGCCGCCGACGTGGTCGGTCCACGGCCCGAGAGGGCTGTCGGACACGGCGACGCCGATGCCGAACTTGTCGGGTGAACTGCTCTCGGCCTCGTTCACCGGCACGTACCAGTAGAACCGCCCGTCCCCGCCCTTCACGACCTGACCTGCATAGGCGCGGCCGGGCGTAGCCCACTCGAACACCTCTTCCGGCCGCATCACGGACGGGTGATGCTCCCACTCCCCTGAATCGGGGTCGGTTGTCGAGAACGCCTGCCACTCGTTCATGATGAAGTCGTTCGTGGTGGGACCCGCCTCGTCACGGCCCGCGTGGATGTACAGCGTTCCGTCGTCGACGAGCAGCGTCGGGTCGGCCGAGTACACCGTGCCGTCGCCGATGATCGGGTTGACCGTCGCGGCGGCCGCCGAGGAGAGCGGCAGGAGGGCGGCGACGAGCAGCACGGCCGTGCCTGCCGCCGTGACGGCGACGTTACGCCAGGGTCTGCGGATCATGAGAGGAACTCCTTCGGACGCAGGCGAGCGGCTCTGCGTCGCGCGCGGATGATGAGCGCGACGGCGCCCAGGATGACGATCGCGACGATGACCGTGATCGCAGGGATGACCGGGAAGCCGGGATCGGCCACGGCTTGTTTAGGCTCGCCCGCGGGAGCGACGGAGGAGCCGACGCTGGCGCCGGAGGTCAACTCGCGATCGCCGTTCACCGCCACGAGCTGGGCGACGCCGAGGTTGGTGTCGAGCGGCAGCGAGACGGTCGCCGTCCCTGTCCCGTCGGTCCCGACCGTGAGCACACCCAGCGCGGTGGCGGTGCTCTGTTCGCGGATCTCCCACGTCGACCCCGGCTCGGCCTCGATGACCGTCACGGGGATCGGCTCACCGACCGCGATGGCGCGGACGCCGATGTGGAATGAAGCCCCTTGCCCGTCCCCTCCGTCGGCGGCCGCGGATGCGGCGACCGCCGACGAGAGGAGGAGCGACAGCACGACCACGGCAGCCGCTCTGATCGCCGCCGAGATCATCGTGTGCATGTGCTCGCGACATAGGCGACCGTGCGCTGCTCGCTCACGGCGACTCCGTCGATCTCTCCGGTGACGGTGGCGCCGACCGTGCCGGCGGGCATCTCGGCGAGGCGCGTCGTGAAGCTGTGGCTCTGGGTCTTCCCCGCCGCCAGGCTCTTGATGCTCTTCGCCCCGTACGGCGTGCCGATCGCCACGTCGACGGGCTGCCCGCTGTCGTTGCGGACCGAGGTCACGAGCACGGTCTTGCCTGCGACGCAGCGCATCGTCGTCGTGATCTCGACGTCGAGCCTCGGAGCTGCTGCACCCTGCTCGAGCACCCGCCACTCCTTGATCCCGAGGCTTCCAGAGCCCTCGACCGTGCCCTGCGCCTGCAGGACCAGCCGGAGCGCGTCGGTCGTGACCGGCGCGAAGCCTACCGTGTTGTACGTGTCGACATCCGTGCCGTAAGGCGCAGTTGCGGCGACATCGATCCATTGACCGGCAGCATCGCGGTACTGCGCCTTCCAGCTCTTCGGCACCGCGATGCCCGCGCCGTTCCCGTCGAGGTTGTGCACGAAGTACGCCGCGGTCTCGTCGAGCGTCACCGGCTGGGCCCAGTCGTACTGCACCCACTGCTCGGTCACCTGCGGCCAGGCTCCCCACACGTTGACGTTGTCACCGGGGTCGACATCTCCGGATGCCGTCGGCTGCACGTCGTCGTTCAGACCGTCGACGCTGTTCCACCCGGCGGTGAAGGACGCGGTCGGAGTCGCGATCAGGGCGACGTTGCGACGATGATCCGCCGTGCCGTCCGGCAGCACGACGTCGACGATCTCGCTCGTGCTGCCGGCCTTGTCGGTGGCCCGCAGTTGCACGGTCTGCTCGGTCACCTCGGCGAGGACCGTCTTGACGTACGGCGCCCAGGCGCCGTCGCCGACGCGGTACTCGATCGTCGCAACGCCGGATCCGGCATCCGTCGCCGAGGCCTTGACTGTGCGAGCGATCGGATCGGCCTCCGCCGTCACTTCGGGCGCTGTCGCGTCGATCGCGAACTCCGTCTCGGCGAGTGCCGAGACGTTGCTCGCCGCATCGGTCGCCCTGGCGCGCACGGTGTGCGTCCCGTCGGCCGCGACCTCGACCGGAGCCGTGTAGGCCGCCCAGACGCCGCCGTCGATCGAGATCTCGATCGCCGGCGCCGTGTCGCGGTTGTCAGTCGCCGTGGCGGTGACCGTGACCGCCCCGGTGTGCCAGCCACTTTCGGGCGCTGCGGGTGCGATGCTCACTGCTGCGGTGGGGGGCGTCGTGTCGTCGCCTCCGCCGCCTCCGTCGCCCACCGTCACCGTGGCCAGAGCCGCCGTGCTGCCGGCGATCGAGGTCTGCACGTGCCCGTCGAGCGTGAACACGCCGTCGGAGGCGTAGCTCGCGGGATCGACCGCATCCCACGTCACAGACAGGTCCTCGCGGGACCCGTCGTTATACAGCACACCCAGGGTCGCCGGAAGCTGAGGGGCGACTCCCGCCTTGGTCTTCACCGCGACCTCGTCGACGGCGTTGATCTGACCGGGGGCGGTGGCGCGCACCCAGACCGCGGCCTGCGCCGGCACGGCGGAACCAGCGACGATGCCCGTGACCGTGAACCCGCCTTCGGCGGCCACCTGGTCGGCCGTGATCGGACCCCACGCGACCGTCGCCGCCGAGCGGCTTCCGTCGGCGTAGATCGCGTCGACCTCCTCGGGCAACTCGGGCATCGTGCCGACCGCGGTGCGGACGTCGATGGGCTCGATCGCGGTCGGCGCCTCGGCGAACACCTGCCACTCGCTCACGCCGACGGCGGCGTAGGGGCTCGCGCCCGCCGCGCTCAGCACGAGTCGCAGTCGCGTCGTGGTCACGGCGTCGAAGGTCGTGAGGTTCGATTCGGTGCGAGCGATGCCGTACGCATCGGCGCCGGTGACGTCGGCCCACGCCGCGCCGGTCCAGTACTGCGCCTTCCACGCCTTCGGCACGTTCACCCCGTCGCTCGAGGCGGGGTTCGTCTGGTCGGCCCAGAACGACACCTCGGTGCTGTCGATGCGCACCGGCTGCGACCAGGCGTACTGCAGCCAGCGGGTCGCCGGGTGGTTGCCCGACCACGTTCCCCACAGGTCGCTCTGCGCGCCCCCCGAGAACAGCACCTTTCCGTCATTCACGGCGTTTACGCTGTTCCAGCCGGCGGTGTACTCCGCGGTCGGTGTGGCCGACGAGGCGACGTTGGCGCCCTGCGCGGCCACGGAACCCGCGACCGGCAGATCGACGCTCGACGAGAGCTCACCGTCGGATGCCGTCAGCCGCAGCACGTAGTCGCCCTCAGCCGTGAAGCGGACGGTGGTCGACGGCGACGCCGCGGAGTCGAACAGCGCAAGCGCTCCCTCGGGCGCCGACACGACGCTCCACTGCGAGGCGATGGCTCCGGCCGGAAGACCGTCGTCCTTGACCGTTCCGACCAGATCGATCTGTCCCGGCGTCGCGACTCCCGACTTGGTCCACGCCTGCACCGCGGGGGCGAGGTTGGTGCCCGCGGGAGCGGCGACACCGGTGTCGAACACCTGCACCTCCTTGATGGCGGTCTTGAATCCGGCTGCGTGGTTCACGGTGATGCGCACGGCGTCTCCCGTGACGGCGGGGAACTGGATGCGGTTGAGGTTCGCGCGCGGCATGGCCGGAGTGCGGGCCTGGCCGGGAACAGGATGCCATTGGCCGCCCGAGCGGTACTCGAGCGTGTACAGCGACGGCTCCGAGTAGCCGGCGACCGTCGCCGAGGACGAGCTGCGATAGAAGTACACGCGGGCGTCGTCGAAGGTCTGCGTCGATCCGAGTTCGACCGTGAGGGAGTCCTGGGCGTTCGGCGATCCGGCCGACCCCCAGAAGGGCTCGTTGATCGTGGTGCCGTCCACGGCTCCCGCTGGCGCCCGCCCTGCGGCCGAGAACGTCGCGGTGGCTGTCCTGCCGGCCGCAAGGTTCGAGCTGCCCGTGCTCGCGTCCGCGATGTCGGCGCCCGCTTTGGCGAACAGATCGACGACCCTGGCGTCATCCGCGAAGCGGACGTCCTGCGGGGCGTCGACAGACGAGGTCTGCGCCGTCACGACGTTCACGCCGTCGGCCGCCTCGACCGTGCCGGTTGCGGGGTCGTAGACGACCTTGCCGAGCGCGTCCACCGTGAATGCGAGCGTACCGTCGAGGAACACCGAGTACCCCTCGGGTACGGTCTCGCCGTAGGGGCGCTTGCCGTCGCCGGGCTCATCCCAAGTCACCGTGAGGTCGCGATCGCGGTAGCGGATGTTGTTCGCGGTGAAGTGGTCCCAGTCGATGACGATCGGATCGAGCTCGATCTTCGCATCGTCGCGGGGCCGCAGGCCCATCGCGTCTTCGATCATCGTGAAGTTGGTCGCGCCCAGGATCGTGTGGTGGATCCAGGAGCGGTATCCGATGTTCTGCGGGTCGGCCGAGCCGTCGGCCCAGAACTCGTTCTGATCGGGCAGGCGGTTGTCCCCGCCGTTCTGGTAATGCGCCCACGCGTTCCAGTACAGGAGCTTCTTGTACCACTCGGCGTCGATCGCGTCTGTCTGGTAGTCGCGCAGGACGGACGACAGCATCCGGAAGGTGACAGTGGAGTTGATCACGGAGAAGTTGTTGCTGCCCGCCTCTCCTGCCGCCGCAGCCGCGGCCTTGTCGACCTGGTTCGCCGTGTAGAACGGGAAGATCGGGTATTCCTTGTCGTCGGCCCACAGGCGCAGCGCTTCGACGTAGTCGTCGTCGTAGTCGGCATCGCCCGGCTTCGGCACCAGGCCGACTGCGAACGGGTAGTAGTTGTTGATCTCCTTCCACGGCACGTGCTCGCCCGTGTCCGCCATCGCATGCTCGATGAGCTTGCGCTCGGGGTTCCAGAGCACGTCCATGACCTGCTCCTTGATGTGCTGGGCGAACGCGTCCATCTCGTCGGCCTTGGCGGTGTCGCCCGCCACCCGGTAGGCGGATGCCGCAGCGAGCGCGTTGGAGTAGAGGTAGGCGTTCTCGGCACGATCCTGGTTGCCGGGCTTCCAGTGGAACGACACGGCGTCTGCGTCGTTGCCGGTCATCGCGCCCCAGTCGTACTCGATCAGGCCGTTGCCGTTGGTGTCGTACGCCGAGACGAGCCCTTTGACGTCGTTCTCGGCGTAGGTGGCGAGGTTCTCGGCGATGGCCGTCGGGCCGCCGTGCAGCTGGTACGAGCGCCACGCCGCCTCGGAGATGTACTCGGTGTAGCTGTTCGACCAGTTCGCGGGATCGCCGGGGTTGTCGACCATCTTCGAGCTCTTCGACGTCTCACCGGCGGAGACCCATGGGCCGTAGGAGTAGATCGGATCGCGGAAGTACTTGAGGTCGTCGATGAACATGCCCGCGGTCAGCACGATCGAGTTGTTGTATCCGAGCACGCCCTCCATCGAGGTGGGGAACTGGTAGTCGTTGCCCGGTATGTTCGCGTCGAGGAAGTTGAAGCGCATCAGCCACCAGCGGTAGAACAACGTCTTGTCGATGTTGTCCTCCGGAGTGTCCAGGTACGGCACGTTGTCGGCCCACCACCGGTTGTAGGCCGTGACGTGCGTCCTGTACGCGTCCTGCGGAGTCGCCGCACGGTAGGCGTCGTACTCGGCGCGGGAGTTCTCGATCTCGTCCGTGACCAGGCCGAGCTGCACCTTCGTCGTCACGGAACCGCCGGCCGGCACGGCGATCGTGCGCGTCAGCGAGCCCGCGTCCGCCGTGAAGCCGTCTCCCGAGAGACGCGGGTGGATCGTGGTGAGGTTGTTGAGGGCGGCCACGGTGCCGGTGAGCTCGTCGCCGTCGGACGTCGTCGCGTACGGCGAGGCCGCCCGGAGCGTGACGGATGCCGCGCCGGCCGCTGTGACCTCGAGCTCGGTGACGAGCACGTTCGCGTCTGTGATGAACTTCGTCTGCACGACCTCGATGCCCTGCGCCGCGTTGCGGTGGACGCTGCGCCAGTAGCTCGGCGTCTGCTCGCGCTTGGTCGTGTCCTCCGTGAGGGTCAGCGCGGTGCCGTCCACCTCGACGACGACCGTGTAGGCGTCGCGTCCGTCGATCGCCTCCCAGTAGGCGATCTGGCCGCCGAAGCCGAGTTTCGCCGGCTCGTGCGTCTTCATGAATGCGGCACGTCCCCGGGTGAACAGCCACTGGTTCTCGTCGCCGAAGCTGCCGGCGGTGCCGGTGCGCTGCAGCATCCGATCGATCCAGAAATCCTTTTCGGCTGACGTGCCGGCACCGGCGACGACGTCGGCGTCGAAGATCGCCTGGAGCTCGTTGCGGACGGCATAGGGAACGCCTGTCGCGGGCACGGGCTCGGCACTGCCGGAGAACACCGGATAGCCGATGTCGGTGTTGGCCGCCTGGGCCGGTGTGGCGATGATGCAGCTGGCGATGATGCCCGCAAGCCCTGCCACGGCAAGGGTGGCGCGGGGGATGCTGCGGGAAGTGGTTCGGTCCACGTCGTCCGTCCTCTCGAGCGCTGCGCTCTGCTCCGAGCGCTGCTCCGCGTCACGCTATCCACGTCGCAATGCAGAGTGCAACCCTTTTCGAAAGATTTCGAAGAAGAATGTGAGCGAGAACAGGAACACGAAAGCGGCCGTCGACTGTGTCGACGGCCGCTTCAGGCAGTCAGCAGCGAACGCCTCAGAGAGTCAGCGGCGAGCGATCGTGGAGCCGCGGATGACGAGCCGCACGGGAACCGGACGGATGCCCGATTCGGCGTCGCGGCCGTCGATCGCCGCGAAGACATGCTCGGCCGCCTTGCGCCCCAGTTTCTGCAGGTTCGCGTCGATCGACGTGAGGCCCGGGCGGGAGTTGTCGGCCAGGACCTCCCAGTTGTCGTAGCCGATCACCGCGAGATCGTCCGGCACGACGCGTCCGAGATCCCTGGCCGTGTCCAGCACGCCGCGGGCGATCTGATCCGACCCGCAGAAGATCGCATCGATGTCGGGGTAGCGCTGCAGCAGCATGGCGGCGGCATCGCGCCCCCAGTGCTCGGTCCATTCCGAGAACATCGGCTCGCCCACCATCGTCAGGCCAGCCTCATCCAGCGCTTCCCGCGCTCCCGCCAGACGATCCTGCGCCGCGGCGTACGCAGGGTCGCCGGTGACGTGGGCGATCCTCGTCCGCCCGCAGGCGATCAGGTGCTCGACGGCCATCCGCCCGCCCGCGACGTTGTCGGGGGTCAGCGAGAGATCGCGGGGATCGTCCGACGGGGCGTACGCGTACACGACCGGCACCGGGATGTGCTGCCCGAGAGACCGGCGAGGGTCGGTGGAACGACCCACGACGATGATGCCGTCGACGCGCCGGCTCAGCAGAGCGCGCAGGTGATGCTGCTCGCGGATGGCATCGCCGCGGGCGTCGCACAGGAACACGTTCACCCGCCCCTCGCCGAACGCGTCCTCCGCGCCCATCAGGATCGGGATCATGAAGCGACCCTCGAGATCGCTCGTGAGCAGACCCACGGTCCCCGAGCGCCCCGCGAGCAGTCCTCGCGCGACGACGTTCGGCGTAAACGACAGCTGCTCGGCGACGGCGAGCACGCGCGCCTTTGTCGCGGCGGCGACGTCATCACGATCGTTCAGGGCTTTCGACGCCGTCGAGATCGAGACCTGTGCGGCCCGCGCCACGTCGCTGAGCGTCACCGTGCGTGCGGCGGTTGCCTCCGTCATGTGCCCTCCTTGAGTTCTGAAAGGTTATCGGCAATGTACTTGACGACATCTTCCACATCCAGATATAACAGGTACGAAATGGTTTTCGCTACATTTCGGAGAACCCGTCCGAGCAACGAGGCGAAGCACCCCCATCGTTCAAAGAAGAGCCAGAGGAGAACACCCATGCCCATCACCCGGAACCGCGGTCCCGTCAGAGGCGCGGCGATCGCCGTCGCAGCGGGCCTGCTGGTCGCAGGACTCGCCGCCTGCTCACCGGCCGCCGACGTGGCGTCCGACGAGCCGATCACCGCGGAGGGCGTCGACGACGGCTCGACCCTGACGCTGTGGACCCGCGCGCCCATGGAGCACCAGGCCAAGCTGCTCGTCGACGCGTACAACTCCTCGCACGAGAACCAGGTCGAGCTCACGATCGTCCCCAACGACGACTACGTCGCCAAGGTCGGCGCAGCCGCCGGCTCCGGAGGCCTTCCCGACCTGTTCGCCGCCGACATCGTGTACGTGCCGAACTGGGTCGAGCAGGGTCTCTTCAAGGACATCTCCGCCCAGATCGACGAGCTCGACTACAAGGACTCCATCAACCAGGGGCACCTCTCAGCCGGGGCCCTCGACGGCAAGGAGCACGTGCTGCCCTTCGTCCTCGACTTGTCGATGCTGTTCTGGAACAAGGAGCTCTTCGCCGAAGCCGGGCTCGACCCCGACAAGGCGCCCGCGACGCTGCAGGAGTTCGCGGATGCCGCGACGGCCGTGCAGGCGCTGAACAAGCCCGACACCTACGGCACGGCTACCGGGCTGAACTGCGGTGGATGCCTCGTGTTCACCTGGTTCCCGTCGATCTGGGCGTCCGGCGACGAGGTCATGGGCGACGACGGCGCCGAGTCCCTGCTGAGCGGCGACGCCGCGCAGGAGGTCTACAAGACCTGGGCCGGCCTCGAAGAGGCCGGAGCCGTGCTGCCGAGCTCGACCGACGAGACGGGACCGACCTGGACCGCGGCGTTCAGCGAGGGCAAGGTCGGCGTCATGCCGTTCCCGGCGACGCTGCTGCCCACGCTCGAGTTCGACGCGGGCGTTGCCGGCATCCCCGGTGTCGACGGCGGTGCGTCCACGTTCGTGGGCGGCGACGGCATCGGGATCTCGAAGGACTCGAAGCAGTCCCCGCAGGCGTGGAACTTCCTGAACTGGCTGATGTCCGAGGACGCTCAGGTCGAGGTCCTCGCGAAGGACGGCAACGCCGTGTCGCGTGGCGACCTGGCCGACAACGAGTACGCCTCGGCTGATCCCCGCCTCGTGACGATCAACGAGGTCGCCGCACAGGGCGACACCCCGGTGGCGCTGAACTTCCAGCAGGCGTTCAACGCTCCGGGCAGCCCGTGGCTCACGCTCGTCCGCAACGCCGTGCTGAACGGCGAGGACTCCGTGGACGCCGACAACGACGAGATCACCGCGATCCTCTCGCAGTGACCCCGTGTGCGGGGGCGGCGGTCGCCGCCCCCGCACCTCGACGAAAGTGACTCTGATGACCACGACCGCAGCGCCGCCCCGTCGGCGCCGACCTCGCACGGGCTTCGGCGGCCCGGTGCAGGGCTGGCTGTACGCCGCTCCGACCGCGATCTTCGTCGCCCTGCTCTTCGTGGTGCCGCTGGTGCTCGTACTGCAGATGTCGGCATCCGACTGGCCGCTGCTCAGCGGCAACCGAGGGCTGAACTTCCCCGAGAACTACTCGGATTCCGTGATGCACCGGCTCTTCTGGGATTCCGTCCGGTTCACGCTGCTCTACACCGTGATCACCACCGTGATCCTGATCGGGCTCGGGCTCGGTCTCGCCCTGCTCGTGCAGGAGTCGACCAGGTGGAAGGGCTTCCTGCGCACCGCATTCCTCATCCCCAGCGCGCTCGGCCTGGCATCCGCCTCGCTCCTGTTCTACGTGCTGTACTCGCCCATCGCGGGCCCTTTCGCCGACCTCATGAAGTCGTGGGGAGTGACGTTCCTCGGCACCCCCGAGGGCGCACTGTGGTCGACGATCTTCCTGATCGTCTGGCGCTACGCCGGCTTCTACATGCTGCTGATGCTCGTCGGGCTGCAGGGCATCCCCGACGACGTGTACGAAGCCGCCCGCATCGACGGGGCGAGCCGCTGGCAGACCTTCCGCGACATCACGGTCCCGCTGCTGAAGCCCACCTTCGCGCTCACGACCGTGATGTGCGTGACGGGTTCACTGCTCGCGTTCGAGCAGTTCTACATCCTCACCAAGGGCGGTCCCGACAACAGCACCATGACGGTCGTGCAGCTGATCTACAACGTCGCCTTCCAGGGGCAGAACAGCCTCGGCATCGCCGGCGCGCTGTCGGTCATCGTGCTGCTCGCCCTGATCGTCATCAACGTCTTCCAGCTGCGCGCCTTCCGGCGTCCCGACGAGAGCTGAATCATGTCCCAGACTCTGACCCGCACCATCGTCGCGCCGAACCACCAGCCGACCGCCCCTCGCTATCGGTCGAAGGCCGCGCGCGTCGTCTTCGGCATCCCCTACTGGGTGTTCACGACCGCACTCGCGGTGATCTTCCTCTACCCCCTGATCTGGACCGGAGTCTCCTCCGTCGGCCCTCGGGCCGGCACGAGCCAGACCGACGGGTGGGGCTTCGGCAACTACGCGGCCCTCGGCTCGTACCAGGCCGGCATCTGGGTGTACCTGGGCAACTCGATCTTCGTGTCGGTGCTGACCGTCGCACTCACCCTGTTCATCTCGCTGCTGGGCGGCTACGCGTTCGCCCGCTTCTCGTTCCCGGGCAAGAACGCGCTGTTCCTCGTGACCCTCGCGATCCTGATGGTGCCGTACGCGACGCTGCTGATCCCGCTCTACGTGATCCTCAACTCGGTCGGCCTGCAGAACTCCCTCGTCGGCGTCGCGCTCGTCATCACGATGTTCCAGCTGCCGTTCTCGATGTTCATGATGCGCATCTCGTTCGAGTCCATCCCGAAGGAGATGGACGAGGCCGCGATGGTCGACGGATGCTCCAGCTGGGGCGCACTGTGGCGGGTGCTGCTGCCCGCGGTCAAGCCCGGGCTGGTCACCGTCGGCCTGTTCGCGTTCCTCACGGCGTGGAACGACTTCATGGCCCCGCTGATCCTCATCAACGACTCGAACCGGATGACGCTGCCGCTCGCCGTGGCGAACCTCCGCGGTCAGGTGCAGGGCGTCGTCGACTACGGGGCCACGGAGGCCGGCGTGGTCGTGCTGGCGCTCCCCTGCATCCTGCTGTTCCTGATCCTGCAAAGACACTACGTGCGCGGCTTCATGTCGGGCGCCTTCAAGGGCTGATCCATGACTCACTTCTCCTCTCTCACCACCGCCCCCGTCGCCCCGGTCGCGCCTCGCGCGGGGCGCCTGCGCCCTCTGGGCCTCGACGAGGTTCACATCTCCGACGGGTTCTGGGCTGAACGCCAGCGCATCAACGGAGAGAACACGCTCGCGCACATCGAGAGTCGGCTGGAATCCGAAGGCTGGCTGCCCAACTTCGATCTGGCCGCCCGCGGTGAGCTCCCCGAGGGTCGTCGGGGCCGGGAGTTCTCGGATTCCGAGGTGTACAAGTACCTCGAAGCCGTGGCATGGGAGATCTTCCGCACCGACGACCCGGCCCTCGAGGCGCGGTTGCGCCACGTGGTCGACCGGGTGGCCGCGGCACAGGAGCCCGACGGATACCTGAACACGCGATTCGGACGCCCTGGCCAGGGCGCACGCTGGTCGGAGCTCGACTGGGGTCACGAGCTGTATTGCCTCGGCCATCTCTTCCAGGCGGCCGTCGCCCGTGCGCGCACCCGCCCGGATGCCGACGACGGGCTGCTCGGGATCGCGATCCGCGCCGCCGACCTGGTGTGCCGCGAGTTCGGCCCGGACGGACGCGACGCCATCTGCGGCCACGCCGAGGTCGAGGTCGGACTCGCCGAGCTCGGCCGGTTGACCGGTGACGAGCGGTATCTCGCCCAGGCGGCGCTCTTCGTCGAACGACACGGTCGCGGCACGCTGCCCGACATCGAGTTCGGACGCGTCTACTACCAGGACGACGTGCCCGTGCGAGAGGCCGAGGCGCTGCGCGGCCACGCAGTGAGGGCGAACTACCTGTCATCGGCTGCGGTCGACGTGGCAGTGGAGACCGCAGACGACGATCTGCTCGAGGCGCTGCGCAGGCAGTGGGAGCGCACGGTCGCCCGCCGCACGTACATCACCGGCGGTCAGGGCTCGCACCACCAGGACGAGGCGTTCGGCGACGACTACGAGCTTCCGCCGGACCGTGCGTACTCCGAGACCTGCGCGGGCATCGGCTCGATCATGTTCTCGTGGCGACTGCTGCTCGCCGACGGCGACGCGCGCTACGCCGATCTCATCGAGCGCACGCTGTTCAACGTCGTCGCGACCTCTCCGGGGCCAGACGGGCGCTCGTTCTACTACGCCAACACCCTGCACCAGCGTGTTCCCGCGCAGCCCGCGGACCCCGAAGCGACCTCGCCCAGGGCTCATTCCTCCCTGCGCGCGCCGTGGTTCGACGTGTCCTGCTGCCCGCCGAACGTCGCGCGCACCTTCGCGAGCCTCGCGGCGCTGACCGCCACCGCGGACGACGACGGAGTCCAGGTGCATCAGTACGCCCCCTCCAGCGTGCGCACGACTCTGCCCGACGGCACCGTCGCGGCCTTCGAGGTGTCGACCGAGTATCCCGTCGACGGACGGGTGCGGGTGAATATCGTCGAGGACGGTGAGTGGACGCTCACGCTCCGCGTGCCGTCGTGGGCGCACGGGGCGACCGTGCAGGTCGGCGAGGAGGACGCCGCGGATGCCGCGC
The DNA here is from genome assembly GCF_044987465.1 of Microbacterium sp. ZW T6_19. Lineage (NCBI taxonomy): Bacteria > Bacillati > Actinomycetota > Actinomycetes > Micrococcales > Microbacteriaceae > Microbacterium > Microbacterium sp. ZW T6_19. The sequence continues at coordinate 49,959 of NZ_JBJDRH010000001.1, read as the reverse complement.
CCGGCACCGTGTCGATCCGCCGCGCGTTCCGCGCTGGAGACGTCGTGCACCTGGTGCTGCCGGTCGCCCCCCGCGTGACGGCCCCCGATCCCCGTGTCGACGCGGTGCGCGGCTGCGTCGCGATCGAGCGCGGACCCGAAGTGCTGGCTCTCGAGTCGAACGACTTCGGCGCTGACATCGCCGAGGCGATCGTCGACACGGAGCGCGGGGTGAGCGAGCAGGAAGGCGTCGTGCACGTCCGCGTGTCGCGCCGAGACACCGGAGACACCGCCGATGTCGCGCTCATCCCGTACCACTCGTGGGCGCAGCGCGGTCCGTCGACCATGCGCATCTGGCTGCCAACGAGCTGATCGCGTTCCTCTCGTTCGAATCGCGTGAATGGCGGCATTCCGCCGGATCTTGTCACCATTCACGCGGTCCGGGCGAGTGCCGGTTCATTACCCTGGCCCCATGCGCATCTCCGACTTCGCCGTGCCCGACACCCCTGCGGCCCGGGGAGCCCGCGAGCTGATGGACGAATACCACTCCCCTGCGCTGCGCAACCACGCGGTGCGGTCCTGGCTGTGGGCCGAGGCGTTCGCGGTCGTCGAAGGACGCAGCGGCGTCGATCACGAGCTGCTCTATGAGGCGGCCCTGCTGCACGACATCGGGATCGTGCCGGCGTTCGACAACCACGTGCTGGGCTATGAGGAGGCCGGCGGCCATGTCGGCGAGGCGATGGCCGCGGGTGCCGGGTGGCCGGCGGCGCGGCGCATCCGCATCAACGAGGTGATCGTGAGGCACAACTGGCCCGAGGTCGACCCGGCGTTCGACCTCGAGGGCTACCTGCTGGAGACGGCCACCGGCCTCGACATCGCCGGGCGCCGAGATGCGGAGATCCCGCTCGACTTTCGCCGCGAGGTGCTCCACGCGCACCCGCGACTCGCTCTCGCCGAGGAGTTCGGCGCCGGCGTGCGGGAGCAGGCGGCCCGCAAGCCGCACAGCCACGCCCGACGGCTGCTCGAGGGCGGGGTCGTCGACAAGCTGGCGGCGAACCCGCTTGAGCGGATCTGAGGATGGATGCGCTCAGAGACCGAGGCGCTCCAGGTACTCGTTCACGAGGCGCCGCTCGGGGTCGTGCTTCGCGACGAGAGCCGCGAAGTCGTCCCATCGCGGGTAGCGCGAGCGCACATCGGCGCCGTCGAGCGTGAACACCTTGCCCCAGTGCGGACGGGCGGATGCGGGCAGCGCGGCCTCGATGGTCGGCAGCAGCTCGCGCACCGCCGCCTCGTCGGGCTTCCACGTGAAGTGCAGGCCGACGGCATCCGTCCCGTAGGAAGAGCTCAGCCACAGATCGTCTGCGCGCACCGTGCGGATCTCATTCACGAGCAGCAGCGGTGCGATGCGGTCGGCGAGCGAACGCACGGCCTCGATGGCGGCCACGGCATCGAGGCGCGGCACCAGGTACTCGCTCTGGATCTCGGCCCCGGCCGACGGGGTGAACTCGAGCTTGAAGTGCGGCAGCCGTTGGAACCACGGGCCCGCGACGCCCTCCTGCTCGGTGCAGGCCTCGGGATCGACTCCGATGATGGGATGCCGTTTGCCCTCGGCCGGCGCAGCGCCGAGAGACACGGCGAGCGCCTCGCGCGCTGCGCGTCGCTCCGCGGCATCCGCCCTCGTGGCGGGCACCCGCTGCTTGATCCAGATCTGGTCGGCGACGTCGGTCCGCTGCCAGGTCGAGAAGATGCTGACGCTGGTTCCGACGCCCGTGACGGCGCCGAGGTCACGGAGGATCGCGTCCCACGACGGGTGCTCGAACACGTGCTGGGCGACCTGGTAGCTGGGCTCGACGTCGAGCGTCAGGTCGATCACGGCGCCGAGAGCGCCGAGCGCCACGACCGCGCCGTCAAAGCCGTCGTCTCCCCGCGCGAGGGAGCAGACTTCGCCGGATGCCGTCATCACGGTCACCGCGCGAACCGCGCTCGCGAGCGAGCCGGTAGCGTCGCCGGAGCCGTGCGTTCCCGTGGCCACGGCACCTGCGACCGAGATGTGCGGGAGGGACGCGAGGTTCGCGAGCGCCAGCCCCTGCTCCTCGAGCACGGGGGCGATGTCGCCGTAGCGGAGCCCGCCGGAAACGCGCACCGAGTCGCGAGCGGGCGAGATGTCGATCACCTGGGGCATCCGGTCGAGGGCGATCAACGAGCCTGTCGTGTCGGCGATGTCGTTGAAGCAGTGCCGGGAGCCGAGCACGCGCACGGCGCCCCCCGCGGTGAGCAGCTCGCGGAGCTCGTCGATCGACTCGGGATGCTCGATCGAGGAGGCCCGATAGAGGAGGTTGCCGGCCCAGTTGCGTTCGTCGCCCATGGTGTCAGCGTACCCGCGGGGCCGTGCCTTCAGACGCGCGGGATAGTCTGACCCCATGACAGCGCCGCCCGCTCCTCGAGCGACGATGAAAGACGTCGCGGCTCTGGCCGGAGTGTCTCCGAAGACCGTGTCGAACGTCGTCACCGGCACGGTCGTGGTGCGCGAGGAGACCAGGGCGAGGGTCGAGGCGGCTATGGCCGAACTCGATTTCGTGCCGAATCTCAGCGCGCGCGGTCTGCGCAACGGCAGAAGCGGGATCATCGCCGTCGCGCTTCCCGACCTGGGCACGGCGTACTCGGCCCAGCTCGTGCACCGCATCGTCGCCGCCGCGCACGACCGCGGCCTCGCGGTGCAGGTGGAAGAGACCGCGACCGAACCCGAACGCGAGAAGGAGCTGCTCTCTCGCGCCCGCGCCCACCTGATCGACGGCCTGATCCTGAACCCGATCCGCCTCGAGGACAGCGTCGTGAAGTACGCGGACCGCCTGCCGCCGCTCGTCGTGATCGGCGAGGTCGAGCAGAACCGCGCCGACCACGTGCGCATCGACAGCCGTGTGGCCGCATCCGAGGCGACCCGCCACGTGATCTCCCGCGGCGCGCGCCGGATCGCCGTGATCGGAGCCGACGACGACCCCGCGTTCGAGACCGCCACCAGCCGGATGCGCCTCGCGGGCGTGCACGATGCGCTGCGCGAGGCCGGCATCGCCCGCGATCGGCGACTCGAGGTCAACCTGCTGCCCTGGACGATGGCAGGCGGCGCGGAAGCTGCGCGCATGCTGCTGGCGCGCGAGGTCGACTTCGACGCGGTCGTCGCGTTCACCGACTCGATCGCCTTCGGTGCGATGCACACGCTGCACGACGCCGGCATCCGCGTTCCCGACGACGTGATCGTGACCGGCTTCGACGACGTCGAGCTCTCGGCATTCACCTCCCCGTCGCTGACGACCGTGGCCTTCGATCTGGGCGACTTCGCCGAGGCGGCGCTGGGCCTTCTCGAGTCGCGCATGGACGATCGCGTGTCGCCGCCGCGCGGGCTGATCCTGCCGCACCGGCTCATCGCGCGCGCGAGCACCTCGGCCTCGCCGGCCGGGTATCACCCCTGACCGGCAGATCGTCGCGACGGGTATCGCTCTGACTCTTGCGCCGCCGATTACCACGATGTAATGATGGGTGCGCCCCCGACGCAGTCACAAAGGAGTGACCCGATGACACCCCCGCTCGATCTCTCGCGAAGGCAGTTCCTCACCGCCGCCTCGCTGACCGCGGCAGCAGCGCTGCTCGCGGGATGCGCGCCCGGTGCGACGCCCGGCGCCGGCCCGCAGACGCTCCAGTTCTGGCATCTGCTCTCCGGCGGCGACGGCGTGACCATGTCTCAGCTGCTGCAGAAGGTCAACGACGCGCAGGACGCCTTCCGCATCCGCCCCACCGTCCTCGCCTGGGGCACGCCGTATTACACCAAGCTCGCGATGGCCGGCGCAGGCGGGCGCGCTCCCGACGTCGCCATCATGCACGCCACCCGCACGGTCGGCTGGGCTCCGGGCGGGCTGCTCGACCCGTGGGACCTCGCCCGGCTCGAGGAACTGGGCATCGACGCCTCGACGTTCCCGAAGCCCATCTGGGAGAAGGGCTTCGTCGGCGAGCAGATGTTCAGCATCGCCCTCGACGCCCACCCGTTCGTGGCCATGTTCAACACCGACATCTGCGACGCCGCCGGCGTGCTCGACTCCGACGGCGCACTGCAGGAGACGACCTCACCCGAGGAGTTCCTCGAGCAGCTCCGCGCGATCGGCGGCCAGGCGAGCGGACACGCGCTGTCGTACGGCTACCTGGGCGACGGCGCGCAGATGTGGCGCCTGTTCTACACGCTGTACTCACAGCACGGCTCGCCCATCGAGCTCCCCCCTGGCGGGAAGGCCGTGATCGACAAGGACGTGGCGGTCGAGTCTCTGACGTTCATGCGCACGCTCCTCGACGGCGAGATCGCCGCGGCCCAGGCCGACTACGGCACGGCGGTCGCAGAGTTCTCGACAGGAAAGAGCGGGATGCTGTTCACCGGCGTCTGGGAGCTGCGCACCATGCAGAACGCGAAGCTCCCGTTCGACGCGACGATGATCCCGACCCTGTACGGGACCCCAGCGGTGTACGCCGACTCGCACTCGTTCGTCCTGCCTCACCAGACCCACGCCGACAAGGCGAAGCGCGACCTGACCTATCAGTTCGTCGCCGACATGCTCAAGGGCTCGTTCGGCTGGGCCGAAGCCGGCCACATCCCCGCGTTCCTGCCCGTCACGGAGTCGCCGGAGTACGCGGATCTCGTGCCCCAGGCGCACTACGCCGAGGCTGCGAAGCACGTCGTCTACGATCCGACCGCCTGGTTCACGGGCTCCGGCTCCAACTTCCAGGGCGAGTTCGGTGCTGCCGTGCAGAACGTGCTACTCAAGGGCGACGACCCGGTCGCCGCGATCGATCGCTTCGAGGCGCGCGTGAACACGATGCTCTCGCAACCGAACCCGGCTGACCCCGAAGGGACGTTCGGCTCATGATGACCGCAGCCACCGATTCGACCCGCACGATCGTGACGGGTTCCCGCACCGCCGCCCCCGCACGCCGTGCAGGCACGCGCAGCCGCGAGCAGCTCGTCAGCTGGGCGTTCCTCGCCCCGTTCCTCATCGCCTTCGCGCTCTTCCTGGTCTGGCCGATCATCCACGGCATCGTCCTCAGCTTCACCGACGCCTCGCTCACGGGCGCCGGCGGCGGATTCGTCGGCTTCGCCAACTACGCCGAGGCGCTCAGCGACCCGGTCATGTGGCGTTCGCTGTGGAACACGATCTGGTTCACGCTGCTCTCCACCGTGCCGCTCGTCGTGATCGCCCTGCTGATGGCCGCGCTCGTCGACCGCGGCCTTCCTGGCCAGTGGCTGTGGCGGCTGTCGTTCTTCATGCCGTATCTGCTCGCCTCGACCGTGATCTCGCAGATCTGGGTCTGGATCTTCAACCCGCAGATCGGTGCGGCCAACAACATCCTGAAGGCGCTCGGCCTCGAGCCGCTCGCCTGGCTGCAGAATCCCGAGACCAACATGCTGTCGATCGTGATCGCCACGGTGTGGTGGACGGTCGGGTTCAACTTCCTGCTCTACCTGGCGGCGATGCAGAACATCCCGCCGCAGCAGTACGAGGCGGCGTCCCTCGACGGTGCGGGCGCCTGGCGCCAGTTCTGGTCGATCACGCTTCCCCAGCTGGGACCGGCGACCGTGCTCATCCTGCTGCTGCAGATCCTCGCCTCGCTGAAGCTGTTCGATCAGGCGTACCAGATGCTCGGCGGCGTCGCGAGCGACACCACCCGCTCGATCGTCCAGTACATCTACGAAGCCGGATTCGTCAGCTACCGGTTCGGCTACTCGGCCGCCATCTCTTACGTGTTCTTCGCCCTCATCGTCATCGTGGGTGTCGCGCAGGCCCTGGTCACGCGCCGCCGGAAGGAGCAGCTGTGATGTCCGCCGCGACCCTTACCCCGACCGAGGCGGTCGTCACCGCCACGCCCCGGCGCCGCTCGCACCTCCCCGGCCAGAAGCCGTTCGCGCCCCTGCGCGTCGCGGCGTTCCTGGTGCTGCTGCTGCTCGCGATCGGCTGGCTGCTGCCGTTCCTCTGGGCGGTCGCGACCGCCTTCAAGACCGAGCCGGATGCCGCATCGGGCGATCCCTCGTGGATCGGCGCCTCAGGTCCCACGGTCGACGCCTTCACGGCGATCCTTTCGCAGGGCAACGTCTACACCTGGGCGTTCAACAGCCTGTGGACGGCCGCGGCGGTGACCTTCATCACCCTGACGATCTCGGCCCTCGCGGCGTACGCGTTCTCGCGGCTCGACTTCGCGGGTCGCAAATGGCTGTTCGTCGTGATTCTCGCCTCGATCGTGGTGCCGCCGCAGGTGCTGATCATCCCGCTCTTCTACCAGATGCTCGCCTTCAACATGATCGACACCTACTGGGGACTGATCCTGCCGCAGGTGGTGGCGCCGGCGATGGTGTTCATCCTGAAGCGGTTCTTCGACGCGATCCCGATCGAGCTCGAAGACGCGGCCCGCGTCGACGGCGCCAGCCGGCTGCGCATCTTCTGGTCGGTCGTGCTGCCGCTGTCGCGCCCGATCCTGGCATCCGTCGCGATCTTCGTGTTCATCGCCGCGTGGAACAACTTCCTCTGGCCGTTCCTCGTCATCAACGACACCACGCTGATGACGCTGCCGGTCGGTCTGCAGACCGTCATCAGCGCATACGGCGTGCAGTACGCGCAGGTCATGGCGCAGGCGGTGCTCGCAGCCCTCCCCCTCATCGTCATCTTCCTCATCTTCCAGAAGCAGATCGTCAAGGGCGTCGCGACCAGCGGCTTCGGCGGTCAGTGACCCCCACCCGGCTCGAAAGCCACAACCAGGAGAACCATGCCCAACGCCCGCATCACCATCGACCGCGACTTCACGATCGCCGACGTCCCCCGACGACTGTTCGGGTCCTTCGTCGAGCACATGGGGCGCTGCGTCTACACCGGCATCTACGAGCCGGGGCACCCGCAGGCCGATGAACGCGGGTTCCGGCGCGACGTGCTGGAACTGGTTCGGGAGATGGGTCCGACGGTCGTCCGCTACCCGGGCGGCAACTTCGTCTCCGGGTACCGATGGGAGGACGGCGTCGGCCCCGTCGCCGATCGCCCCGTGCGCATCGACGGCGCTTGGCACACCATCGAGACCAACGCCTTCGGCCTGCACGAGTTCGTGGACTGGGCCCGCGACGCCGAGGTCGAGATCATGGAGGCCATCAACCTCGGCACCCGCGGGGTCGAGGAGGCACGTGCGCTCGTCGAGTACGCGAACCACCCCGGCGGCACCTACTGGTCGGACATGCGGCGCCGCAACGGCGCCGAGGACCCGTTCGACATCAAGCTCTGGTGCCTCGGCAACGAGCTCGACGGGCCGTGGCAGATCGGCCACAAGACTGCCGCCGAGTACGGCCGGCTCGCGCAGGAGACCGCGAAGGCGATGAAGCTCGTCGACGACTCGATCGAGCTCGTCGCTGTCGGCTCGTCGAATCGCGGCATGCCGACCTTCGGCACCTGGGAGCACACGGTGCTCACGCACGCCTACGACGAGGTCGACTACATCTCGATGCACGCCTACTACCGCGAACTCGAGGGCGACGCCGAGTCGTTCCTCGCCGAGGCCGTCGAGATGGACGCCTTCATCGACGGTGTGATCGCCACGATCGACGCCGTCAAGGCCGCAGGCAAGCACACGAAACAGGTCAACATCTCCTTCGACGAGTGGAACGTGTGGGACTTCGACCGGTACAACAACGAAGAGGAAGCGGCGATCGCGGCAGCCGGATGGCGAGAGCATCCGCGCCTGATCGAAGACACCTACAACGTGACGGATGCCGTCGTGGTCGGTACTTTCCTGAACAGCCTGCTGCGCCACGGCGATCGCGTGCACATCGCGAACCAGGCGCAGCTCGTGAACGTGATCGCGCCGATCCGCTCGGAGCAGGGCGGACCCGCCTGGCGTCAGACGAGCTTCTGGCCCTTCGAGCGGATGGCGCGCCTCGCGCGCGGCCGAATCCTGCAGCTCGCGGTGTCGGCGTCGCAGATCGGCACGAAGCAGTACGGCGACGTGGACTCGGTCGACGCCGCCGCGACGTTCGACGAGGAGACGGGCCGCGTGGTGCTGTTCGTCGCGAACCGTTCGCTCGAGTCGGCGAACGACCTCACGGTCGATCTGCGCGGCTTCGGCGCCCTGCGCGTCGTGAACGCCGAGACGCTCACGATCCCCGACGGCGGCGACCGCTTCACCGCCAACCTCGAGACCACGCCCGACGCCGTGCACATGGTGCCGCTCGCGGGCGCCGAGGTGGTCGACGGCGCCGTGCGGGCGACGCTCCCCGCGCTCTCGTGGTCGGTGATCGAACTCGCCTGAGCTGGCGCGCTGCCGGACACGAATGTCGGCTCAGATTACGGATGTCGGTCGAGAATCCGGGTTTCCACTGACATCTGTATTCTCGGCCGATATTTGTGCGGCAGCGCGCTCAGCGACCGTCGACCGTTGGCCAGCCGTCGGTCCAGGTGATCGGCAGCAGGCCGAGGGTCGGGATGCCGTCGGCATCCGCGTCGTAGAAGTGGAAGGCGAGCCGGTCGCCCGACACCGACTGGCCGCCCGGGCCGACGCGTGAGCCCTCGGACGTGAGCACGACAGTGCCCCCGTCGTCGAGCAGCGCCCCGCCGTCGGCGTCGAGATAGGGGCCGACCGCGTCCTTCGAGCGCCCCACGATGATCTCGTAGGTGCTGTCGACGCCCTTGCAGCAGAGGCCGCGCGAGGCGAACAGGTAGAACCAACCGTCGTGCGCGACGATGTACGGCGCCTCGATCGCGTTCTCGACCAGCCCGCGGTCGGCGATGAGGATCGGCTCGCCGTCTGAGGCGCGCAACCCGCTCGGCCACTCCAGTTCGACCATCTGCAGGCCTGAGAAGAACGACCCGAACGACATCCACGGCACGCCCTCGGCATCCTCGACGATCCCCGGATCGATCGCGTTGAAGTCCTCGCCCTCCGAGGAGATCACCTCGCCCCGATCGACCCATTCGTATGCGGGGTCGTCGGGGTCGAGCGTCGTGTTGGTCGCGAGCGCGATCACCGAGCGGTTGCTGCCGAAGGTGGATGCCGAGTAGTAGAGGTACCAGGTGCCGCCGTGCTCGTAGAGCTCGGGCGCCCACAGGTTGTCGACTCCGGGCACGGCCGCAGGCAGCCACTCGGGCTTCGTCTTCCAGACCTCGCCGACGTACTCCCAGCTCGCCCCGTCGTCCGAGCGGCGGATCTGGATGTTCCCGTCGCCGATCTGACCGTTGCCCGTCGAGTAGATGTAGTCGCCGTCGTCGGTGTGCACGTACGCCGGGTCGTGCACGAACACGTCACCAGACAACGATGGCGCGACCGGGGCGCCCGAGCATCCGAGCAGCACCGCCGCCGCTGTGACGATCACAGCGGCGGCGACAGGCCGGGAGAAGCGACGGATCACGAGAGCGCGAGCGCCGACCAGGAGACGGGCGGGAGCGTGACGGTGAGCACGCCGTCGGCCAGCACAGCACCGTCGAGCTGCTTCAGCCCGACGCGATTCTGGTCGGCGAGCGTGTTCTTCGCGTACACGTCGTCGTCCCACAGCGTGACCGCCTCGTCGATGCTCGAGGCGCCGAGCTCGGTCACGGCGATCTGCACCTCGATCGACTCGGTCTGGCTGCGGTTCACGAGGAACACGGCCGAGTTCACGCCGTCGGTCGTGACGACCGAGTCGACCAGTGGTGCGTCGCCGTAGACGGCGGTCGAGTAGGTGCCGACGTCGATGCGCGGCTTCACGATCTCACCCTTCGCGAGACGCGAGGTCACCGAGAACGGGAAGAAGGTGGTCTGACGCCACGCGGCGCCGCCCGGCTCCGTCATGATCGGGGCGATCACGTTCACGAGCTGCGCGAGAGAGGCCGACGCGACGCGGTCATGGTTCTTCAGCAGTGTGATGAGCAGGTTGCCCAGCACCACGGCATCCGCCACCGAGTAGACGTCCTCGAGCTGTCGAGGGGCGACGCGCCATTCGTCGTTGACCTCGTCGGAGGCCTGGTGCTCGTCGAGGTACCAGATGTTCCATTCGTCGAAGGAGAGCTTGATCTTCTTCTTCGACTTGAGCTTGTTGCCGACGTGGTCGGCCGTCGCCACGACGGTCTCGATGAAGTACTGCATGTCGAGCGACGAGGCGAGGTACGAGGCGAGGTCGCCGCCGCGCTCCTGGTAGTAGGCGTGGCAGGAGATGAAGTCGACGTGCTCGTAGGCCTGCTCGAGGACCGTGCGCTCCCAGTCGCCGAAGGTCGGCATCGACGAGCTCGACGACCCGCACACCACGAGCTCGAGATCCTTGTCGGCCGTCTTCATGGCCTGTGCCGTGCGGGCGGCGATCTTGCCGTAGTCCTCGGCCGTCATGTAACCGGTCTGCCAGGGGCCGTCCATCTCGTTGCCCAGGCACCACATCTTGATGCCGTGCGGTTCGACGGTGCCGTTCGCGATGCGCTGGTCGCTGAGCGCGGTGCCCGAGGGGTGGTTGCAGTACTCGAGCAGGTCGAGGGCCGCCTCGATGCCGCGCGTGCCGAGGTTCACGGCCATCATCAGCTCGGAGCCGGTGAGCTTCAGCCAGCGGGAGAACTCGTCGACGCCGACCTGGTTCGTCTCGATCGAGTGCCAGGCCAGGTCGCGGCGGACGGGCCGCTGATCGCGGGGTCCGACCGAGTCCTCCCAGCGGAAGCCCGAGACGAAGTTGCCGCCGGGGTAGCGGATCGTGGTCGAGCCCAGCTCGCGCACGAGGTCGACGACGTCGAGACGGAAGCCGTCTTCGTTCGCCGTGGGGTGGCCGGGTTCGTAGATGCCGTCATAGACGCAGCGGCCGAGGTGCTCGACGAACGAGCCGAAGATGCGCCGATCGATGGGAGCGACGACCGCCTCGCGGTCGATGGAGATGCGTGCCTTGGTCACGGGGTTTTCCTTCTCTGAGTGGTGCTGAGGTCTTCAGGCCGCGATGCGTGCGGCCGGATGCTGAGGATCGATCTTCGCCAGCCGGTGGTCGATCAGACGCACCGAGACGGCAAGAGGGAGCGACGCGCCCACGAGCGGGATCACGACGGGGAAGATCGCGGCGATGATGCCGAAAGCGCCGAGGGCGACCAGCACGCCGATCGCCGTCATCGGCGAGCTCAACGGCACCGCCACCGCGTAACGCAGCAGCGCGAGCGGGGTGTCGCGATAGCGCACGAGTAGCGCGACGGTCACGATCGCGGTGAGCACGACGAGCGACGCGACGACCGTCGCGAGCGCGGTGAGGGCGGCGGATGCCGGTCCCGCCAGCGCCGGCAGCACGAGGAAGTCGGCGTACAGCAGCACGGCAGCGGCCAGGAGCGGGATGCCGGTCAGGTTCGCCCGCCGGAACGATTCCCGGTACGCGCGGACGAACCCGCGCACCGTGCCCTCGTCGCTGCTCCCCCGCAGGAGGACGGTGGCGGACGCGACGGCAGCGGGCATGATGCCGCACACGACGAGGCCGACGATCACACCGCCCGCGAAGAGCAGATTCACGAGGACTAGCGTCCACACGGCCTGCAGCATCTGCATGACCCGGCCGGTCCAGCCCAGGCCCACTTGCGCTTCGGCGCTCACGACGCGACCGCCTTCGAGCCGCTCCAGACGACGCCCTGCTCGTCGATGCCGCTGAATGCGAGGACGGGCCGCCCCGCCACCGGATCCCACGCCCCGAACACCACCGCGTCCAGGGTGACGATGTCGTGCGCGCCACGAGGCGTTTCGTCTCGGTCGCTGGCGCTCCCTCGCTCAACGACCAGTCGCGCTACCAACGGCTCGCCGTCCGTCACCACATCCGAGACCAGGCGCACGCGCTCGGCGTCGATCATGGTCGACACCTCGGGCGCGAAGCGCACGGCATCCCATTCGCCACAGGCCGGCTCAGCCGCGGCGAGCCGTTCGGTGCCGACACCGGCGAAGGGATGCGGTGACACGACCGGCCAACCCGATGCCGTCCAGTGCACACGGCGTACCTGAGCCTCGTGCTGGGTCGGTGCTTCGGCGAACCTCACGTGGTGCACCATGAACGTCGCGTCGCCGTCGTGGAAGATCGAGTTGTGACCCGGTGCGATGAGGCCGGTGCCACCAGGGAACCGCAGCCCGCCGAGGATCTTGGTGCCTGAGGCCAGGGCGTCGGCATCCGGCGACACCGTCAGCTCGCGTCCCTGGTGGTCGAGGTACGGGCCGGTGATGTCGTCGGACACCCCGACCCTCACGTTGTAGGTGTCGACGAGCGAGTCGTACGAGACGAACAGGACGTACCGGCCGTCGCGCTCGACGACGTACGCGCCCTCGATCGCACCGTCGACGCTCTGCGGACGCCGGGCGATCAGGGTCCCTGGTTCGTCGCGCACGCGCAGTCCCGTCGACGCCGACAGTTCGACGGCGTGGATCCCACCGAAGAACGAGCCGTAGATCATCCATGGCGAACCCGCGCGATCGAACACGATCGCGGCGTCGATCGCGTTGAACGAATCGCGTTCGTGCTGCGTGGCGATCACGATGCCCTCGTCGGTCCAGGGGCCGGCGAGATCGGATGCGGTGGCGAGTCCGATCGCCGAGGTGCGAGACCCGAAGGTGGACGCGGAGTAGTACATGTGCCAGCGGGTGGTGCCGTCGGCGGTGGGCCAGCGGACCACCTCGGGCGCCCAGAGACCCGCGGCGCCGGACCATTCGGCGGCAGGACGCGGGACCCCGCCGAGGGCGGTGCCCCGGTAGGTCCAGGTCACGAGGTCGGGCGAGGTGCGCACGTGCGCGCCGGCCGGGATGTGCTCGGCGCCGGCCACGGCATCCGTCGAGAACATGTACCAGAGGCCGTCATCGCCGCGCACGACCGTGGGGTCGTGCGCGTGCCGCGCCCCCCAGCCGCTCGTGTCGGTGTCGGTCGTCATGATCAGCCCTTCGCTCCGGTCAGCGCGACCGACTCGATGATCTGCTTCTGGAAGACCACGAACACCACCAGCACCGGCACCAGGGCGATGAACGACGCCGCCATGATCAGCGGATAGTCGGTCTGGCTGGCGTAGGTCGCGTTGAAGCTGGCGATCACGAGCTGCAGGGTCTGACGCTCGGGGGTGTTCAGGTAGATGATCGGGGCGAGGTAGTCGTTCCACACCGCCATGAACCACAGGATGAACTGCGCGGCGACCGCCGGTCGGATCGCCGGGAAGATCAGCGTGAAGAAGATCCGCAGGTAGCCCGCTCCGTCGAGCTTGGCCGCCTCGATGATCGAGTCGGGGACCGAATCGAGGTACTGCCGGAGGAAGAAGATCATCACGATGTTCCCGAAGAGCCCCGGCAGGATCAGCGGCCACAGCGTGTCGACGAGGCCGGCATCCGCGAACATCTTGAACTGCGGGATCATGATCGTCGGGAACGGGATCATGATCGCCGCCAGCAGCGACAGGAACACGACGTTCTTGAACGGCAGGCGCATCTTCGCGAAGGCGAATGCGGCGATGGCCGAGCTGATGGTGCCGACCACGGTGACGCTGACCGAGACGATGAGGCTGTTGACGATGCCGCTCGCGAGCGGACCCGCCGACCACACCCTGATGTAGTTCTCCCACTGCACCGGATCGGGGATCCACTGCGGAGGCAGTGCGAACACCGCTTCCTTGGTCTTGAGCGAGGTGCTGAAGGTCCACACCAACGGCGCGATCATGATGATGCCGCCGAGCGACAGCACCGCGAAAACGATCGCGTTGACGATCCGGTACTGCGAGGTGCGTGTGCGCCCGGTGGCCGCGGCGCGCTTCGCGCGCGGAACCGTGAGCGCGACGGTCTCTGATTCGTTCTGGAACATGATGGGCCTCAGTCGATCGAGAACTGGAAGCGGCGGTTGATCTGGAACTGGATGGCCGTGATCACGAAGACCAGAAGCCCCAGCACGACCGACATCGCGGTGGCGTAGCCCATCTGCAGGTAGTTGAACGCCTTCTGCCAGATGTACCAGACGATGGATGCCGTGGAGAACTCGGGCCCGCCGGTGGGGGTCATGATGTTGATCTCGATGAAGATCTGCGCGCCGCCGATGATGCTCGTGACGACGAGGAAGAAGGTCACCGGGCTGAGCATCGGGATGGTGATGTGACGGAACTGCTGCACGGCGTTCGCGCCGTCGATCGCCGCGGCCTCGTAGAGGTGCCGCGGCACCGACTGGAGGGCGGCCAGGTACAGCAGCATCGAGAAGCCGATGCCCTTCCAGACCGCCATGATGACGATCGCCGGCTTCGCGGTCTCGGCGTTCTGCAGCCAGTTCGGACCGTCGATGCCGAACATCGCGAGCACCTGGTTGATGAGTCCGAAGTCGCCGTTGTACGCCCACTGCCAGAGGATCGCGACCGCCGCCAGCGAGGAGATCACCGGAACGTAGTACACCGTGCGGAAGAAGGTGGTGCCGCGCATCTTGCGGTTGAGGGCGAGGGCGAGCAGAAGAGACAGGACCAGGCCGATCGGGATGCCGATCATCATGAAGACGGTGTTGCCCATCGCCTTCCAGAAGTAAGGATCGGCGAACATCTCGGTGTAGTTGTCGAGACCGTTGAAGACCGGATCGCTCAGCCCGTTCCACTTGGTGAACGAGGCGTAGAACGAGAACAACAGGGGGTAGGCGGTGAAGATCAGGAAGCCGAGTACGGGGATCGCGATGAACGCGGCGGCCACGAGATGCTCGCGGCGGTGCAGTCGGGAGCGCCGGAGGGTCGTCGACATGGTCACCTCTTCTCAGGAAGCAGGGGTTCTTGTGCAGAACGCGGTGGGGTGGGGGATGCTGATGCCCGGGAGCCGCGTTCTGCACGCGGCTCCCGGAGCGATCAGCCGATGCCGGCGTCGGCGTTGGCCTTGTCCAAGAGCTCCTGCATGCGCGGCTGCACCTCGGCGAGGTAGTCGGCGGCGGACTGCTTGCCGTCGAGGACGGGCTGGATGTTCTTGAACAGCTCGTCGTACCACTCGGCGGAGTAGGTGGTGTTCGCCGGGAGCGGGCGACCGTAGTCGTTCGCGATGTCGAGGAACTCCTGCTTGTTCGCGGGCGGGAGCGTCGAGGCGGTCACCCAGGAGTCGGCCATGTCCTTCAGGTTCGGGATCTGCACGCCGGCGTCCACGAGGGACTGCTGCGCGGTCTCGTCGGTCGAGAGGTAGATCGCGAGCTTGGTGGCGAGGTCGGCGTTCTTCGAGGATTCCGAGACGGCGATGCCGAGGGTGCCGGTCCAGGTCGCGGTCTCACCCGTGGCGCCGACCGGATAGGGGATCAGATCCCAGTCGAAGTCGAGCTTCTCGTAGGTGGGCACGTCCCACGGGCCGACGGGGAAGAAGCCGATCTCGCCCTGCATCCACCGCTGGTACGTGTCGAGCGTCTGCGCGTCGGAGGTCGACGGGGTGACCTTGGCGACGTTCGACATGTCGGCGAAGAACTGCAGAGCCTCGGCGAACTCGGGGGTGTCGACCGTGACCTTCGTGTGGTCCTCGTTCAGCCAGTCGCCGCCGTTGGACCAGACGAACGACTGCAGGTTCCACTGGACGTTGAGCCCGGTGCCCCACTGGTCGAGCGTGCCGTCGCCGTTCGTGTCCTTCGTGAGCTGCGTCGCGACGTCGAGGAACTCGTCCCACGTGTAGGGCTTGTCGGCGTCGGGCAGCGGGATGCCGGCGGCCTCGAACATGGACTTGTTGTAGCCGAACGAGAAGGGACCGATGTCCTTGGGCATCGCGTAGATGTCGCCCTGGCCCATGATCTTGCCGTCGAAGCGGTAGCTGTCGATGCCGTAAGCCCAGATGTTGTCGAGGTCGGCGGAGGCCTCGACCTCCTTGGTGATGTCTTTGATGATGCCGGACTTGACGTAGGCCTGCACGCTGCCCGGGTCGACGTAGAACACGTCCGGGATCTGCTTTCCGGTGATCGCCGCCTTGAGCTTGGTGCTGTACTCGTCGGCCGTCGTCATGATGATCTTCACCTTGACGTCGTTGTCCTTCTCGAACTGCGTGATCGCCGCGGTGTACGCCTCCTTCTCCGCGTCGTTGCCGCGGAACATGAAGGTGATCTCGTCGGAGCCGGAGCTGCCTGCGCCTCCGGCGGAGCATCCGGTGATGGTTGCCGTGGCGAGCGCGATGGCACCCGCAGCGGCCAGGATCCGTGACTTCATTGTGCTGTGTTTCCTCTCGGGAGCGGACTTCGATGTCGGTCGCGCCGGTGATGAGCAGATACGTGTCGGGGCGACTATCACTCGTTCTACAACGTTGTAGTAAACGTTGTAGAAGTTATTGTCGTCGGAACCGCGCCCGGTGTCAACACGAATTCTCAGCGCACGTCATCGCGAACGCACCTGGTCCCGCGAGACCAGGAACGCACGGCGTCAGAGTCGACCCGCTTCGCGAGTCGACCGCCGCCGGTGTCGCCTCAGCTCGCGGGCGCCGACTCGCGCTGCAGGATGCGGTAGTCGGCCAAGAGCGTGCGGGGCGGAGCATCCGCGTCGCCCGCGATCCGCGCGAGAAGCGTCGAGACCGCCGTCCGCGCGATCCATTCACGCCCCGGATCGACCGTGGTGAGGCTCGGAATCGAGTACTCCGCCTCGTCGAGACCGTCGAAGCCGAGGACGGCGACGTCATCGGGCACCCGGCGCCCCGATTCCTGCAGCACGCGCATCGCTCCCAGGGCGAGCGTGTCGTTGAGGCCGAAGACCGCGTCGAACTCGGCGCCTGCGGCGAGCAGCTCGCGCATGGATCGCGCACCGTTCGCGCGGTGCCAGAGGGTCGTGTAGCCGATGATGCTGTCGTCGTAGGCGATGCCCGCGGCGTCGAGGGCTTCGCGGTACCCCTGGAGTCGCAGGGCCGCCGAGCCGATGAGCTCGCCTTCGTGCGCCCCGACCACGGCGATCCGTCGGCGCCCCTGCGCGATCAGATACTCGGTCGCGGCCCGAGCGGCCTCGACGTTGCGCATGGTCACATGATCGGTCGGCCCGTCGAAGATGCGCTCGCCGAGCAGCACCATCGGGAAGTTCACGTCGAGGGCCGCCGCGTCGTCCTGCCCCATGCCCAGCGGGCTGAAGATGAGGCCGTCGGTGAGCTTGAGCCGCGGGCTGCGCAGCAGCTCGAGCTCTCGCGTCCGGTCGGCGCCCGTCTGCTCGACGAGCACGACGACTCCGGCAGCCTCGGCCTCGCGGATCACCTCTGCGGCCAGTTCGGCGAAGTAGGCGAGGCTGAGGTCGGGCACGGCGAGAGCGATCGCGCCGGTACGGCCCGATCGGAGGTTTCGCGCGGTGAGGTTGGGGGTGTACCCGAGCTGCGCGATCGCCGCCTCGACCTTCTCGCGCGTGGCAGGCCTGATGTGCGGGTAGTCGTTGATGACGTTCGACACCGTCTTGATCGACACCCCGGCCAGCCCCGCGACGTCATGCAGCGTCACCGCCATGCGCACCCCCTTCACTCGCGCTCACTCTACAACGTTGCAGGTCGCCGAACCGTCGAGAAGAACGCTGCGGGTCCGCGCCGTTCCGAGGAACGTCGCGGACCCGCGGCCGTCACTCCCAGACGACGGAGGGCGTCTCGGCGGAGAAGTCGACCTTCGGGGTCAGCACCTCGCCGCCGAAGAGGACTTCGAACGGCTCGGTCGACGAGCCGTTCGAGGCCTGGAGCGTGATGTCAGCACTCCAGTAGTCGTACGTCGTCACGATCGCGCGCTCGCTCACGTAGGCCTCGAGGTTGTCGAGCTTCGACTGGTTCTCGGCGTCGATCGTGCGGGTGACCGTACCGTCGACGGGCGTGTAGCCGTCCTGGCTCATGGTGCTCGTGTTCATGCCGCACGGGGTGTCGAGCGTCTTCATCGCGAGGCACTCGGCGAACGAGGCCTTGACCAGCTCGCGGAACGACGTGGTGCCCGCCTCGCTCAGGATCGGCTTCACCTCGTAGAGCGCTTCGGTGTCGTCGTCGGAGGCGACCACGAGGGTGCTCTCGCCTTCGATCGCGAACTGCTCGGGACCGACCGCGAGCTGGTAGGTGCCGGGGAAGACGTACACGCTGTCGGTCGGCGCCTCGGCGCCGTTCACCGTCAGGCCGAGCCCCTCGAATCCGTACAGGCCCGAGAACGACACGAGACCGTCGACGATCGTGAGCTCGGTGCCGTCATACGACGGGTTCACGTCGAACGTGCGGTCGACCTTGGTGTCGCCGATGGTGAAGGTGACTGCGACCTGGGTGTCGCCGTACTCCCCCTCGGATTCCTTGCCGACCTTGATCTTGTCGATCTTGCCGAGCTTCAACGACTCCTTGAGGACGTCGGCGGTCAGAAGATCGTCGCCTCCGTAGTTCTCGACGTAGGTGACCGCCTTCTCGGCGTCGCCGTCGGCGAGCGCCGTCAGGTACTGCTCGACGTACTCGGACGCCGAGGGCTTGGCCGGCCGCGTCACGATCGGGACGATCACGGCGGCCGCGATCGCGAGGACCACCACTGCTCCACCGCCGATCAGGCCGAACAGCAGCCCCTTCGACATCGGCTTCTTCGGTGCGGGCGCGAAGCCGGCAGCCGGGTAGGCCCCGGGGTAAGGGGCGTTCGGGTCGCCGGGAGCTGCAGCGCCCGGGTAGGCGGCAGGGCCTCCGGGCGGGTAGGCGTTGGGGTCGCCCTGCGGAGCGGCGGGATACGACGCGTGGGGGTCGGATGCCGCGGCATACGGCTCCGTCGGCGCTGCAGGGTAGGCCTGCGGGCCGCCCTGGCCGGGAACCGCGTAGGGATCCGGCGCTGCGGTGGGAGCAGCCCCCGGGTAGGCCGCCGGCGCCCCCGGGTACGCGTTCGGATCGAACGACGGCGGCTGCACGGGCTCGGGCTGGTATGGCGGCTGCGGCTGCACGGGCTCGGGCTGGTATGGCGCGGGCGGCTGGACGGGCTCCGGCGGAACCGGCGCGGCGGGCGGTGCCGGCGGTTGTGTCGGCTCGGGCTGGGACGGCTGCGGGTTCTCCGGCGTTTCGGTCATGGCTGCTCTCCGTAGACGCCGTCGACCACGGCATCCGCTCTGCTCTTCGTCACCTGGAAGAGGTGACCCCCTCCCCCGGCCGCGGTGCGTGCGACGGGGAACTCCTTCAGGGTACCGTCAGCCAGGGCAAGGATCGGGTCCTTCGTCATGGGGAGTTCTGCCCATGACGAAGGACCGTCACGGCCGAGCTCAGCGCGCGATATGCCGCTCGTCGACGCCGTCGTAGTGCGAGAGCGGGCGGATGAGCGCGTTCGCTCCGGCCTGCTCGATCACGTGCGCCGTCCACCCGGTGACGCGTGCGGCGACGAACAGCGGCGTGAAGGTGAGGGTGTCGAAGCCGATGAGGTTGTACGCCGGCCCCGACGGGTAGTCGAGGTTCGGGTAGATCCCCTTGCGGGCGACGAACTCGGACTCGAGGGCGTCGTACAACTCCGCCACGTCGCGCCGTCCGTAGTGCTCGACGAGGGTGTCGAGCGCGGCCTTCATGGTGGGCACTCGCGAGTCTCCGCGCTTGTACACGCGGTGCCCGAAGCCCATGATCTTGCGCTTCTCGGCGAGCGCCGTGTCGAGCCAAGACTTCACGTTCGAGGCGTCGCCGATCTCGTCGAAGATGTGCAGCACGGCCTCGTTCGCGCCCCCGTGCAGAGGACCCTTGAGCGCGCCGATAGCGCCGACGACGGCCGAGTACAGGTCGCTGAGCGTCGAGGTGATCACGCGCGCGGTGAACGTCGAGGCGTTGAAGGAGTGCTCGGCATACAGGATCATCGAGCGGTTGAACGCGTCGACCACGACCGCGTCGGGTTCGGCGCCGAAGGTCATCCAGAGGAAGTTCGCCGAGTAGTCCAGGTCGTCCCGCGGCGCGATGGGCTCCTCGCCGCGACGGCGGCGCTGTCCGTAGGCGACGATCGCGGGCAGCGCCGCGAACAGGCGGATGCTGCGCTCGAGGTTCTCGGCGGGGCTCCCGCCCGCGTTCAGCACCGAGCCGCCGGCATTCGGATCGGAGGCGCCGATCGCACTGACCGCCGTGCGCACCTCGTCCATCGGGTGGGCGCTCACCGGGATGAGATCGATCACGGCCTTCACCTCGTCGGCGAGCGCACGGTGGGCACGCTCCGTCGCACGCAGCTCGGCGAGCTGCTCGGCATCCGGCAGCTCACCGTTCCAGAGCAGGTACGCGACGGCCTCGAACGGCTGGGTCGCGGCGAGCTCCTGCACGGGGTACCCGCGGTACAGCAGGCTGTTGGTCTCGGGGTTGACCTTCGAGATCGCGGTCGTGTCGACGACGACTCCGGCGAGGCCCTTCTTGATGTCCGGCTCGGTCATGGTCACTCCTTCGTGGTGTCCCGCTCGACGCGGAAGTTGAAGACGCCCGAGTCGAAGTGGTTGTACGACTCGTAGTCGATCAGATCGTAGAGATCGGCCCGATGCTGCATCTCGCCGAGCTTCGAGGTCAGATGCCCCTCGTCGTTCAGCGTATCCAGTGCGCGGCCGGCCGACCCCATCGCGATGCGCAGCAGCGAAACCGGCCAGATGACCATGCTCACACCGGCATCCCGCAACTGGTCGACAGGGAACAGCTCGCTCTTGCCGAACTCGGTCATGTTCGCGAGGATCGGGACGTCCACGGCGTTCGCCATCGCCTCGAACTCCGCGAGCGTGCGCATCGCCTCGGGGAAGATCGCGTCGGCCCCGGCGTCCACCAGCGCCTTCGCGCGGTCGATCGCGGCCTCCAACCCGTCGATGGCACGGATGTCGGTGCGCGCCATGATGAGGAAGTTCTTGTCCCGTCGGGCGTCGGCGGCGGCGCGGATGCGCTTGATCGCCGTGTTCTCGTCGACGACGCTCTTGCCGTCGAGGTGACCGCAGCGCTTGGGATTGATCTGGTCCTCGATGTGCGTGCCGGCGAGCCCGGCATCCTCGAGCTCCTGGATCGTGCGGGCGACGTTCATCGGTTCGCCGAAACCGGTGTCGGCGTCGACGATCGCGGGGAGGTCGGTCATGCGGGCGATCTGCTTCGCCCGGCCGGCCACCTCGGTGAGGGTCGTGAGCCCGATGTCGGGGAGTCCGAGGTCGGCGGCGAGCACCGCGCCCGAGATGTAGACGCCGTCGAAGCCCTTCTCCTCGATCAGCCGCGCGCTGAGCGGGTTGAAGGCGCCGGGCAGGCGCAGCAGCTCGCCGCTCGCGAGACGCTCGCGGAACAGCCGCCGTTTCTCGGCCGGAGTGACCGTGGAGTAGAGCATCAGAAGAGCCCCTTCGGGGCATCCGCGGCCTCGAGCAGGCCGGGCCGCGCGATGATCGAGAGCTCGCCGACCTCGGCGGCGGTGAGTTCGGGCAGCCGCTGCACGAGCTCGAGGAACCGCTCGATCTCGGCGGGCTCGAGCACGGGTTCTGCGAGCAGGCGGAACTTCGCGATGTAGTTCTCACGGGCGAACGGACGGGCTCCCAGCGGATGCGCGTCGGCCACCGCGATCTCGTCGACCACGGTCGTGCCGTCGGTCAGACGGAACTCGACGCGACCGCCGAAGGCCTTCACGTCGGGATCCTCGGAGTGGTAGCGGCGCGTCCACTCGGGATCCTCGGCGGTGGTGATCTTGTGCCACAGCTGGACCGTGTCCGGTCGAGCAGCGCGTTCGGGAGCATAGGAGTCGACGTGGTGCCAGCCGCCGTCCTGCAGTGCCACCGCGAAGATGTACGGGATCGAGTGATCGAGGGTCTCACGCGACGCGGTGGGGTCGTACTTCTGCGGGTCGTTCGCCCCTGAGCCGATCACGTAGTGCGTGTGATGGCTGGTGTGCAGCACGATCGACTCGATGTTCGCGGGGTCGCGCAGCGCCGGGTTCTCGGTGCCGAGCTTGCGGGCGAGATCGATCCACGCCTGCGCCTGGTACTCGGCCGAGTGCTCCTTCGTGTACGAGTCGAGGATCGCGCGCTTCGCCTCGCCGACGGCAGGCAGCGGCACCTCGTATGCGGCGTCATTGCCGTCGAGCATCCAGGCGATCACGCCGTCCTCGCCTTCGTAGATCGGCGAGGGACTGGTCTGCCCGCGCATCGCGCGATCGACGGCTTCGACGGCCATCTTTCCCGCGAATGCCGGCGCGTGCGCCTTCCATGTGGAGATCTCGCCCTTGCGGCTCTGACGGGTGGCGGTCGTGGTGTGCAGCGCCTGGCCGACGGCCTGGTAGATCGTCTCGACGTCGAGGTCGAGCAGCGTGCCGATGCCAGCTGCAGCCGAGGGCCCGAGATGCGCGACGTGGTCGATCTTGTGCTTGTGCAGGCAGATGGCGCGCACGAGGTCCATCTGGATCTCGTAGCCGGTCGCGATGCCGCGCACGAGTGCCCGACCGTCCTTGCCTGCATGCTGGGCCACAGCGAGGATCGGCGGGATGTTGTCTCCGGGGTGCGAGTACTCCGCCGCGAGGAAGGTGTCGTGGTAGTCGAGCTCGCGCACCGCCACGCCGTTCGCCCACGCCGCCCATTCTGGACTCGTGCGGTGGTCGAGGGCTGCGCCGAACAGGTTCGCACCCTGGCCGCCGGTGGACACCGGGTGGCTGAACGCCTGTGCGCGCGCCGCGTTGATCGGGGCGCGGGTGAGGGATGCCGCGGCCACCGAGGCGTTGTCGATGATGCGGTTGATGATCATGTCGACGACGGCCGGCTCGACCTCGACGGCGTCGACCGCGACCTCGGCGATCTTCCAGGCGAGCTGGCCTTCACGGGCCAGATTCTCGTCGCTGCGGTGGACCCGGACGTGGTGGGTGACGGTCATTTCTGTCCTTCGTTCAGGGTTTCGAGGATGCCGGTGAGCGCGTTGTGCAGGTGCACGTGCGTGGCATGGGCGGCCAGGTCGCCGTCGCGATCGGCGAGGGCTCGGGCGATCGTGCGGTGCTCGGCGGCGGATGCTTCGAGCCGGGCGGGCTTGTCGCGAGCCATCCGCCGCACTCTCACGAGGTGCGTGCGCACGGTGCGCAGGGCCGAGGCGATGTAGTCGTTGGCCACCGCCGCATCGAGGGCCGCGTCGAAACGGGCGATCAGGGCGTAGTAGGCGTCTCGCCCCTCGACGGCCGTGAGATCGACGTGTGCGAATTCTTCGGCGAGGTTCCGGAACAGCGCGGCGTCGCCTCGGGCCGCGGCCAGCCGGGCCGAGGTCTCCTCGAGCGCGCGACGGATATCGAACAGCGCGCGGATGTCGTCGGCATCAAGGTCCGCCACGACCGTGACCCGGGGCGACTGCTGCACGACGAGGCCGTCGGCGGCGAGGCGGCGCAGCGCCTCGCGCATGGGCGTCCGACTGACCCCGAGCCGCGCGGCCTGTTCGACCTCGCCCAGCACGAAGCCTGCGGGGAGCAATCCCGATTGGATGCCGTCCAGCAGATCCGCGTAGGCGCGATCGCTCGCGCTGATGCGATCGGCGGCGAGGGTCATTTGATCAGTGTATACATAAACAAACACTGTGCGGCTCGAAAGCCCCGCTCGCGTTCCTCCCCGTATACATTCGAGTCGAGGCGGGGCACGTCATTCACGCCTCAGATACGAGTTCCACTTCACCAGGAACGCGGAGATGATCACCCCTCCGGCCGGCACCACTTCTTCGACGGCGGGCTGCGGGTCACCCAGGGCGGCGAGGTCGACGAGCGCCGCCGTTCGCAGGGCGACGATTCGCTCCTGCTCCTGCGCACTCAGCTTCTCCAGCGTCTCCGCCTGCAGGCGCGCGGCGATGGCATCCACCTCCGGCCGCATCCGAGCGACCGCGACGTTGATGGCCGTGTCGATCTCCTCGCGCTCCGCCGGACGGAGCGCGCGCACCAGCAGCACGAGTATGAGTCCGGCGATTCCGATCGCACCCGCGCCGAACACGAGCGGCGCAACCGGCATCGCAGGGCGCGTCAGCTGGAACGCTGCGGCCACCGCTAGCGTGACAGCGATCCCGATCTGCATCCGCACCATTCCCCAGTTCAGCGGACGCCACCCGACCGCGATCAGCACGATGAGGTCGCCCAGCCCCGAGATCGTCGCCAGAACGAAGAGGATTCCTTCCGTCTCGTAGGGATCGGACCTCAGACCGGCGGCGAGCGCCGCAGAGAACGCTCCGCTCAGCACCGCGGCGAACAGCACGAAGGTCGACCATCCTGCGTGCGGGTTCCGCGCCCCGTACTCCCAGCGCAGCCGCCTGCGGCACTCGCGCCACGCCTCGTCGGCCGCGTCACGCGCCTGATCCCAGAGATCGAGTGCGACGTCCCGCCGCCCGGCGACGTCGAAGGCCACCCGCTCGACGTCCTTCGCATCGAAGTGCTTCGCCGCGACAGGAAGGCGCGACCGCACGGCGACGACCTGCTTCTCGAAGTCGTCATCTGCCACGGACTCAGGGTAGCCACCCGCACTGGGAGCCGACGGACGTGAGAATGCCCGACGAAGGCGAGCGTCGTCAGCGGTCGACAGGCCCACTCCGCTCGACGGGCACCGCTTCGACGACGAGCGAGGGTGCACCGGCATCCGCTTCGCCGAGCTTCACGACGACGACTCCCGCGAGCACGAGCGCGCCTCCGATCGCCTGCACGGGTCCGGGGATCTGACCCAGCATCAGAGCGCTGAACACCATCGCGGCGACCACCTCGGAGAGGGCGACGAACGACGACAGGCGGGAGCCGAGCATCCGCGTCGACGCGATGCCGAGGATGTATGCGAGCGCCGTCGCGATCAGCCCCATCGCAAGCACCGGCACGAACCACGGCACGCTCCCGACGCTGTACTCGACGTCGGCGGTGGTCCACTCGAACGGGAGCACCCCGATCAGCGCGGCGATCGCGAGGCCCACCGCTCCGATCAGCAGGCCGAGGCCCGCGAGCGCGATCGGCGGCAGCCCGGTGTCGGCTCTGCCCGAGAGCACGAAGTAGGTCGCCGCCCCGATCATCGCACCGAGCGCGAACAGGATGCCGCCCAGATTCACCTGCGCGCCGGTGAGGATGTCGAGCATCAGCACGAGACCTACGAAGGCGACGGCCGCGCCGAGCAGGCTGCGCCTGGTCGGCTTCTCGCCGCGCCGGATCCACAGCCAGAGCACGACGGCGATGGGGGCGGTGTACTCGATGAGCAGGGCGATGCCCACGTCCATGACGGCGACCGCCTGGAAGTAGCAGAGCTGCGCGAGCGTCACCGCGAGCACTCCGTAGACGAGGACCATGACGGCGTTGCGGCGCACGATCCGCCATTTTCCCCGCAGCGCGAGAAGGGTCGGCACGAGGAGCACGAGCGCCGCCACCCACATCCGCACCGTGACAGCCGCGCCGGGGCTCCAGCCTGCATCGATGAGCCCGCGGGCGAAGACGCCCGACATGCCGAACGACACGGCCGCGCCGAGCGCCACCAGCATCCCGCGGCTGACGCCCTGGCGCGACGCGATTCGAATGCTGTCATCGGCAAGTGTGGTCATGACATGTGACGCTACGCGTATGCGATGTAAGATGTCAATATGATCTTCACCAATGACACGGAAGACGCGCTCCGCTCGGCCGTCTGGCTGGTGAACACCGCGGAAGCGCCGGACACGCTGACGGACGCCGCAGACGAGGCCGAATTCCTCGAGGAGTTCCCGTTCACCGGGCGCGTGGATCGGGATGCCGTCGAGCTCGACGCGCTGCGCCGCATCCGCTCGCAGCTGCGCGCCATGCTCATCGCGCCGCGCGATGAGATGGCCACGGCCGTCAACGAGGCCCTCGCGTCGGTGACGCTGACGCCACGGTTGACCAGGCACGGCGACATGGACTGGCACCTGCACGCGGTCGCCGACGACCGCCCCCTCTCCGAGCGCGTGCTGATCGAGACGGCCATGGCCCTCGTCGACGTCATCCGCACCGACGAGGGCTCACGCATCTCCGTGTGCGACGACGACTCTTGCGAGGCCCTCGCCCTCGACCTCTCACGCAATCGCTCGAAGCGCTACTGCTCGACGACCTGCGCCAACCGCAACGCCGTCGCCGCCTACAGGGCGCGGCGTGCCTCCTGATCGATCCCCCGCCGCCTCCAGGTCGCCCCTCCCGCGCCACCGCGTTCCCGACGCGCCGCCCCCGAATATGCGCGAACAACGTGGTGGCACGTCGACATCGTGGTGGCGGGGCATCATCGCACCACCGGGCCAGGCTTCAGACTCTTCACAAACTTCTGAAATCGGCGTAGCGTGCCGTGCATGGACACAGTGATCCGCACGAGCGATCTCACCAAGCACTACGGCCGCGTGCACGCTCTCGACGGCCTCGATCTCTCCGTCACAGCGGGTCAGGTGCACGGCTTCCTCGGTCCGAACGGCGCCGGAAAGACGACCACGATCCGCATCCTCCTCGGTCTCGCACGCAAGACCTCGGGCGACGTCGAGGTGCTCGGTCGAGACCCCTGGAGGGACGCGACCGACCTGCACCGCCGCATCGCCTATGTTCCGGGTGACGTCAGCGTCTGGCCCAACCTCTCCGGCGGAGAGGCGATCGACCTGCTGTCGCGCCTGCGCGGGGCATCGACGAAGAGCGCCGACTACCGGGCGAGCCGCGCACGGCTCGAGGCGGCGTTCCAGTTCGATCCGCGCAAGAAGGGCAGAGCCTATTCGAAGGGCAACCGGCAGAAGGTCGCCCTCATCGCCGCGTTCGCGGTGCCGGCCGACCTCTACATCCTCGACGAGCCGACCAGCGGGCTCGACCCACTGATGGAGGTCGTGTTCCGCCAGGAGATCGCACGGGTGAAGGATGCCGGCGCCACGGTGCTGCTTTCGAGCCACATCCTGTCGGAGGTCGAGCTGCTGTGCGACCGGGTCTCGATCATCCGTGCCGGCCGCGTCGTCGAGTCCGGCACGCTGCCGGAACTGCGACACCTCACCCGCACCGAGGTGTCGTTCGCAGCAGCCGACGTCTCGGCCACCGACGGGATCGCTGCGGCCCATGATCCGACGTTCACCGAGGGGCGCGCGCGGTTCACGGTCGACAGCGACGCCATGGCATCCGTCCTCCCGATCCTCGCCCAGCGCCAGGTGACCGGCTTGCGCATCGAGCCGCCCTCTCTCGAGGAGCTGTTCCTGCGTCACTACGGCGACGAGAGCGCATCATGATCCCCCTGCTCCGCCAGCGTCTGCGCCGCGACTGGCTGCAGCTCTCGCTGTGGGTCATCGGCGCCGTGCTGCTCGCCTACGCGGGCTACGCCGGCGTCACGCAGTCGTACAGCACGGTCGCCGACCGTCAGGAGGTGCTCGCGGCGGTCGCCGCGAACCCGGTGATCCTGATGTTTCGGGGGCTGCCCTCCGGCACCTCCGTCGGCGCGTTCCTCGCATTCGAAGATCTGCCCTGGCTCGCGATGCTCGCAGCTCTCATGAGCACGTTCCTCGCCGTGCGTCACACGCGCGGCGACGAGGAGGCCGGGCGCAGCGAACTCGTCGCGGCCACACCCGCCTCGCGCACGCTGCCGCTGCTCGCCACGATCGTGCACGGACTCGCGGCCAACGTCGTGCTGGGCCTGCTCATCGGCCTGTCGCTGATCGGCGCGGGGATGGACGCCGCGGGCTCGCTGCTGCTGGGAGCTGCGGCAGCCGCCACGGGCGTCTCGTTCCTCGGCGTCGGTCTCGTCGCAGCGCAGCTCATGCGCACGTCGCGGGGTGCGAACGCGCTCACCGTCTGGCTGCTGGTGGCGACGTTCCTGATCCGGGGCATGGGCAATCTCGCCGGCACGCCGAGCGACGACCTGAGTCGCATCGACAGTGCGTGGCCGGTCTGGCTGTCGCCGTTCGGCTGGGCAGAGCAGATCCGCCCCTTCGACGAGAACTCGCCCTGGCCGCTGGTCCTCGGGTTCGCGTTCGGGATCGTTCTCGCCGTGACCGCCACCGTGCTGCAGTCGGCTCGCGACCTGGGCGCGAGCTTCATCGCCGAGCGCGGCGGCCGGGCGAGCGCACGCGCCGCGCTCGCCTCTCCGCACGCTCTCGTCTGGCGGCTGGCGTGGGGGTCCCTCCTGGGCTGGGTCATCGGCGGTGTGCTCACGGGGTTCCTCGCCACGACCCTCGGCGGCATTGCAGGGCAGGTGGCCGGGGAGAACCCTGCCGTCGCGCAGATCCTCGAGAGGATCGCCCGCGCCGGCGACCTCGACGAGGCGATGATCACGGTCTTCTTCACGATGCTCGGAGTGCTCGCGGCCTGCGCCGGCGTGCAGACGATCATCCGCGCGCGACAGGAGGAAGCGCACGGCACCGCCGAGCCGGTGCTCGCGGCCGCGGTCGGCCGCGTTCGCTGGCTCGCGGACTACGCGATCGTCGCGACGATCGGGGTAGCTCTGGTCGTGGCCGCGGCGATGGTCGCGGCATACGTCGGCCTGGCGGCCAACGGCGCCCCCGCCGACCTGTTCCGAGTCGTCACGGTCACCGGGCTCGGGCAGTTCGTCGCGGCATCCGTCTTCACCGCCCTCACCGCACTCGTGTTCGTCCTCGCGCCGCGCGCGACGCTCGGGGCGGGGTGGACGCTGGTCGGCGTGGCAGCGGTCCTGGGCATGTTCGGACCGCTCATGGGCATGCCCGAATGGCTCACGAGCATCTCGCCGATCGCGGTGACACCCGTGGTGTCGCACGGCGACGTGGATCTGCGGGGACTCTGGTGGCTCGTGTTCGCAGTCGTGGTCGCCGGTGCCGGAGCGCTCACGCTCATGCGCCGTCGGGAACTCGCGTCGGACGGCTAATCTGGGGCTGAGGAGCGCATGGAACACCGAGGAACCGAAGCCGCAGAGCAGGCCGCCGCGATGATCACGGCAGCCGGCATGCCGAGGATGCCCGCGCGCGTGCTGATGGCGCTGGTCGCCGCCCCCGCCGGCGGATACACGGCGGCCGAGCTCGCCGAGCGCCTCGAGGTGAGCCCCGCCGCGGTGTCGGGCGCGGTTCGCTACCTGCAGGATGCGCATTTCGCACGGCGTCTGCCCAGCGCCGGCCATCGCCGGGACCGCTACGACCTGGTCGCCGACTCGTTCCACTCCGTCGTGATCGGCAACCTGCCGGTGTACACCCGCATGGCCGACTACGTCGAGAAGATCGCAGCGGAGACCGGCGAAGAGCCGGCCGCCGCCGAGCGCGCCGCCCAGATGGCGGGCTTCCTGCGGTTCATGGCCGAGCGGATGCCGCAGCTCGTCGACGAGTGGATCGCTCAGCGCGACGCGAACCCCGCGTAGGGCGGGGCGCCAGGTCAGCCCCCGACCACGCCCTCGAACAGCCCGATGTGATTGCCGTCGGGGTCGACGATCACCGCCCACCAGCTGCTCTCGGTGATCTGCTGCTTGCCCTGGGCGACGCTCGCACCGGCGTCCTGCGCGCGAGCGATCGTCTCGTCGATCGAGTCGACCTCGACGTACGACCGCGGCTCGACGAACCCCTCACCGCGGGGCGCGAGGCCGCCGCCCGAGATGCCGTTGGGAGCCTGCCACATCGGGTAGCCCTCGAAGCCCGGCATCTCGGCGATCTGCCAGCCGAACAGGCTCGAGTAGAACTCAGTCGCCGCTTTCATGTCGCTCACCGGGATGTCGATGTGCGTGATGTCTCCGTGCGCCATGGTGGCCCCTTTCGCCGTTCTCGTCGTCGTGCGGACGCGGCCAGTCTTCTCGCCCGACCAGGCGACTTCAAGGGGTTGTGCTCACACTCCGGAACGCCCGACGACGCCCTTGCGCAGCAGTGCGTTTCCGTACGCACGGGTCTCCCCGGTTCGCACCATCAGATAGGCGCCCCTGGCGACGTCGTAGTACGCGAAGCGCTCCACGAATCGCGTGGTGCCGGCATCCGTCCCGGCTGCGGCCATGAGCTGGTGCTGCACGTCGAGCACCTCGCCATCAGCAGAGGTCATGAGGTCGATGCCGGGCACGTCGTCGAGGGGCAGCACCGTGCGGATGGCGGCGACGACATCGGGCGTGGTGGTGCCGGGCAGGTCGACGACCCGCTCCCCCAGCGCCCACGCCGGGAAGTGCGCGTCGGCGATCACGACCGCGTCGGAGTGTCCCATCCGGTCGAGGTGCAGCAGCAGTTCACCGGTGAGCAGCGGATCGATTCCTTCGAGCATGAGCGTTCCGTTCGTCAGGAGATGAAGCCCTCGGCGGCGAGGGCCTGCCAGAGGGCTGCCGGGATGTCGAGGGCGGCGTACTCCGCGTTCTGTCTCAGCTGCGCGGGGCGGCTGCCGCCGACGACCACCGAGCGCACCAGGTCGGACTGCAGCGGGAACTGCAGCGCCGCGGCAGGCAGCGGCACGTCGTGATCGGCGCAGATCGCGGCGATCCGGACGAGGCGCTCCCACAGCTCCTGCGGGAGCTGCCCGTACTCGTACCGGCCGTCGCGGTGCGGGGTGCTCTGGGCGAGAAGCCCCGAGTTGAACACAGACGCGGCGACGATCCCCGTGCCGTTCTCGCGGCAGGCCGGCAGAACGTCGGCTGCGGCAGGCTGCTCGAGCAGCGTGTAACGTCCGGCGACCATGATGAGGTCGAGGTCGGCCGCCCGGACGGCGGTGGCGAGAGCATCCGACACCATCGATCCGATGCCGATCCGACCGACCTCCCCGTCCGCGCGCAGCTGCTCGAGAGCAGGCAGTGCCTCGGCGAGCGCGAGGTCGAGGTCGTGGCGTTCGGGATCGTGCAGGTACAGCAGGTCGATCCGGTCGATGCCGAGCCGCTCGCGCGACTCGTCGAGGGATGCGCGGATGCCGCCTGCTGAGAAGTCCCAGGCCCGTCGCAGGTCGTCGGGCACGTGGAAGTCGTTCGCGGTGTCGAGCCCTCCCCGCTCATGGTCGGGGTTCGGACGCAGGAGGCGGCCGACCTTCGTGGAGAGGAAGTACTCCTCGCGCGGCTTGGTCGCGAGGAACGCGCCCAGCCGTCGCTCGGACAGGCCGAGGCCATAGTGCGGTGCCGTGTCGTAGTGGCGGATGCCGGCATCCCACGCCGCATCGAGCACCTCCCATGCCTCGTCATCCGTGAGCGGGCGGAAGAGGTTGCCGAGGTTGGCCGCGCCGTATCCGAGGCGGGGCACGCCGCGATCAGACGAAGACATGCTGTCCCTTCCAGGTGTACTCGGCGATGCTGTCCGCCTTCATCTCCATGCCGCTTCCCGAGGCGGACGGCGGCATGTACGAGCCGCCGCGGATCGCGGTCGGGGTCACGAAGTGCTCGTGCAGGTGATCCACGTACTCGATCATGCGCCCCTCGCGGCTGCCGCTCACCGCGACGAAATCGAACATCGACAGGTGCTGCACAGCCTCGCAGAGTCCGACCCCGCCCGCGTGCGGGCACACCGGCACCCCGAATTTCGCGGCGAGCAGCAGGTTGGCGATGTTCTCGTTGACGCCGGCCACGCGCACGGCGTCGATCTGCATCACCTCGATCGCGTTCGCCTGCAGCAGCTGCTTGAAGATCATCCTGTTCTGCGCGTGCTCTCCGGTGGCCACCCGGATCGGAGCGACGCCGCGCGCGATCTCCGCATGCCCGAGGATGTCATCGGGACTCGTGGGCTCTTCGACCCAGGCGGGGCGGAACTCGGCGAGCGCGTTCACCCACTCGATCGCCTCGGCGACCTCCCAACGCTGGTTCGCGTCGATCGCGATCGGGAAGTCGGGTCCGCATACCTCGCGGGCCTTGCGGAAGCGCCGGATGTCGTCGTGCAGGTCGGCGCCGACCTTGAGCTTGATCTGGGTGAAGCCCGCGGCCATCGCCTCGCGCGCGAGGCGTTCCAGCTTCTCGTCGGAGTAGCCGAGCCACCCCGGGCTGGTGGTGTACCCGGGATAGCCGGTGGCGAACAGCTGCTGCTCTCGCTCCGCCCGTCCTGGCACGGCGTCGCGCAGGATGGCGAGGGCGTCATCGCGCGTGAGCGCGTTGCCGAGATAGCGGAAGTCGACGAGACCCACGATCTCCTCGGGCGTCATGCGAGCCAGCAGCTGCCAGAGCGGGAGCCCCGCGCGCTTGGCCTTGATGTCCCACAGCGCGTTGATGACGGCGCCGATGGCCATGTGCATGACGCCCTTCTCCGGGCCCAGCCAGCGCAGCTGCGAGTCGCGGATGAGCTCGCGGAACGTGCCGCCCATGTCGTCGAGCAGCGGCTCGATCTCACGCCCGACGAGGTGGCCGGCCAGAGCGTCGATCGCCGCGACCTGCACGTCGTTCCCACGACCGATCGTGAAGACGAAGGCATGACCGGCGTCGTCGGCGTCGGTCCTGACGACCGCGTAGGCCGCCGAGTAGTCGGGGTCGGGGTTCATGGCGTCGGAGCCGTCGAGGCTCAGCGATGTCGGGAAGCGGATGTCGGTGGTGTCGAGGGCGACGATGCGGCTCACGGGATTCCTCTCAGAGTCGGCTTTCCTGCACCGACCTCTTGGAGCATAAACATCGGATGTCTATACTGTCAACGAACCCGGCCCACACGGTGACGAATCGACCGTCTCTGTCGTGCGAGCCCCCGGAATCCTCGAGGAGAGTCATGAAGTTCGCACGATTGGGAGAACCAGGGGCCGAGATCCCCGTACTCGTCGAGGGAGATCGTCACCTCGACCTGCGGCCGGTGACATCCGACCTCCACGGCGATTTTCTCGCATCCGATTTCCGCTCCCGCGTCGCCGCGGCTCGCGCGGCGGACGAGCTCCCCGAGGTGGCGGACGCCGCGGCGATGCGCATCGGCGCTCCGATCGCACGCCCCAGCGCGGTGATCTGCATCGGGCAGAACTACGCCGCTCACGCCCGCGAGTCGGGGGCGGAACCGCCCACAGTGCCGATCTTGTTCCTGAAGACTCCCAACACGGTCGTCGGCCCGAACGACGCCGTGACGATCCCGCGCGGCAGCGAGAAGACCGACTGGGAGGTCGAGCTCGGCATCGTGATCGGCGCTCGCGCGGCGTACCTCGATTCACCGTCGGAGGCCGACGCGCACATCGCGGGATACGTCGTCGCCAACGACGTGTCCGAACGCTCCTTCCAGATGGAGGTCTCTGGCGGGCAGTGGTCCAAGGGCAAGATCGCGCCGGGCTTCAACCCGACCGGCCCGTGGCTCGTCACCCCCGATGACGTCGACGCCGCCGATCTGCGCCTGCGCAGCTGGGTCAACGGCGAGCCCCGCCAGGACTCGAACACGAACGACATGATCTTCGACGTGCGCGAGATCGTGCACCATCTGTCGCAGTACGTGACCCTCGAGCCCGGCGACCTCATCCTCACCGGCACTCCGCAGGGCGTCGCCTTCGGCGGGAAGTTCCCGTACCTGGCGGCCGGAGACGTCGTCGACATCGAGATCGAAGGACTCGGCCATCAGCGGCAGGAGTTCGTGGCGTGGAAGGAACAGCAGTGAGCGCAGGACTCGACGGGCTCGTCGCGATCGTCACCGGTGGAGCATCCGGCATCGGCGCCGCCATCGCGCGTCGCCTGCATGCCGACGGCGCGCGGATCGCGGTTCTCGACCGCGACATCTCGGGGGCGGATGCCGGGTTCGCAGCGTTCACCGCCGACGTCTCGGACCGCGCCTCGGTCGACGCCGCGGTCGCGGCTGTCGCCGAGCGGTTCGGAGGCATCGACATCGTCGTGAACAACGCCGGCGTCGGCGCGCAGGGCGACATCTCCGCGAACGACGACGACGAGTGGGCGCGCGTGCTGTCGATCAATGTCACCGGCATCGCGCGGGTGACCTCCGCAGCGCTCCCCTGGCTGCGGAGGTCACCCGCGGCATCCGTCTGCAACACGGCGTCCATCGCGTCGACCACCGGCCTCCCCCAGCGCGCGCTGTACTCGGCGTCGAAGGGCGCGGTCTCGGCCCTGACGCGCGCGATGGCGACCGACCACTTGCGCGAAGGCATCCGTGTGAACGCCGTCAACCCCGGCACCGCAGACACTCCCTGGGTCGGACGTCTGCTGGATGCAGCATCCGACCCCGCAGCCGAGCGCGCCGCCCTCGAGGCCCGGCAGCCGCACGGACGTCTGGTCAGCCCCGACGAGGTCGCCGCCGCTGTGGCCTACCTCGTCTCCCCCGACGCAGGTTCCACGACCGGAACCTTCATCGAGGTCGACGGCGGTATGGCGCAGCTGCGTCTGCGCCCCGAGTAGCCGGCTTCGGTTCCGCGGGCTCGCTCCCGTCGCGAAACATCCCGGTCGGCCGCTCCGCGTCGCTCGCGCCGACCCGCCTCCGCTTCCGCTTCCGCTTCCGGTCGCAGTTGTTGCCGTCAGCGCGCTCGGACTCGGTGTTCCGGGTGCAGTTCGTGCCGCTCGATCGGCGGCGGAGCGACACCAACTGCGCCCGGAGTAAGGCATACGGCTGCCGCAGCGACACCAACTGCGACCGGAACGACGCCCCCCGCCTGTGGATAACTTCCGCGAACATCCACGTGTGATGCGACGGTTGAGCCATGGGAAATCCACGCCCCCTGCCCGCGGAGCTCGGAAGACGCTTCAGCGTGCAAGATGCGCTGCGCGCCGGAGCGAGCAGCGGGCGCCTTCGGCGCTCGGATCTCGAGACCCCCTTTCGCGGCGTGCGCTCCACAACGGTCGCAGCGGATCTCAGCGCACTCGATCCGTTCGAGAGGCAGGCCGCCGCGAGGCGGATCC
Organism: Microbacterium sp. ZW T6_19; assembly: GCF_044987465.1. Classification (NCBI taxonomy): domain Bacteria; kingdom Bacillati; phylum Actinomycetota; class Actinomycetes; order Micrococcales; family Microbacteriaceae; genus Microbacterium; species Microbacterium sp. ZW T6_19. The sequence continues at coordinate 15,455 of NZ_JBJDRH010000001.1, read as the reverse complement.
GTGCGAGAAGGTATGTTCCGCGTCTGCGAGATGACCAGTTCCTCAGCCATGAGAGCGCGGTCGCCCTGTACGGAGGCCCGCTCCCGCTCGTCATAGACCGAACTGGTCCCGTCGATGGCATGGAGCTCCCCGTGCACGTCGCCACTCTCGGCCGCGGCACACTCGTCCGGGCCAACGGCGTAACGGCGCATCGGGCGAATCCGCTGAACACCCGCATCGCGAATCGCGACGGCATCCGCCTCGCCTCGACAGCCACCGCGTGGGCGCAACTCGGAGCCTGGAGCGTGCTCGATCTTGTAGCGCTAGGCGACTTCTTCTGCCGTGTCTGGCGATCAGGGCCGGGTCGACGTGACGTCGGCAGACGTCCTCTCGCCACGGTCGACGAGTTGAGAGCCGCGATCTCTGCGGGGCGACGCACGGGAATCGCTCGTCTGCGCGAGGCTGTGGAACTGATCCGTGAAGACTCCTGGTCCCCGCGCGAATCGATGATCCGTTTCCACCTCATCGCCGCTGGTCTTCCGGAGCCCTCGCTAAACCACGACGTCTACGACTCGAGCGGACGCTTCCTCGGCTGCGTCGATCTGGCCTACCCCGAGCAGAAGATCGCGATCGAGTACCAGAGCGTCCTCCACCACTCCCGCTATGCCGCGGATGTCGAACGCATCGCCGCCCTCCGCGCCGCGGGCTGGGTCGTCATCGAGATCACGAGCGACCTCTTCGCCAGGCCCGACGTCATGATCGACCGCGTCCGCCGGGCGCTTCGCGCCTGAACCGGAAGCAGCGCTCCCCCGTTGCCGCGTTCCGGTCGCAGTTGCTGCCGCCGCTCGATCTTTCGGTCCGTTCCGGGCGCAGTTGATGCCGCGTAACGACGCATCCGACGGCACCAACTGCGACCGGAGTGTGGCGAGCGAATGCTGCGGCGGCATGAACTGCGACCGGAACGGCTTTGTGGGAACCCGGCGCGGGACCGACCCGATCAGCCCTTCAGACCCGAGTGGGCCAGCCCCTCGACGAACTGCCGCTGGGCCACGATGAACACGATCAGCATGGGCACCACCGTCATGGTCGCGGCCGCGAGCTGCGTGTTCCACATCTGCCCGCCGTAGGCGTCGGTGTAGCGGGTGAGCGCCTGGGGCAGGGTGAACAGCTCGGGCGAGGTCAGATACACGGTCGGCTCGAGATACAGGTTCCACGACGCCAGGAACGTGAGGATCGCGACGGCCGACAGGGCGGGCTTGGAGAGCGGCAGGCAGATCCGCCACCAGATCGCGGGCCTGCCGAGTCCGTCGATGCGCGCCGCCTCCTCCAGCTCGACGGGCAGCGACAGGAAGAACTGCCGCATGATGAACGTCGCGAGCACGCACGGCGCCGCGAGCGCGGTGACGAGGATCAGCGGCCAGTGGGTGTTGATCATCCCCCACTGCTTGAACATCTGGAACAGCGGCACGATGGTCACCTCGCCGGGGACGAGCAGCCCCACGAGCACCACGAGGAACAGCGCGTTCGCCCCGCGGAAGCGGATGCGGGCGAAGGCGTAGCCGGCCAGGCTCGACACGATCATGACGATCGCCGTGACGATGACCGCGATGTACACGCTGTTGAAGTACTGCCTCGCGAAGGGCTGGAACGCGAACGCCTCGGCGTAGGCCGCGAACGTCGGGTTCTCGGCGAACAGGGCGGGCGGCGAGCGGAAGATCTCGGCCAGCGGCTTGAACGACGACGTGATCATCCAGATGGTCGGCACCGCGAACGGCACGGCGAGCACGATCAGGGCCGCGATCAGGATCACCTGGCGGATGCGGTGGCTCCCCGTCATCCGTCTGCTCTCAGTCTTCATAGAACACCCACTTCCGTCGCAGCTGCCACTGCAGCAGCGTGAGCAGCATCACGAACGTCAGCAGCATGAGCGCGAGTGTCGATCCGTAGCCGATGTCGTTGAACTCGAACGCCTGCTGGAACACGTAATAGACGAGCACAGTGGTCGAGAGTCCCGGGCCCCCTCCGGTCAGCACGGCCACGTTCGCGAAGGCCTGCAGCGCCCCGACGATCGTGATCACGGCAGTGAGCATGAGCGTGGGAGAGATCAGGGGCAGCGTGATGCGGAAGAAGATGCGCCCTGAGCCCGCGCCGTCGATGCGCGCCGCCTCGTAGAGCTCGGACGGCACGCCCTGGAGAGCTGCGAGGAAGAGCACCATGTTCACGCCGACGCTTCGGATGACCTGCGTGACGATCACCGAGATCATCGCGGTGTCGCCCGACAGCAGCCAGTTGGGTCCGTCGATGCCGAACACCGCGAGCAGCGCGTTGATGCCGCCGTTGTCCTGCAGGAGGAATCCCCACACGAGCGTCCAGGCCACGACCGAGACGACGACCGGCGAGAAGAACACCGTGCGGAAGAACGTCACCCCGCGGAACCGCCGGTTCAGCAGCACCGCGAGGCCGAGGCCCAGCGCGATGTTCAGCACGACGATGCCGATCGAGAAGATCGCGGTCGCGCCCAGCACCGCAGGAAGCTGCGGGTCGCTGAAGAGCGCGGCGTAGTTGTCGCCGCCGACGAAGGTGAGCTCGCCTCGGAAGATGTTCCACTCGTTCAGGCTGTACCAGATGCCCAGTCCGACGGGCACGAGCACGAAGAGCACGACCCCGACGAGCTGCGGGGCGATGAAGAGGTAGCCCGTGAGCTGGTCGCGCCGCCTCGTCGTCCAGAACGGGCGGCGCAGGTCCCGGGGCGCCTGCGCGCCCCGGGACTCGATCACGGTGTCGACAGCGGTCACTTCGACAACAGCGGCGTGAGCGCGTCGCAGGTCGCGCCGAGCACGGCCTTCACATCGGCATCCGCCGTCCACATGGCGTCGAGGGCGGTCTTGCCCGCCGCCTTGATCTCGGCGGGGCCGGTGTGGTTCGGGAGGGTCACCGCGTCGGGCAGCTGGTCGACCACGACGGTCTGCAGCTGATCGGCGGAGAGCTTCGGGTTGTTCTCGGCGAGCTTCTCGCCCGTGAGCAGGGATTCGCGGGGCGGCGGGAAGTACTGCGCGAGCTTCTCGGCGTTCTCGGGGTCCGTGAGGAAGGCGAGGAAGTCCGTCGCCTCCTGCACGTGAGAGCTCGAGGAGAGCACGCCCACCCCTGCCTGCCCGATCACCGAGTAGTCGCCCTCCGGGCCGCTAGGCAACGGGACGACGTCGTAGGCGAACGACCCGTCGAGCAGCGCCGCACGCGAGACCTGCGCCACGGTGAACGCGGCGTCCCCCGCGAAGAAGTCGGCCGTCGTGCCCGGACCGGGCATGGACTGGTCGGCGAAGGCGGCGTCATGCAGGAACGTGAACGCGTCGACCATCTCGGGGCTGTCCATCGTGCAGGTCTTGCCGTCGGCGCTCCAGGCGCTCGCGCCCCAGCCTGCCCACACCGTGGCGAGCTGGCCCCAGTTCGCGTAGTCGAAGTCGCGGATCACGAACCCGGCCTTGCCCGTGGTCTGGTGCACGGCGGCTCCCAGTTCGCTGACCTTGTCCCACGTGACCTCGTCGTCGAGAGCGACGCCGGCCTGCGCCAAGAGGTCTTTGTTGACGTAGAGCGCGAAGGGCGAGTTCGAGAACGGGTAGGCGTACAGCTCGTCATCCGCACTGAATTCTGCAGTGACGCTGCCGAGCAGGTCGTCGTAGCCCCAGCCCTTCGTGCCCTTCAGCGCGTCGGTCAGCGGAACGAGCGCGTCGGCGTCGATGAGGTCACGCGACAGGTCGCCCATCCACGCCAGATCGGGTGCGTTGCCGCCCGCGATCTGCGTGGTCAGTGTGGTGTTGTAGTCGGCGAACGGGAGCGACTCGTAGGTGATCTCCCCGATCTCGGGGTGGTCGGCCTTATACGCGTCGGCGATCTCGTCGAACAGCGCGAGTTGATCTTCGTTCGAAGTCCACACCGACATGCGCAGATCGACGCTGCCCGGTGCGGCTGTGGTCTCGACGGGTTCAGGTGCGGATGCTGCGCACCCCGCCAGCGCCAGGCCCATGACGGCGACCACAGCCGCCGCGCCCAGCTTCTTTGCTGATGTCATGCTCTTCTCTTCTCTAGTAGCCGATGATCTCGGGCCAGTGGATCTCGATGCCCGCCTCGATGAGGCGGGACTGGAATGCGGCGACGAGCGCGTCGCCGGCGGCGACCTGTGCGGGTTCGAGCGAGCGCTCGGCGCAGAACGCCGCGAGCTCGCCGGCCGATTCGCCGATGTTCCACTCGACGGGGTGCAACCGGTAGGCGCCGTTCGTGATGTGGGTCGTGCCGATGTTCTTCGCGGCGGGCAGCAGGTTGCGCATCCGTACGGGGATCAGCGCGCCGAGCGGGATCTCGAAGGGCGCGCATTCGACGTCGATGTAGTTGTCGCCGCCGGTGGAGGGGTGGATGTCGATGCGGTACATGCCCACGCCGACGGTGTCGTCGAAGGTCGCCGGTCCTCCGTGCCCCCGCAGGCGCACCGAGATGTCCTGCTCGACGATCGTGCGGCGGGCGACGATGCGACGGGACTCGCGGATGTACGGAGCCTGCGCGAAGCCGTCGTCGGTCCCTGCGACGTCCGGCCGCAGACGGAGGCCGGGGAACCCGGTTCCGCCGTCGGGGCGTGGAGCCTCGGTCTGCAGCCAGTACACGTACGAGCGGGCGAGCTCCTTGGCTCCCTCGAGGTGGGTCTCGGCATCCGGATCGTCGATGATCGAGCCGTCGAGGTAGTCGAGCATGGGCCAGTTCGCCACGACGACGTCGCTGTCGAGGAAACCCGCGCGGAAGTTCTCCCTCGCGAGAATGCGGCGGAACTCCCACAGGTCGCGGTCGCCGGCGTCCGTGCGCTGGTCCGACGCTCCGCGCTCGACGATCGGCGGGTTCACGTGCATGGTGCGGACGACCGGTTCCAGCGTCCGAGGATCCGGCGCGGTGAACGAGAGCAGAGGGGCGCCCCAGAACTCCGGCTGCATCCGACGGAAGCGCTCGTACTCGGCGGGGCGCTCGATCGTGTGGTCGGCGCCCTCCTCGTGATCGAACGCGAAGCACCACGTGACCGCCTGGACGTTGCGCGGGTCGGCCGTCTCTGCCGCGCTGGGCTCTCCCGTGTCGGTGCGTGATTCGGCGCCGAGCACGTACTCGGTGCCAGTGAGCGGCAGGAGGTCGCCAGTCTCGGTGGCATCGAGGACGAAGGATGCCGCGATCTCGCGCCGCACGCCGTCGTGATCCACGGTCACGGAGGTGACGACGTCGCCGTCGACCGACGCCGCGACCGGGATCGCAGGCTGCAGCACGGTGAGGCGGCCGCTCGCCCGATGCGGGGCGAGCATGGCGTCGATCACGGCGACCGCGACGCGCGGTTCGTGGCAGAGCCGGCTGACCCGGCCGAGGCCGGGGTTGAGGTGACGCTCGGATCGGGCGCCCTCAGTGAGCGGGTAGTGCTCGCGGTAGTAGTCGCGGATGCCGTCGCGCAGAGCGCGGTACGAGGCCGTGACGCCGAACTGCTCGACCCAGTACGACTCATCGGGAGGGACGATCTGCGAGGTGAGCTGGCCACCCAGCCAGGCGTATTGCTCGGTGAGCACGACCCGCTGTCCGCGGCGGAGTGCGGCGAGCGCGGCGGCCACGCCGCCGAGGCCTCCGCCGACGATCAGGACGTCGGTCTCGACCCGGCTCACCGGCGCACCTCGAGAAGGGTCGCGCCGTCGACGATGTCTCCGGTCAGCAGCACCTGCTTCTGAAGATCGGCGTGCTCTGCGGGGTCGGCGAGCACGATGTCCTGCAGAAGGGACAGCGCCTTCGAGGCCACGGCTTCTCGGCGCAGGTCGAATCCGCTGAGCGGTGCGGATCCGATCGAGTGCCCCGCGACATCCGCCAGGGCGACGTAGCTGAAACGGATCTGCGGTGCGGCGCTCTCGAGCGCCGCTGCCGCGGCCTCTGCGAGGAAGGAGTCCTCAGCGATCACGGCCGTGACGTCTGCGTCGACGACTCGACGGGCGATCGCCGCGGCATCGAGCCCGCTGACGTCGACGGAGGTGACGGCGATGCGCAGTCCCGACGCGGCCTGGGCGATTCCGGAGCGGCGGTCGGCTGCAGCGGGGGCGATCGTACCGTGATGCAGGTAGACGGCGCGCTCGTGCCCGAGCTCGTCGAGCCGGCGGATGATCCGGCCGGTGAGGGACAGGTAGTCGATTCCCACGTAGGGCACGTCGGGTTCGTCCCGACGTCCGATCGCGACGAAGGGGAAGTCCTCGGCGACCAGCCGCGCGAGCTCCGCACTGTTCATCTGCTGTCCGAGGAGGAGGCAGCCGTCGGCCAGACGGAACCGCGTGTTCTTGTGGAAGAGGCTCCGCGACCCGTCGACGAGAGGAGAGGCGGTGAAGAACAGCAGATCGCAGCTCAGCCGCTCGGCCGCGCGCTCGATGCCGTTGAGGAGAGGCCCGTAGAAGTCCATGCTCTCGGCGGAGAGCGCCGGCTCGTACGTGAAGATGCCCAGGATCTTGTTGTCGAGCCCGGCGAGCCGGCGAGCGGCCGGATCGGCGACGTACGTGGTCTGCTCGATCGCGCGCATCACGCGCGCTCTCGTCGCCTCGGGGATGCGGACGTTGGAGTAATCCCTGTCGTTCAGCACCATCGACACGGTCGCCTGGCTCACGCCGGCGATCTTCGCGATCTCGCGCTGGGTGACTCGCCCGTTCTTGTTCGTCGTCATCGACCTCTCCTGATAGTTCGGATTATCAGAATCCGAACTTGACGATAACAGACCACACCGGATCCTTGTCAAACACTTGTGCAGGAAACCCACCTCGGTGCATAGTGCTGTGATAATCCCTATCATCATGGAAGGACGATGATGTCCCCTGATCCCCTGCACCTCAACCTGTCCCGCCGCCATTTCCTCGGCGCCGGCATCCTCGCGGGAGCACTGATCGTGCTGCCGCCGAGCGTCGTGAGCGCGGCCGCCGCCGCCGGCGACGTCACGCTCACCGCCGACGGCATCCGCGTGGTGGCCTCTGTCGGCGGTCGCATCGCCGTCTACTCCGGCGCCGGAGTTCTGCTCATGGCAGGCTCCCGCTTCCAGACCAAAGACACCGTGTACGGCATCCAGACGTCCACGGGCGGCACCCCATCGTTGACCAGCGCCGACGGGCAGCCTGCCATCCGCATGGAGTACACCATGCCCGCATCCGCCGGCGGAGTCGTCGTCTCTGCACTCATCCGCGTGCAGACCGCTCAGGTCCACCTGGAATGGACCGTGTCGGGCTCGGCGACGCTCAATCCTGCCGGGTTCATGTTCAGCCGCGCCCTGACCGCACCCACCGCTCCCGACGAGTACATCCCCACGTCGGAGTGGCAGCGGGACGGCGCAGGCGGAATCCCCTACGAGGTGCCGACCGGTGTCGTCTACCGCTCGTCCTGGGCATCCGGACACGGTCTGCTCCTCCTGGACTCCAGCCGCAAGGCGTGGACGACCGCGACCTGGGTGCACGCCCCGGGAACTCAGGTGGATGCGACGACGGCGGCCACCTCGGCGAGCCTGATCCTCACCGAGGCGCGGCCGGCGTCAGGAGCCGCCATCGGACGCGGAGACGGCATGGCGGTCGAGCTCTCGACGACCCGCCCCTACAACGTGTGGGATGCAGCCGGCGATGCCGCAGCGACCGTGACCGTCACGAATGCACGGAGCAGCGACGAGGTCTTCGCCCTCTCCTGGTGGGCGCGCACCGACCAGGGCGCGGTCGTGTCCTCCGGGACGACCTCGCTCACGGTCGCCGCGTTGTCAGCCGCCGACGCGACGATCTCGGTGCCGCTCGAGGCGCAGGGAATGGTGCTGCTCGAAGCCACGGCGACGGCCGCATCGGGCGACACCGCGTTCGCGCGAACGACGCTGGCAGCGCTCACCCCCTTCGCCTACTCAGCCGGGTCGTCGAGCATGTTCGGCATCGCGAACTACCCGTGGCTGCTGAACGCCGGCGAACAGGCGACTCTGGATCTCTGGCAGAAGGTGGGCATCCAGTGGGTGCGGATCGCCTACGACGGCGGCCCCGGCCTGCCCCCGTCGTCGTACGACGCCCGCGGAATGGACCACAACCTCGAGCTCCAGCCCGACATCACGGCGACGGATGCTGCGCTGGTCGCGTGGGCCGAGGCCAGCTGCACCACGGCGAGCGCCGCCGGAGCCTCGTGGTTCGAAGTGGGCAACGAGCTCAATCGCCCCTTCAACACGGGCGACGCCGCCCCAGGGTACGTCGAGCGCGTGCTCAAGCCGGTCCACGCGGCGCGGGCGGCGCAGGGCGGCGCTTTCCAGCTCATGAACAACGGACTCGCCGGCATGGACCGCCCATGGATCGAGGCCTTCCACGCGGCGGGCGGCTGGGACCTCGTCGACGGCATCGCCTTCCACCCGGGTCGCGGCAACTTCACACCCGATTTCATCCCCGATGGCGAGGGCGGAGAATGGGGCACGGGAGCCACGGGCGCCTACTGGAACTTCCTCGGCGGACTCCGTCAACTCAAGGAGCTGATGGCGGAGTACGGCGAGAAGGAGATCTGGCTCACGGAGGCCTATGCGTGCACGCGGCCGAACGCGTGGTGGAACGACACCTACCGGCATGCCGCCGAGAACGTGCTGCTGTCGCTCGCGCTCGCCAAGGCAGAGGGCGTGCGCGCGGTGTGCTGGTACCAGTTCTTCGACTCGTACACGATCAGCCCCATGGGGGCGAGCCCCGACGATGTCGAGTACCACTTCGGGCTCGTGAACCGCGATCTCGGGCCCAAGCCGTCGCTGCTCGCGTACGCGACGGCCGCCCGCGCTCTCGACCAGGCGACGTTCGTCCGCTGGGTGCACCTCGACGACGGCACGACGCACGGTCTGCTCTTCTCCACGCCGGACGGCCCGCTCGCCGTGCTGTGGAACCGTGCAGACGGCTACATCCTGAACACGGATGGCACGCGGACCGACTGGCGCTTCCCCGCACCCGAGATGTGGCAGGATCCGTGGCCGACCAAGACGCAGGTCTCGCTCCCGGCCGCGTCACTCGTGACGGAGACGGATGCCTTCGGCCGCACGAGACAGATCGCCTGTGCAGGAGGACAGGCGCAGCTCACGCTCGACGGCGCTCCGCGCCTCTACCGCGGCCTGCTTCTCGACGACTGACGGCTCCGCTCCCGTCGCGAAAGATCCCGGTATCGCGCCGCACAACCGTGATCTTCTGCGACGGGAGGACGCCGCCGGCAGGCGGGTGGGTCAGCGGATGCCGTAGAAGGCGAGCGGCGTCGACCAGAACAGTCCGTCAGACGAGACTCCGCGCGACTGCGCCCACGAGGCGACGAACCGGAACCAGCGGGCGCGACCGCCCGGCTGGTACGCGGTGTCGAACGACGAGACCGGCCAGTCGCTCCCCCACATCAGCCGCTCGGGACCGAACGCCTCGAGAGCGGCGTCGAGGAACGGAGTCAGCTGCGCCTCGGTCCAGCACCCTCCGGCCTCTGCCGGCAGCCCCGACAGCTTCGCATGCACGAGGGGCCGTGCCGCGAGCTCGTGCACGTCTCGCAGCCATTCCGCCGAGGGGCGCAGCGGCGCAGCATCCGTCCCGACCCGAGGCTTGCCCAGATGATCCAGCACGACCCGCAGCTCGGGCACGGCGTCGGCGAGCGCCGTGACATCAGAGATCCCCTCCGCCCGCACGCAGGCGTCGAACGTCCATCCGCGCGCGGCGACCAGCTTCGCCCCGTCGACGAATGCCGGCGAAGAGGCGGTTCCGTGCGGCTCGTCCTGCAGCAGGTGCCGCACGCCGATGACGCGCTCGTGCGCGGCGAGGCGCTCCAGATGCTCTGCCGTCGCTGCACCGGAGTCCAGCCGAGCGCCCGCCGTGATCGCGACGACGCCCGCGGCATCCGCGACGCTCTCGACCCACGCCACCTCGTCGAGGAACGCACGCTCGACCGTCCCGGCCTGCACGAAGATCGACACCTCCTCGGTGACGCCGGGCAGCTGCTCCTCGAAGAGCTCGTCTTCGGCGAAGCGGGCGGCCATCGGGCCCTCCAGCCAGTCGTACTCGAGCGTCCACGGATCCCACAGGTGCAGATGACTGTCGACAACGCGCATGCTCCCATCTTGCCTCAGACATCCGATCAATGTGCGAGGATGACGCCATGGCAGTGACAGATGAGGCGATCGAGAAGATCAAGGCGATGATCGTGTCGGGCGAGCTCGGCCCCGGCGACCGCCTGCCCCCCGAGAAAGAGCTGTCCGAGCGCCTCGGCCTGAGTCGCAACTCCATGCGCGAAGCAGTGAAGGCGCTCGAAGTCATCCGAGTTCTCGATGTGCGCCGCGGCGACGGCACCTACGTCACCAGCCTCGAGCCGCACCTGCTGCTCGAGGCCATCGCGTTCGTCGTCGACATGCATGACGACGACTCGATGCTCGAGATCTTCGCGGTCAGGCGGATGCTGGAGTCCCAGGCCACGGGTCTCGCGGCCACGCTCGGCACCGACGACGAGATCGCCGAACTCGTACAGGAGGTCGACGGGGTGGACGCCTCGGTCGGCATCGAAGAACTCGTGGAGCACGACATCCGCTTCCACCGCGAGATCGTGGGGATGGCGCGCAACGCCTACCTCTCGAGCCTGATCGAGCACCTCAGCAGCCAGACGGTCCGCGCGCGCGTCTGGCGCGGACTCACCGAAGGCGGCGCGGTCGAGCGCACGCTCTCGGAGCATCGCGCGATCGCCGACGCGATCGCGCAGCACGACGCCGCGCTCGCGACCTCACTCACGACCGCGCACATCGCCGGAGTCGAACGCTGGCTGCGGCAGGCCGCGTCAGCCTGACCCGCCGAGTACCCTCGAGATCATGACCTCCTGGACCAGCACCGCGATCGCCCTGCTGGAGGCCGATGCCAACCGCAGCGCCGACACGCACCTGCATCTGTTCCCGCTGCCTGCGCAGTGGGGCATCGACCTGTACCTGAAAGACGAGTCGGTGCATCCGACCGGCTCCCTCAAGCACCGCCTCGCGCGCTCGCTGATCCTCTACGGGCTGGTCAACGGACGCATCACCGAGGACTCAGTGCTCGTGGAGTCATCGAGCGGCTCGACCGCCGTGTCAGAAGCGTATTTCGCGCGGATGCTGGGACTGACGTTCATCACCGTGGTGCCTCGCTCGACCAGCCAGGAGAAGATCGACCTCATCGAGTTCTACGGCGGCCGCTGCCATTTCGTCGACCGCGCGGAGGACATCTCCCCCGAGGCCAGGCGACTCGCGAGCGACTGCCGCGGCCACTACCTCGATCAGTTCACGTTCGCCGAGCGCGCGACCGACTGGCGTGGCAACAACAACATCGCCGAGAGCGTGTTCAGCCAGCTGTCGCAGGAGCGGCATCCGATCCCCCGCTGGATCGTCGTCGGGGCGGGCACCGGCGGCACCAGTGCGACCTTCGGCCGGTACGTCAAGTACCGCAGGCACGAGACGCAGGTCGCGGTCGTCGATCCCGAAGGCTCGGCGTTCTACGACGGCTGGGCCGGGACGACGGATGCTCCGGCCGGACGCCCGAGCCGCATCGAGGGCATCGGACGCCCACGCGTCGAGCCCTCGTTCGTGCCGAGCGTGATCGACGAGATGCTGCGCATCCCGGATGCCGGCTCGATCGCCGCGATCCGGCTGTTGAAGGAGCGCACGCTGCACTGGGCGGGCGGTTCCACCGGCACGAATCTGTACGGCGCGTTCCAGCTGATCGCGCGCATGCGGGCGGCGGGCGAGACAGGAAGCGTCGTCACGCTGATCTGCGACAGCGGCGTCCGCTACGCCGGCACCTACTACTCCGACGAGTGGGTCGCCGAGCAGGGGTGGGATCTCGCGCCGCACCGCGCACGGCTCGAGCGGTTCCTCGAGACCGGCGACTGGGTGGAGTGAATCGGCGGGGCTACGCTGTGGCCATGACAACTCTGATCCTCACCGTCGCGGGTGCAGACCGTCCGGGCCTCGTCGCCGCCGTCGCCGATGTCGTCGACGCGCACGGCGGCAACTGGGAGAACAGCAGCCTGGCTGAGCTCGCCGGCACCTTCGCCGGCGTCATCGAGGTCTCGGTCGCGGCCGACCGGGCGACCGAACTCGAACAGGCGCTGCACGCGCTCGAGGGGCTGCTCACGGTGGCGGTGCACACCGGATCGGATGACGTGGCATCCGATGACCGTCTGCTCGGGATCCAGGTGCTCGGCAACGACCGCCCCGGCATCGTGCGCGAGATCTCCGGGGTGCTGAACGCCCATGCGCTGAGCATCGAGGAGCTGGCGACCGAGACTCGCGACGCCGCGATGGCGGGCGGGCGTCTGTTCGAAGCATCCGTGACCGCGAAGGTGCCGGCATCCGTCGACCTCGAGACCCTGCAGGCCGACCTCGAGCGCCTGGCCAGCGAGATCCAGGTCGACATCACGGTCGGCTGAGTCCGCAAATACCTCGAGACCCCCACTTACCGCCGAGACCCCCACCTGCTGACGTCAGCAGGTGGGGGTCTCGGCGATAGATGGGGGTCTCGGTGCGAGGATCCGCGTCAGACCAGTCGAGCCTTCGGCGACACCGAGTACGTGTCCTCGGGGTCGCGGTTCGGCACGTCGCCGAGAGCGGTGTCGATCGCGGCCATCGTGTCGGCGTCGAGCTTCACGCCCGATGCCTTGACCGTGTCGGCGAGCTGCTCGGGGCGCGATGCTCCGACGAGGGCAGCGGCAACGTTCGGGTTCTGCAGCACCCAGGCGATCGCGAGCTGCGGCATCGTGAGGCCCGCTTCGGCCGCGATCGGCTTGAGCCGCTGCACGGCCTCGAGGATCTCGTCGCGCAGGAAGCCCTTGATGAAGTCGGCACCGGAGTGCGGGTCTGTCGCGCGCGACCCATCGGGCACCGGCTGACCGGGCAGGTACTTGCCGCTCAGCACGCCCTGCGCCATGGGCGACCACACGATCTGCGAGATGCCGAGCTCCTCGGATGCCGGCACGACCTTGCCCTCGATCACGCGGTGCAGCATCGAGTACTGCGGCTGGTTCGAGATGAGCTGCACACCCAGCTGCTTCGCGAGGGCGTGGCCATCTCGCAGCTGCTCCGCGGTCCACTCCGAGACGCCGATGTACAGCGCCTTGCCCTGGCGGACCACGTCGGCGAAGGCCTGGAAGGTCTCCTCCAGCGGGGTCTCGTAGTCGAAGCGATGCGCCTGGTACAGATCGACGTAGTCGGTGCCGAGTCGAGTGAGGGAGCCGTTGATCGACTCGAGGATGTGCTTGCGCGAGAGACCGGTGTCGTTCGGCCCCTTCGGGCCGGTCGGGAAGTAGACCTTCGTGAAGATCTCCAGGCCCTCGCGGCGCTGGCCTTTCAGCGCGTCGCCGAGCACGACCTCGGCGGCCGTGTTGGCGTAGGTGTCTGCGGTGTCGAATGTGGTGATGCCGGCATCCAGAGCGGCGTGCACCGTCTTGACCGCCGCGTCGTCGCCGACCTGCGAGGCGTGCGTGACCCAGTTGCCGTAGGTGATCTCAGAGACCTTGAGACCGCTGTTGCCGAGATAGCGATAGTTGACCATGATTCCACGCTACCGGCCGTCAAAGCCCCCGGGGTCGGTCACGACTCACAAGGTCGCCCGATACTCCCGCCATGCATCCCCCAGCCGGGCGATCGCCTCGGTCAGCACTTCGTCAGGGGCCGTGAACGGGATGCGGATGTGATCGTCGGGGGCGACGGATGCTGCGAACGCAGCCGAGCCCGCGACCGAGACGCCGTGAGTTGCCGCGACCCTCGCGAGCGCTGCAGCCGAGCCGATCGGCAGCTGCGCCCACAGCGACAGGCCTCCCCGCGGGGGCACGGTCGTCCAGTCGGGCAGGTGCTCCGCCATCAGCGACTGCAGCAGTCGAAGCCGCGCGTGGTGCACGCGGCTGTTCTGCCGGCGCAGTTCGTCGGCGTGCGCGAGCAGATCCATCGCGAGCAGCTGGGCGGGAACGCTCGTGGACTGATCGGCGAGCTGGCGTGCACCGCGCAGCCGCCGCACCAGCACGGGGTCGGCGCGCAGCCAGCCGATGCGGAGCCCCGCCCACGCCCACTTCGACACCGACTCGACGACGATCACGGGAGCGTCGGGCCGCTCCGCTGCGAGAGACGGCGGCACGACCCCGTCGAACGAGATCCCGGCGACGACGCGGTCTTCGATCACCGGCACCCCGTACTGCGCGGCGAGCTCCGCGACGCGATGCCGCGCCTGAGCGGGAAGACGGGTTCCGGTCGGGTTCTGGTGATGCGGGTTGAGAGCGACGAGGGCGGGTCGCAGCCTGGCCATCGCGATCTCGAGCGCGTCGACGTCAAGCCCGTCGGCGGTCATCGGTATGCCGTGCACGACGCCGCCGCGCAGGCCGACCGAGTCGGTGACACCCGGCCAGGTGATCTCTTCCGCGAGCACGACGTCGCCGGGCGCCACCAGGGCGTTGATGACGAGGCTGATCGCCTGCTGCGCGCCGTGCGTGACGAGGATCTGCTCGGGCGTGGTCGGCGTGCCCTCGGCGCGGAACAGCTCGGCGATCTGCTCGCGCAGGGCGGCGAGGCCGGCGGGATCGGTCTCCGGGAGCAACGCGAGGTCGAGCCTGGGGGTGTGCGCGGTGATCAGCTGCACCGCGAGGTCGGGTATCTGCGGCACCGTGCGCAACAGGTCGATCGCGTTCGGCAGCGCGGAGAACAGGGCCTCGCCGCGTCCTGGTCGCTGCATCGGAACGGCGGATGCCGCAGCCCCGGCGACCCGGGTACCGCTGCCCTGGCGGCGCTCGACGAGGCCATCGTCGGCGAGATCGGAATAGGCGGCGACCACCGTGCCCCGTGAAACCGACGTCACCGCGGCGAGCGCGCGCTCGGCGGGCAGCCGGTCTCCTGGGCGCAGCTCACCCCCGGCGATCAGCGCGCCGACGGCCTGCGACAGGCGCGACGCCAGCGTGCCGTCGCCCTGCGTCCAGCGGCCGAGGCGTGCGGCGAGACGCTCGACCGAGACATCGCCGGCGTGCACGAGTGGTCCATCTGCCGATCGCTGATCCACGCGGCGCGAATTGGCCCTGTCCGTGATGCCCATGAGGCTCGATTCTGGACCAATGAGCATCCCCATCGCCACAGAAGCGTCGGTTCTTGCGCCAATCAGCCCCGATTGGACCATCGCCGAGCTCGTCGAATGGCTCGCCGACGACTCCCGTCAGCACGACGTGGCGTTGCAGCATCCGCTCGCCCTGATCGAGCGAGCCGTCACCGGCGAGACGTGGATCCGCACGCCGTCGACCGTGGCACTCGTGCGTTCGCTGGCCTCCGCCGCACGCACGCACGGTGCCGTCGTGATCGCCGACCTGACGCCGTTCGGGTCGCAGTTCGTGCCGCTCGGAGGCACGTCAAGCGGCACGAATCGCGACCGGAAGGAGCGGATGCCCGAGCCTCAGGTCGCCTGAGCGGGGGCGGGAGGGGAAGCGGG